>DATAWP010000041.1:0-294087 GCA_036267155.1 Tepidisphaeraceae bacterium
ACGCATACCGTGATTTTCGGCGGCTTCTCTTCGCAGGCTCTCATCGACCGCATCAATGACGCGCAGTGCAAGTGCGTCATCACCCAGGACGGCTCTTACCGGCGCGGTATCGAGGTCCAGCTGAAACCCGCGGTGGACAAGGCCCTGCCGCAATGCCCAAGCGTCGCTTCGGTTCTGGTTTACCGGCGCACCGGGTCAACCCAGTACATGCTGCCCGGACGCGACCACTGGTGGCACAAGCTGATGTCGATCGCTTCGGACGAATGTCCGCCTGAGCGCCTCGACTCCGAGCACCCACTCTATCTTCTGTACACGTCCGGCACAACCGGCAAGCCGAAAGGCATTCTGCATACAACCGGCGGCTACGCCGTCGCCACTTACATCACTTCGAAATGGGTCTTCGATCTGCGCGATGAGGATATCTTCTGGTGCACGGCAGACATCGGCTGGGTCACTGGCCATAGCTATGTCGTTTATGGCCCGCTGCAGAATGGCGCGACGGTCGTGATGTACGAAGGCGGCCCCACGCATCCCCAGCCGGACCGCTTCTGGGAGATGATCGACCGGCACAAGGTCACGGTTTTCTATACCGCGCCGACGGCGATCCGCGCGCTGATGCGCCTCGGCGAACGCTGGCCGGCGAAGCATTCGATGAAGACCCTGCGGCTGCTTGGCAGCGTGGGCGAGCCGATCAATCCCGAAGCGTGGATGTGGTATCACGAGGTGATCGGCCACGGTAAATGCCCGATCGTGGATACGTGGTGGCAAACCGAAACCGGCGGGATCATGATCACGCCGTTGCCCGGCGTAACACCGACCAAGCCTGGCACAGCCACGCTGCCGTTCTTCGGCGTGGATGCCGCGATCGTGGATCGTAGCGGCAAGGAAATGCCGCCGAATCAGGGCGGGTTGCTGGTGATCCGCCGTCCCTGGCCGTCGATGCTGCGGGGAATTTTCAACGATCCTGACCGTTACGCCCGGCAATATTGGAGCGACGTGAAGGGCTGCTATTTCACCGGCGACGGCGCCCGGCGGGACGCGGACGGATATTTCTGGGTCATGGGTCGCGTAGACGATGTCATCAACGTCTCGGGCCACCGCCTCGGCACCGCCGAGATTGAAAGCGCCTTGGTTTCGCACGCATGGGTCGCCGAAGCCGCGGTCGTCGGCATGCCGCACGAAATGAAGGGCCAGGGCATCGCCGCCTTCGTAACGCTCCGCACCGGATTCCAGCCCAGTCCGGATTTGAAGAAGGAACTGATGACGGTCGTCACGCAACAGATCGGCAGCCTGGCCCGGCCCGATCAGATTCGTTTCACCGATGCTCTGCCCAAAACGCGCAGCGGAAAGATCATGCGTAGATTGCTGAAGGAAATCGCCGCCGGCGGCGAGGTGAAAGGCGACATCACGACGCTGGAGGATTTGAGCGTCGTGGCGAGGCTGAGCGCGAAAGAAGAAGAGTGACATTGCGCCGCCTTCGCACAAGCAATCCCACGCTTGCCACTGCCAACATTGCGGTGGACGTCGGTTCCGGAACCGTGAGGCTGAAAATCACGCCTTCCCCGTTCGTTCCGCCTTGCTCGGTCATCCCATAGAGAGATAAGCCGGATTGAATCAGCGAACCCTGTGGGAAAGCCCCATCACTTTGGTCGAAGGAATGCAGCAAGCTCTCTGTATTGGTCGTGAGGTCATATTCAAAGATGGTGCCATAACCAGATCCATTGCCCCTGTTAGCGCCACCTAACTCGGTCATGCCATAGAGTGTCGGGCCGGACAAGATCAGCGATCCGTACGGATATGATCCGTCGTCTGGGTAACCGGAGAAGGAATGCAGCACCGTCTCTATGCTGGTGTTGAGGTTGTATTCGAAGATCGTGCCTGTTCCTTCGTAGCCGCCTCCAGTAGTCATGCCATAGAGAGTGGAGCCGGACAGGATTAGCGAGCCGGCAGGGAATTCTCCGCCATTCAATGAAGTTCCGAAAGAATACAGCGTGCTCTCTTTGTCTGTCGCCAAGTTGTACTCGAAGATCGTGCCGTCGTTTTTGCTTCCGCCTGTCTCGGTCATGCCATAGAGAATGGAGCCGGAAAGGATAAGAGATCCGTATGTAACGCCAGCGGACTGACTTCCAGGCAGGTAATGCAGCACACCCGTTTGTAAGCTGTATTGGTAGATCCCCTGACCATAAAGGTTGGAGCCGCTTTGGGCGAGTTCTCCGGAAGCACGTATTCCGCCTGGAAAGGAATACAGAACACTTTCGGCGTCGGTGCCCAAATCATATTGGAAGATCGTGCTCGCCACATCGATACCGCCGGTGTCGTCGGTCAACCCATAGAGTGTCGAACCGGATTGGATTAGCGAGCCTGTTGGATTTGCTCCATCACTACTTCCACCCTGAAAGGAATACAGCACACTCTCGGTGTTGGTCGCCAAGTTGTAGTCGAAGATTGTGCCCAGACCAAAGCCATTAATGCCGGCACCCGTGCCGCCGCCAAACGTCAAGCCGTATAGTAAAGAGCCGGACTGAAGGAGTGAGTCATAGGGATAAGATCCATCGCCTGGAGCGCCACCGAAATCATGCAGGACCGAGTACATTTGGGCTTCGACGACACCAGCGAAGCAGAATAGGGTGACGAAGGATATCGCGATCTCCGATTTGAAGCGATGATGAGAAAATAATCGCGAGATTTCGATGCGTTTTCCTTTCATATTCGCCAATCGCCATTTTGGCTTTATTTCGCGGCTCAAACCAATGGTGAAACGATGTAATTTCGGCTCGGACTTTTGCTTAGCCGAACGTAGGAAAAATCCCTACGCCCAAGGTGTTTTTGACTCCTTCGCTTGCGGCTTGCCGCACATAACCTGTAGCTTTACGCCATGCCGATGGAGCGGACACTCGAACAAGCGATGGATCACCACCGCGCGGGACGGTCGGTCGAAGCCGAGGGATTGTATCGGGAAATTCTTAAATCCGAGCCGGCGAATGCTGGGGCCCTGCAAGGCTTGGGCGTGCTGGCGATTCAGAAGAGGGATTTCCAATCCGCGGTTGATCTGATCGGTCGGGCGGCGGCGGCGAAGCCGGAGGCAGCGAATATTCAGGCAAGTCTGGGACAGGCGCTGGCAGGGATGGGGCGGGCTCAGGAGGCGATCGCGGTTTACCAGCGTGCGTTGCAAATCAAAGATGATTTGCCCGAAGCGTGGTTCGGGCTTGGGCTGGCGTTGCAAAGCGTCAAGCGGCGGGAGGAATCGGTCGCGGCGTATCGACGCTTCATCGAGTTCAGCCCCGATGTTCCCGAAGCGCACATCAATCTCGGCACGGCGCTGTTTTCGCTGGGTCGCGTGGAGGAAGCGGCCGAGGCATTTCGGCGAACACTCGCGCTGCGGCCCGATTACGTCGAGGCGATGGGAAACCTTGGCGGAGCGCTCATCTGGCTCAAACGAACGGACGAGGCGATCGCACTCTTCCGCCGCGGGTTGGAATTACGCCCGGATTCGCCAATGGTTTGGAACAATCTCGGCAATGCCCTTTACGGCCTGAAGCGATACGACGAAGCCATCGGCGTGCTGCGGAAGGCGCTGGAGTTAAAACCCGATTTCGCGCAGGCGGCCTTCAACCTCGGCAATGCCCTGTCCGGGCGCGGACAGTACGATCAAGCCGTGGAAATGTTTCGCCGCGCGATTGCGCTGGACCCGGCGATGGTCGATGCGCACAACAACCTGGGCAATGCCCTGCAGTTGCTTCGAAAATACAAGGAAGCCGCCGAGGCATATCTGGCGGCCCTGAAACAAAAGCCGGATTACATCACCGCGTACAGCAATCTCGGCAGCACGTTGCGAACGATGGGGAAGGTGGACGAATCGATCGCGGCTTTCGAGCAGGCGATCAGGCTGCAGCCCGAATTTCACCTGGCCCATTCCAACATGGGCAACAGTCTCAAGGACGCCGGCCGGCTGGATGAGGCCATCGCGGCCTATCGCCGGGCGATCGGGCTGGAGCCGAAAGACCATGCCTCGCACAGCAATCTCGTTTTCGCGGTGCAATACCATGAGGATTACGACTCGGCCGAGATTCTGCGCGAAGCGCTGCGCTGGAATGCCCTGCATGCGCAGAAACTGAAAAACGAGATTCATCCGCACGAAAACGATCGGACGCGGGATCGGCGATTGCGCATCGGATACGTGGGCGCGGATTTTCGCGAGCATTGCCAATCGCTGTTCACGATCCCGCTGCTGTCGAATCACGACCGGAAGAATTTCGAGGTTTTCTGCTACGCCCACGTAAGCCGGCCGGATGCGACGACCGAGCGGATTCGCGGATACTGCGATGGCTGGCGGTCGATCGTGGGAATGCGGGACGATGAGGTGGCGAAAAAAATCCGCGATGACCGGATCGACATTCTCGTGGATTTGACGATGCACATGTCGCTGGGGCGTTCGCTGGTCTTCGCCCGCAAGCCGGCTCCGGTGCAGGCGGCGTGGCTGGCATATCCGGGAACGACCGGGCTGTCGGCCATGGATTATCGCTTGACCGATCCGTATCTCGATCCCCCTTCGACAGGCTCAGGGCAGGCGGGGACGCGCGATCACGACTATTGCGAAACGTCGATCCGTCTGGCGGATACGTTTTGGTGTTACGATCCGCTGTGCGAGGAATTGGAGATCGGCGATGCCCCGGCGATTCGCAATGGATACATCACCTTCGGCTGCCTGAACAATTTCTGCAAAGCCAGACCGAAAACGCTGGAACTCTGGGCGCGAATCCTGTCGGCGGCGCCGAATTCGCGGCTCATTCTGCTCGCATCGCCCGGGGCCCATCGGCAGCGGCTGCGCGAATATTTTCAGCACAAGGGAATCAGCGGCGACCGAATCGATTTTGTCGAATTCCAGGCCCGGCGCGAATATTTAACGGTCTATCGCCGGATCGACATCGGCCTGGACACGCTCCCGTACAATGGCCACACGACAAGCCTGGATTCAATGTGGATGGGGGTGCCGGTGGTCACGTGCGTTGGGAAAACGGTCGTGGGCCGAGCGGGATGGAGCCAGTTGTGCAATCTCGACCTGAAGCAATTCGCCGCCCAAAGCGACGAAGAGTTTGTAAAGATTGCCATGGAATTGGCGGGCGATCAGGATCGGCTGGGAGAATTGCGAAGGACGTTGCGAGAGAGGATGAAGCGCTCGCCGTTGATGGACGGGAAGAGGTTCGCGCGCAGCGTTGAATCAGCTTATCGAGAGATGTGGGAAACGTATTGTGCGACAAAACCCGAGCGCAGCTAGTTTTCAAACACCGGCGGATTTCCGGTTTAGTTTCCGCCTTGGCCGACGCCACGCGGCGATCAGCGCAACAGCCGCCAACGACGCCGTGCCCGGCTCGGGAAGAGTGGTGGTTGTCCAAACCACGTTGCCAACGTCATCATAGGCGGTCGATGTGATCATTCCGGGGACATCGAACGTCTCAAGAAGATTGCCCGCGGTATCGTAGTAGTTCAGGCTGCTCTGGCCGGCGCCGTCAATTTCGCCGACGACCAATTCATTCCCAACCTCATCGTACGTGGTGCTCGTCACCCGTCCGACCGGGTCGATGGTCTGAATCTGGTTGCCCGCGCCGTCGTAAGCGGTGATCGTATTGGTAACGGAGTCGGTTTCGTAAAGAAGATTGCCGTCGTTGTCGTAAGCGGAGGACCTATCTTTTCCCAACGGGTCCGTGGTCTCAAGGACGTTGCCGACCGCGTCGTAATATGTAGCGGTGGTGTGGCCCATCCCATCGACGGTGGTGACGGTCAACTCGTTGCCGGCATCGTCATACGCCGTGCTCGTCACCGGTCCGACCGGGTCGATGGTCTGAACCTGGTTGCCCGCACGGTCGTAGGCGTTGACCGTATTGGTGATGGAATCGGTTTCGTAAAGAAGATCTCCGTCGTTGTCGTAGGCCGAGGAGGTAGCGTTTCCAACCGGGTCCGTGGTCGCAACGGCGTTGCCGACCGCGTCGTAGTATGTAGCGGTGCTGTGGCCCGAACCATCGACGGTGGTGACGGTCAATTCGTTGTCGGCATCGTCATACGCCGTGGTCGTCACCTGTCCGATCGGATCAATGGTGGCAATCTGGTTGCCCACGGCGTCGTAGGAATAGATCGCCTGGGTTGGAGCCGCCCCGCACTCGGCGCAGAGCGAAACACCGAGCAGTAGCGCCGCAATGCAAAAAACAAGCCGTTTCGCAATGTTCGTTCGCACAAGTCACCTCCGAGAATAGTCACAGAACAGGGGAGCTTCACCGCTCGGCACGCCATCCAACTGGTCAACTGTTTCGGTTCCCTTATATCACCGGGCAGCAAAAAAGCAACATATTTGTCGCAACTCCGTAATCCATTGACGCATCCACGGATATTGCCATCTCGCGCTCACCGCAGCTTGATTTCCTTGCGTTCGGAAGCGAAAAACAACGGAAAGGATTCGCATATCGCACGGCAAAGGAGTGCCCATGGCTGGAGAGACCGACCTTCACAAAACGCTGAAAAAAGAAGCGTGCCGCTGGCTGCTGCGGATGGGGTATCGTTGCATCGCGGCGGAGGTGCGATTGCCGCCGCTGGGGATCGTCGATGCCGTGGGCACCGGGGTCTTTCGGGCATATCAGAATTACCTGGCCATTCCGCGCGAGGTCCCGCAGGTTTGTTTTATCGAGTGCAAGGCGACGCGGTCGGATTTCCTGCGCGATTGCTCGAACGATGGACAACTGGAATTCAGCATGTTCGAGCGGCGCGGCAAACGGAAGCAAAAAAAACGGCGGGCGCTGCGGAAATGCGTGGGACTGGGGAAATTCGATTCGTGTCTGATGCAGCCCATGGCGAATTTGCATTACGTGCTCGCGCCGGCGGGCGTGGTGCAGAAGAAGGATTTGGCGCCGAGGTGGGGATTGCTCAGCTATGGCGAGACGGGCGTGAGCGTGGTGGTGAAGCCGCTGTGGCAGGAATCGGCCCAGACGCTGTACGTGGAATCGGCCATCGCGCGCACCCTGACGGGAGATATTTTCCGCGCGGACGATCGGGCGATGGCGTCGGTGAACCGGGAACTTTTCGCGCAGCAGATGGCGCTGGCGGATCGGATACGGTCCATCCGGCCGAGGGCGATTCTGGCGCCGGGAAAAGAAATACATTTTGCCGCGGACAAGCCCCCGCAAAGCGGGGGGCTAACGGCTCGGCCCCATTAGCACCCACTTTGCGGGGGTTTTGATCTGGGACCAAACCCCATTTGATTTCTAGCGAAGTGACAGCCCCGCCAGCGCAGGCTACGATTCCTGCGGCGTGCGAATCGTGAGTTACAACATTCTCGACGGCGGGGAGGGTCGGGCCGATCCGCTGGCGGAGGTGATCGAAGCACAGCGGCCGGATGTCGTGGCCCTCGTCGAGGCGGACAACGCGGCCGTCGTCGAGCGCATCGCGGGGCGGATGAAAATGGAATTTATCCTGGCCCAGGGACGGCGGCACGGAGCGGCGATCCTGTCTCGCGGATCGATCCTGGAATCGGTGAATCATTCGCTTTTGCGCGATGAGTTTTCCGATTGCGCGCTGGAGGCGACGGTTGCGGGGCCGGGCGGTGCGCAGTGGACTCTGGCGGCTATTCATCTGCATCCGCGGGCAAGGCTGGAGGACGAGGCCCGGCGCGAGCGGGAGATCGAGGGGATTCTGGAGATCTTCTCGCGGCATCGGAAGGAAAATCGGCCACATTTGCTGGCCGGAGATTTCAACAGCAATTCGCCGATTCAGAAGGTCGATCCGCAAAAATGCAAGGCGCGCACGCGGGAGGATATCGCGGCGAACGGCGGGGTGTTGCCGCGCAGTGCGATTCAGAAACTTCTGGATGCGGGATACGTGGATTCGCTGCAGGCGCGATTGGGGGCGGAGGCCGGGACGATCGGGAGTTTTACCACGCAATATCCGGGTCAGCGGGTGGATTACATTTTTCTGCATGGAATCGAAGGCGGGCGCGTGAAGGAAGCGAAGGTGGAGCAGGATCGGCTGGCGAAATATGCGAGCGATCATTTTCCGGTCGTAGTGGAGATTGATTGACGTGAGCTGGCGAACGTATACCGATTTTTTGAAGCGAAAGCAGTTTGCGCTGCGATTGGCGGCCGGGCTGGGGCGCGGCCGTGGCGGGATGCGGTGGCTGGACCAGGTGAATCCGCCGGCGCGGGCGCCGATGGCGCCGAATCTTGCGGGATGGGAAGACCGGGAATTGTCGGCCGTCTGGATTGGCCATGCGACCGTGCTTTTGCGCGTGGGGGGAATGACGATTTTGACCGATCCGGTCTTTGGTAATCGAGTGGGTCTGGGCTTGTGGCTGACAACGCTGGGACCGAGGCGGCAGATCGCCGCGGCCATGCAGGCGCGCCAGCTTCCGAAGATCGATCTGATCCTGATCTCGCATGCGCATTTCGACCATTTGGATCGGCAAAGCCTCGCGGCCCTGAACAAGAAGACTGCGGTGGTGACGGCCCACGATACGCGCGATTTGGTGTGGGATTTGGGATTTCGCAACGTGACGGAACTGCGGTGGGGAGAGCGGGCGCGGTTCAACGGGTTGGCCATCACTGCCCGGCAAGTTCAGCACTGGGGAGCGCGGACGTTCATCGACCAACATCGGGGATACAACGGATATCTGCTGGAATCGAGCCGAAGGCGCGTGCTGTATGGCGGAGACACCGCCTATCAGGAATGGTTCAAAGATGTCGGGCCGGTGAATCTGGCGATACTGGGAATCGGCGCGTACGACCCGTACATCCACGCGCACGCCACGCCGGAGCAAGCGTGGACGATGGCTAACCACGCACGGGCGGAGTTTGTATTGCCGATGCATCACAGCACGTTTCGGCTGAGCCACGAGCCGATGAATGAGCCGCTGGAGCGGATTTTGGCGGCGACCGGACGGGAGAGCGAGCGGATTGCCGTGCGGGAGGTGGGCGGGACGTGGACGGCGAATTGAAAGGGAATCATTTGAGTCAAATAGCTGTTTTTGACTCAATAATGCGGGATGAAATGCGGCTTCTGCGGAGTTTTGCTTGGGGCCACGCGTATAATTACGTGTGTGTTCAAGGAGCGAAATATGAAAAAGCTGATTCTCCTCGCGGTCGTGATTTTTCTGGGGGGATCGTTGGCGATAGCACAGCCCACGACGGAGCCGTCATCGCCGATTACCAAGGTGCTGATCGTTCCATTTAAGCAGGTGGGTGACACGACCAGCCATGGCTGGGTGATGTCGGCGATTCAGGAGAACATGATGTCGGATGTTGCCGGCTCACCGGTGATGGAAGCGGTGGCGCTGAATCATCCGCTGGCAAACGCGGATAAGCCGGCTGCGATGAAAGCCGCGAAGGACGTGGGGGCTTCCATTGTGGTTTTGGGCAGCTATCAGTTTTCCGACAACCAATTGCGAGTGACCGGACAAGCGGTGGATGTGGGTTCTGGAAAAATGCTGGCGACATTGCAGGCGACGGGGCCGGTTGCGGATCTGTTTAAGATTGAGGACACGCTGGGTGCGGAGTTGTCGGGAGCGCTGCCGCAGCCGCCGAGCAACCTGCCGCAGGTGACATACGGTCAGGCGGCGGAGACAGCGGCTCCGTATAACACCGCGGCTCCGAACACCACGGCGACGCAGGAGGCTTATCCGTACACGACGCAGCCGTATGTTTATCCGCCGACTACGTACGCGTATCCCTATACCGGGTATTACGATGGCGGATATCCTTATTATAATTATGGATATTCGCCGTTTTATGTTGGAATCGGAGTTCCGTACTTTGGCTACTGGGGCGGTTTTCACCAACACTTTTATGGCGGTGGTTTCCACGGCGGCGGTGGTTTCCACGGCGGCGGTCATTTTGGAGGCGGCGGACACTTCGGCGGCGGGCGCCGATAAATGCCGACCGGTTATTCCGCGCGCGGAGGCTCGGCTGGAAATCCGTGACGCAGCGTGTTTTCGGTGATGCAGCGGGGCAACAGGAAATGACGGAGATAATCCGGACCGCCGGCTTGCGTGCCGCCGCCTGAGAGCTTGAATCCGCCGAACGGTTGGCGGCCCACGAGGGCGCCGGTGATTTTCCGATTGATGTAAAGATTTCCAACTCTGAATTCGCGTCGGGCGCGTTGGATGTTCGCGGGGCTTCGGGAAAATATTCCCCCCGTCAGTGCATATTGAACGCCATTGGCGATCGCCAGGGCCTGGTCGAGATTCTCCGCTTTCATGACGGACAGGACGGGGCCGAAGATTTCTTCGGTGGTCAGCGAACTGTTGGGCGGAACATCGGCGAAGACGTGCGGGGCGATGTAAAAGCCTTCCGTGGCGAGGCGAGCGGCATCGCCGGCGAAAACCAGGTGGGCATCGCGCTTGCCGCGCTCGATGGCGGTATGGATGCGATCCATGGCTTGAGCGTCGATCACGGGGCCGATGCGACAGGCGGGATCTTCCGCGGGGGCGATTTTCAGGCTGGCGACGGCTTCGATCAGGCGAGTGAGAAACAAATCGTATATATCCGCCAGAACAACCGCGCGCGAGCAGGCGGAACACTTCTGACCCGAATATCCAAACGCGCTGGCGACGACGCCTGCGACGGCTTCATCAAGGTCGGCGTCGTCATCGACGATAATGGCGTTTTTCCCGCCCATCTCGACGATGATCCGCTTGACGTGATCCTGATCGGGACTGGGCTGGGCGGCGATGTGGTTGATCGAAAGCCCGACGGCTCGGGAGCCGGTGAATGCGATCAGGGCGATGTCGGGATGGCTGATGAGGGCCGGGCCGATTTCCTCGCCGATGCCCGGGAGATAGTTCACGACGCCGGCCGGCGCAGCGGCTTCTTCGAATGCGATGGCGAGACGGAAGGCAATGAGCGGGGATTGTTCGGCGGGTTTGAGGATAACCGGGTTGCCGGCGACCACGGCGGCGGCGGCCATGCCGGTGAGGATGGCCAGCGGAAAGTTCCACGGTGCGATGACGACGGCCGGGCCGCGGGATTCGTAGAGCCATTGGTTTTCCTCGCCGGGCAGATTCAAACCGCGCGGCGA
Source organism: Tepidisphaeraceae bacterium (assembly GCA_036267155.1). Classification (GTDB taxonomy): domain Bacteria; phylum Planctomycetota; class Phycisphaerae; order Tepidisphaerales; family Tepidisphaeraceae; genus PALSA-1353. Next base: position 11,053 of record DATAWP010000041.1, read on the forward strand.
GGAAAGTTCGCGCATTTGCCAGGCGTAATAGCGGCAAAAGTCGATGGCTTCGGTGATGTCGGAATCGGCATCGCGCCAGGGTTTGGCGCATTCAGCGATTTCGATAGCGGCCAGATCAAAGCGATCACGATCCAAAACTTGCGCGACGCGATCGAGCAACGCCGCGCGATCGGCGCCGGGAACGTCACGCCAATCGGCGAAGGCGGACTGAGCGGCGGCGACGGCGAGATCGACTTGCTCAGGACCCGCGCAAGCGCAGCGGGCGACGATGCGGGATTTATGCGATGGATTCAGCGATTCGATCCAGTCCCGATGCATCGGGATGATGCGCTGGCCGGCAATAATGAGCGGATATTCCGCGCAGGGTTTGGCGGCGAATGCGCTGATGGCTTGCGACATCAAAGTGCGGCTTGCTTCGCGGGAAAAATCCGTTGCCGGAGCATTCGCGAATGCGGGTGCGGATCGCGGCGCCGACGCCGGCGGATGCAGGTGCAGGGCGGGGTTCATGAGCAATTGCTCCTCGGGCGCGTGCTCGATAAAGCCGGCCCGTAAGAAGGATTCGTTGGAGGTGTTTTCCAAAAGTCGGCGGACGAGATAAGCCATTCCCGGCAGTAATTCGCCGATGGGAGCATACACGCGCACGCGGCGGTTCATGTTCACGAGCGCGGCTTTGATGGGATTGGCCATGCCGAAGAGCATCTGGAATTCGATTTCGGCCGGCTGCGCTTCGAGCCGCTCGGCGTGCGCCAGGGCCGCGGCGATGCTGCGGATATTGTGGCTGGCGATGGCGGGGCGAAGAAGTTTCCGATTTTCGATGAGGAACGCACAGGCGGATTCGAAATTCGCATCCGTGGCGGACTTGTGGGTGAAGACGGGGATGTCCCAGCCGTTCTGGGCGGCGCTCACGGTTTCGTAATCCCAATACGCGCCTTTGACGAGCCGGACCCAGACCGGCGTCCCGCGGCGGTTCGACCAATCGGCGAGAGATTTCAGATCGTCCAGCGTCGAGCGGAGGTACGCCTGGATGGCGATCCCGACATGGGGCCAGTCGCGGAATTCGTTTTCCATCAGGACCGATTTGAAAATCTCCAGGGTCAGGTCCTTGAAAGAGAACTGCTCCATGTCGAGGTTCACGAACGCGCCGCTGCGGCGGGCGGCCTGGAGAATCGGGCGAAGGCGACGCAGCACGGCGGTGGCGGTGGTGCGCCCGTCGAGGGGATCGAACTGGCTATAGAGCGAAGAGAGCTTCAGCGAAATATTGGTCCGCGGAATCGGGCCGGCGGCGTCGCGGTCGATGAGCGGGTCCTCGGGAAAAGCGGCGATGGGCGCCGGAAGCGTTTGGATCAGGTCGAGATATCGCCGCTGATAATGGCCCGCTTCCTTTTCGGAAATGATGGCCTCGCCCAGCAAGTCGACGGTGAAAGCCAGACGGCGATTGCGCAGGGCTGCGACGGCCTTGACGGCCTGATGGGGATCGGGGGCCGCGATGAATTTGCGGGCCATGCGGCGGACATTGAAATTGGCGGCGGCGGCCATTAAGAGCGAAAGAAGACCGTCGCTCAAAGCGGGCCGCAGCGGCGACGGCAATCGTTTGGAGACGGGCTGGAGATACTCGCGCAGATGGGTGGCGATGGCGGCGCGGGAGCGGAGCGTGGGGAGAACATCGACGAAGCGGAAGAGTTGAGATTTGACGGCCTCGTCCCGCATCGCGAGGTTCATGAACGCGTCGTCGATCCGGGCCAGGGGGGAAGGGATGGCGGCGAGCGCGCTGACGCGGGCGAATATTTCATGGCCGATTTCGGAAATTCGATCGTCGAGAGTTGGCATCATCGGGCCAGACGGCGCGCGCTACTGATTATTACGCTAAGACCCGCGGGATGGCTATCCCGGGGCTTTGGGGGCAAATATTAATTCGCGCTGGCCTGGGCGGCGCGGGCGTAGGTGCTGTTCGTTGGCGGGTCGAGGTAAAGAGTGCCCCAGGTGTTGGGGCGAAGCTCGGTACGCATCGACTTGGGGGCGGACCAGAAGAAATTCGAAGCGGTGTCATAGTCCCGAACATCGAGATTGAACGCCATGGTCGGCTCGCGCTGCGGATCGTAGCCGTGCAGGGCCTTGGCGGGAATGAACAACTCGACGATATAACGATCGGGCAGAATCTTAACGGCTCTGCGGATCGACGGAACCGGGATCAGATTGTCCTTTAGCGCGTCCCCGTCACGGTGCCATTGCCCGACCACCGCGGCATTCGTGGTGGGGTCTCGGGGAACGACAAAGAACTGGTGACAGTAAACGTCATAGCTCATTTGATCCGAAGCCACGGGGCGAGTGGAGATGAAGAATTCGACGTTGTCGCGAGTCCACCACCAGGCGGTGGCGGGGGCGGTTTCGAGATGCTTATCGAAAACCTCAACGGCCAGGTACAGCCCGTCGCGCGTCCAGCCCATGAACGCCTCGGGGGTTCGGATCTTGAAGCGATCGAGATCGACCGTCTGTTCACGGCGAATGTTGTCGAAACGGGACGCCTGGGGCCAGCCGGCCAGGGTGCCATCCATCGCCGGGGCGTGGGCGAGGAACGGAACGTGCATGATTGGGTGAAGGGTATAACTCTCGCGCCAGATATCCGATTCGGAATCGGACGTGCTGCGGGCGTGGAGCGGATTAAGCGTCGGCGTGGTCTGCTGGATGGCGCTGACGAGCAGCTTGTATGGCTTATCGTGAACATCGACTACGCCGAAGTTCACGTCCTCGCCGTCGCTGCTGCGGCCGGCGGGGGGTTCGTCGCACCATTGGAACCAATCGGCGCCGACGATATACGGAACGCGCGCTAGGCGCGTGGTCATCAGACGGTACCCATCGGCCCGGGCCTGCTGATCCGGAACCTGTGCGGAGAAACCGACGGAATTGTGATCCCCGCTACTGCCGTCCATGGCGTGGAAGGAGTATTCGCTGATGATGATCGGTTGTCCCGAGCGGACGTACATCATGTGGAACATGTCGGCGTCGAGCCGGGCGTCGGCGACGTAATAATTGAGCGATTGAGCATCGGTGAAATCGCGGGAAGCGGAGACGACTTCCTCGGGAGCGAAACCTTTGAATCGCACTCCCAGGATCAGGTGATTGGGATCATAGCGGTGAACGAGCGAGGTGGTCTCGCGGAAATAATCATGGGCCAGATGATAGAGCCAGGCCGTGCTGAGGTGGTCGTACGCGCGGGCCTGGTCGCGGGGGAGAACGGGCAAGGTGTCCAGTTGCGACCAGTCGGCCAACTTGGTGGACCAGTCCAAGTTGAAGTCGTGCAATTGCGGCCAGACGCCACGGATGGTTTGCACAACCTGCTGGCGGTTGGGATCGGTGTTGGGAAGATCGTCGAAATACGCGCCCGGGCCGGAGAAGCCATCGCCCCAGTCCAATTCGTTGTCGAGGAAATAGCCGACCAGATTGCGGTTGTCTTTCAGGGGAGCGACTTGAGTTTTGACGGCCTGCTCGGCGGATTCCGCCCAGCCGGCGGAATAAAAGCGTTTGGAGTTATCGTTGACCCACGCCCAGAGATTGAGGTCCTGGCTCATGGGGACATCGAGCCGATGGAAGGCCGGGTTGCACCACGCGCCCAGGCCCTTGAAGCCGTAGTCTTTGACGCGAACGAGCGTGGCCTCGGCCCAGCGATTCAGGTCGGCTTGGCCGTATTTGCCGTCCCAGTCCAGGGACCGATATCCGATGGCGTCCCGGTCCCGGCCGGACTGTTCAGGCTGCACGGTGGTGACGGTGTTCAGAAAATCGAGTTGTCCCGCGGGGGATACGAACCACCAGACGCCGGTCTGATCCTCGCCCAAACGCCAGAACCCGTCATGCCCATAAATCTCGCGGAAAGGGTGTGGAGCCACGGCAACGGCGGAAGTATGGCTGAGTATGCTCTCAATGGCGGGACGGGTTGTGGGCTCGGCTGGAGTGTAAGCGTCGCTCAGATAGGGGTATGTGAGCCACCCGATCAGTAGCAAGATCTCGGCGATAATCGCAACTCGTCTCATGACAACCTTCATGAGTAATACGACCGTTGGGCCGGCTGAGGTTGCCCGGCTGAGCTCGCCATGAGAAATATATCATGGGGAAGCCGAGCCTGCGGCCGGATTAAAGTGGGTCTCTACACGTCAACCAGGGTTTCGGTTCGATTGAGTTCAGTTTTGCCCGTTTAAGCCAACTTTATGGCCTATGACGGGTTTTTAGTCTTATCGACCTGGGATTGCCAGATGGTTAAGGGAAAACCGGCAGCGATAGGTGGAAAAAACAAATTTAACTTGTTGTAGCCGCTCGGTTTTGGCGATTTTGCGCAATAGTTTTTTACACGGCCGAATGGGGAGATTGCCTATTGCCTATTTCCTATTGCCTATTGAAGGGAGGGGCAGCACCCTATTTTGCGCTCCTCAAATAGGCAATAGGCAATAGGCAATTGGAAATAGGCAATGCGCCTCGCCCCAATTCTCCGCTTGACGATTGACCGTCCGCGATTACATTACTCCGCTCTTTCGGCGGACCCCCACTCGGCGGAACCGATGCGTCAAGGTGGGAAACTTTGGCTGCGGATGTGGCGTACTGTCGATATCGTTTGACTGAAAGCTGCAAGGGATTGTTATGGCTCGTGATCTGTCCAAAATTCGCAACATTGGCATTGCCGCGCATATCGACGCTGGGAAGACGACCGTCTCCGAACGGATTCTATATTACACCGGCAAAATTCATAAGATGGGCGAAGTTCATGAAGGTACCGCCGTCATGGACTTCGACGAGGAAGAGCAGAAGCGCGGCATTACCATCAATTCCGCCGCAACGACCTGTCCCTGGGACCGCAACGGCGAGCGGTACACGATCAACCTGATCGACACGCCCGGCCATGTGGACTTCACCGCCGAGGTGGAACGCTCGCTGCGCGTGCTCGACGGAGCCGTGGCGGTGTTCGACGGCAAGGAAGGGGTGGAGGCACAATCCGAAACCGTCTGGAGGCAGGCCACCAAGTATAACGTGCCGAGGGTTTGCTTCATCAATAAGATGGACAAGGTCGGGGCGGATTTTGATTTCAGCTTCAATTCCATCCGCGAACGCCTCGGAGCGCCGGCCGTGGCCGTGCAGATTCCCATCGGACAGAGCAATACCTTCAAGGGAATGATCGATCTGATGCGCGGCGTGGCGATGTATTTCAACGTCGGCGACGACAAAGACCGGGGCATGACCATCACCGAAAAGCCCATCCCCCCCGAAGAAAAAGAACGCTACGACAAATGGCGGCATGACCTGATCGAAAAGGTGGCCGAGACCGACGATCATCTCATGGAGAAATATCTCATCAGCCAGGAGCCGACCGAGCAGGAGCTGCGCAAGGCCCTGCGCGCGGCGACGATCAACTTCAAGCTGCATCCGGTGTTCACCGGGTCGGCGCTGAAATACGTGGGCGTTCAACGGTTGATCGATGGCGTGATCGACTATCTTCCCGCCCCGGTGGACATGCCGGCCATCCGCGGCCACGACGTAAAGGACGCGGCGACGATCATCGAGCGGCATCCGAATCCGGATGAGCCGTTCTGCGGCCTGGTCTTCAAGATCGTCAATGACCAGCACGGAGATTTGACCTACGTGCGGATTTACAGCGGCAAGCTGGAAAAGGGAAGCCGGGTATTGAACAGCAACCGCGGCAAGCGCGAGAACATCAGCCGGATGTTTCAGATGCACGCGTCGGACCGCAACCCCATCGACGTGGCCGAATCGGGCGACATCGTTGCCTGCATCGGCGTGAAAGATGCATTGACCGGCGACACGCTGTGCGATCCGGATAGCCCAATCATCCTGGAACGGCCGACGTTCCCCGAGCCGGTCATCAGCATGTCAATCGAGCCGAAGACGGCGGCCGACAAACAGAAACTGGGCGAGGCCCTCACGACTCTGAAGCGCGAGGATCCGACGTTCCAGGCGAAGTACGATGAGGAAACCGGCCAGACCATCATCGCCGGCATGGGCGAGCTTCACCTGGAAATTCTGCGCAACCGCCTGACGCGCGACCACAACGTGGAAGTGATCGTCGGCCGGCCGAAGGTCGCGTACAAGGAAACGATCACCGGCAGGGCCATGAACATCCGCGGCAAGCATGTGAAGCAGTCCGGCGGACGCGGACAATTCGGCGATTGCTCGGTCAACATCGAGCCGTTCAACGGCGAGGGGGTCGATCCGGAATTGCTGAAAAAATGGGGCTGGAAAGACGGCTTCGCGTTCGAGAACAAAGTCTTCGGCGGATCGATCCCAAAGGAATATATCCCGTCGGTGGAATACGGCGCCCGCATGGCCGCCAAGACCGGCGTGCTGGCGAATTATCCGCTGATCAACGTGAAATTGACGCTGGTGGATGGCAGCTATCACCCGGTGGACAGCTCACAAATCGCGTTTGAATTAGCCGGCCAGATCGCGTTCAAGGAAGCCTGCCAGAAAGCGGGCCTGACATTGCTGGAACCCATCATGAAGGTGGTCGTCACCACCCCCGAGGAATGGGTGGGCAACGTCACCGGCGATCTAAATCGCCGCCGCGGAATGATCGTCAACAGCGACCAGCGCGGCAACACGCGAATCGTGGAAGCGGAAGTGCCGTTGAGCGAGATGTTCGGATACACGACCGAATTGCGTTCGATGAGCCAGGGCCGGGCCAGTTCAGTGATGGAGCCGCTGAGATACGCCCCCGTTCCCGCGAACGTGAAGGCGGCGATTCTCGAAGAACTGAAGTAACAGGGGCCGTAAGCACTTTCGATTGCAACCAAAGCCGCCGCGACGCAGACGCTCGATTCGGATCAATCGTAAAAGACCTCATAGCTCAGGGGCAGCGGCGACTTGTTGGAGGGGTGGGGTTGGAGCCACCAGGGGTGGCGGAATTGATCGATATAAATCCGGCGATGGAAGGGAGGGAGCCAGGAGATGTAATCGATCGTGCCGAAGGGTGACGGCATCGTGTCTGCGGCGGGGTTCCATTCGATGCGGTAGCGGCATTTTAATGCGGGGGTGTAGCCCTTGGCGGGGTTGAAGGAATTCGGTGGATTGCGGATGCCATATCGGTTGACGTGGCCGGCTTGCTCGAGCTGGGTATAGAAATCGTATTCAAATCCGGCGGCGATCTCGGTGGAAGGAATGCCGCTGGATTCGAGGCGATCGACGGCCGCGCGCCGGGCGGCGGCGAGGGCGAGATTGTCCTGCGTCGATGCCAGGCCATAGATGATGTAGATCGCGAGCAGCGAGCAGGCTATCGCGCGGGGTTTGAAATAGCGCAGAAGTGGAATGGCCAGGCAGGGGATCAGCGGCAGGCAATATCGGTCGAAGATCAGGTCCTGTCCGGATTCGCTGGATCGGAGAATCAGCAGCGCGAAATAAACCAAGCCGAAAATCACCAGAGCTGGGAGCGCGGGCGAGGATTGGGCGAAGAAGGCGCACAGTCGGCCCCAGAAAGCGCGTCCTTGGAGGGCGAATTCGACCGCCCGGGCCACCAGGAAATAGCAACTCGTCAGAACGAGTGCGGAGATACAACCGAGAACGGGAAAGGGCAGGGCGACGGGGCGGTGGCCGGATAGTTCGAGGCTGCCGATGACGCCATGAACGGTCATGATGTTGAAGAGCCATGGCGGCATTCCGAAGGTCGGGTGCAGAACGATGCCGAGAGAAAGAACAGAGGAGACGAGAATGATGGTGAAGGCGCTGCGCCAGGTGTTGCGCAGATGCCAGAATCGGGTGATAGACGCGAAGGTGAACGGCAGGGCCGCCGGAAGAACGAGCATCACGGTCGTGAGGCAGACCCTCAGCAGGTTGTTAAAGGGAATCTCCGGGTGGATCAGACCCTGGCGGATGACGGAGAGAATCGGCAAGTCAAGAAAGACCCAAGGCTGGCGATCGAACCATCGCAGGCTCAATACAATGTCGGCGACGACGAGCAGCCAGCCCACGCCGGCGGCGGCGGCGAACCATCGATCGCGGCGGCGAACAACGATCAAATACGGAAGGACCGAAAGTGGAACCACCCAGACGGTTTGCCGTCCCATTCCGCCGATGATGCCGAAGAGAACGCCGACGGCCAGCCAGGAGAACGACCTTGGGGCTCTGACGAACGCGTACAGGCAGAGCAATGTGAAGAAGAGGGCGGGGACATCGGTCATGAAGGAATCGGCCAAAGGCAGGAACAAGGGCGAGAGACACAACAGAAGCGAGAAGAAGATCGACCGGGCCGGGGTGACATCGGCGCGACGGGCCAGGAGATATGCCAGTACAGCACAGCCCACCGCAGACGGGAAGGTGCTGAATCGCAGGACGATGAAGGAGTATCCAAGGACTCTTGCGAACATCGCGGCCCACCAGACGTTCGTGATGATCAGCGGCGCGCTCCAGCCGTTGTAGAGAAACCGTCCGGTGCGGAGCAATTCGCGGACGGTGAAGGCATAGGACCAATCATCGTCGAACGGCATTTGGACGAATGGGTTCACGACGAAGAAGGCGGTTGCAACGGCGGCGGCGCACCACAACGCGTTGCGCGCATCGGCGTGCGAAGGCCTGGTCGATTGCATGGATTCCGATATCGGGCGCATCAGTAAAGCATTTCGAAATCCACTCCGTTGGGCACGGGCGCCTTGCCGTCCGGTGGCGGATGCGTGAGCCACCACGGGTCGAGGAATTGGTCGATATAAATCGCCCGGTGAAACGGCGGAAGCCACGAAGTATACCGGATCGGGGCGAAATGGCTGCGATGCGTTTGAGGGGTGGGATTGTATTCGACGCGGTAGCGGCACCACAGCGCCGGCGTCAGGCCCACGTTCGGATTGACCGGATGACTGTGATTGGAAGCGAAGCGGTAATTCACGTGGCCCTGGAGTTGAAGTTGCGTCCAGCAATCGTATTCCAACCCGGCCGCGAATGCGGTGGGTGCGACGCCCGCATCGCGGAGCGCATGGATCGCCGCTACCCGCGCACGCGCCAGTGCCATCAGATCGCGCGTCGCCGCCAGCGAGAACGCCGTGTAGAACGCCAGAACGATCGCACCGGCCGTGAAGGCAACGCGGCGAACTCGCAATCCGCCCGAATATCGCTGCACATACAGCAACGTGAAGATCGCGACGATAGGAATCATCGGAAGCGCATACCGGTCGAAGATCATCGTGCGCGTGAGCAGAAGCGCCAGATACGCTGTGCCGACGATTGCCAGAATGATCGGCGCCGAGTCGCCGTTCCGAGGGGCCAAGATTCGCCTGGCGGTGTTTGCCAGGTTGCGCCCTCGCGTGGAAAAATCCGCAAGCAGCGCCAGCGAAGCGCCCAAAGCAATGAAGACCAGGACCGACCAAAGGGTCACGAACCACGCCGGCATCGCGGCCGGCGGCTGGCCCGACAGCTCGCAGTTGATGAGGATGCCATCGGGCCACACGACGTTAGGCGACCACGGCCAATGAAGAAGATCGGGATTGGAATGAATGTCCAGTGCCAGTGCGATGCCGACGAGCGCGCAAAATAGAAGGAGGCGAACCCGACGGCGGCAGGCATCGAGGATGAGAAACACCAGGCACACGCTCACGGGGAGCGTGAGAAGAGACAGGGTCAGGATGAACCGCCCGCCGCGGTCCAGGTTCGCACGCGGGGTTTGGATCGCCCAATGCAGTGAAGTCATCAGGGACGGGTAGGTCACCACATCGGGTTGACGAGAGAACCAGCTTTGGGTCGCGATGAAACCGATTAAAACGAGAACCCATCCGGCTACACCGGCCGCGCAAAAGCGCCGATCTTTCCTTCCGATCCAAAGCAGGTAAGGAATGACGATCAATGGGACAATAAAAACAACTTGGCGGGTCATGCCCCCGACGATGGCCGCCGCGACACCAACGGCGAGCCAGGCGATTCGCCGCGCGAGGGTGGCGTTTGCCAGGGCATAGATGGAAAGTAGCATGAAAAACAGGCCGGAAATGTCGGTCATAAAGGAGGTGGCCAGGGGCAGAAAGATCGGCGAAAGGCCGAGCATCAGTGCGGCGAAAACGGCCGGTGCCGGCCGCAGGCCGCTTAATCGCCCCAGCAGGAAACAGACGACCGCCGAACCCATGGCCAGCGGAAGCGTGCTGAATCGCAAGGTCGTGAATGAAAAACCGAAGATTTTGGCCCAGGCGGCGCCCCAGTAGGCCTGGGTGATGATGGCGGGCGAACCCCATCCATTATAAATGATGTGCCCGGTCTGCAAGAGCTTCTGAACGGTGAAGGCATAGGACCAATCATCATTAAATGGCAATTCGACGAACGGATTCACCAACAGGAACGCGGCCAGGACCACGGCCGCGCAGAGGATCGTGCAGAACACGTCGGTACGACGCATAAGCGCGAACGTACACCGGAACGATTGACGGTTGCAAACCGGGCGAGGAGAATCAACCGGGCACAAAATGCCCCTGGCGGACTTGACATCGTTTTCGGCATCTGTAAGTTATTCCCTCTTTCCCCCTTTGCCAAAGAGAGTTGCGGCAAGCGGGGGTGACGAGGAAACGCGGTAATATGCAAGGCGATCGGATTCGGATTCGGATGGAAGCGTATGATCACCGGGCGCTGGACGCCTCGGCGCGGGAGATTGTTGACCACGCCAAGCGGACCAACGCACGGGTTTGCGGGCCGATTCCAATGCCGACGCGGATTGAGCGGTACACCGTTTTGAGAAGCCCGCACATTGACAAGAAAAGCCGCGAGCAGTTCGAGATGCGGACGCACAAGCGCGTGATCGACATTTTCGAACCGACCGCCAGGACGGTGGAGGCGCTGAATCGCCTCGTCGTACCGGCGGGTGTTTTCGTGAAGATCAAGGCATAATTTCGTCGTAATATAACGCCCCTGATTTTAAGGGGCGTTTTTCGTCGAACGGACCGTGGGGTTCATCCAAGAACCCAGTCGCCTGGAAACGGGCCACGAGTCGCGAATGTGGTTTTGTCTGGAACATTGACGGACAGTGGATATGACGCCAGCACTGCTAGGAAAAAAGATCGGCATGACGCGCGTGTACAACGAGAAGGGCGCGGTGGTCCCCGTGACCGTCGTGCAGGCGGGGCCGTGCCATGTCACGCAGGTGAAGACCCTCGAGAGCGACGGCTACTTTGCCGTGCAGTTGGGCTACGGTGATTGCAAGGCGAAGTTCAGCACGTTTCCGCTGATCGGACATTCGGCCAAGGCCAGTGTCGGTCCCAAGCGGCATTTTCGGGAAATCCGGCTGAAGGAAGCGACGACGCTGGCGGCCGGCGCACAGGTGGACGTGGATCTGTTCAACGGCGTGAAATACGTGGATGTGATCGGCACCAGCAAAGGCAAGGGGACGGCGGGAGTCATGAAGCGGCACCATTTCGGCGGCCAGTGCGCCTCGCACGGAACGGAGCGCAAGCACCGCTCGCCCGGTTCGATCGCGTCGCGCGCCACTTGGCGCGGCCAGTCCGGCAAGCCCAAAAAAGGCGTGCGCATGGCGGGCCACATGGGCATGGATGGCGTCACGACGCGCAATCATCCGCTTGTGAAGGTCGATAAAGAAAATCATCTTCTGCTGATTAAAGGAGCTTTGCCTGGACCCAACGGCGGGCTCCTTTTTGTTCGCAAGGCCGTCACCGCCAAAGTGGAAGAAGTAAAGTCATGATCGAAATACCCGTATTTGATCAGGCCGGCCAGAAGCTGGAGAGCGTTCAGGTGGACGAGGCCAAGCTCGGCGGGACGGTTCGCAAGAACCTCCTGAAGCAGGCCTTCGTTGCGTATCACGCCAACAAGCGCCAGGGAACGGTGCGGACGCTGGCGCGCGGCGAGGTGGCCGGAGCGACGCGAAAGGTGTTCCGCCAAAAGGGAACGGGCAACGCCCGCACCGGCGGGATACGCAACCCAATCAAAAAGGGCGGCGGACACGCCAAGCAAAAGCGGCCCAAGGATTGGCGGCAGGCGATTCCCAAAAAAGTCCGGCGGCTGGCTCGGAACAGCGCGATCCTCTTTAAGCTGCAGAGCAACGATGTCCGCGTCGTCAATGAGATTAAGCTGCCGGAACCCAAGACCAAACACATGGTCCAGGTTTACAAGGCGCTGGGAATCGACCGGAGCTGTCTGCTTGCGATCAACGGCCGCGATGAAAACCTGGAGCGGTCGGCCCGCAATCTGGAGCGCACAACGTTGACGACGGTGTCGCAGCTCAACGCGTGGGATATTCTGAACAATCGGACGCTGCTTTTGACCAAAGCGGGTTTGGAGCAAATTCTGGCGTAGGCGAATTGAGCCGCGGGCGAAACATGGATTACACGAACGTCATCATCAAGCCGCTGGTTACCGAGAAGAGCACGCACCTGCAGGAGTCGCGGAACGTGTACGCGTTTCAGGTGGCGCCGGCCGCGAGCAAGACGGACGTCCGTCGCGCCATCGAAGCGATTTACAACGTGAAGGTGATCGACGTGCGGACGATGAACCGCAAGGGCAAGCCGCGGCGATCGCGGTTCAAGATGGCCAAGACCAGCGATTGGAAGCGTGCGATCGTGACGCTGGAAGAGAATTCGAGAATTGAACTTTATTAGGATCAGCAATGCCGATTAAATATTACAAACCGACTTCTGCCGGCCGGCGAGCGGGATCGGTGCTGGACTACAAGTCGGCGCTGACGAAGTTTGAGCCGGAACCGTCGCTGGTGACCGGGCGCATTCGCGCCAATGGGCGAAATCATCACGGCGTCATCACCGCCAAGCACCGCGGCGGGGGGAATAAGAAGCTTTATCGCATCATCGATTTCAAGCGAAACAGCAAAGACAGCGTGGTCGCCAATGTCCTGGCGGTGGAATACGACCCCAACCGCAGCGTGCACATTGCCCTGATCGAATATCCCGATGGAATCAAGGCATATATTTTGTGCCCGAATGGCTTGAGGCCCGGGGCGAAAGTGGTCAGCGGGCCGGATTCGCCGCCGGAGATCGGCAACTGTCTTCCGCTGGCGAACATTCCGACGGGGCTGGAAATTCACAATATAGAAATGAATCCGGGCCAGGGCGGCAAGTTGGTTCGCTCGGCCGGCGGGGTGGGCAGGTTGGGGGCGCGCGAAGGGGAATGGGCGGTGATTATTCTGCCATCGGGGGAAATGCGGCGGGTGCGCAGCGCTTGCCGGGCAACCATCGGACAACTGGGGAATCTGGACTGGATCAACGTGAGCATTGGCAAGGCCGGCCGGAGCCGGCACATGGGCATCCGTCCGCACACGCGGGCCAAGGCGATGAACCCGATCGACCATCCGCTGGGCGGCGGTGAAGGCCGCAGCAACGGCGGGCGGCATCCGGTGAGCAAGACGGGCGTCCCGTCCAAGGGCGGCATCACCCGCAACCCCCGGAAGAACAGCGAGAAATTGATCCTGCGGCGAAGGAAGTTCGGAACGCATCAGCAGCGGCCGCAGACGGTGAGTGTTTAAGGAAATTCGAAATATGAAATTCGAAATTCGAATCAAATCCGAAATTCGAATGACGAAACGAAGGCCATTTCGGATTTCTTCATTCGATTTTCATTCGAATTTCGAATTTCGAATTTCGAATTTGGCCAACGCGGAGCAAAAATGAGCCGAAGCGCAAAAAAGGGCCCTTACGTGGACGAGAAATTGTTCCGCAAGGTGTCGAAGCTGAATGAGAATCGGGCCAAGCAGCCCATCAAGACGTGGGCGCGGATGTGCACGATCATCCCGGAGTTCGTGGGCCATACGTTTGAGGTCCATAACGGGAACAAATTTTTGAAGGTGTTCGTCCAGGAAGACATGGTCGGGCACAAGCTCGGCGAATTTTCGCCGACGCGAATCTTCAAGGGCCACAGCGGCAAGAAGGCGGCCGTGGCTGCCGCCGGAGCGCCTGGCACGGCGCCGGCGCCCGCGGCGTCGTGACAGATGCGAGGAGTTTTTTGCCATGCCATTTGAAGCCAAACATCGCTTCGCCCGCATCGCGCCGCGGAAGGCGCGCCTGCTGATGGATCTGATCCGCGGCCGGGACGTGGACGATGCCATCACCATGCTGCGGTTTTCCAAGCAGCGCGCCAGCGGGATGATCGAAAAGGTCGTCCGCTCGGCGGTGGCGAACGCGGCCGAGCAGGAAGTCCGTTCGCGCAACGCCCTGTTCGTGGCGAAGTGCTGGGTGGATCCGGGCCCGGTGATCAAACGATTTCAGCCGAAGGATCGCGGCAAGGCGTATTCGATCATGAAGCGAACCAGCCATCTGATCGTGACGTTGGATGAGCGTAAGGACAAAGAGAAGGCCCCGCGAAAGTAACGAAGGACGATTATGGGTCAAAAGGTCAATCCAATTGGATTCCGCACGGGAATCACCGAGGACTGGAAGAGCCGGTGGTATGCCCCCAAGTCGGCGTACGGCGACTTCCTCGTGGAGGACTATCGGGTTCGCAAGCACATCGACCTGCGGCTGAACCGCAAGCCGCCGTTCGCGGCGGTCAGCGACATCCTCATCGAGCGGACGCGCGAAGAGGTGACGATCACGCTGAAGACGGCGCGGCCGGGACTGGTGATCGGCCCCAAAGGCGCGGAAGTGGACAAGCTTCGGGAAGAGCTGGAAGAGCTGATCAAGCGCAAAGTCGCGCCGATCAAGGTGATCGAGATCAAGAATCCGGATTTGAATGCGCAGCTCGTGGCCGAGGCGATCGCGGAACAGCTCAAGAAGCGGGCGAGCTTCCGGCGCGTGCTGAAGATGCGGATGGAAGCGACGATGCAGGCGGGAGCGAAGGGGATTCGGATCAGCGTCGGCGGCCGGCTGGGCGGGGCGGAAATCGCCCGCAGCGAAAAGGCCACCACTGGTTCGGTGCCGCTGACGACGCTTCAGGCGGATATCAGTTATGGCTACGCGGTGGCGTTCACGACGTACGGCGCGATCGGCGTAAAGACCTGGATTTATCGCGGCATGTACGGCGAAGAAGTTCTGGAAACGGATGTCCGGCCCGGCGGAAGCCTGCGCCGCGGCAGAAGATAAGCAACGAAGTGAGATGAGGTGACCCATGCCCATGATGCCCAAGCGGGTGAAATTCCGCAAAAGCCATCGCGGCAAAATGAAAGGCAACGCGACGCGCGGCAACACCGTGGCGTTCGGCGAGTATGGATTGCAGGCGCTGAAATCGGCGTGGGTGACGGCCCGGCAGATCGAGGCGGGACGGGTGGCGTGCAGCCACTTCCTTCGCCGCGAAGGTCGGGTGTTTATCCGGATTTTCCCGCACAAGCCGGTGTCGGGAAAGCCGCTGGAGACCCGCATGGGCAAGGGCAAGGGCGAACCGGAATATTGGTGCGCCGTTGTGAAGCCGGGCACGATGATGTTTGAGATCGTCGGCGTGGATGAGGTGACTGCGAAGCGGGCGCTGGCCCGCGTGGCGCACAAGATGCCGATTCCGTGCCGGTTCGTGCATCGCAGGCATGCGGTCGCATAGGAGCTGCGTCAATGAAGATGAAGGAAATCAAGCTGAAGGAAACGGATCACCTCCGCCACGAGTTGGGTGAGCAGCAGAAACACTTGTTTACGCTGCGGACCCAGTCGGTGACGGAAAAGCTGGAGGATCCGACCCAGTTGAAAAAGGCCCGTAGGGAGATTGCGCGTCTGAAGACGGTGCTGCGTCAGCGTGAGCTGGAAACAGCCAAATCGGCGCCCGCGAAATAGCGATAGCGAGATCATTATGCCCCAAACGACAGAAACCCAGACACCCACGCGATCGCAGATTCGCAAGATTCTCGGCGTCGTGGCATCGGACAAGGGTCACAAGACGATCAAGGTCGTGGTGAACTATCAGACCCGGCACGCGAAATATGGAAAGTATCTGAAGCGGCGAACGGTTCTGCATGTTCACGATGAGAAAAACGACGCAAAGGAAGGCGACACGGTGGAAATCGCCGAGTGCCGGCCATTAAGCAAGACCAAGCATCATCGCTTGCTGCGGATCGTGCAGAAGGCGCCGGAGCGCGCGGTGGTGGTGTCGGCCGAGGAAGTCATGACGGGCAAGGCGCCGGAAGAAAGATGAAGAGGAAGTTATAAGTGCAAGTTGCAAGTGCAAGTTGAAGATTGGTCAATAGAGTTTGATGCTTGCATCTGGAACTTGGAACTTGGACTGATTCAATATGATTCAGCAACAGACATATATCGACATCGCTGACAATACCGGCGCCAGGCAGGCGATGTGCATCAAGGTGCTGCGCGGCAGCAGCAGCAAGGGCAAGTTCAAGCGGAAAGTGGCGCACGTCGGCGACGTGATTATTTGCGCGGTGAAGAAAGCCCAGCCCGCGGGCGATATCAAGCAGGGCGAGATTATCCGCTGCGTGGTGGTTCGCACGAAACATCCGACGCGGCGGATCGACGGCAGCTATGTGCGGTTCGACCGCAACGCCGCCGTCGTGATCGATAAGGAAAACAATCCGCGCGGCACGCGCATTTTTGGAGCCGTGGCTCGGGAGCTGCGCGAGAAGAATTTCATGAAGATCGTGTCGCTGGCGGCCGAGGTGGTTTAGAAACTGGAATGAGCTATGCCAAGGCATATTAAAACGGGCGATCAGGTAATGGTGATTACCGGCGCTGACAAGGGCCAGTCCGGGCGGGTGCTGCGCGTACTGACGGGGCGGGATCGCGTGGTGGTGGAAGGGATCAACCGGGTGTGGAAGCATGTTCGACCGTCGCAGCGAAATCCGCAGGGCGGCCGCATTCAGAAGGATGCGCCCATCCATGTGAGCAACGTGATGCCGATCGATCCGACCACCGGCAAGGGAGCGCGGATGCGGTTTGAAAAGAAGGAAGGGAAGAAGCATAGAATCGCCGTCGGCAGCGGAACGGATATGGGAATCATCGGCAGGAAATAAGCAGGCCGCCGGTCCATTAGCCCCCCGCTCAGCGGGGGTTTTGTAATCGAGACGAGTATGTCCGAAGAGAAAAAAGACAAACACAAGCAGGCGAAGGGTTCCAAGCCCGAGGGCGGGAAAGGCGACGGCCACGGCAAAGGCGACGCTCATGCCAAGGGTGAAGGCCACGGCAAAGGCGACGCCAAGGGCGGGAACAAGCCGCAGAAGGCCAAGCGTCCGGCCGCGGTGGCGCAGGAAGAGGCGGCGGATACGGGCCCGCAGGAGCCGGCTCCGATGCCGCGGCTGCTCACGCATTTCCGCGAGAAGGTGGTGCCCGGATTGCAGCAGAAGTTCGGCTATAAAAATGCACTGGCGGTGCCGCGGGTGGAAAAGATCGTCATCTCGATGGGCGTGGGCAAGTTGGCCACCTCCGGAGAGAAGGGCAAGATCGAACAGGCGGAAAAAGAGCTTGGCGTGATCGCCGGCCAGAAGCCGGTGCGCTGCAAGGCGAAAAAGAGCGTGGCGAATTTCAAGGTGCGCGAGGGCCAGGAGACCGGATTGAAGGTGACGCTCCGCGGCAGCCGGATGTACGAATTTTTGGATCGGCTGATTACGCTGGCGATTCCGCGCGTGCGCGATTTCCGCGGGCTCTCGCCGGACGGGTTCGACAACAACGGCAACTACAACTTTGGATTCACGGAACAGACGGTATTTCCGGAAGTGAACGCGGCGGAGGTGACGTTTCAGCAGGGAATGAACATCACGATGGTGACGACGGCCCCCAATCCGGAAGAGGGCCGGGAATTGCTGAAACAGTTTGGTTTTCCCTTCCGCACCGAAGAGAAGGACGCGAAGTAAGCGATCGGAGAAGATTTTATGGCCACGACAGCGTGGGTGACAAAGCAGAAGCGCCGCGAGGCGCTGGTGAAGAAATACGCGGATTTGCGGCGGCAGTTGAAGAAGCAGAAGAATTTCGCCGGATTGGCGAAGCTTCCTCGCGATTCGAGCCCGACGCGATCGCACAACCGCTGTCAATTGACGGGCCGATCGCGCGGCGTGCTGCGGAAGTTCAAGGTCTCGCGCATCATGCTGCGGGAGTTGGCGCTGGCCGGCAAGATTCCCGGCCTTCGGAAGGCGAGTTGGTAGATCACAGGCCGGGGCGTTTTGTCCCGGTGAGAAGAGGAAAAAAAGAGCGATGAACAATCAAGATCCCATCGCGGATATGCTGACGCGGATTCGCAACGCCAACCGCGTCGGCCGGCGAATCGTCCTCATTCCCAAGAGCAAAATTTGCAACGGGATTGCGGCAGTGCTCAAGGAGGAGGGATACATCGAGGAGTTCGACGTGATCGACGACGGCGTGCAGGGCCGCCTTCGGGTGAAGCTGAAGTATTCGATGAGCGGCGAGAAGGTGATCCACGAACTGGATCGCCAATCCAAGCCGGGCCGGCGAATTTATCGCGCGGTGGACGATCTGCCCAAGGTGCTGAACGGCATGGGCATCGCCGTGGTCAGCACGAGCAAGGGTGTGATGAGCGACCGCAAGGCGCGGGAGCAGAATGTGGGCGGAGAGTTGCTGTGCACGGTGAGTTAGAAATGGTCCCTTGTAAATATTTTCAATTGCCTATTGCCAATTGCCTATTGAAAGACAGGACCGCGCATTTCAATAGGAAATAGGCAATAGGAAATAGGCAATAGGAAATAGGCAATTGGCAATAATCGGTGTCAAAGGATATCCATGAGTCGTATTGGAAAAAAGCCCGTTCCTATCGGTAGCGCCAAGGTGACGTTGCAGGATCAATTGGTACGGATGGAAGGTCCGAAGGGAAAACTCGAGCAGCGGGTTCATCCAACCATCAAGGTGACGATGGACTCGGCCAAGAAGGAATTGGTCGTCACACGGCCGGATGACGAGCGGCAGAGCAAGGCGCTGCATGGGCTGACCCGGGCGCTGCTGGCGAACATGGTTGAGGGAGTAACCAACGGATATAAGAAAAGCCTGGAAGTGCAGGGCGTGGGTTACAAGGCGGAGCTGCGTGGGAAAACGCTGGTGATGACGGTTGGATATGCCAACACGATCAGCGTGGCGGTTCCGGCAGACGTGATGGTGGTGGTGGAAGGCCAGAAGATTCATGTGACGGGGGCGGATAAACAGTTGGTGGGGCAATTCGCCAGCGACGTTCGGCGAGTGCGCAAGCCCGAGCCGTACAAGGGCAAGGGCGTGCGGTACGAAGGTGAAGTGGTGAAGATCAAGCCGGGCAAGGCATTCGCGGGCGCCGGCGCGGCGACCAAGTAAGGACCAGCGAGCGATGGCTGACAAGAACAAAAAGAAACAGACGCGTCTTCTGCGGCGAAAAAGGTCGGTGCGCAAAAGCGTGTTCGGCACGGCCCAGCGTCCGCGGCTGAGCGTTTTCCGCAGCGACAAGCACATTTACGCCCAGGTGATCGACGACTACGCGGGCAAAACGCTCGCGGCGGCGGGCAGCACCGACGGGGACGTGCGCGGTTCGGACCTGAAAAACGGCGGGAACATCACCGGCGCGAAAAAAGTCGGGCTGGCGATCGCGGCCAAGGCAAAGGCGGCTGGGATTTCGGCTGTGGCGTTCGATCGGGGCGGGCGGCGCTATCATGGCAGGATCAAAGCCTTGGCCGACGCGGCCCGCGAGGGCGGTTTGAAATTCTGAACTAAGCGAGTGAATTATGGCTGAATCAGAGCAGAAAAACGAGAATCAACAGACCCCGCCGGCGCCCCAGGCAGCCGAGGCCCCGCCCCAAGCGCCAGCGCCACCACCGGCGGCGCCTGCCGAGAGGGGACCGGAAGGGCACGGGCGCGGCGGCGGCCAGCATCGTGGCGGCCGCGGCGGCCGACAGGAAGGCGGCCGGCAGCGCGGCGGCGGCCGAGACCGCGGCAGCGACGAGAGCGGCATCGAATCCTCCGTCGTGCGGATCTACCGATGCTCAAAGGTGGTCAAGGGCGGACGGACTTTCAGCTTTGGAGCCTTGGTCGTGGCTGGCGACCGCAAAGGAAATGTCGGGATTGGCTACGGTAAGGCGAACGAAGTGCCGCCGGCGGTCGAGAAAGCGACCAAGGATGCACGTAAGCAAATGTTCAAGGTGAACCTCAAGGGGACCACGATTCCGCACGCGGCCAAGGGCACGAGCGGGGCCAGCACGGTCGTGTTGGTTCCGGCGCGGCCGGGCACCGGCGTAACGGCGGGCAAGAGCGTGCGGCCGTGTGTTGAGCTGGTGGGGATCACGGATATCCTGACCAAAGCGTACGGTTCGACCAGCCCCAAGAACCTGGTCAAGGCGACGATCGCGGCATTGAAGCAGCTTCAGAATGTGGACCAGGTGGAGCAGAGCCGCGGAGTCAAATTGGAAAAGGGAGCCGGGGAGCTGGTGTCGGCCTGATGATGGGTTGGTAACGACTATGAGCATGATTCATGAACTCACGCCGGTGACGCCGCGAAATAAGCATCGCAAGCGCAAGGGTCGCGGCGAAAGCAGCGGACATGGCAAGACCTCCGGTCGCGGAACCAAGGGGGCGAAGGCCCGCGTCGGCACGTATATCAAGCGAGGGCACGAAGGCGGCCAGACGCCGATCTTCCGCCGGTTTCCCAAACGCGGGTTCAGCAACCACGATTTTGCCCGGCGGTTTCACATCGTGAATCTCTCTGATCTGAACAGGTTCGAAAACGGCGCGGTAGTGGATGCGGCGATGCTCGTTGAAGCGGGGCTGGTACCGAATGATTCACAGCCTGTAAAAGTTCTCGGCGATGGAGACCTGACCAAAAAACTGACGGTGATGGCGGGGTGGTACAGCAAGTCGGCGCATACGAAGATCACCGCGGCCGGCGGCACGGCTCAAAATCTCAAGGGCGAGGCATTTGAGTTCCCCAAGCCCAAGAAGAAGTTTGTTCCTCGTGAGCCTGTGAAGAAGAAGATCGTTACCGAGGAGCCGGCGGAAGCGAAGGCGGCTCCGGAAGGGAAAGCGCCGGAAACCAAGGCGGAGGAAGCGCCTAAGCCGGCGGGGGAATAAGCGGCCCAATACCGGGGCGACGGCTCGACTGAGTTCGCCGAAGTCACGCCCCGGCTCTGTTGCCTATCATGAATGGTTTGAAAGGTACAGAAGCATGATCAAGTCGTTTTTGAACATCTTTCGCGTGCCTGAGTTGCGGAACAAGGTGCTGTTCACCTTCTTCATGCTGCTGATTTACCGGATCGGGTTTTGGGTGCCGCTGCCGGGCGTGGATCAGCACGCGATGGAGGAGATCGCGAAGAACCAGGATGATTCGAGCGCGGCGGGGCGGCTGGCGAGCTATGTGTCGCTGTTTTCCGGCGGAAGCTTGCAGCAGAGTTCGATCTTCAGCCTGGGGATCATGCCGTATATCTCGTCGTCGATTATTTTCCAGTTGCTGCAGACGGTCGTTCCAGCACTGGAAAAACTGCAGAAGGAAGGGGAAACCGGACGGAAGAAGATTCAGGAATGGAGCCGATATGTGACGGTTCCGCTCTGCCTGGTCCAGGCGATCTTCCTGCTGAATTACATGATCTCCGGCCCCACCGGAACGTCGATGGTGCAGCCGATATTTCAGCGGCACTATGCGGCGCAATTCTGGATCATGGGATTGCTGGCGCTGACGGCGGGAAGCATATTCCTCATGTGGCTCGGCGAGCAGATCGACGAATATGGCCTGGGCAACGGAGTCAGTTTGGTGATTTTGGCCGGCATCGTCGCCCGTATGCCGGGGGCGATCGCGGAGTTGGCGAGGCAAACGACCCTGACCGGGCAGACCAGCGGCGTCAAGCAGATCACCCCCGGTAAAATCATGTTCCTGGCGGCGTGCTTCGTGTTCGTGGTGGCCGGCTCAAT
This sequence comes from Tepidisphaeraceae bacterium, assembly GCA_036267155.1. Lineage (GTDB taxonomy): Bacteria > Planctomycetota > Phycisphaerae > Tepidisphaerales > Tepidisphaeraceae > PALSA-1353. The sequence goes on from DATAWP010000041.1 coordinate 32,763, forward strand.
TTTGATTACCCAGGCACAGCGCCGGATCACGATCCAGCAGGCGAAACACACCCGCGGCCGGCGCGTCTACGGCGGGCAACGCCAATACCTGCCGCTGCGAGTGAATCACGGCGGCGTCATGCCGATCATTTTCGCGCAGTCGCTGATGTTGTTCCCCGGAATCGCCCTGGCGAAGCTGGCGCCGATAACCGGAACGGGCTGGATTCACGGCTTTACGATTTGGCTGAACGACGAATTCAGCCGCGGGAAATTCGTCTACCTGATTACCGAGGCGGCGATGATTTATTTCTTCGCCTATTTCTGGACGACCGTGCAGTTCCAGCCGAAGGAAATGGCCACTCAGCTTCGTGATTACGGCAGCTTCATTCCCGGCCTGCGTCCGGGCAAACGGACCAGCGATTACCTGGAAAAGGTCATGATGCGGATCACGTATGTCGGGGCGGCATTTTTGTGCGTGATTGCCGTCGTGCCCGTCATGGTCACCGCCAGCCTGGGGATCGATCCGCGCATATCGGCGTTCCTCGGTGGAACCGGACTGCTCATCGTCGTCAGCGTCGCGCTGGACATGATCCAGCGCATCGAAGCCAACCTGTTGATGCGGAATTACGGCGGCTTCCTCAGCAGCGGCGGCAAAGGAAAACGGATGAAGGGGAGACAATACTAGAAGCTGGAAACGAGAGACTAGATCCGGCTAGCCTCTGGTCTCTAGCCTCTGGCCTCAAGAACCATGCCGATCATTATCAAAAGCCGGTTCGAGATCGAGCGCATGCGGCGTGCCGGACAGCTTGGCTGTGAGATTCTGGCCAAGATGCGCAACGCCGCGGTTGCCGGGGTGACCACGCAGGAGTTGGATAATCTGGCAAGGGCGGAACTGGACAAGGCCGGCGCCACGGCGCTGTCGAAAAATTATCCCACCTATCGGGCGGGCGAGGGATTTCCCGGACATACGTGCATCAGCATCAACGAAGAAGTGGTGCATGGAATCCCCGGCACGCGGACGCTGAAGGAGGGGGACGTCGTCACGCTGGACCTGGCGTTGTCGCTCGACGGCTACTGTGCCGACACGGCCACGACGGTGGGCGTGGGAAAGATCAGCCCGGCCTTGCAGCGGCTGCTGGATGTGACCAAGGAATCCCTGGCGCTGGCGCTGAACAACATGCGGCCGGGGCGGCGATGGTCGGATATTGCCCGGCTCATCCAGCACCACGTCGAAAAGAACGGATACAACGTGGTGCGCGAATTCGTGGGACATGGAATTGGGCGGGGAATGCACGAAGAGCCGAAGGTGCCGAACTTTGTGACCGCCGAGCAGCTCAGCGGCGATTTTCTGCTCCGCCGGGGCATGACGCTGGCGGTGGAGCCAATGGTTGTGGCCGGCAAGCGCGACGTGGACCTTTACCGGGACGGCTGGACGGTTTTCACCGTGGACCGGATGCCGGCGGCGCATTTCGAGCACACGGTTGCGATAACGGATACTGGTGTGGATATCCTGACCGACGGCCGCGGTCCGATGGCGGATTCGACGATGGCCCACACCGGAACTTGAGCGTGGATGAGGTTTGTGCTATAATTCCCGATTCGCCGGTCGTAAGCCGATCCGGTCCAAGGTGATACTGTCATGAAAGTTCGAGCCAGCGTGAGAAGGATTTGTGAAAACTGCAAGATCGTGCGCCGCAAGGGTGTCGTGCGCGTGATTTGCAGCAACACGAAGCACAAGCAGAAACAGGGTTAATTCAGGGATAGGATAAAAAGCTATGCCGCGTATTTCGGGCGTCGATATTCCACCGGACAAGCCGATCTGGATCAGTTTGACTTATTTGTACGGGATCGGGCGGAGCAACAGCAAAGTGATCCTGCGCGAGGTGGGCATTGACGCACAGCGCCGGGCGAAGGACCTCACCGAAGAAGAGTTGGCCAAGATCATCGGGATCATTGATCGGGATCACCTGGTTGAAGGCGGCCTACGGCGGGCGATTACACAGAACATAGCGCGTCTGCGCGACATTGGGAGCTATCGCGGGAATCGTCATCGGCGATCATTGCCGGTGCGCGGCCAGCGCACACGCTCCAACGCGCGGACGCGCAAAGGCCCACGCAAAACGGTTGCCGGCAAAAAGGGTGTGAAGGAATTGGGCAAGTAGGAAGAACGTCATCGGTTGTTTGGAGGGAAGCGATTCTCGCAAACGACGAATGACCCATCGGAGCATTCATGAGTGAACAGGCGAAACCGGTCACCGGCGCAAAAGCAGGCGCGAAAAAGAAGAAGATACGCAAAGGCGTGACGCGCGGAATTGCGCACATCAAAGCGACGTTCAACAATACGATCGTCACCATCACCGATCCCGCCGGCGAGACCATCGCGTGGGCGTCGGCAGGCAAGGGCGGATTTTTCAAGGGCGCTCGCAAGAGCACGCCCTACGCAGCCGGCCGAGCAGCGGAGAACGCGGCCCAGATCGCCAAGAAGGCCGGGATGATGGAGATCGAAGTCAAAGTGAAAGGCCCCGGCGCCGGACGGGAGCAGGCGATTCTAAACCTTCAGAACGCCGGATTGAAGATCACCGGCATTGAGGACGTGACGCCGCTGCCCCACAACGGCTGCCGGCCTCCCAAAAAGCGGCGGGTATAAACTCGCCTGCCAGCGGAACGAGACAGAACAAGACACAAAATCACGGCATCTCGACGGCGAGGCGGAAGACAGATGGCCCCTAACGGTTGGGGCGGTAAACTTCGGCGATCCGGCGGGAAGCACAGTTTCAGGAGAACCTATTATGAGAATGCGTTGGCGTGGTCTGGAATTGCCGTCGCGCGTCGCGCGCGACGAGCAGGTGTCAACGGATACTTACGCGAAATTCATCGCCGAGCCGTTCGAGCGCGGCTTCGGCACCACCGTCGGCAACAGTCTGCGGCGAATCCTGCTCTCTTCTTTGGAAGGGGCGGCGGTGACCCACATTCGCCTCAAGGGCGCGGAGCATGAATTCTCCAGCCTGCCCGGGGTCATGGAAGATGTCACGGACATCATCCTCAACGTCAAGAGCCTGGTCGTGAAGCTCGACGGCGACGACAACAAGGAAATGAAGCTCGTCGCCACCAAGCCGGGGCCGATCACCGCCGGCATGATCGAAGCCGATCCGGCCATCACCATCGTCAACAAGGACCATGTGATCGCCACGCTCACCGAGGGCGATTCCTTCGACATGACCCTGACGGTTTCCAAGGGGCGCGGTTACGTCACCGCATCCGACAACACCGAGGATACCGAAGAGCAGGAGATCGGGCTCATTCCCGTGGACAGCATTTATTCCCCGGTGACCCGCGTCCGGTACAGCACCGAGGACGCCCGCGTCGGCCAGAAGACGGATTACGACCGGTTGATCCTGGAGATCTGGACCAACGGCACGCTTTCGCCGGAGATGGCGCTGGTGGAAGCCAGCAAGATTCTCCGCAAGCACCTCAATCCGTTCGTGCAGTACTTCGAGTTGGGCAGTGATACCGCCAACGACGACGCGGTTACCGCGCTGCGCGACGCCAACAAGGCGATGATCGATCCCGACCTTCAGCAGAAGCTGAACATGACGATCCAGGAACTGGACCTGTCGGTTCGGGCCAACAACTGCCTGGAATCGGCCAAGATCAGCGGCGTGCGCGAACTGGTGCGTAAGAACGATTCGGATTTGCTGAAGGTTCGCAGCTTTGGCAAGACGAGCCTGCGTGAAGTGAAGCGGAAGCTGGCCGATTTGGGCCTGAGCCTTGGCATGGATCTGGATGCGGCCCCGCAACAGTCGGCCGCGACCATGGCGGATGACGACGACGCCGACGAGGGCGGCGCTGAAACCCAGACCAGCGGAGCGCCGGAAACATCCACCAGCGAGTGAGCCGACAGGAGAATTCTCAATGAGTAGTCACAGGTTATTTGGCCGCCAGCTCAGCCGCGACACCGAGCATCGCAAGGCGATGCGGCGCAATCTGGTGCAGAGCCTTTTCGAGCATGGAAAGGTTCGCACCACGTTGCCGAAAGCGCAGGAAGTGAAAGGGATGGCGGAGAAGCTGATCACGCTGGCGCGCACGGGAACACTCAACGCGCGCCGGCGGGTGATCTCCATTTTGCAGGATCGCCGCCTGACCGATGAAGAGCAGGAATTCACCGGCAAAACGGTGGTGCAAAAGCTCTTCGAGGAAATTGCCCCGAACTTTGCCGATCGGCATGGCGGATACACGCGCATCATCAAGTTGAGCGATTTTCGCATCGGCGACGGCGGAAGCCTGGTGCTGCTCCAGCTTTTGACGGAAGAAGCCGCCCCGCGCGGTACGATCCGGCGCAGCGCAGGACGCCGGCGAAAACGCAACGAGCGGCGACATCAATTCGCCTCGCGCGTGCTGAAGAAAACCAAGTCCGACGCGGCCGGGTCGGCCGAAGAAAAGACTTCCGAAGCCTCGCCGTCGCCGGCCAACGAATAGCCCGGTTGCGGCGGCAACAGCATCGACTTCGGCAACTCGGCGGCAAACTTTGGCAAATCGAATAAAACCTGGGATCAGGGCGACTTCAACTACGATGGCGTGGTCAACAGCGTTGACTTCGGATTGTTGGCGGGAAATTTCGGCAAGTCGGTCGGTGGCAACGCGGATGTGGCATCCGGAGCCGATTGAACGGATTTGGATGCCTTCGCGGCGGCCAATGGCCTGATGGCGGACGTTCCCGAGCCGGCGACGGGCCTTTTGGCACTGGGCGCGATCGGCGTAATGGGCCGCCGGCGGCGCGCCAAGCCATCATTTCGGCGCAAACGGTCCGATCATTGACACAAATTTGGTAAATGCTCTACAATCGCGCCACCGTCATTAGGGAAAACGGTGAAAAGGGAAACGGCGCACGGCTCCTATGCTCGATCGCATCTCTGACGACCTGGTGGTGTTTTTTTACATTTCCGTTTTGACGGTCGTGGCGATTTACGGCCTGCACCGCTACATCTTGGTCTATCTGTATCTGAAGCACCGTCACAACAACTATCAGCCCAAGAGCCAATTCAATGAGTTGCCGCGCGTGACCGTGCAGTTGCCAATGTACAACGAGCAGGTGGTGGCCGAGCGGATCATCGAGGCGACCTGCCAAATAGACTATCCGCGGGAGAAATTCGAGATTCAGGTCTTGGACGACAGCACGGATGATTCGGCCCGGATTGCCCGCGAGACGTGCGAGAAATGGGCCGCCAAGGGTTATCCGGTAAAATATATTCATCGCGCCGACCGCAAGGGATACAAGGCTGGCGCCCTGGCGGAGGGATTGCCGCAGGCTTCGGGGGAATTCATCGCGATTTTCGATGCCGATTTTTTGCCGCCGCGCGACATCCTGTACAACGTGATGGATTACTTCACCGATGACAAGGTGGGCCTGGTGCAGGTGCGGTGGGACCATCTGAATCGCGACGCGTCGTTGCTGACCAAGAGCCAGGCGATTTTCCTGGATGGGCATTTCGTGATCGAACACACCGCCCGAAATCGCAGCGGACGGTTCATGCATTTCAACGGCACCGCCGGCGTGTGGCGGCGAAAGACCATCGAGGATGCGGGGGGGTGGGAACACGATACGCTGACGGAAGATTTGGATCTGAGCTATCGGGCGCAGATGAAGGGCTGGCAATTCGTCTATTTGCCGCAATTCTGCGCCCCCGCGGAATTGCCGCCAGAGATGATCGGATTCAAGCAGCAGGCGCATCGGTGGACCAAAGGAAGCGTGCAGACGGCCATCAAGCTGCTGCCCAAGGTGCTGCGTTCTAAAAAGCTTCCGCTGCGCATCAAGACCGAGGCATTTTTCCATTTGACCAACACCATCGTGTACGTGCTGATGGTGATCTTGACGGTGCTGATGTATCCGGCTTTTTTGAGTTTTTATAGCCCGCTGAAGGCCCATTCCCACACCTGGGGCCAATCGCTGTTCAGCCTGAGCCTCTTCGTCCTGGCGACTTGCTCGGCTAGTACTTTTTTCATAGTCGGCCAGCGCGAATTACTGGGGCGCGAGGCAGGGTGGAAAGCGTTGCTGTACATGCCGATTTTGATGGCGCTCGGCGTCGGCATAAGCTTGAACAACGCCAAGGCGGTGATTGAAGCCATCTGGGGCGCGATCTTCCGCAAGCCCAGCGAGTTCATTCGAACTCCCAAGTACGGGGTGACGGGCCTGGCCAAGCGCACCTGGCAATGCTCCAGCGTCTGGACATTGCGGAAGTTGAGCTTGCCGATCATTGAAATTGCCTTTGGCTGTTACATGTCGTGCTGGATATTCATCAGTATTTACTACGATTTCTGTATGCAGGCCGTGCCGTTTTTGCTGATTTTCGCGGGGGGATATTTTTACGTCGGTTTCAACAGTCTCTACGCGCTGTACAAAATGCAGCAGGAAGCCAAGGAGGCCGAGGCCGCCGCCGAAGCTGCTCTGGTTGAGACGGTTGGACCGATTTCCACCTAACCATGCCGCTGCTGGAATTGCCACACACCGCCGGATGCCTGGTGTGCGGGCCGGGGAACGCTCGCGGACTCCACCTGAGCTTGTACGTTGACCCCGCCAGCGGCGTTGTCGAGACCCGCTTTCTTCCCGCTATAGAACACGTTGGATTTGAAGGAATTGTGCATGGCGGAGCCCTCGCGACCGTTTTGGATGAGGCGATGGTCTGGGCCGCGTCGTGGCACGGAAAGCGGTTCTGCGTCTGCGGCGAGATGAGCGTGCGATTCCGGCAAAGCGCACGGACCGGCGTGCCGCTGATTTGCCGGGCTCGGGTGGACACCAGCCGGACGAGATTGATCGTGACGTCGGCCGAAGCGCTGGACGATGCCGGCAAAACGATCGCGGCCGCCAGCGGCAAATATGTGCCGCTTTCGCAGCAGGAAAATCAGGCGTTCGTTCGCACGTTCGTCGGTAATCCGGTGACGGCGGCTGCCGCGGAGATGATGCGCAAGGGCGTTTGACTGACAACCCCCGTGTGCGGCGCATCGCGAATTGGAGGTGGCAATGTCTAAGTTTTACCTGATTCTGGCAGAAATCGTGTTCCTGGGGATTTTGTGCGTAGTGGCGGCCGCGCTGTTTCGCAAGCATCCTCCATTCGCCGACGCCGTGCGCGCCGACATCAAGTTGGCGGATTCCCGGGCCGAAGTTTATCTGCGCCGGGACGGCGGGGGGAATTACCAGTATTTCATCTGGCACCCTGGCGGCGCCGCGGAAAAAGTCAGCTTTGCACAATTGACGGATCAGCTCTACCACAGCGGCAAGGGAGAAGGGCTGATTTCCGAGCTGGGGGCCACCTCAAGCACGGTCATTTTCTGGCTCGGGCTGGGATTGGTGGGTCAGTTGCTCTTCACCGGCCGGATGGTGGTGCAATGGGTCGCCAGCGAGCGCAAGGGAACCAGCATCGTCCCGCCGATGTTCTGGTGGATGAGCCTCGGCGGCTCGCTGCTGCTGCTCGCGTATTTTCTCTGGCGGCGCGATCCGATCGGGCTGTTGGGGCAGGCGTTTGGGTCGTTCGTGTATCTGCGCAACATCATCTGGATATTGGAAGGACGGCGATTATCGCCGGTCGGTTCCGTGGAAGGGGCCGAACCGCTGGCGCCGGCGTAGGCAGTGGCCGAAATCAACTTTTGCTCGCTGGTGGGATGGTTCCACATTCCGGGCACCGGTCGGGCGTGGCGCGAAGATCATAGCCGCATTTCAAGCAGAATTGCTCGCGAAGGTCGTGTTCTTCCGGTTCGTCTGTGCGGGATAGCAGCACCCCCCAGCGGTCATGGAACCCAACCGCACCTTTTTTCTTTTTCGGGTGGTTCCCACACCGACGCGGCGTGAACAAATCACATCGCCCTGGGCCGGAAGAATGGCGCCAGATCATCGGCGGGCTCGTCGCCGGCGCATCAGCACAAACGCGCATGGAGCCAAGCCCAAGCACGCCGGTTCTGGAACGGTCGGCTCAAAGTCCAGTAGAGCCACCTCATTTTGATAGGCGCCCGTTCCGTATTCCACTTCAAAGGAGCCAAACCCGTCTGCCGTTTCAACGCGACCGCCATTGAAAGTATTCAAAAAGCTCCCGGTCAACCCTCCCTGTGATTGCAGAATGTCAAATATTTCCGATGAACTTATGGAGGATTCGAATCCATCGGCGAAAGTGATGTCCAAATCTCCCCCTAGTTCAGTGCTGCCAGTTACGACGATCGGACTGTATCCCGGGGCCGTAAGACTCACGACCAGATGTGACGGATCATTATCCAGAGTCAAACCACCCCTAATCGTCCCCGATCCGGTCAATGAACCCTCTCCAACATCCAGGCTGGCGCCGCCGTACATGAATAACGTTCCGGCGTTCATTTGGATTGAGCCGTAGTTCATCAGCGTTCCTGTGGTACCTGCAAAATTAATGGTCGCGTGGTCCGCCAATATCGTGGCCCCGGGCTCGTTGATGGTGTTTGCCGAATACAGTTCCAGCGTGGCGCCGCCGGTGGCTTCGGCGAGGTTTTCATTAATAAACTGAGATGAAGCAACTGACAGATAAACGAAAACGCTATTAACATCGGCGTGGACCACGCCCTGGTTGTCCAACGTATTCCCGGTGACACCCAGTGCACCGTGCAGAACGGTCGTGGGCGACATGGTAACGGTATTAGCCACCGCGATGCTGGCGAAAATCGCCAATTCCTGGCCGGCTCCGTCCAATGTAACACCCGATATGGTTTGGCTTGGTCCCTCAAAGATAATAGAACCGCCATCGTTCGCGATCAGCGTCGGATTGTTCATTCCGGAAATACCACCCTCGATTCCGAGCAGATCATTGTTGGTCAAATTCGTCGCAATCGCGCCGCCCTTGAGAGTCACATTCTCTAGCGTTCCGTTGATCGACTTGATCGTCTGTCCCGCGGGAATCGCAACGGTCCCCCCTTCAATGGTCGCCCCTTCAATGGTCCCCCCTGCACTGGTCCCGTAATAAAAATACCACGAATCCCCGCTTGAAACCGAGAAAATTGACCCAACATTGTTGACAACCCCAGTCACATAGATCGTGTTGTCGTTGCCAATATAGTTCACAGTGCCGATCTGTGATGTCGTGACGTTTCCGCCGAGATAAAATATTGCACCGTTCTCGATCGTGATCGCGCCCAGGTTGTTCCAGTTGCCGCTTGCCGTAAACCCCGCCAGTTGACCGTTCGCCACAATTGTCCCTGTCGGGGAATTCGTCCAATTTGCGCTTGATATCCCGAAGGCTCCTCCTTGAGCCTCGGCAAGGCCGTTATTGACGAAACTGGACGTCGCGATGCTTATGCTGCTCCCATACGAATCCGCGTCGAGAGTGCCGTTGTTGACCAGCGTTCCTCCGTTTGTCGCCGGATTATTGCTGATCGTCGCTCCGCCTTGAATCGTCGAACTTGATCCTAAGGTCAGTGTGATCGGACTGCCCGAAGTCGGGCCCCCAACAAAGATACTTGGCTGGTTGTAATAGCCCCGAACTCCCGTGACGCTCAGGCTATTCAACGTCTGGCTCGGGCCGTCGAAGGTCAAGCTGGCTGAATTGCCCGAAAGCACGATATCTCCCGTATCTACGCTCCAACTATTCCGAAGTGTAAGCGAACCGCCGACCGTAAAGCTTCCGCCGGTAATCACGTGAACCCCGTCGAGCACCCCACTGATAATGTTCAATGCTTGTCCATTTGAGAAAGCGACCGTTCCCGATGAAATGGTGCCGCCATCGAGGTTCCAAGTCCCCTTACTTCCATCGATTGAGAGCGTGTCGGTACTCTGCAATGCCAGGGTTCCGGTCAGATTGATCGTGTTGTTGGCGCCGGAAAAATTGATTTGATCGAATCCCTGAAGAGTCGTGCTTCCGCCGAGGTTAAGCGTTGATCCATTGCTGATGCTGATCGCACCGGAATTCGTCCATGAACCGCTCATGGTCAAAGTCGCGGCGTTGGCGATGATCGAACCCAACGGACCGTTGGTCCATGTCGAGGAGGTAATCGCCAGGATGCCGCCGTTGCTCGCTTGCGCGATGGAGTTGTTGTTGAAGTTCGTTGTGGAAATCGAAAGATTTTGATTTTGCAGGTTTGCGTTGATCGTACCGTTATTAGTAAGCGTATCGCCCGGGAATGTGGAGCTGTCGACAATATTGACATTTCCGCTAATTAAACTGTTCGATGCAATCGTCAACGTGATCGGCGCAGCCGAATTCGGACCGCCCACGTAGAGGTACTGCACCCCGCCAAGATTTCCGGCGTTTACGTTGATGTTCAGGTTTGTCAGCGTCTGGCTTGGTCCGTCGAACGCGAGACTCGCATTAACACCCGTGACGTCGATCATACCCGTATCGATGCTGATGCCTCCCAGGATGTCCACGTTCCTATTGGATTCATTAACGGTGAGATCGCTGCCGGCGATGTGCACGCCGTTCAGCGTCGCACCCCCATAGTAAACCGTCTGTCCGGATGATACGTTGATCGTTCCGCCGTTGACGGTTCCGCCAATGGCCCAGGTGCCGCTGTTAGCGCCGATGGACAGCGTATCCTGACTGCCCATCGTGAGCGTTCCTTGCACCTCAAAATTGCCGCTGCTGCCGCTGAGGGCGCCCATGGATTGAAGCGTGTAGTTTCCGCGCAGGAAGAGGGCGGCGCCGGACGCGACGGAAATCATGCCCTGATTGTTCCAGGAACCGCTAAGAATTAGACTCGACGAATCCGTTATGGTGGTGCCAGGGGAGATGGTGACTCCGCTGAAAGTTCCCGATTGAACAACATCCGATCCGGTGAAAGTCGAATTCTCCAGCGTTCCGCCAAGCAAGTTAAATTGAGCCCCGTTCTGAACCGTTACCGCGCCGCCTGAGGAACCGCCCGAAAGAGTGCCGCCCGTTTGCAGGGAGAACACCCCCTGGTCCAAATTAAGCGTGCTGAGCGTCAGCATACCCGACAAGGACACGGTGGCGCTCGCCGACTCGACAGTCAACCCATCAACCGCAATGGTGCTGTTGTCGGTTAGCGTGTATGGGCTGCCGCTTGCAGCGACCACGGCCTGATACGTCGTACCCGTTGGTGTGCCGTTGTTCGGATAAACTGGATTTGTGGACCAATCTGATGCAGTGGTCCAGTTTCCGCTACCCCCATTCCAGGAAGCTGTGGTCTGTGCGTGTACAAAGTGTGCGCCAAAAATCCCATTACCCACGATGGCGGCAGCCAGTATCAGTTGACCCCGTCTTCGCTTGCCCGTGGTGATCAATGTGGCGAGCGGCATAATTTCCCTCCTGATTGCGCTGTGGATTCTCGGGCCCCCTTGTGCGATTGGACCCCTTCGTCGCGCGAATCCAGCGGAGGTATATTAATCTTCATTTGCATCCGCGAAAAGAAAAAACAGGATTATTTTTGCATGAGTTTCTTGGATTTGAGGCGGCATGAATTAGACCGTCCACATCTTGCCCCCGCGAGCCCGACAAACAGGGGCTGATGCCTGTCCAGACTACCCAATCCTCTGCTTGAAATTCCCAGACCCCAGGCTGGATATCGACGATTCATCGGCGATCGGCATTTTACTATCCGCAGGTGAAATAGCCGCCCGCGGGCTGCGCAGGATGAGATTACACTTTCACGATTCGTTTTCGCCGGGGCGGCAGTAGGTTGATTCCACGATCTCTCAGCCACGGCCGGACGCGCCGGCGCAGACGGGGCAGAATTTTGACGATCGCATTTACGCCCAGCAGAAACAGCCAGACGATCATCCATGCGGCGAGAAGGGCGGCGGCGTAAAGGCCGCACAATTGCAGCAGCGGCATCTGGGTCGGATGCAGGACCGGATGCGGCTCGTGCTCGAGAAACCACAGGACGGCCAGCGGAAGGATGAGCGATACGGCCAGTCGCCACAGGTGGGCGTTGCGCGAGCGCAGGTTGATCCGAATGCCGCGGAGGGCGCTGCTGGTCAGGCGTCGCTTGCCGGGGAAGTTGACCAATGCAAAGCCGATGAAAAACATCGGTGTGCCCAACGGAACGGGCAAGACCGATCCGACCACCAGCGCGGAAAGGATCAGCACCCATCCGATGATGTTCTTGATGATGACCCAGGTATAGCGCCGGACGAAAGTCCCGGCCTCGGGCAACGTCTCTTGGGGTTTTAGCGGTCTATTTGGAAAAGACATTATGGCGTGACGGACCGCTCACATCGATGATGCCTGCGGCTCCTGCATTCGCTGGCGGAGGGTGGTCATCATATCGCGGACTTCCTGGGCCATGCGCGTGTTGGGAAAATCGTTGATGATTTCCTCGCCGAGGCGGACGGCGTCGGCGATTCGCTGCTCCTTGACCGCCTGCGCAAAGCGAATGCGCAGGGCCTCCCGCTTTTCCTTGAAGACGTTGCGGGCGATTTCCTGCATGGATTCCGCTTCGGCCGGCGTGAGATATAGATCCAGCCGTTTGAGAATCTCGATGCTGCCGTCCACGTCGTGACGGTCGATTGCATCCTGCCAGCTTTCGCGAAGCTGCTGCTTTCGCAATTGCCGGCGGGCCTCGATCTCCTCCGGAAGACGTTTGACCTGCGGATCGTCGGGGAATTTTTCCATGATCCCCTGCGCCTCCTGCAGGGCCGTGCCCCACGCTTCGGCTTTGATGTGGCGATCCACCGGGGCGAGCAACTCCGCCAATTGTCGGCGCTGATGTTCCGTTCGTTTCCCGTTGATTTCGCTGCGGAACTCGTCCGCCTGTTGCTTATAGCCGAATTGTTTTTCGATGTCGTTGGCGAGCAGGATGGCGGCATCCCAGTTATGGTGGGCGATTTCCTCCACCACCGCACGGTGGACCGCGTCGTGGTCTTTTTCGCGGAATGCCACAGCCTTGGCGCGATCGCTGAGCAGCTGCTGTTCGCTGATAAGATTCATCAGGATCGAAATTCCCTCGAGCCGATCGCCCATGGCGGTCATGAAATCCTTCTGATGCCGAAGGTTGCTATGGCGTGCGGCGGCCAAATTCATGGCGATGGGGAGCGTTACCAGAATCGCGATCAGGCCAAGATATCCGGCGGCAAGGAGCGCCGCGCCGGTGGCGAGAGAGGAACTGGTGGCCGCGGGGTGCTTGAGCAGGGAAATACCGACCGCCAGCGCGGCCACGACGGCAAGGAATGCGATTGCGAATACCCAGGTGAACGTCGGGACTTTTTGATGTTCCATTCAGCCCTCGCACTACGGATAGGATATGCTGGGCGATACGTCATCTGTAGCGTATGCCGAAGGATGGCGGCAAGTCAATGTTTGCCCTTGGCCGCCGGCGCCGGTTGCTTGGGGGGCGGGGGGGCTGCCTCGGCGGGACTAGGCGGCGGAACCGGGGCGGCACGAGCCTCCCGGCGAAGACGCCGGTCCAATTCTTTGACCAGATGTGCCCGCTCATCGCCGATGACCCTTAACATGGCCCAGCCGCACAAAACACAACCGATGAGCAGAAAATAGTTCATCTTCGGACCGATCTTTATCGGCATAGTCGAGCGATAGGAGTTTAGAATCTATCCACCCGCCCTTTTTTGCAGCACCGCAACGTATCCGCCATCGTGGTAAGCCCGGGGGTCGGTGGTATCAAAGCTGGGCCAGATCGAATGCTGGCTGATGAGTGCCAGCGTGGGATCGCGGTCGAGCAAGTGTTTGATCTGTAGCTCGTTTTCCTCAGGCCAGACGCTACAGGTGCTATAGACCAGAAGACCGTCGGCGCCGAGCCATGCAACGGTATCGTACAGGATGCTACGCTGAAGTTTCACCAGGCATTCGGGACCGGACGCAAATCGAGCCTCCGGCCGGCGGGCCAGGACGCCGCTGTTGCTGCACGGAGCGTCGATCAAAATTCGATCAAACGTGCGAGGGATTTCCACGGCAATCGGGGCCAGTTTTCCAACCTGAAAGATTTTTACATTGGTAATTTGGCGATCGTCCAGCGATTGCCGCAAGGCGTCGCAGCGAAACGCGGATGGATCGACGGCGACGACGTGACCCGCCGGGCCGACTCGCTCGTGAATCTGCAGCGTCTTGGTGCCGAGGCCGGCGCAGCGGTCCAGCACGCACTGCCCAGGCAAGATCCGCATGTACTCGATGATCCCCGCGGCCGTGGCGTCCTGGACCTGCGCCAAACCCCCTTGCGCCCATTGCGCCAAAACCGCGCGCCGAGCCCCATGCACAACCAACAGCCCCGGCTCCTGATGCGGCTCTATTTGAACGTCCGACTCCACCAAAACGGACGGATCGACGCCTTTGAACAGTCGAACAATCGTCGGCGGCTCGACGTTGTCGTGGCGGCAAAATGCCAGCGCGCGTTCGACTCCGAGCAACTCAGCCAGCCGGCGGAAAAGCTCCGGCGGATGCGAAAGAACAAGCTTGGCATATTCTTCCGGATTACTTGAAGCATCGGGAATTGCAGGAGGCGGCTGACGGCCAACATTCCGCAGGACCGCGTTGACGAACCCGGCCGAGCGCCGCCGGCCGAATCGCTTGGTTTGCTCCACCGCCTGATCGACAGCCGCCGATGCGGGAACGCGATCGAGGAATTTCAACTGATACATCGCGATGGCCAGGATTTTTACGACCAGCGGATCGATCTGCGCGATCGACTTGCCGGAATAATGCTCGAGGTGATGCCGCAAGAGGAGCAGATTTTTCACTACCCCGGCGGCGATCTGCTCAGCGAGCGCCCGATCGCGCGGCTCGGAAGGGGCGGCGGCGTCCCGTTCGCGCACGAGATTCGGCTTCCATCCCGGAAGGCGTTTTGAGTCGAGTTGAACAAGTGCAAAATCGCGAGCGTTCACATGAATCCAGATTCAATTGGGTGAAAGCGAAGTCCTACCGCGTATACAGCGTAACCCGCAGAACCGCCGGCGCGGACCTGAAAAACAGGCCGTGATCGGTCTGATCGCCGTTGAGGATTCGGATCGGCTGGAAAACGCCGTCTTCGTATTTGCCTTCTTTCACGCTCAGGTATTGCCATGGCTTTTTTGCAGCATCGCCGGCGGTTTGAAAACCGACGTGGCAATACAACCCGGTCACGAGGAATTGATTTTCGCCAAGCTGGGCGACCAATGCCCGGCCGTTGGGCGGGAGCGGAGGCGCCGTCCGAGGGGTCGGTCCGAAGCCGCGCCTTGTGCGCGCAAACCAAACCGGCGCATCCCACGCGCCGAAATGCAGAATCTGATCTGGAAGCTGCGTGCCCGAATGACCAATCTCCGCCCCTGTCCCGGTCGGCAAGTTCGGCGGATTACGCTCATCCACGGCGGTTTGCAGCTTACCGTCAAAACTCAACCGGGCGATGTCGCGCATCATCGGCCCGATCAGTTCGCAGTTCTGCGCGGTGGGCGAGTAGGTCTGCTCCGGCGTCAGGGCGACATCCGTCGCATCATAAAACGTCCGCGTGTCATCCAAGCCAAAGGGGCTGTATCCAATGGCGCCACGGCCAATCGCGGCGAATAGAAATCTCGCATACGGACCTTGGCCGATCGTTTCGGGAATGAACAGTGGATTGTCCAGACGATGATAGAAATCCAATATCTTCAAGTAATGAGCCGATTCACGCTGGTAGATGTCGGGGGCCAGGAGATCGATGGCGGGAGCCTCGGTTTTCCAAATCGGAAAGACGTTGTCGTTTGGGCCGCCGACTTCGTATTTTGGCGGATAGCCTGGCTTAAATGGGTCGCGAACCGATGCGTTCACATACATCGGAAGCGGATCAATCGCCTTGCCGGCCGCGGCCACCTGGCCGACGTATTTGGAAACGCACCAGACGTGAAAATATTCGTCGGCATCATCGCCGAACGCGTCACGCCAGTTCGCCGATTCGGGGAGGCCCGTTTTGTGCATCGCCGCCAACACCTCGGTCGGCACGGGACTTTCGAAGAGCCGCTGCGCTTGCGGTGAATAATCTCGCACCGCGCCCCACGTCCCCGGCTCGTTTTCGACCTGCACCATCAGGACCGTGTGCTGCGAATCGGCTTCCTTGAGGTGAGTCATTAGAGTAACGAATGCGCGGACATCCGCCGCGAGAGTTTCCTTCGCGAGCGGGCTTGGCGAGTCCACGTACTTTCCGTCCGGACCGATGATGTTCGGATAACGGGCAGGATCGAGCTTCATCCATCGCGGCATGTAATGATTGCTGCCGTTCTTCCATGTGCCGAACCAGAGCAGCACCAAATGAAACTTGTGTTCGCGGGCCTGGGCGAGAAGCGTGTTCACGACCGAGTAATCGAATTTTCCCTTTTCGGGCTCGAACTGTTCCCAATAGACCGGGATCTCGACCGTGTTGACGTGCATGAACTCCATCGCGGGCCAAACCTTGGGCAATACAGCCGGCCAGCCACTGGAATTATTCACCTGAGCGCCGAGGATCAGGTAGGGCGCTCCGTCAACGAACAACGCATAGCGCCCATCCTTCTGGACGATGTGCGGAAGCGAAGCATCGTCGCCTTGAGCTTGCGCGAGCGGAATTGCAAGAATGGCGGTTGCGACGAAAAGCACCCAACGGAGTTGGAATTCCGTGACGATCATTCGCATCTCGTTAAATCGATTCTAATCTCATTCCCGGCATCCAGGGGTTTCCGCGTCGATAATCCGACAGGGGCATGGGCCGTTTGCCGTCGGGTTGAATTTCCACGATCTCGACCGCTTGCTCGGCGCAGGCGACGGCTCCGGCGGTCATAATCTCGCCGGGGCGCCAGCGGGGGCCTTCGTCCTCGGTTACCCGGGCGCGGACGAGAGTAAATTTTGCGGATTCGCATCCGGCGGCATCCAGCAGACGGGCCCGGCAGCCCGGCCAAGGATATAGTCCGCGAATCTTGCGGGAAATCTCTATCGCGGGAAAGGTCCAATCAATCATGGCCGACTGACGTGAAAGCTTGGGCGCGAGCGTTGCCCGCGCGTCATCCTGGACAACTTCCGCTACCCGGGCAGCTTGCAGGTCTTTCATTGTCTGAAGCATCAAATCCGCACCGCCGGCTGCCAGTCGGTCGTGAAGTTCGCCGGCGGTTTCTAATTCGCCGATAGGCGTTGTGGATTGGCCCAAGATGTTGCCGGCGTCCATTTTCTGGGCCAGGCGGATGACGGAATTTCCGGTTTGGATTTCGCCGCGGAGGATCGCCCAGTTAATCGGGGCGGCCCCGCGAAATCTGGGAAGAAGAGATGCGTGCAGATTCACGCTGCCGAGACGAGGATGGATCGCCGCTTCGGGACTGATCTTCTGGCCGAAGGCAATCACGATCATCAGGTCGGCGGGGGGGAGAGATTCGGAATTGAGATCGGGCGTGCGAATCAGCGGCAGGCCGTGCTCGAGGGCGAATTGTGCAATCGGAGTTGGGGCGAGCTTGCGGCCTCGGCCCGCGGGGCGGTCGGGCTGGGTATAAACGGCTGCGATTTCGTGTTGCGCCGCCAACAGGGCTGCCAAGGTGGGAAGGCCAAACTCTCCGCTGCCGGTAAAGAGGATGCGCATGGCAGAATCTTGGGGCATTCCCACCGGCCGCGCAGCCCAGGGGCCGCGGCTAAAAGGTCGGGTTCGCAGGTTTTGCGGCAGTCTTCATCGGGGTGTCCGCCGCATACTTCTCTTCCAATTCTTTTAAGATTTTGCGATTTTCCACTTTGGCCGTGGGACCCATGCGATCGATCAGCAAGATGCCATTCAGATGATCCAACTCATGTTGCCAGATGCGGGCGACATAGCCGATCTCGGATTGCTCAATGGGGTTGCCGGAGAGGTCTTTGGCCTGCATTCTCACGGACTTGGGGCGGACCACCTCGACGTTGATGTTGGGGATGCTGAGACATCCTTCCTGAGCAGTTTCCTCTCCGTCGGCGTCGAAGAGGACGGGATTGACGTAAACCCGATCATCCTCCGGCTTTTGCGTGTGGTTGGAAATGAAGAGCCGGATGTTTTTCCCGACCTGCGCCGCAGCCAGGCCCACGCCCTTGGCTTCCCGCATCAATTCGAACATCCGCCGGGCCAGAGCGCCCAAGTCCTCGTCAAATTTTTTGACAGGCACGCTGACACGCCGAAGGCGCGGATCGGGGTAAGAGATTATCTTTAATTCGTCATACATTGCGCAGCTCGATCTTGCGCCGAACAATATGTAACATCTCTTTGCCTAGACAGTAGATGAATTTGTTGACAGGTTCAACCGGACTCGGATAAATTGCGGCGGAGCAGTGAGTTCGTCAAAGACTTTGACCCCTCGGCCGACGCGGCTGCCTATCTGCACGGGGGTGGGATTTGAAGGAAAAACGCACGTGACTGAAGTTCTAGAAGGATATCGAGAGGTACCCCCAGAAGATCGGGCCAAGGCCAAGGTGTTCTTTGATCGGGGCCGCACCGTCGCAGGGACGGGAAACTTCGAGTACTCCATCGAAATGTATCTTCAGGGTTTCAGCCTGGACCCTGACGCCACCGACGCCCACCAGGAACTGCGCGACATTTCCTTGAAGCGCAAGGCCAGCGGCGGAAAGGCCATCGGGTTCCTCGAAGCGATGAAACTCAAGCGGCCGACCAGCGACGACAAAGTGAACATGCTCAACGCGGAAAAACTGTTGTCGTACGATCCGGGAAACACGGATCCGATGCAGTCGCTGCTGCAAAGCGCCTATCGCGGCGGGTATTGGGACACCGTGCTCTGGATCGGCGCGATCTTTCAGAAAGCCAATGCGGATGACAAAAAACCGGATTTCAACAAGTTCATCGTTCTGCGGGATGTGTTCAAGGGTCTGAAGCGCTGGCGGCTGGCGGCGGATGCGTGCCAGTACGCGCTGATGCTCCGCCCCAACGACATGGATCTGGCGACGGAGCTGAAGAATCTGGGCGCGATGGACACGATGGAATCGGCCGGCTACTCCAAGGGCGGCAGTTTCCGCGATCAGATTCGGGACATGAACAAACAGTCGATGCTGCTGACCGGCGACAAGGACTTCGCCGATCTGGATTCCCAGCAGGCGATCATTCACCAGGCCGAGCTGGATTACAAAGCCGAGCCGCACGATCCCGGCAAGGCGATCCGGCTGATCGAGGCGCTGGAAAAGACCGAGCATCCGGATTTCGAGGCAAAGGCGATCGAACTTTTGCAGGAATGGTTCGACAAGACAAAACAATTCCGGTATCGCCAGCGCATCGGCGCGATCACCATGCGTCAGCTTGCCCGCATGGAACGGGGCAAGCGAGAAGCATTCTTGAAGGATCAGAAAAATGAACAGATCAAGAGCGAGTACACTCAGTTCATACGCGAGAAGCTCGAATTCGAATTGAAGGAGTTCGAACTCGCGGCCGAGGCGTATCCGACTGATATGCGGTGGCGTTTTGAAATCGGCAGGAGATTGCTCAGCCTCGGCCGATTCCATGATGCGATTCCGGTGTTGCAGCAGGCGCGAAACGATCCAAAATTCCGCGTCGACGCCGGAAATATGCTGGGTTTGGCGTTCTTCCACGCGGGCTTTCTTGACGAGGCCGACGATACCTTCGGTCAGATGATCAAGGATTATCAGCTTCAGGGCGACGACAAGTCGAAGGAAATGTTCTACTGGCGGGCGCGCGTTCTGGAGCAAAAGGGGCTCAATCCGGAAGCCGCCTCTCACTACAGCAAGGTCGCGCAGTGGGATTTCAATTATAAAGACGTTCAAGCGCGCATGGCGCGCCTCAAAAAGCTGCTGAAGGGATGATGTTGTTGGAAGCGACAACGGTTTCCCACGCCTACGGCGATCACGTCGCCTTGCGCGAGGTGTCGGTTTCGCTGGAGGCGGGGGAAGTGGTGGGGCTGATCGGCCCCAACGGCAGCGGGAAAAGCACCCTCATCAAAGCACTTCTCGGTCACGTTCGCGCGGCGGGGCGGATTTTCTGGCGGGGGAAAAATATTCAGGATTGGCGCCTTCGGGATCTGGCCCGACTCGTTGCATATTTGCCGCAGTCGCCTCGGCACGAGCCGGGGCAAACCGTGGCCGAAATCCTTCGCCTCGGCCGTGCGCCGTATTGGGGGGCATTTGGATTGGAATCCAGCGCCGATCAGCGCGTGACGCTGGAAGTGGCCCGGCTTCTGGGCCTGGAGGAGTTGCTGGACCGGCCGATGGGGCAGATGTCCGGCGGACAGCGCCAACGCGTTTACATCGGCCGATGTCTGACGCAGGAGCCGGCAGCCTTGCTGCTGGACGAGCCCAACACGTTTCTCGACCTCAAACACCAGATCGGCCTGTGGCGGCTTCTTTGCGATCTGGCGAAAAAAAAGAACCTGGCCGTGCTGCTGGCGTCTCACGAGTTGAACATCGCCGGCGCCAATGCCGACCGGCTGATTCTTCTGAGCGATGGCGCCGTCGCGGCATCGGGAAGCGCGGATGCGGTTCTGAGGCCGGAGGTGCTTTCGCCCGTGTATGGCGTGGGGATTCAGCGTTACGGCGACGCCGCCAATCCGGTGGTGGTGCCTCAGGTCTAACCAAAATTATTTACCACCCGCGATCACGCTGCGCGACGCAGAGCGCGCGGAGAGAATAAGAGTTTCATCCAATGTTCGTCTGACTAAAGATGAGCGCCGAATATCAGCATGGCCAGGAGGCAGCCGATGCCGCCGCAGGAGATGCCGGCGATGGCCATGCCGCGGCCGCCGCGGTTGGCGGATTCGGCGCTAGCGACCTGCCGCAGGCCGACGAAGCCAAAGATCACCGCCAGCAGCGAGGGGATGACGATCAGGAACGCCGGCAGACCGATGATTCCCAGCACCAGCGATGCGACGCAGAAACCGTTGTTTGCGCCGACGGATTCGGCCGTGGTGCCTTCCATCGTGAACGGCATGCCGCAGCTCTTGCAGTTGTTGGCGGTGATGGGGCTGTTGGCCGAGCACCGGGGGCAGATGATGAATTGTTTGCCTTCGTCCGTGCGAAGAATTTTGGGCGCCCGCGCCCCCGCGGCGGCATAGGCGTGGACCGGATGCGGGTCCTGCTTGATGATCTGCCGCGTCTTGGGATCGATGAGCCGGCCGTAGCGGTCGAGGATCGGGATGGTGATCTGATTGCCGCAGGTGGGGCACTGTCCTTCCTGCGCGGCCATGGATTCGGTGGCTTCGAGCCGGCTGGAGCAGTAACCGCAATTGAAACCATAGCGCTTGCCGGAATATCGCTGTATGCTATGGCGTTGCGGCCCGACGGCCGCGCTCACGCCGGCCGGAACCACATCGCCAACCGCCACCGCCTGGGGCACCGGCACGCGCAGCGTCGTCCGGCAAACCGGACACCTCAGCAACTGTCCCGCTTGCGCCTCCTCCGCCGACAGGGAGGTCCGGCAAATATGGCACGGGAAGACGATCATGGGACTACAAAATCGTAATCGAAGAATTGCCTATTGCCTATTTCCTATTTCCTATTGAAAAGGTGGACTGTCTTTTCAATAGGAAATAGGAAATAGGCAATAGGCAATTCCTTCACACCACGGCCTCGATCGCGCGCCGGCTATGTTCGTCCAGATCGCCGATCGACGGCAATTCGTACAGATTCCCATCCGCGTCCTTCACGGTGAACCGGCCATCGGGCATGAAGCGAATATCCTCTCGCTCCTGAACGCGGAAGTCTGCCGGGCCGCGGTCGGTCTCCACGGTCCATTGCTGAAATCCAAAACGCACGTCCACGTGAAGCACGCGGTGAATCTTGGGAATCAGGCTGGTCGCCGAAAGGCAGCCAACCACAGTGACCCGCAAATCGGCGGGGAGCGCGCCGAGGTCGTCGATCAGTAGGATTTCTTTGCCTTCCTTGGCCCGAACGCTGATATGCCGTGACGGGCACGACCACGGAAACGCTCGCCGAAGGCGAACGTCGGTGACATCCTCGCTGCCCGGACGGCTGAGAACCAGCCGGCCTTGCCTATCGGGCTTGAGATCGAATTCGATCATGATCGGCCTCCGGCTCGGGCCAGGCCATTGAAGCGCACGCAATTCAGCTTCCGAGCGTGACCTGCGGCCGCGACGGACAGGGCCTCCCCCAGAAGGCGGGACGCTTCGGCGGAGCTGAAGCCCACCGCATCGAGTTGCGCCTCCACCTCGCCGGCGCCAACCGGATCAATATGAAAGCACAGGTGGGCCGCGGGTTTGTCATCGACGAACGCCACGATCACGCTCTGCCGTGCCGAGAGCCAACCGTCCTCGTCGATGCGCAAGGCGCCTCGATGACCGAGACGATCGATCAGCTTCAGCACCTCCGGCCAACGTGCGTTCCAGTGATCCACAATTTCAATCCGTGTTTTTTCGACGGATTCCCGCGCTCCGGTGGGGCGGGCGATTTTCTTTTTCCGTTGCGTGCACATGATAAGCACCTCACTTCTCTCGCTTTTACAGAACTTCTACCTCAGAGCCAGTTGCGAATTCAGTTCAAGCTGCGTTTTGAACAGCTTGGCGTAGACCCCATCGGGGCGGTCCACCAACTCGCGATGAGTGCCCTGCTCGACAATCTTACCACTTTCCAGCACAACCAGCCGATCGGCCGCGGTCAGGGTACTGAGCCGGTGGGCGATAGCGAAGGTCGTCCTTCCTTCCACTAAACGATTCAGAGCCTGTTGTATTTCGCGCTCGGTCTCGGTATCCACGGAACTGGTCGCCTCGTCGAGGATCAGAATGCGCGGGTTATGCAGAATAGCCCGGGCGATGCTGATGCGCTGCCGCTCGCCGCCGGAGAGGCTCTGGCCACGCTCGCCGACCATCGTGTCGTATCCATCTGGGAAAGACACGATAAAGTCGTGAGCGTTTGCGGCCCGTGCGGCAGAAATCACCTCCGTCTCACCCGCCTCGATATTGCCGTAACGGATGTTATCGGCAATGGTTCCGTGAAACAGGTACGGCTCCTGCAACACCATTCCAATCTGCCGGCGAAGAAATTTCACGTCGTAGTCGCGAACGTCGATTCCGTCGATCAGGATCTGACCATCGGTCACGTCGTAAAACCGGCACAGCAGGTTGACGAACGTACTCTTGCCGGCGCCGCTCTTGCCGCATAAGCCGATCATCTGGCCCGGTTCCGCCGCCATCGAAACATCGCGCAGGGCCGGCTGAGCGCCCTCATAGCTGAACGACACGTTGCGGAATTCCACCCGGCCCTCGAGGCGCTCCTTGCGCACCGCGTCGCTGCGCGAATAAATGTCCGGCGGAGTATCCAGGATTTCAAATATCCGCTGGGCGCTCGTGGCCGCGCGCGTCACCATCCGGTTGCTGTTGGCCAGTTCCATGATGGGTTGATAGAACTGCCAGACGTACGAGGTGAACGCCACCAACACGCCAATGGTGTAATTCGGATTGTTGGAATGATGGATCACCATATATCCTCCGACCACCCAGATGAGCAGCGCCCCGAATCGCATAAGCCCGCTGACCCAGGGCGCGAGCGACGTCCAGACCATGTGGATGTCCACGGCCTTATCCAGATATTCATCACTCCTGCGGTCAAAACGCTTGATCTCCCGCGGCTCGTTGGCGAAAGCCTTCACCACTCGAATGCCCGGCAGCGCATCGCCGACGACCGCGCTCATGCGCGACCAGTACGTCCAGAGCCTGCCAAACATCTTCTGCATCTTCATCCCGCGCTTGTACGTCAGCACGGCCAGCACGGGCAGCGGCAGCAGCGCGATGGCCGCCAAACGCCAATTCATCCAGAACATCGCGCCCGCGATGGCGGCGATCATCACCACGTCGCGCACCAGATCGATCGAGCCGAATACGATGAAATCCCACAGCCGGTCGGTGTCGTTCGTCACCCGCGTGATGAGCGAGCCGGTCCGGCGCTTGGCGAAATACCGCAAACTCAATTCGTGCAAATGCGCGTAGACCTGGTGCCGCAGATCGGCGGTGATTCGCTCGCCCATCAGCGCCAGCGTTCGCAGCCGCAGGCCGTTGAGCCATTCACTGATAATGACGGTCACCAGCAGGATGCCGGCCCAGAACATCAATTCATTCACCCGCTGCGCCACGGTCAGAATCGGCGCACTGGAGACGCCGTAACTTCTGGGGTCAATTGCCCGATCGATCAATTCCCTGTTGATCCACGACGGCAGCGCCGCGATCAGCGAGACGATAACGGTCAGGATCAGCGCAAACCGGGTCCGCCATTTGTACGGCTTGGCGACATCGAGCAGCCGCCACAGGATTTTCCGCTGGGCCGCGCAGCGTGGGCAGACGCCCTCGGCATAGGAGGGAATCAACTCGCCGCACTTGGGGCAATGCTCGCGTTTTTCGGCTTCGCGCTCGACGGCTTCGAGCCAATCGGGACGCTGATCGGTTTGCGCTGTGCGAGCCTCCGGCGTCTCGATGCGGCGCTGCAATTTGCGATGCAGCCGCGTCATCGTCCGTCGATGCTTGCGCGAATACCGCATCTCG
Organism: Tepidisphaeraceae bacterium; assembly: GCA_036267155.1. Lineage (GTDB taxonomy): Bacteria > Planctomycetota > Phycisphaerae > Tepidisphaerales > Tepidisphaeraceae > PALSA-1353. Next base: position 57,088 of record DATAWP010000041.1, read on the forward strand.
GTCGCCAGCGCATCGCCGACCACGACGGCCACTCGATCCACGCCCAACCCTTCGATAATGCGGGCCTCCTGAATGTCTTTCAGCTCGATTGCAGTCCGGCCGTCCGGGCCGATTTGGATGAGCCGTTGATCGGTCAGAACAGCGTATTGCGTGGCGAAACGATTGTCGGAATCGAGATCGAATTCCGACCAGCCGAGGATCGTCTGCCCGGCCGCCTCACCGTCGAGCCGTGACGCCACCGCGGCCGGCAGCCCATCGGCCACCGGGCCGTCAGTAATGGCCGGCCCTTTCCGCTCACTCGTTGTCCCCTGCGTCATTGAAATCTCCAAAAAAAAGCCACGCGGTCTTCCAAAAGGCCGCGTGGCGGGAATTACTGAATGGAGACGATGATCAGCCTCGATCTGCCTCCCGCCCACGCGGCGTAACAAACTGCGCCGAGCCAATACGCGGCCAGACGCGGTTCGTAAGCATGAAGTTGTGAGGCGTCATCTTGAGCATGTGAATACGGAATCTCCTCGTTTCGGGACGGAAAGATGCCGTAGAAGCATGGATTTGTCAAGAAGCAAATGGAAAAAATCGCCGCGTTGATCGTACGATGCTCGAACGCGATGCGGTTTCCGCCGTTCGAGAAACCCGATTGGACCGCCGAGACGCAGAAAAAGACCATGGAGGAAAAGGATTTCGATTGATTGACCCCCGCATTTCTCTCTGCGTCTCCGCGGTTCAATTTTTCCGGCCGCAGACGCAGAAACGGTCGGTTTGAAAAATGAGTACACTACCGCAATGGTCCAAACCACCCAACCTCGCGTAGCTTTGATTACTGGCGGCGCCGTACGCGTCGGACGGGCCATCGCGCTTCATTTGGCCGATGCGGGGTTCGACATTGCGCTGACCTATTTGAGCAGCGACCAAGCCGCCAAAGATCTGGCAAGAGAAATCGAAAAAAAATCCCGGCAATGCGCCGCGATTGGCGCGGACCTGTTGGACCCAGCCGCCGCGGTTAAGGCGATCGATGCCCAGTTCACCAAGGCATTTCAGCGGTTGGATGTGCTTGTCAACAACGCATCGCTCTATGAGCCGGACGATCCGCGCGACCCGTCGCAGGCTCGGCGACTATGGGCGATTCATGTGGAAACCCCGCTGCTGCTGTGCCGGAATTTTTCGGGACTTCTACATGCGGCAGGGGGGTGCGTGGTGAATATGGTCGATCTGCAAGCCGAGCGGCCAGTGCCAGGATATTTGGCATATTGCGCCAGCAAGGCCGGACTATGGAATCTGACGCTCGGCCTGGCGCGGGAGATGGCTCCGCACGTCCGCGTCAACGGCATCGCCCCCGGCGTCGTGGAATGGCCGGTCGATCTCCCTGCCGAGAAGCGAGCGCAATATCTTCGCCGCGTTCCCCTGGGCCGCGCCGGCACGCCGGAAGATGTCGCCGAAGCGGTGCGGTTCCTTAGCACGAGTGCTGGTTATGTCACCGGCCAAATTCTCCGCCTGGACGGGGGGCGGTCCATCGCATAGCGAGCTAGAATGGCACGATGCAAAATCTCGCCGCTGAACTCGCCATCATCGGCGCCGGGCCGATCGGGATCGAATTAGCTGTCGCTTTCAAGCGGGCGGGGATCGATTATCTGCATTTCGATGCCAGGCAGATCGGCTACACGATCTCGTGGTTCGCGCCGCAGACAAGGTTTTTCAGTTCCAATGAACGGCTGGCCATCGCAGGCGTTCCGCTCTTCACGCCCGATCAGACCAAATGCACGCGAGAGCAATATTTGGCCTATCTGCGGTCGGTCGTCGTGCAGTTTGATCTGAATATCAAAACCTACGAGCCCGTCGTAAACATCGCGCACAAAAGCGGTGAATTCCTGCTGACGACCCGGCGGGGGGGCGGCGAATGCAAATATCGCGTGAAGAAACTGGTGCTGGCCACCGGCGGGACGGATCATCCGCGGCGCCTGGACGTGCGTGGCCATGACCTGCCGCACGTGAGCCATTATTTCCAGGATCCGCACGAGTATTTTCAGAAAGATCTGCTGATCGTCGGCGGGCGGAATTCGGCCGTGGAGGCGGCGCTGCGATCCCATTACGCCGGGGCCCGCGTCTCGATGAGTTATCGCAAGCCGCAGTTCGATGCCGCCAGCATCAAATATTGGCTGTGGCCGGAGATGAACGGCCTGATCCAATCCGGCAAACTGAAAGCGCATTTCAATACGACGCTCAAAGAAATTCGCCCCGGCGGGGCGGTGCTGCTGGGCGACGGGGGAAAGACGATCGAGGTTCCCGCCGATTTCGTGCTGCTCCTGATCGGATACGAGGCGGACATGACCCTGTGCAAAATGGCCGGCGTCGAACTGAAACAGCCGGGAAATGCGCCGACATTCGATCCGGCCACGATGCAGACGAATGTGCCTGGCGTTTACGTGGCCGGCACGGCCATGGGCGGAACGCAGGAGCGATATGCGGTCTTCATCGAGAATTGCCACGTACACACGCAACGGATCATGGCATCCCTGACCGGAGCCGCGCCGCCACCGGCCCCCGCGCCCGTGGAAAGACCGGAAAGCTGAAACCGCCGCATTCATCGCATAGAATCCAACTGCCATGAGCGAATTGGGCGCCTTGGGACTCTCGAAGATTCAACTCCGCCGCGCGCCGGACAGCGACGTCGAGCTGGTGCTCGTCCAGCGTCCGCTGGAGCGCATTCTTTCCTTCACCGGCTACTCCATCGACAATATCGTCGATAATCCGATCGCCAAGCATGCGGTGATCGGCTACTACAAATTGTCCCGCCAAGTCCAGCGGCGATGCGAAATCGTCGATCTCGAGCGGCAATGGAATCCGTGATGAAATCCATGCCGGCGATCACAGGCATCGGATTGGTTTCGGTCCTGGGGCAAACGGCCGCCCGGACGTGGGATGCGCTGCTGGCCGGCGATTCGATTGCGGATCATGCGCGTGTGGCCGGTTTTTCCGGTCCGGATCGGGCGATTCCGATGGCCGCTCAGGCGGCCAGCGAAGCATTAGCCCATGCCCGTTGGACATCGGCCGATTGCGGACGACCAGACTCCGGATTGTTCGTCGGAACCAGCAAAGGCGCAATCGAATCCTGGTTTCACCCCCCAGCCCCGGATGTACATCCGGGGCTTATCGGCCTCGCCCAGATCGACCACGAACTTTCCCGCATCCTGAAATTCGGCATCGGCCCTCGCCTGACCCTCTCCTCCGCCTGCTCCAGCGGATTGCACGCACTTCTGCGGGCGGTGATGGCCATCGAATCCGGCGAAGCCAAGCGTGTGCTGGTCGTGGCCGTCGAGGCATCCGTCCATCCTCTGTTCATCTCCAGCTTTCACCGCCTCGGCGTACTCGCGCCGGAAGGGCACGGATGCCGGCCATTTGATCGACGGCGAAGGGGTTTCCTCGTCGCCGAAGCCGCCGCCGCCGTTTGTCTGGAATCATCGGAAGACTCGCCGGCCCGTCCTCTGGCAAGAATCGACCGCTGGGCCGTCGGCAGCGACGGCACACACCTGACCGGTGGCGATCCGCAAGCCAAAACACTGCGACGATTGCTCGCCCAGGTCGGAGGCGACCCGGTCGGAGGCGACCATCTCGATCTCGTCCACGCCCACGCCACGGGCACGATCGTGAACGATCCGGTGGAACTGGCGGCGGTGCAAACGATCGCCGGAAAATCCCAGCCCATTTTGTATTCCCACAAAGGCGCGCTCGGCCACAGCCTCGGCGCGGCCGGCTTGATTTCGGTTGTCCTGAATTGCCTTTGCCATTCGCACGGAATCGTTCCGGGCAACGTGCGATCCACCGACCCGCTGGCGGCCGACGGTTTGCACTTCAGTCGATTGCCCGTCCGGCGTCCGATTCATCGCAGTCTCGCCATCGCCGCCGGCTTCGGCGGGCCCCTGGCGGTCGTGTCAATCGTGGGAACTTGAAACAATATCGAGCCACCGGATGAAGAAGACGATGATCGGTTACGATTTTCTTGACGGCCGAAATCGCCTGCTCGATTATCAGAAATCGCGGCCGCCGCGCACATCGTCGGTTGGCCTGTTGACGTTCCAGCGAGCGGTCGGCGCCCCAGAGGCGGAGTCGCCGCGTTCCGCGGCCAGTTCAGCGGAGTTTCGAACTCAGGTTCGACCTCAACCGTCCTTCACAGCCCCGCGCGTCCGACCTCCGCCTGAACGTTCAACGGTGATGACCCACCGACGCATCGCGTGTCGGCTCCCGTGGCAATTAAGGGGAGGTCGGACAAGGCGGGTTGTGAAGGACGGTTGAGGTCGAGCATGTGCTCGAAACTCCGCTGCGCTTGACGCCGCAGGCGGCGACTCGCTTCTTCGTCCGCCGGCGGCTCGCCGGAACATTGTCAGGCGGGCCAACGGGTTCCGCGGCGGCCGCGATTTCTGATATTGGAGCCGGCGATTTCGGCCGTGACGAAAACTGCAACCGATAAAAATCCGCTCCGCCGCACGCCGAAGACTGTCCAGGTAGAGCGATTCCGTTTTGTTGTAAACGGTTACGAGCGTTCGATATACTTTCAGCAACCCCGAGGCCACCCATGCCCGAAAGCGAATGGTATTACGCACAAAACGACCGGCAATTCGGCCCGGTAACGCTGCAAGCGTTGACGGACATGATTCGCCAGGGCCACGTGCTGCTGAGCGATCTGGTGTGGACGGAAAATATGCCCGATTGGCGACCAGCATCTGAGACCCCCGAGCTGGCGCCCTGCATGGCTGCGCCCTCCGCCGCGCCAACGGCCGCGAATTTGAATCCGTGGCCCGCCGGCACTTCGCTGAATTATTTTTCGCCGGTTGCAACCGCCGCGGTGGCCGCGCCATACGCCGGGTTCTGGATGCGCTTCGTCGCGTTCATCATTGACGCAATTATTCTTGGCGTGGCCGCGGCCCTGCTCGAAGCGTTCATCGGCGGGGCGGGCGTGCTGACGGTTTTCCCAAGAAATTCCTTCGCACCCGTTCTGGGAATTTTCGGACTGGCTGAAACCGGCAAAATTGCGCTGGGATGGCTGTACAACGCACTGATGGAAAGCTCGCGGTGTCAGGGCTCAGTCGGAAAATTGGCCCTCGGCCTTGCCGTCACGGACATGGCCGGCCAACGCATCGGCTTCGGCCAGGCCACCGGCCGGCATTTCGGAAAATACCTCTCCTATATGACGATGTTCATCGGCTTCATGATGGCCGGCTGGACCGAAAAAAAGCAGGCGCTGCACGACATGCTGGCTGGTTGCCTGGTCGTCCGCATACGATAGAACGCGGCGGGGGCCTGTCGTATTTGAGTTCCGGTGCTGGTAGAGTCTGAAATCACTTCGTACCAAACAAGGAGGTCCAATGGCCAAATTCGTGAAAATCGAAGATCTCGTGATCGACCTGGAGAAGATCACTTGTTTCGAGAAGACAGCCGACGACCTTATTATTTGGATTCTCAGCCGCGAAAATCCCGTCGTCTTTCGCAGCGATCAGGGTTCGGCGGTTTATTCGATGCTGCTGAAGGTTTTGGCGCCGGAATCCTGGAAAGTCCCGGCCAGGGAAGGGACGGGCGCATTCAATGAACCCTGAACGTGTACGCTCCCAATTCCTATTTGAAAGCCACAAGGAGAATCATCATGGCTTTGACGCGGTTCGACAGAATTCTGATTGACCTCGACTACGTTTACGCCATGACCGTCTCCGAATGGCTCGGTGAAGACTACAGGAATCCCGCCGAGCTATCGATCTTTTCCGACATTCCTCATCTTGCACCGGGCCAAGAGGTGGCATCAATTACCGGAACTGGCGCCGTCGCCGCATGGAATAGAATCATCTCGGACAAACAGCTCACGATTGCCGGAAGCGTTGCCTTCGATCTGTCGAAGGTCTGCGGGGTCAGAATTTCCGAAGATCATTTGGTGGGCACCATGGTCTTCCGTTTCAACGATCAACGCGGCGCTACCCTGGCCCTGGACGCATTGGCCGCAGACACCATCTGGCACCATCCTGAATTGTTTGTTGAACCTGAATGAGGGAGGGGGTGCGATTGATACTAGTGCCATAGAACTGGCACTGGTAAAGTTTGAATTCTCCCGATTTATTGGTGAGGATATGCACATGGAATTCCTAAATGGCGCGACACTGGAAACCGTCTCGGGAAAAATAGTCGCGGTAATCCTGAAAAGCCCCACGCCGCAAGTATTAACTGTAGAATGCTTGGCCCTGCTTAAAGATTGAAAGCTATTTGTAGATTGCCTCCCAAAACGACCGGGAAAATATGTTGTGTCCGTTCCCGACGATGCTGTCATTTCTAGCCGATCGGAAACGGCTCCAAAAGAAGTCCCCGGAGAATTTGCGATAATCATCGGCCCGGAATCCGATGCCGGGAAGCTAACGATCTTTTTTCGCGGAACCCCCGAAAGCGATGGTAACAATACACACGTTGCACTCCCGGCCCTCGGAACCGCAGAGGCCCACCGCTGCCTATAATTGGTTTGCCGAAACACGCTAGGCGTGTCTGCGAATGTTCGCTGCATTGCACTGACGATGCCATAAGGCCGGGATTTTTTTGTCTTCATCCTGGAGCATCATATCGGGGCTTTCATGATATCTCCGGGCTTTCATGATTAATCAGAATTTTGGAACTTAACATAACATGGATTATAGGACGTAGTGGGGCGGGGAAATCGCAGCGAGGCGCGGAGGCCTGAAACCTCTGAGTCTTTGCGGCTCTGCGTGAGATTCTTTCGCAACGCACGCGTCCCAAGGCGACGCGGCTAAAAGTGGTTATGAATTGGTCGCGGTTTTGACGGCCGACTCGACTGTCGAGCGATATTCCGGCGAGACGTGCAGGCGGCGGAACATTAATTGTCTGCTCAATACCTGCGTCAATGGCGAGATCGCGGCGAAAGACGCCAGGCGGCCGTGGGAATCCTGAACGAGGATGTCTGTGGTCGTGCTTTGGCCGTCGTAGATTTCGTATGGGGTGTTGCCGGGCTCGTCGTAGAACAGATCGTAATCCGGATCGCCGCCGGCGGCGGTGACGGCGGCGGATGCGGCGGCCACGAGTTGCCGAACATCGGCGGGGTTTTCGGGCGCGCTCAGATCGATGGTTTTGTAGAGTTGCCGCTGAAGCAGGCCGCGGCAGAGGCGGGCCAGGACGGGGTCGTCGGAGTTGGTCCACAGTTTCAGGCAATACAGCAGGGAGACATCGTCCAGCTCCGTGAATTCGTGAACCGTCAATTTGCCCCCCACCAGGGCTTTGAATGCGCCGTCCCTGGAGCCGGGAAAGGGCAGGCGACCCTCATTGGCCAATCGTCTGGCTCGCCGCAGGGCCAGCTTCAGCATTCCCTCGGCCGTGCGGACGACTTTGTGGAAATAGACGTTGCGATACATGTGGTAGCGCGATTGCAAATAGGCTTCGACGGCACTGACGCCTTTGTTGGCCACCGCCAGGCGTGAACTGGTCTGGTCCACGGTCAGGGCGTGCAGGAGCCAGCGCAGATCGAAGCCTCCGTATTTGCTTCCGGTCATGAGATTGTCGCGAAGCAGATAATCGCAGCGATCGGCATCGAGTTGGCTCGAAAGAATATCGTTGTAAAAATTCCGGGCGTCCGGCGATTGCAGGAGTCGGGCCACCCGGTTCGGCAGATCGGAATTGTTTTCCGCCAGGACGCGATGCACGTCGCTGGCCGGGTCCTGGATCATGAGGACGGTGAGTTTTTCGTGTGAGATGCCGCTGACGTCCTCGAAGACGTGGCTGAGCGGTCCGTGGCCGAGATCGTGTAGAAGCGCCGCCGCCAGGCAGGCGGTGGCGTCGGCTTCGTCGATGCGGATGGATTGGCCCAGATGTTCGAGCATTTGCCGGGCGGTTTCCATCACGCCAAGGCTGTGGCTGTAGCGGGAATGGTCGGCGCCGGGATAGACCAGCGACGCCATGCCGAGTTGACGGATGCGGCGCAGGCGCTGGATTTCGGCCGTGTTGATGAGCCGGAAGAGCGTCGCGTCCCTCGGGCGCTCGAGATGAAACGCGATGACATCATGCACCGGATCACGGATGATCTTTTCGGGCATTTTTGTAATGTACAGTCAGTCCCGCGAAATGGGAAAAATGGCGTGCCTACGCTCCGGGGGCGGCCGCGTCCAGTTTTCAGTAGCATCGTTGATGGACCAGGGCCGTTTCGGCGGGAGCCCATGTGAAGTTATCGATTGTCGCGACCGCTTTGTGCCCGCGAAGCCGACTTGATTTCCCAAATGCGAATGTGGGGGCGGCGGGAAAACCCATGCGGCCCCAAGGGTTTTCCCGCCACCCCCACCACCCTTTCCACTTCCCCTAACCGTCCAGCAGAAGAAATATGGGCGAACGAAAGACCGGCTCGGTAGCTCAGGCCACGACGGAATTTCCAAGTCCGTTCAGCAAGCTGCCGGCGAACCAGTCCGCATCTGCGAAGGTCCTTTCGACTTGCCCAAGTTGGAATGCGGTTGCCCTGTGTTTACGCCGCGTCGGCTTGGGCGGCGATGGTGGCCATGAATTCCACGCCGGCAAAGAGGGTGCGGGAACTGCTGTCGGGAGAGCGGCTGACCCAGACGATGCGCGCGGGGATCATTTGGCGGCGATTGGCCAGTGGTTGGCCGGATTCGCCGAGGCCGACGTGGATGCTCAAGAGTTTTCCGGGTCGGACGGGCATGGAGGAGGGAAGCTCCAGCCGCAGGCCGGTGGCGCAGACATCCTGGGTCTGGCCGCCGAAATAGCGAGCGGAAGTTGGCTCGAAAACCTTGATGGGCCGGGCCTGTTGTATGCGCAGTCCGCGGCGACGCTCGGTACCGCCGTCAACGCTCGTATCCTCTTGCGGATTGGATTGCGACAAGGTCAACATATTGAGGCCTCCACGTCCTGGCAAAACTCTTAACTATTGAGTTATCGGAACGATGGGCTGGGGAATTGAAAGAAAATGGGGGAGAATTAGTGATTAGTGGCTGGCGGCTGATGGTTGGTGAAACACGGGGCGCCGGACCGCCATCTGACCAATAACCACTAGCCACTAACCACGTCCACCCACTATATTCTCCTTCATGCCCTACAACTTCACCGCGATTGAGAAGAAATGGCAGCAGTTCTGGCTTCAGAACGGGTCATTTCGGACGCTGGAACCGGCCCAGGCCGGCAAGATGCCCAAATCATACATCCTGGATATGTTCCCATATCCGAGCGGCGCCGGCTTGCACGTGGGGCATCCCGAGGGGTACACCGCCACCGACATCGTTGCGCGATATCTCCGCATGAAGGGACACAACGTCCTGCATCCGATGGGGTGGGACGCCTTTGGCCTGCCCGCGGAGCAATATGCCATCAAGCAGAACGTCCAACCGCGCATCACGACCGAGCAAAACATCGCCAACTTTCGCCGGCAGATTCAGATGCTGGGGTTGAGTTATGACTGGGATCGGGAGATCGACACGACCGATCCATCCTATTACCGATGGACGCAGTGGATTTTCCTTCAGCTTTTCAACAGCTATTTCGATCCCGTCGAGAACAAGGCCCAGCCGATCAGCCAACTGATGCACGAATTGAAAAATGGGAAGCTGGTCGTCGCGCCGGATGGATCGATTCATCTGAATCCGACGCAGGAGGGGATGGACGCGATCGGCGGAGAGATGCGCATCGAGCGGCTCTGGCACGAACTGGAAGAATCCGAGCGGCGCGACGCGATCGACGGCCAACGGCTGGCGTACATGGACGACGCCCTGGTCAACTGGTGTGCCGGCCTCGGCACGGTACTGGCCAATGAAGAAGTCATCGACGGCAAGAGCGAAGTCGGCGGATTCCCCGTCGTCAGGCAGCCCATGCGGCAATGGGTGCTGCGCATCACCGCGTATGCGGAGCGATTGCTGGGCGATCTGGAATCCCTGCAATGGCCGGAATCTCTGAAGGAAATGCAGCGGAACTGGATCGGCAAGAGCGTGGGGTCGGAAGTGGATTTCGACATCGATCCGGCCAGTGTCCCCCCCGCCAGTGCGGGGCAGAATGATGAAGAGTTGATGGTGACGGTTTACACGACCCGTCCGGATACGCTGTATGGCGCGACATACATGGTTCTGTCGCCGGAGCATCCGCTGGTTTCGCGTATTACTTCGCTTGCGAACCGCCCCGCCGTCGATGCGTATCGCGCAGCCGTCGCCCATCGTTCGGAGCGCGACCGATTGGCCGAGACGAAGGACAAAACCGGCGCCTTCACCGGTGCGTATGCGGTCAATCCGGTCAACGATGAACGGATTCCGATCTGGATCGCGGATTACGTGCTGATGGGCTACGGCACCGGTGCGATCATGGCGGTGCCGGCACACGATCAGCGCGATTACGAGTTCGCGACGAAATTTAAATTGCCGATCAGGACGGTGGTGAAGCCGAGGGATGGCTCGCAGCCCCCCGCCAGGCGAGCGTTTGAGGAGCCGGGCATTGCGGTGAACAGCCTGGCGATCAATGGCCTGCCTACGGCCGAGGCCAAGGAACGCATGATTCACGTCCTGAGTGCCGAAGGCACTGGCCGACCTTCGGTGAAATACAAGCTGCGCGATTGGATTTTCAGCCGGCAGCGCTATTGGGGTGAGCCGTTTCCGATCATTCTCGACGCGGAGGGCAATGCGTATGCGGTGCCGGAGGAGCAGCTTCCGGTGACGTTGCCGGAAGTATCCGATTTCCGCCCCACCGGCACGCTCGAGCCGCCGCTGAGCAAGGCCAGGGACTGGATGAACGTCACGCTCGATGGCCAACCGGCCGTGCGCGAGACCAACACGATGCCGCAATGGGCGGGAAGCTGCTGGTATTACCTGCGGTATATCGATCCGCGCAATCCGAATCGTTTTGTCGATCCGGAGAAGGAGCGGTATTGGATGCCGGTGGATTTGTACGTGGGCGGGGCCGAACACGCGGTGCTGCATCTGCTGTATTCACGTTTCTGGCACAAGGTGCTTTTTGATCTTGGGCATGTTTCGACGCCCGAGCCATTCCAACGGCTCGTGAACCAGGGAACGATTCTGGGCGAGGCGGAGTACACGCTGTACGAGACGGCCGACAAGCGGGCGGTGAGTGCGGCCGATGTCGAAATGGCTTATGACGCCGCGACCGACACAGCCGAAGCGAAGATCGCATCCACCGGCGAAAAAGTTTTTCCCCGCCGGATCGAGGAAACGGATGTCCAGCGGACCAAGGACGGGTGGGCACTTAAATCCGACCCGGCCATCGCGGTCGATTCGCGCAGCTTCAAAATGAGCAAGAGCCGGGGAAATGTCGTTACCCCGGACCAGATCGTCGGCGATTACGGAGCGGACACGTTCCGGTTGTACGAGATGTACATGGGCCCGCTGGAGGCGCAGAAGCCGTGGAATACGCGCGATATCGTCGGCATGTCGAGATTTCTCAACGGCGTTTATCGTAATCTCGTCGGGGATGAGGAGGCCGGAAAGACCGCGCAAATTGTCGATGCCCCCCCGCCGCCGGAAATCGACCGGCAATTGCATCGGACGATCAAAAAAGTCGCCGAGGATATTGAATCGCTGCGGTTCAACACGGCCATCGCGGAACTGATCAAGCTGAATAACGAAATCGGCCGCCTCGCCTCCGGCGTGTCGCGGGAACTCGCGGAAACATTTGTTCTGCTTCTCGCGCCGTTTGCGCCGCACCTGGCGGAGGAGATTTGGAGTCGGCTTGGTCATTCGACGAGCCTTGCGCGGCATCCCTGGCCCAAATATGATGAGGCCAAGTTGACCGAATCCACGTTGGAATTGCCGGTGCAGATCAACGGGAAGCTGCGCGGGACGGTTTCCGTGTCCGCCGAGGCAAGCGAGGAGCAGGTTCTCGATGCCGCGCAGAATGTCGCCAGCGTCAAGCCGTGGCTGGCGGGCAAAACGATCGCCAAGAAGATTTATGTGCAGAAGAAGCTGGTGAGCTTTGTTGTGAAATGACTTGTCACATGGGCACGGAAATTGAAGCGAAAATCAAGGTGCCAGACCTGCGCGGCGTGCGAAAAAAGCTCGAGGCCTCCGGGGCAACGCGCATTGGAAAAGTTCTGGAGTCCAACAGTTTTTACGACACGGCGGCGCGCTCGCTTCAATCGGCCGACACAGGCCTGCGAATTCGCGTGGCCGTCGATGAAAGCGGCCAAAGCAAATGTACCGTGACCATGAAGGGCCCTCTTCAGCGCGGACAGTTCAAGACCCGCGAAGAAACCGAATTTTCAGCCGACGATCCCGGGGCCGTGCGCACGATATTTGAGAATTTGGGATATCACCTTACCCTGTCGTTTCAGAAACACCGGGAATCGTGGAAGCTGGGAGGCTGCGAGGTGGAGTTGGACGAGCTGCCGTATCTGGGCGCTTACGTCGAAATTGAAGGACCGGGCGAGAAGACCGTGGATGCCGTGCGGCACTCGTTGGGATTGGAGAATTTGCCGCTGATTGCCACGGGTTACATTTCACTCTTGGCGCGATATCTTGAGGAGCACCAAATTAAGGATCGGCAGATCAGGTTTTGAAGTTGATTGCGGTTGCGTGTCGTATGCCGGACAAATCATTCCTCGTCCAAAAATTCGCCAGGCTGCCGCTGGGTCAAATCCACGTGGTTGGATACAGCGTTGCGGGCGAAGAAACGCTCGTGCAGATTCCCGAGCTGAACGTCTGTTTCGACATCGGTCGATCGCCGTACTTCGCGCTGACCAGCGACATCATCTGCCTGTCGCATGGACACATGGATCATGTGGCGGGACTCCCCTACTATCTTTCGCAGCGCTGTTTTCAGGGAATGAAGCCGGGGACGATCCTGCTGCCGCGCGAGTTGGAGCGGCCGATGGACGCGGTGCTGCGGTGCTGGCGGGACGTCGAGCGGCAGGCGACGCCGTACACGCTGATCGGGCTTTCGCCCGGCGACGTCCACGAGGTCCGCCGCGATTTTATGATCCGCTGCTTTGCAACGCATCATGGCGGACCGAGCCTGGGATTCTCGCTCGTCAGCGTCCGCGAAAAGCTCAAGCAGGAATACGTGGGCGTCGCCGCGGCGGAACTCGTCGCGATAAAAAAACGGGGCGTGGAGATTCAGTATCGGGTGGAGGTTCCGCTCGTGGCTTACCTCGGCGACACGACCATGGGTGAAGTATTCGACCATCCCGATGTTCAGAACGCCGAGGTGCTGATTACCGAATGCACGTTCTTCGACGCGGATCACAAAAACAAGGCGAAGGTGGGCCGGCATCTGCACGTGGATCACTTCATTGATGCGATTGGCAGGCTCAAGAATCGGGACATCGTTCTGATTCACGTCTCGCGCCGAACCGGGGTTCGCCGGGCGCGCGGCCTGCTACGCCGACAGATCGGCGACGAGCGGATGAAAAACATTCATTTCCTGATGGACTTTGAGGGAGCGATGGACGGCGGCGATATCGACAGCATTCTGCCCGCGCCGCCATCCGAGAATTCGGAGTAATCCGCGCAGCACCGGAAATACATCCGGCGCTCAACGAACGTCGATTGCGTCTCCCGTGTAACGCATTGATTTCTCGGGCTGCGGCGAAAAGCTGAAACCGACGCGCTTCTGCCGTGAAGCGAAGATCACGTTGAACGTCCGCTGCGTGAGCATGCCGTTGAACGAACCTTGCCGTTTGCCGATGGTCAATGTTTTGGCGTCGTCGTTCCAGTGGATCGGAATCAGCGAATACGCACCCTTCTCACAGCTGTAGGTGAGCCCATCGTCTTCATACAGCGTGAAATCGCCGTCGGCGCCCTGGTATACGTAAAGGGCGATCGGATCAGCCTTTTTTTCGTTCGTGTATTGGATGTCAGGTCCGAAAGGAATGATTGATCCAGCCCGGACATAAAGCGGGATGGAATCATACGGTGCATCGGCCGCAATGGTTTGGCCGCCGTCCACCCCCGTGCCGGACCAGAAATCATACCACCCGGTTCCCTGAGGCAGATAAACCTGTCGGCTGCGGGCGCGATATTCGGTCACGGGATTCACGAGCAGTGCCGGGCCGAACATGAATTGATCCGAAATCCGCCGCGCCGTGGAGTCGCCGGGGAAATCCATCGCCAAGCCGCGCATCATCGTGCCGCTGTGCAGCGTCACCGCGCCGGCCAGAGAATAAATATATGGGAGCAGACGATATCGAAGGCGGTCGAACTTGAGCTGCGCCTGGTAAGCGGAGCTGGAATCGCCGCCGAATTCCCACATCTCGCGATAAGGAAATTCTCCGTGAACCCGAAGCATCGGACAAAACGCGCCGAATTCAAACCAGCGCGTGTTCAGCTCGTACCATTCTTCCCGATTCTCCGGCGTGGGATCGGGAGTGCTGAATCGCTCCGGGACGGAAAAGCCGCCGACGTCCATCGTCCAGTACGGGACGCCTGAGATGCAGAAGCCGATGCCGGCGGGGATTTGCTTTTGCAAAGCAGTCCAGGTGGAGGAGGTATCGCCGGACCAGCTTGCCGCGGCGTAGCGCTGCTGCCCGGAATAGCCGGAGCGCGTGAGGATAAAGACGCGCTGATCCGGGCTGGCGGCCCGCTGGCCGTTGTAGACCGCCTCGGATTCCACGAGGGGATATGCGTTGAGCACGCGCGACCCGGGACCGAGGAAGGTCGGGTTCATGTATTTGCGCTGACCTTCCAGAGTGGGCTGCGGCAACACGTCCGGCTCGGTAGCGTCGAGCCACCACGCATCCACGCCCTTGTCGAAGAGCGCGGTTTTCATCTGCCGCCAGAACATCTGCCGCGCCTCCGGATTGAACGCATCGAAGAACGTGTAGTTGAAACCGAGCCAATCCTTCACGTGGTCCTTGAGGTTATCCGGGTAAAGAAAACCGTGCGATTGCAGGTCCTTGAAATTATCGGTGCCGGGATAAAATTTTCCCCAGACGGAGATCATGAGCCGGGCATGCTTCTGATGGATCTCGTTGATCCAGGCCACGGGATCGGGAAATCTTTCGGGGTCGAACTTGTGCGAGCCCCACTCCCCTTCCGGCCAGTATCGCCAATCCTGCACGATATTGTCGAACGGAATTTTGCGGGAGCGGAAACCCTCAACCACATCCAGGCTCGCCTGCGCGTCTTCGTACCGTTGCCGCGATTGCCAGAGGCCGAAAATCCACGCGGGCATCATCGGAGCCGCGCCGGTGAGTTGCCGATAGCCGGCTATCACATTGTCGATGCGCGGGCCATTGATGAAGTAATAATCCACTCCCCCGCCCACTTCAGACCACAGGGATGTGGAGCCGTCCGACCCGCCGGCCGGCGGTTTCCAGAACAATTCCATGGTCGAGCCGTGCTGGCGCGACCATTCAATTTTGACGGAAGCCGGGCGATTGGCTTCGAGATGAACTCTTGCGAGGTCTTTCCACGGCAACCAGCTTTGCCGCCAGTCGTTTATGATCAGCCGGCCGTCGATCCAGATCTGGATTTGGCCATCGGAGAAGGTCTGAAACTGATAATCACCTGTGACCGGCGGAATAATGCTTCCCTCCCATCGCGCGCTGCCCTGGTTGGGCGCCAGATGGCGCAGCGGCATGTCCGGCTGAGTAGATGGCGGATCGGTCGGACGATGCCGCTCGATAAACACATGGCTTTCCCGCCTCGCGAGCAACGAATGCTGGAATTCCGGATCGGAAAAATACGTGGCGGTGAAGGCGCCGGGTTTTCCGCTGGCATCGACCAGGGATTCCCGGGAAATGGGCGAAAACGGCCGGAGGTCGCCAAAACGGGTGAAGGAGGGATTGTCCCACAGCACGCCGTAACCCCGATTCGAGACCAGCAGCGGAACGACGATCGTGCCATTGTGCTGCCAAAGATCCAGGTCGTAACCCTTGATGTCCGTCAAGCCCAGTTGGTTTTCGCCAAGTCCGTACAGTGACTCATCCGCCACAGGCTGCCATTGCTGTTGAACGTGAAATGTATCCTGGCCCTGCACGCTGGCGGCGGCCAGGTTGCGCGCTTTCTCGGCCAGCAAAACTTTCCCCTGCGCATCCATGAACGTGACGTTGCCGCTGGCGAAGTTAACCTTGGCTTTTAGTTTTGCGGTTGAGAGAGTCAGCTCGTCGGATGTGGATTGGACGCTGGGCCGCAAATTGTGCTGGGGGACCACACCGAGACTGGGACGAGAGAAAAATCGGCGATCGTTTGAATAGGCGACGCGAATGATATCATCCGACACCGCCTGAAGTTTTAGCCACCCCCCTCCGGTTGAAATCACGACGCCATCATCGTCCAGGGAGAACCTGTTGTTCATTACTTGTCTCGATCCACCTCCGCCGCTGGCGGCGCAGGATGTCAAACCGATGAGCAAACTTCCAGCCGCGAGAAGGGTACTAAAAAGAAGTCGATCGCGCAAGGCGTACCGGGATTTAGAGATCATCGACTCCTTATTAACCTTCCAAACCCGTCCGTTTTGCATGAATTGCAAATACTAGTTACAGAAATCGCTTGATGCAAAGCAAAATCGGGATCTGATTGGCCTTGGCGCAGCGGGACTTGCGGTCTCTCCGGGGCTGCCAATGGTGTTGAAGTAAGTTACGGAGGCTTCATGCGTGCCAAGCGGAGGCAGGGTCTCAGCGGGAAGTCCATGCCGGCGACGGCGTGGTGAACAGCATCGACTTCGGCACGTTCACGTCGGCGTTCGGCCATTCGATGTCGATTCCCTCGATGCCGAGCGTAACGCTAC
This sequence comes from Tepidisphaeraceae bacterium, assembly GCA_036267155.1. Taxonomy (GTDB): domain Bacteria; phylum Planctomycetota; class Phycisphaerae; order Tepidisphaerales; family Tepidisphaeraceae; genus PALSA-1353. The sequence continues at coordinate 73,786 of DATAWP010000041.1, forward strand.
CGACGGCCGCCGCGCCGCTGCCCGAAACGCCGCCGGACGGTGCCGGTAATAATCGATAATTCGAAGAATGGTCGATAAGGAAATAGCTGCCTTGGCGTGGATTCCACGCCAGAGGCATTAACGGTTTGTTGGCACAGAAACCATTGACATGCCAAGAGATATCCGGGCAAGCATTCGGGAAATATCGCTATTCTAACATTTTTTCTGGTATAATACTCTTGCAACAAGTCGCGTTCCCTGCGTATAATCCTTCAGCAACCGCTTGCCGATGTCCGGCAACCGGCCTATCAACATGGCAAGAGCAGGCAGCAACCTCATGGAAGTAGCCCGGCGGTGTTCGGTTAGCCAATCGACCGTCAGCCGGGTACTGAACAATTCCAAGCACGGCCGATTTTCGGTCTCGAACGCCGTGCGCGACAGGATTCTAAAAGTCGCCCGGGAATTGAATTACCGCCCCAGCATCGCCGCGCGAAATCTCACCGTCAGCAAAACCAAACTGGTGGCGATCCTGGGCGTGGCCGGAATCTGGTCCGACCGCGTCGGCCCGCTTGAAGAAGCGGTTGGCGCGTTGGCCAAATCGCTGGACCAGGCGGGTTACGAAATCTGCGTGCAATTCATGAGCCTGCGTCACGGCCCGTTCGAGTTGCCGCCGCTGCGAGTGGATGGCGTCGTGGCCGTCGGTCCGAAGAGTCTGGACGACCTCGAGGTTCTGGAACGCAGCGAAGTGCCGTATGTAAGTCTGGACGGAGTCGTCGCCAAGCGGGGCTTGCAAGTGGTCCCCGACGACGCCGGTGGAACCCGCATCGCCCTTCGGCATTTGGTGGATCTGGGCCATCGGCGAATCGCCTATTTGGACCACCCTTCCATCGCCGCCACGCATCTGAGCGTCTTCACGCGCCGCAACGCGTTTATCGAGTCGGCCCGTGAACTGGGATTCGAGATTCCCAAGATGGAAGTGGCCAGATTGTCCGACAACCTGCCGTGGGATTCCTATTACGAGCCGTTCCTTCGCCGGGCCATCACCGAGGCGAAGGCAACCGCAATCCTGGCCTATTCGCACTACGGCGCCTTGTCTTTGCTCAGGACCGCGCACGATCTGGGTCTTTCGGTTCCAAACGATTTCAGCCTGGTTTGCTTCAACAACGAGCCGGTGATCAGCCTGTCGATTCCATCGCTGACGGCCGTGGACGTTCCCTCGGCTGCGATGGGGGATGCGGCAGCCCAGCTCCTGTTGCGTGAAATGGACCAAGACGAATCATCTGAAGACGAAGAAAAATATGGGCCGAGATGCCGTAAGCTGGAGGAGCGGTTGATCGTTCGTGAATCGACGTCGCCGCCAAAGCGCTCGGCATGAGCGCGGGCAGGGTGTGCCGAAGCACGCCTGCTATAATGAAGCTGCGGATGAGAGGAAATAGCCAGTTCGCAAACCGAGTCCAATCATGTTGCGTACATATCGTACACGGACCAAACAGAGCGAGGAGCGTGCCATGACCAGCAAGCGCTTTCCGAGAGGCTTCACTTTGGTGGAACTGTTGGTGGTGATCGGGATCATCGGTGTGCTGATTTCCGTTCTGCTGCCGGCTTTGCAGAAGGCGAGGCAGCAGGCGAATCTCATCTACTGCCAGTCAAATCTACGCAACATAGGGAACTTGGTGCAGGAATACGCCGCTGAGAACCATGGCTATTTGCCATACGGCGACGCCGAGTATGACCTTAATGAGGTTCCTGATACTTGGCAGCAGAACTTTTATGAGCATAACGGTTGGACTTGGTGTGACACGCTGAGTTTGTTGGCGGGCATGAAGCCGTCTCCGTACCCCAATACTGCGGTCCCGGCGGTCGGCCCAGCTTCAGGATTTATTCCTCCCGATGAAACAAATCAGGCGATCGATTTTTCCGCTATTTTTCACGATGTCGATGTTCCGGATCTTCCTCGGGTCGCAAGGGAAAGCGACTATGTCGGTAACGTACGCCTTTTTGTCTCCACACCGCTGACGTGGAATTGGGATACATGGAGCGGCACCATAACAGCTGGTCTCAAGGGGAGAACGAATGAACCCGGTACACCGGAGGAACACAGCTATCAATGGCCGCGCGTAGCCGGCAGCATTCAGCAATCCGCTCAGGTCGCCATGGTGTGGGATAATTCGCTAAACCTGAACACGAATCCGGGATTCATTGGCCAGGAAAACTCTCCTGTAGACAGTTCATTGGATGACTGGACTACCGATTGGGCCGACTGCTATATGTACCCCACCCCGGGGGACTCCTACAATACGAGCGGCTATGGCAAACAAATAGCTCTTGGCGGCACCAACAACGTGGATGGCGGGGCGTGGAGCGGTGGAGCGCCCGTCACGCTGAGCGGTTTAAAGTATGACAACTGCGACTGGACCGCAGCACTGTATCAAGGCCAACAATACAGCGAATATTGTTGCAACATGCGGTTTCGGCACTTAAGTAACTCGTCTGTAAACATCTTGTTTCTGGACGGCCATGTCGAAAATCGGCTACTTGGAGTAGGGTGCGTCGTGGCGAGGGAAATCTGCTGCAACGGCACTATGCCAGCTAACTGAACTGTTCTAACTGGACGGCCCCCGGACCTTTGCCTGGGCCTCGGCCAATCACCATGGAGGGTCTGCGGTTGCGGAGCGAAGATGGGTTTGCGCGAAACGCTAAATAAAAAAAAGTCGGTTTCGATCATCGGTGCGATTACTTTGATAGTTCTTGCCGGCGCCTATTTGGCGTATACCCAGTGGCCAACCGGACCCCTAAAAATAACAAAGGCATACTATACCGTTGATGATGGAAAGACTTGGTTTGCCGACGGTGTCTACAAAGTCCCGCCATACGAGTACAACGGCCAAACGGCAGTTCGGGCGATGGTTTATACCTACGATCACGGAAGCAAGACTTTCTGCCCGTATTTGCAGCGGTACAATACAGAAATAAAGAAAAGGCTTGACGACGCCGTCGCAAAGGCCATTCAAGACGGCAAACCATTGTCCTCGGTCGAACTCTTCGGTTCCCCGGAAATCACGCGCGGAACAGAGGTCAAGCTTCCTGGTCCGGGCCATCAGTGGGTCTCCAGCATGGACGTGGCCAATGCCTCCAAGGTTTTTGCTGCGGCACAGGCCCCTGATGGAAGCGTTATCGACATGGCCATCCCGTGAATTGTCCCTTCACGGGTTTGGCCCCTACATGACGGCGCTGAATGCACTGCCGACCTCGCCGAGTAAAAAATGGGCAGCTACCGACCCACAGCCGGCTTACGAGAGATTATCAACGAGAAAAAGTCGGCATTCCTGATCGCGGGGATTTTGATGGTCGTGTTTGCGGGCGGCTACCTCTTCTACACCCAACGGCCGCAACCACGACCAAAAGGCGATAAGGCTTTTTACACAGTCGATGATGGACAAACCTGGTTCATCGACAGCATTTATAAAACGCCGCCGTTCGAGCACGACGGCAAAACAGCCGTCCGGGCGATGGTTTATTCTTTTGATAGTGGAAGGCAGCAATTCTGTCCCCTCGTCGAGCAATACACCCCCGAGATGAAGAAATCGCTCGATGATGCGATCGCCGAAGCCGACCGGGATGGAAGACCGCTCTCGTCGATTTCACTATTCAATTCTCCGGAAACAGCAGATGGAATCGAAGTAAAGCCATCCGGCCCCAGCCATGCCTGGGTTCGCCGCAGCGATCTGCCCGAGGCGGCAAATATTTTTGGATCGATCAAGGCCCCCGACGGAAGCGCTGTGGATTTTGTCATCCCGTGACGGAATTCGCTTCCCGCGTCGGTATCACAACGACCAAGGCGCCGCCGACGCACGCATCTTTGCCTGGGTCACGCGGATCAGCTAATTTCCACCCGATGGCCCAGGCCGCCGCATCTCGAAAAACGCCGTCGTGGCAGACGTGGCTGATCCGAGCGGCGCTGGTGGCGGTGACGATCGGCGTTTTCAGTCCGTTGTTCAAGGCGCAATTTCTCCAATGGGACGATGGGGAGAATCTCTTCGATAATCCGCGCATGTTGCCGCCGAGTTGGGCCAACTGCGGCTATTACTGGCGGCACGAATATCTGAGCCTGTACATCCCAATGACCTACACCGTCTGGTCCGCCCTGGCGGCGGTCGCCCAGGAGCCAGGCGATGGTCCGAACCATCGCACATTAAATCCAGCCATTTTTCATGGCGCCAACATCGCGGTTCACGCCCTGGCGGTCGTCGTGATTTTCAACATTCTACGGCTGCTCGTCGCTGATCTGCCGGCCATGGCCGGAGCGCTGCTGTTTGCTATCCATCCAGTCCAGGCCGAGGCCGTCGGCTGGGCCTGCGGAATGAAGGACCTTCTCGCGGGACTCTTCGGATTTGTGGCCATCTGGCAATACATTCTCCTGTGCGGTCGCAACCAGCGAATGCTCTCCCCGCGATATGCTCTGGCGACGATCGCATTTGCGCTGGCGCTGCTTTCCAAGCCCAGCGCGGCCGCGACGCCTCTGATCGCCGGAGCCTTGGCATATTTGCTGATGCACCGCCCGTTTCGGCAAGTAGTCGCGGAAATAGGCCCGTGGCTGATGCTCTCCGTCGTGATGGCCGTCGTGGCGGTGCTGGTCCAACCCGCATCCTATCAACTGCTGGCGGTTCCAATCTGGGCCCGCCCCCTCATCGCCGCCGACGCCCTGGCTTTTTATCTGTACAAGCTGGCTTGGCCGGTGCGGCTGTGCCTGGATTATGGCCGCACCCCACGGGAAATATTGAGCGTTGTTCCTTACTACGCCTATTGGACATGGATTTTCCCGGCCGGTTTCTTGGTGGTTTTGTGGTGGAAACGACGCCGGTGGCCGCGGGTCTTTGCGGCCGCAATCATTTTCGTCGCCGGTCTGTTACCCGTTCTGGGGTTGATTCGATTTAACTTCCAGGGAATCTCGACGGTAACCGACCATTATCTCTATCCAGCCATGCTCGCCCCGGCGCTGGCTTTGGCAAGCCTGCTGAACGCCCGCCGACATTCCCTCGGCGTGGTCGCCGCGGTTGCAGGGGGATTGGCTGTTTTAGCCCTGCTCTGTCATGCGCAGACATTCAAGTGGCTGAACGAACCCGCAGCCTTCGGCCACGCGACGGACATCAATCCGCGGAGTTGGATTGGCCATCATCATCTGTGGCAATGGGACATGGATCATGGAAACGCTCCACTGGCAGAGACGCAAGCCCGGGGAGTGATTGCCGGCAACCCGAACAACGTGAACGGATACGTCGATCTCGCGGATTCCCTGGCGGCGATGGATCGGTGGCAAGCCGCCGCCGATGCTTACGAGCAGGCCATTCGCATCACGCCCGATGATCCGGTCCTCTACAACAACCTGGCGAGCCTGTACGGATCGCATGGCCGGCCGCTGCGGGCCATTCCCCTTTATCGCAAAGCGCTGGAACTGAACCCCGATTACGCGGATGCCAGAACCGGCCTGGCAACGGCCCTTCGCGCCGCCGGGAATCAGAAGTGACGGTCGATCAGCGGCGCCGACGCCGAGGCAACGCCGCTCCAGCCAGCACAACCAATCCGAGAGCGGTTGCCGGCTCCGGCACTGTCACGGAAAGACTGGATAACGTCGCGCTGGCTTGGGCCTCGGTCGTGTCGTCGCCGACGAAAATGTAATTCGCCAGCGTGTACGGAGGGCTGCCGTCGCTTGTATAGTCCTGCGTCGGACCCGTCAGAATCGCCGTCCCATCCGCCGACAGCGTGTAGACGCCATTCAGAATCGACAAAGCATAATCGTGCGAGGACGACTCCGTATTGAATTGCACATCCGCGCCGTGCGTAAAAAGCGGGCTATCCGTCTGGGCCCACACGTCGTCGCCCCAAAAGCCCAGCTCAATTCCCTTCGAGTCGTCGCCGAGGACGATGACGCTGAAGCCGGCGCGGTTGGAGTTGACCGTGCTGTCTATCGTGTGCGATTCGGAATTGATCTGAAGATCAAAACTAACCGTAAATCCCGTGGCCGGATTCAACGTCGGGAACGAGGAGTTCACGAAATCGAGACTGATCGGATTCGTGTTGGAGTACCCGCCCATCGTGTCGTAGTTGCTGGTCGTGTCCAGAGTCGTCGCGCCGCCGGCAGTGGTGGTGGTCGGAGCGGTTTCCAGCGGGTTGTAAGCGTAAATCAGCCACCCCTGCGACTGCGGCGTCCCCCCCGCCGACCCGTCGTACAGCAGCGTGGTCGTCGATCCAAAGCAAATCGGCGAGACTGCCGATCCCATCACCGCCAAAGCAAAAACGTTTATCCAACGATTCGATCGCATTCCGTCCCTCCAAATCGAAAGCCCAGTGGATCAATAGCAGAAGCGCAGCCCGAACGGCAACAGCAAATCGTCCGTTTTTCGCCGGTTAACACAGGAATTCCGCCGATCACTCCCGTCCCCCAAACGTGAGAATCAACCGATGTGTTTCGCACAACGCGTCGGCGGACTTGGTTCTTGTCGCAAGTCCCAGCCCGCTTGTCGTCAATTGCGGATTTCCCGGCGACAAAATGGGGAAAGAATTCCGTAGCGAGCTTGCCGAAAATAGACCCCGTTTCGCTTCCACCGTATGTTATCGCCGTATGTTATCGCCCATCGCCACCGGCGAACCGTCAACGAAAGGCTCGCTTCCATGCCGACATCTCCCCCGCTTCGCCTGACCGATCTTTCCAAATTCGTCTACGGCACCACTCGGCTCGGTGACGCCAAGATTCCATTTGCCGATCGCGTGAAGATCGCGCGCGTGGCCATGGATGCCGGGATATGGTTTCACACCAGCCACACCTATGGCGATGCGCTCCAGGTCTTGCGGGCCGCATTCGACGAGGACCGGAAACGCGTGCCGAAGATGATCTTCAAGATCGGCTGGAGCACCATCGAAGAAATGCGGCAGGTGATTCAGCAAAATATCGAACCGCTCGGAATCGATCACATGGACATCGGCCAGTTGTGCCTTGGCGGCAAGCTGGCCGAGGAGTTCGCTGCCGGTGGAAAATGCTACGATGATTTCCGCAAGCTCCGGGAAACGGGCGTCGTCCGAAAGTTCGTGGTGGAGATCTTCCCATGGACCAGCAAGGTTCCCCTGCAGGCCGTTCAGGCCGGATATCCGCGGGACGTCGTCGACGGATACATTTTCTACCTCAACCCGCTGCAACGATTCGCGTCCAATGAATTGTGGGACCTGCTGCAGCAGCGCAACGAGCCGATCATCGCGATGCGCACGGTCTGCGGCGGCGACGTTCATCGGCTGCGTGACGTTCCCGGCGCCGCCTGGAAGGATTATCTCCGCCAGCGCGCCGTCGAAGTCGCCCCGCTCTATGAGCGGTCGGGTTGCAAGACCTGGCCCGAATTCTGCGTGCGATTTGCCTACGGATTTCCGCAGGTGCGCACCACCGTCGGCTCCACAAGCCAGCCCGGGAATCTGCGAGCCTTTCTCGACGCATCGAAAAACGTCAAGCCGCTGCCGGGCGACATTCAATCGGAAATCATTCGCCTGCAACGCCGTTGGTCGGATGAAACCGACGTGCATGCCGAACCCTGGTCGATGTAACGGTTGATTTCGCACCCCGACAACCAATGGATGCAAATCCCCTTCTTTTTCGCGACTTGACGTACATCTTCCTCGCCGCCGTGGGGGGAGGATTGCTGGCGTGGCGTCTGCGCTTGCCGCTGATTCTCGGCTTCGTCATCGGCGGGATCGTCATCAGCCCGTTCACACCCGGCGTTCATTTGTCCGATCTTCACACCTTCGAGGTGCTCGCCGAGGTCGGGGTTGTCCTGCTGATGTTTTCCATCGGCGTAGAGTTCTCGATCTCCGAACTGATGAGCGTCAAATGGGTGGCGCTGCTCGGCGGATCATGTGGAATCGCCCTGTCCATCGCCCTCGCCGTCGGCGCGGCAAAGCTTTTCGGCTGGCCGTTGATGCAGGGCATCGTCATCGGCGCCACCATCTCCGTCGCCAGCACGATGGTCCTCGCCCGGCTCCTGGTGGACCGCAACGCGCTAAGCACATCCTACGGCCGCGTAATGATCGGAATCACCCTGTTCGAAGACCTGGCCGTGGTCCTGATGACGGTGGTATTGCCAAGCTTCGCCGGCTCGGAAAAAGGCCGCTTCATAACCGCCGCGTGGACGATCGGCAAGGCCCTCATTCTGCTGATTCCCCTGGCGTTCGTGACAACGAAAGTGATCCCCCCGCTCCTGCGAAAAGCTCGCGATACCAAGGACCCGGAATTATTTCTGCTCGTCGCGATCGCCATTTGCCTCGGCACGGCAGCCCTGTCCCACGCCGCCGGATTCTCCACCGCCCTGGGCGCTTTCCTCGCCGGCTTTTCCATCAGCGGCTCAAAAGACCTCCACGTCGCCCACGCCCAATTGGTCCCCCTCCGCGACGCGTTCGTCGCCCTCTTTTTCGTAACGATCGGCGCCCTGATCCAGCCCAGGCTGATTTTGCATTCCCTCCCCCTGCTCGGCCTGATGCTGGCCCTGATCGTCCCCGGGAAATTCATCATTTGGGCACTCGTCGTCAAGCTATTCCGCTATCCGATGATGACAGCCATCGCCGCCGCCGCCGGCCTGACCCAGATCGGCGAATTGTCGTTCGTGGTGGTTCGCGTCGCGCGCGAATCAGGATTGGTAGGCGAAGACGTCTTCAACGCCACGCTCGCCGCGTCGTTGATTTCGATATTCCTGAACGTCTTCATCGTGCGCGGCGCACTGGCATGGGTCGCCAAAAAGCGACCGGCATAAAGCATTTTCGCTCGTTGCGCATCCGTGTCACGGCGATACCCAAACCAGGCCCGGAGTATATCTGTCCAACTCGCGCCGAAGTTGGGAAATCTCTTCGCTCAAATTCGTTTGTGCATCACCTTCGTTATCGTGCTGAGCGAGCGTGTTAATGCCCAGCACGATGCCGGATTCATTCAATAAGGGGCCGCCCGAATTGCCATGGCGAATGACCGCTTCGTGCTGAATCCAGCATTCATTGTCGGCATCGCGGAAAATCCGACCGACAGAACCCTTCGTGAGCGTATAGGCAAAGTCACGCGGTTTAAATTGCGACTTGATATCGAATGACGCGCTCAACGCATTGTCCGCGTCGATGTCATTTTGGAGTTCCTTATCGGAGAGAGCTTCCGAGCCCAAACCAGGGAATCCGGCCGCAAAGACATCAACGCCTCGCGATTCGGCGGGTCGGTTGGCGAGGCGGAAGCAGACCTGCTCCCGTCTGGCGACTTTTAGGATCGCCAGATCAAATTTGGTGCTCTTAAAAATGATTTGGGCGTCATACTGATTGGTTCCAAAAAACACCCAGGTCCGCGGCTGGATTGTGGCGCCAAAACGGGCCCGGATATCTTCATGTATGGAGGGGTCATCCAAAGTGTCGGTAAGCTCTACAACGTGTCGGTTCGTAAGCAAATAGCCGGTCGGTGAGACGGTGAAACATGAGCCTGTCACCAGCGCCCGCTGCCGAACCGTACCGTCCGAAAGGACCGCCTGAAATCCCACCACAACAAAACCGACTGCCGCCGACATTGCCTTGTCATCGTGCGGATTCGATACAAATCCGCGCGCCGGGATCGGCCTCGGCTCGCGTCCTAATGGCCGGGCATTAGGCATCGCCCCATTCATCATAGTTGGTTGCGCTGACGCAACCGGCGAGCGCGATAACGATGGTCGTGAGGTCGGGTAACTGGACACGTCGTCGCAGGTCAATGTGATGGTCGATTCGACCTCCGAGGCCACCGCGCCGGGGCCTGTGGGATCCGAGGCGATCGGCATGTGCGTCTGGCCCTCATTCGCGGCATCGCTGGAAAAATCCCAGCCCGCGCAATCGGGCGTTCGCGTTACATTTACATCCACGGAGCCGACCCGGACGCGCATGGTTATGATATTGCCGGGCAATTTGTTGAGATAGGACTCATCTTGAGTATTGACTGTGATTGGTCCCCAAACCTGCATCCCCGCATTCTGGTTTTGCATCACGTTCTGACGGGTATGGTCCAGAGCGGTCTGCGCCTCCGCTAACTTTCTTTGAGCGTCTGGCAACAGTGACCGCAGGTTGCTTGTCTGGTTGTCGACCTCATCAATAATTGCCCGATCTCTAGTGATGCGATCCGTGTCGGTCGACGGAGTCGCCGCCATATCGAAAACGGCGCTGCCGCGCTTGGCGAGAAGCGCACTTATTTGGGCGTTTAGGCTCGAAAGCTTCCTATCGGCTGCGTCATACGCGTCCCGAACCGGAAGTAGTTGCACCCTCCCTGCTCGACTTAGCGTCGCCCGCTGAGATACGGGAAACAGATGCCCTTGAATTACGATGCCGCCGTCGTCCGAAGTCACGGATGAGATGATGATCTGGGCACTGGCTTCTACGTTCGCTAGTTTTGACGCGGCGACCGTCGCTTTGGAAGCGGCGGTATTGAGCCATTCCTGTGTTTCCGCCGGCAAATAGGAAGAACCGATTGTTCCGCGGAAGGATTCGTACAGCAAAGTATCAAGGGTTTGCACGCGAGCCGACAAATCCGGACCGTGCGCGTCTGTTTTAACGGAGAGATTCGCGTCCGGCCGGGTAGCCGCTGCCGTCGCCTGCTGGGCTTCTCGCGCCCGCAACCGTTCTAACGCCTCGTCGGCAGTCATTTGTCCATGAGCCGCCGTTCCCAACGAAAGGCAGAATAAAACCAAGAAAAGCGCCTGCGATCTGCGCGACATGGAGCCTCCCTCGACTTGAACTGCAATGCCAGCATAACCTTCGCTTGGATGGCCATCAAGACGTGAGTTGCCGTGAAATGTTCCCGATAGGGCTCGAACCTATAACCTTCGGCTCCGGAGGCCGACGCTCTGTCCAATTGAGCTACGGGAACTTATCTCAAATCAAGGGGTTCAATCTATCCGCAACGATCGTTCGGCGTCAATCGAGAACACGCCTAAGCCCCGGATGTACATCCGGGGCTACGAGCGGCACAAACATTTTTGCGATCGATATTAATTCGCCTGGGCTTGGGCCACGGCCAGCGCGTGCTGGTCAATGGCTCGGACGATGCGCTCCTGCAAAACTTTCGCGCCGCTGTTGCTGCCTTCGGGGATGCCGTTGAACATGATGCTGAAGCAATACCAATTGTCGTCCTTCGCGTGCAGATATCCGCTGAGACAACTCACGCCGTTGACAAAGCCGGTCTTGGCGATCACCCGCCCGCGAAGGTCGCTGCCGTGAAATCGCTCGGCCAGCGTGCCGTCCTCGCCGGCAATCGCCAGCGACGCCAGCCATGCCGCGGAGTTGGGGCCGAAATAGTCGTGCGTTAAAACCGTCACCATCAAATGCGCGCTGATCGCGTTGTTTTTCGACAGGCCACAGCCGTCGTCCAGCGTGTATTGCGATGAGGGAATATTCAGTGAGCTTAAGAAATCCCCCACCGCCGCCGTGCCGGCTTTCCATGTGCCGGCGCCGGATTTTTGAAAAGCCATGCGCTTGCACAGGCATTCGGCATAGAGATTCATGCTGTCCTTGTTGGCACGGTCGATCACGCTCAGCAGCGGCGTTTCGTGAACGGCCAGCAATGCCCAGGACGAATCGCTCCCGGCGCGACGGGCCGCGAGATACGCCTGACGCTCGGCGCGATCGCGCTTGACCGTGCCGGTCAGTGAAATGCCGGCCGATCGCAGCCGCTCCGCCAGCACAGCGCCGGCGAACATCGGTGGATCGTGGATGGTCACCGACACCGGAACGACGTTGGCCGAGCGGGCGGTTCCGCGAAGGACCAGCTCATTCGTCCCCGGCTCGCGCGAGAGCCAGACGGCGTTCTCGCCGCCGGCGGTGCAGGTGTTTTTGATCGAGACGTACGACGTTGCCGGATCGGTCCGGTAATCGACGGGCCGACCGAACGCACCGGGGCGGACATACACGTCCACGCAGTTGGCGTTGAGGTTCAGGCCGGCGATCTCGGCATCGTAACGCTTCTGCACCTGGTCGGCCGGCCAGTCGGGATGCAGAAACTCCTCGTCGAAAACACTGTCGTCCACGAGCAGATCGCGCGCGGAAGAAAATTTCCGTTTGGCCAAGCCCTCGGCCCAGGTTTTGAAAACAGTGTCAACATCCCAGCCGACTTTTTTAAGCAATTCCGCATCGCCCAGGGTCGGGTCGCCGTCGCCGACCAGGACCAGGTCGCCGTCATGGTAGAGCAGCAGCGTGCGGAATTTGAAATCCGGGCCAAGCTGCTCAAGCGCGGCAGATGTCGTAACGACCTTCAGATTGCTGGCCGGCACCAGCGGGCGCTTTGAATCAGATTGATAAATCGCGGTAACGTCGCCGGCGGATTTGCCAAGGCGAACGATGTCGATGCCGACGGCGGCCCGGTCCAGGAGCTTGTCTCGCAGGACCGAATCGACATCCGTGGCCAGGTCGGCATTTGCCGCCGAGAAAGCCGTCAAGAGACATAAGGAAAAGGTGAATACGAAGAAAGCGAGTCGTCCCATCCGTGAAACCTCGTGCTGTGCGGACTCCGTTCAGTAATTACCATATCGGGAATTCAGGCCGTGACAAGTTAATCTGCGGAAAAATGCCGGGAAAAACGATGCGGCGGCCATCAAATGTGGCCGGTCGTGATGGCATAAAGTGCGGATTTTCACCGTGGTATTCCCCCTTTTTTTGCTTCGTTTTCAAAATCGACTTCGGCGCGCAGGGTCATGACAAGAGCATTTGGCCGGCCCGTGCCGCCGGGATTCACGATGTATTGCAGGTCCGGCTGCAAATCAAACCAGCGCGTCATCCGTAGCTTGTGAGGGTCGGCAAGCGCGAGCGCGACAATAGACTGCGCGCTCACTGTGAAGAACAAGGGGGCCATTGCTGACAAGAACGAATTGATTTTGCGTAAGGTTCCGCCCTTTTCTGGTAAAAGTGACCCCGTAATGAAACTGAGATGCCATTTTACCGGCGGAATCGCCGCCGTCACGCGCCCGGCACTGGTGCGAGAATGACACAATACTTGTTCGCTGACGAATTCTTCGGAGCATTTTGATGACGCAGTCCACACCCCCACCGCTGCCGCCGATCGAGGTCGGATATGGCTATGGGTACGCCCAGGCGCCGCGGCGCAGCAACGGTTTCGCCATTGCAAGCCTCGTCCTGGGCATCTTGGGCTGCATTCCTTTTCTCACCGGCCTGCTCGCGATCGTGCTGGGCGTCATTGGCATTCGAAAGACGCGCGACTCATCGGTCGGGGGCAAGGGGCTGGCGATCGCGGGGATGATCCTGGGCATTATCAGCGTACTGGGATGGAGCGGGTTCGGAGGCTTGATGGGCTACGCTTACCGCGAATCCAAACCGGCGGGGGTCGTCGCAAAACAGTTCCTCCGAGATATCAGCGCCGGCAACATCAACGCGGCGATGGCCAACTCCACGGGTCTGACCGCCGCCCAGCTTCAAACCCAGAACCGGCAGATGATTTCGCTCGGACCCTTGCAATCGGTCAGCATTTCATCGTTCAATTTGTCCACATTCAATAGCCAATCTATCATGAGCCTTGGCGGCGCCGCCACGTTCGCGAGCGGTCCGAAAACCTGCACGTTTAACCTGGTGAAGACAGGCGGGATTTACAAAGTAAAGTCGTTCTGGATTCAGTGAGGCAACTTCCCATTCCACCAGACAGGAGCGCAATGGACGAACCGAAACAAGGACATCCGCACACCGAGTACAAAGGAGACGGCGGCCCTAGCCGTCAACCCTATTGGAAGCGTGCGCATCACGACTGGAAATTCTGGGCGGCTCTGGTGTTGATGCTGGTTGCTATAGCCGTCTATGTGGGGACGAACGATTTGTCGTTCCGGCCCCATGGTCCGCCCCAGCATCCGATTCCGTAAATCGCGCCGCACCACGTCCGCGGCGGCAGCGTCTATTTGGACGATGGCACACGCCGAGAACGCGATCGACCTGAAAGGCAATCGAAACCTGCGCCAACTCCGCTAGAGCGGCGATCGGTTCCTCGCTGATTTGGATGTCCATCGACGGATTTTTCGACCGTTATTTCGCCTTCGCCAGGCGGGCGTCCGCTACTTTCCAATTGACGACATTCCACCAAGCCGTGATGTAGTCGGGGCGGCGGTTCTGATATTTCAGGTAATAGGCGTGCTCCCAGACATCCAGGCCGATGACGGGGGAGGCTCCGTCCATGACGGGGCTGTCCTGATTGGCGGTGGAAATGATCTCGAGTTTGCCGCCCTTCTTGACGAGCCAGGCCCAGCCGGAACCAAATCGGCCGGAGGCCGCGGCGGCGAACTTCTCCTTGAACTGATCGAACGAGCCAAACGTGCTGTTGATGGCGCTGCCAAGCTGGCCGACCGGCGTCGGACCGGGCTTGCCCGCGGGGTTGAGGATTTCCCAGAACAGGCTGTGGTTGTGGTGTCCACCGGCGTTGTTACGGACGGCGGTCTTGATCGCCTCGGGGACGATCTCCACGGTGTTGGCCAGCAGCTCCTCCAGGGATTTGTTGGCAATCTGGGGTGCCTGTTCGAGGGCCTTGTTCAGGTTGTTGACGTAGGCGGCGTGATGCTTGCCGTGATGGATTTCCATCGTCATCTTATCGATGTTCGGCTCCAGGGCATCGGACGCGAAAGGCAATGGCGGAAGAGTGAATGGCATGAGTTGTCTCCTTCAAACCCACACAGTAGCCAACCCGCAAAAGCCCGTCAACCCATGTAAATATAAAGAGTTGCCGGGTTTACCAGCTCATCCGCATTTCCGTGTCATTTCGTGACTTACGGGTTTTGATTCCAGATTGTTGCCGGGGGCATCCGAATAGATTATTGCCTTTGACGCGGCTTGGCCATCGCCTTAGACTACCGGCCGTAGGCATCTATGATTGTTGACTGCCACACGCATATATGGCAATCGCCGGATCAGCTTGGGCAACTCGACCTGGGCGATATGCCCCACTCGGCGGCCAAGCGGCCGCCCCGGCCCGCGCCGGGAAGCAAGGCGGCGTGGCGGTCCATGCCGGCTGCCGATCCGGATCACCATTGGGCGCAGTCCTCCGTCGTTGATAAATCCATCGTTCTGGGGTTTAAGAGCAAATACCTTCAAGCTGAGATTCCCAACGCCTACGTGGCCGAATACGTCAACCGATTTCCCCAGAAATTGATCGGATTTGCCGGGATCGATCCGACCGAACGGTCGGCCCTGGATGAACTGCGGGCCGCCAGAGACCACCTGCAACTTCGGGGAATCACCCTTTCCCCGGCCAACCAGGATTTCCATCCCAGCGACTCGCGGGCAATGCGGCTGTACGCGGAAGCGGAGAAGCTGAACATGCCGATCCTTCTGCATCCAGTCGGTCAGTTCACGGAGCAGAGCAAGCTGGAATTCGCCCGGCCGTATCTTCTGGATGAGGTGGCCCGCACCTTTCCCAAGCTGCGGATTATCATCGCGCAATTGGGCCAGCCCTGGCTGGAAGAAACGATCTGCCTTCTGGGCAAGCATCCCAACGTCTACGCGGACGTGAGCGGTCTGCTCTCGCGGCCGTGGCACGCTTACACCGCCCTCGTGGCGGCACACGAATCGCAGGTCATTGAAAAGTTGTTGTTCGGAAGCGATTTTCCCTATACCTCGGTAACGGATTGCATCGAGGCGTTGTACAGCATCAACCAGCTCACTCAGGGAACAAATTTGCCCGTAGTCCCACGTGAAGCGCTGCGCGGAATTGTGGAACGCGACGCGCTGGCGCTGTTGGGTCTTGCGTGATGGAGGATCGATCGGTGGCACCCGCGGATTTCTCTCGGCCGGCTTGCCGGCTCCCCCTCTTTGTGACGGCTCTTATCGCGGCTTTCATCGGCGGCTGCTCGTCCGATCAGGGCACGTTGCACCTGATCAGCCAGGATGGCCGCCACGAACTCATCCAGAAATTTTCCCAGGCTTATCTCGCTCGCGATGAAACGGGCGATGCGGATATTGTCCTCATCCAGGACGATCTTCAGCCGAGCCGTTCGGGTTGCGCAATGCCGCGGCAACTGATTCACATCCGGATTTTTTGGACTCCGATGACCGGGGTCAAGCCCGATCATCCCGCCAACACGAACGCGGCGATCAACTGGTGTCTGGTTTGCAACAACTCCGACCACCCGGGCGTCGTGGAATACCGCGGCTCGGGATTGGTGGAGGTGGAAGATTCCTCCGATGGCGCGCTAGTGACGATCCGCAAGGCATGGATGAAGGCCGGATGCCAGCACGGCCAACTGGTGGACCCGCTCGGTCCGTCGATCCTGCACGGCTCATTCCGCGCCCAGCGCGACACGGGGCAAGTGAAAGCGATCATCGCCGAGATCAAGGCCGCCGCCGCACCGAACACGCCCGTGCAGGCGCATTCCGCACCGGTCGAACAGCCGAAGAACCTGGCCGTGGATACGAATAACTGATGGCCGAGGCCCTTGTTGCCGGCGCCCGATTCCGCAATTCCGATTGCCAATTGCCTATTGCCTATTTCCTATTGAATTGAAGAGAAGCGACCAATCGCCGTTCCCTCAATAGGCAATAGGAAATAGGCAATAGGCAATAGAAAACGGGCAATCCATCACCCTTCGATCCGCTCCAGCTTCGCCAACCGTTCCGCCGCATCTTTGTATTTCGGCTCCAGCTTCACGGTCTTTTCCAATTCCGATCGCGCATCGCTCCAATCCTTTTTCTCTTCAAACACCATGGCCAGGAAATAGTGCGGCTCGGGATCGAGGCGATCGAGCGCGATCGCGGCGTGATAATCCGACTCGGCATCAGCCCAATCCTGCCGCTGCGCACGCAGATTGCCCCGCTCCACATACAGATAGGCCGCGATTTCCGGATGTTCCGCAAGCGACCGCGTGTACAAATCCTCCGCGGCCCGGGGTTCGCCCAATTGTTCTAACGACTGACCCAGCGCAAATATCGCCTGTGTCTGCTTCGGTTCGAGATTCATCACGATCTGAAACTGCTGGGCCGCCTGCCGTGCGGCGTCCATCGCCTCCGGCGACCCGCGCGGGAAATCAATGCTGAGCTGCGCCCACGCCTCGCCAAAATCCATGTGCGCCCGCGTGTTGTTCGGACGCTTGGTAACCGTGTCGCGCCAAATTCCGATGAGCGTTGAATACTGACCGTTTCGGATCATCGTGAGTCGGACGAAACAGACGACCACGGTGCATCCCGCCAGCGCTGCCACGATACGGATCCACCGCCACCGGCGCACCAGCATCCATCCGCAGACGACGACCAGCACCACGACCGCCGCCAGCGGAAGATACATCCGCTGCTCGGCGGCCGCTTCATCAATGATCGGAAGAAAGCTCGATGTCGGCGCGAGGATCAGAAAGAACCAGGTCCCGAGGAATCCGAGCCACGGCCTGATCCACAGGGCCGCGAGCGTTGCAATCGCCAGCGCCAGGACCAGCCACCCCTGCCAGGAAACATCCGCCCACCGCCATGCGGTGGGCCAGCCGTAGTAATCAAGAACCAGCTTGCTCGGCCAAAACCCCAGCCGGAGATACAACGCGATGACGTTCAATTCCGTGCGCGCGTAATCCAGCGGCGAAACGCCGTGATCGAAGCCCACCATACTTTCTCGCGACCCCATGTGCAGCGAAAAGAGAATCAAAACCCACGTCGCGGCCATGCCGGCATATGTTTTCCATCTCAATTCGAAAGCTTTCTTGAAGGTCCCGGCGAGAAAAGTGCGGTCGTACAGAACCGCCACGATCGGCAAGACCGCGACGATCTCCTTGCTGCCCATTCCCAAACCGCAGGCGATGACCGCCGTCACCCCCCACCATCGCGCGGATCGTCTGCCGCCGTCGGCGGCGCGAATCACGCAGTAAATCGCGGCCAGAAAGAACAAGCTCGCCAGCGATTCGCTCCGCTGAGCGATATACGTGACCGATTGCGTATCCAGCGGATGGGCCGCCCACAGTGCCGCCGCCATCGCCGACACCCACGTCGCCGAGCCGGCAAAACGATCGCCCCACAACTCCTTTCTCGCCAGCGTTCGGCGAACGACCGCATACAGAAACAATGCCGCCAGCAAATGAATCAGCAGGTTCGTCACGTGATACGTCACGACTTTGCCATGCGCCATCGCGTAATTGACGGCGAAGGAAAAGATCACCATCGGCCGCCCCGAAACGGCCGTTGGCCTTGACGGCGGCAACCTGAATCCCATGAGGCTGCGAACCTGCGGATTCGTCAGGATCGCATTGGTGTCATCAAGAACGAACGGGCCTTGAAGGCTGTTCGAATAGGCGACAGCGCCGACAAAGATCACGAGTAAAGGCGCGATCCATCGCCCGCGGCCGGAATCGGATTTCGCGCGGCTCATGGTGAATCCCCGCTGGGGCGCGTAACGGCATCAAAATCCTCGCGAGCCCCGGCCGAGTCGCCGCGTTCCGCGCGTAGCCACCCGCGCTGGCGATGGGCCTCCGCGGCAAATGCGGGAAACAGCCGCATTTCGCCAGTATAGAAATTTTCCGCCGCCCGAAGATCGCCGGATTCCACCAGCGCCCGGCCCAGCGCGTCGGCGGCCGAGTAATAATCCGGGGCCAACTCCAGGGCCTTTGCGTACTGGACGGCCGCCGCCGCGTGATCGCCCGATTGTTCCAGCGAATATCCAAGATTGAATCGCGCCCGAGGATCCAGCGGCCGCTCGGTGACGTTACCCGCCCAAATTTTCTCGGGGTAGCGATATTGATGATTGCGGATCAGGGTTCGGATGGTCAGAGCGGCCAAAAGCGACAATAAAGCCCAGGGAGCAACGGGCAGGATCAATCGGCCCACTGGTTTCCACGTTAACAACGACCACGCGCCGATCACCAGCAGCGCGATGGGCGCGATCAACGGCAAATACATTCGCTGCTCCGCGGCGATTTCCGTGACAATCGGCACAAAGCTCGACGACGGCCCGAGAATGACAAAGAACCATGCCCCCAGGAATCCCAGCCACGGCTTGAGCCAAAACATGACGATGAAAAAAACGATCAGAACCGCAACGACCACCCCGCCGATTCCGATTTGCGACCAGTGACGGGCAATCGGCCATCCGTAGTAATCCAGCGCCAAGCCTCGCGGCCAGATCATCAGCAAAAGGTAATGCGCAATCACTCCCAGTTGCGTGCGCGCGTAATCCATCGCGGAAATATTCCGCCCGAATCCAACCGAAGCGCTGCGCCCGCCGCCGGCGATCAGGGCGATCAGGATCGCCCAGGTCGCGGCAAGCCCCGCATAAAGAAACGCGCGTTTTCGCAACGCCGCCAGGAAGGAGCCGGAGATAAATGTCCGATCGTACAACAGCGCCACGATCGGCGCGGTTGCCATGGTCTCCTTGGTCGCCATACCCAACCCGCAGGCCGCAATGGCGGCCAGTTTCCAGCCGATTTTCTCCCTCTCCGCATCACGAATCAGACAGTAAATCACCGCGAGATAGAAAATTGCCGCGAGCGATTCGGCTCGCTGCACGGTGTAGGTGACGGCCGAAGTATTCAGCGGATGCACGAGCCAGATGGCAGTCACAGCGCCGGCCAGCCAATGCGCCGAGGATCCAAACCGATCCGCCCAGAATTCCCGGCGCGCCAGATTGCGGCGAACAATGCCAAACAAAAGAGCGCCGGCCGCCAGGTGAATCAGCAGATTCGTCGCGTGGTAAATCTCAACGTGCAACCCCGCCATCGCGTAATCGGCTTCAAAGCTGAGCTGCAACATAGGCCGGCCGGAAAGAGTCGTGGGAATCGCCCGGCCCAGATCGGGGAGAGTTCTATCGGGAAGAGTTCTGTTGATCTGTGGGTTGTTCAGAATCGCGTCGATGTCGTCGAAAATGAATGGCCCGTGCAGGCTGTTCGCATAAGCCGCGATACCGCACAGCAGCGCCAAAACCAGCGGCGCCCCCCGCCACAACGGTTGGCTTGCCGTCTTCGTCGAATCGGCCATCGAATTCATCTCATCGGCAGCCGGCGTCGGCGTCAAGTTTATGGACCGTGCTCAGCTCCCTGGAATGCAAAATACTTTTTAGCCACAGATGAAAATCAGATGCACGCAGATAATGCAAAAGGCAGATAAAAGCTCCCCTCATTGGCCACTGCATTTCATCTGTGTGCATCTGATTTATATCTGTGGCTAAATCGCATTTTCTCCCGTCATGTGTTTGCATTTCCCTTCAGTCAACAACGGTCTTAGAATTTCCTCATGCTGCAAGATTCGGAACTGGCCCGGCGCATCGACGGCAAGATCGAAATCCGGACCGGCGGACTGCGGCTGCGATGGGACTTGAGCGAACTCGTTACCGCCGACGGACACACGGCCCAGGGAGTCTTCACCGGTACGGTTCGTGCGCTGCCGGACCCGAACGAAATCAAAATGCTCGAAGAGGCGCTGCTCGGCGGCGGCCCCGCCGCGACGGGCATGGACGTGGTGGCGCACTTCGCGACGTCTATTTTGACGGCGTCTCGCAAATACGCCCGGCAATGCGATGCTCAAAACCTCGTCGGCGATGAGGGCCGGCGAGGAATGCTCGGCGTTCTATTGGAAGCGGCCAGGGCCGTGGCGTTTGGATGCGGGGTCGAGGTCGTGCAGCCAGCCCAAGTCGATCTGGATTGCCCGACGCTCAAAAAACAACAAATCGAAGCGATGCAGCGGGAGGCCGCCCAGCGCCGCGTCGCCGATCAGGTCGATCATCTTCGCCAATCGGCGGAACTGTTCGGCCAGTTCGAGTCGATCCGCGCCTCGGCCCCAGAATTGTCGCCGGGACAGGTGCTCAGCCGGATTGGCGCGGCGGACCAGGCAGACGTGTTCCGCGCGATCGTGGCGGCATCGGCGAAAAATGCGGAACGAGTCAAACTGTGGGCCGTCGCGGGGCCATATCTCATTTCGATTGAGCGGGAAGAATCGCCTCGCGCGGAGATGATCGCGGCTCCGGACGATCTCGGCCCGCTCCGTAGCGTGCGCGGGGATGGGAGCGGCGGATTGCTGCTGGGTTGCCGCTCCGGCGTGCTGAGAATGAATCCCGATTCGCCGAAGGATGCCGGGAAATATCACGATCCGGACGTGAACAGCCAACTCGGGTTCAACAGTGCGATTTCGACCGACGACCGGATTTGGGCGGCACATGGCGAAGCGGGTTTGGTCTGCTGGAAACTCGATCAGCCGGACAAGCCATGCTACGCACTTCGTCCCACGTCGGCGGGAATCGCCGGTTTTTCGCCGCGAAATCTTCAGCGGCTCGCCGCAAACCGGTTGATTTTCAGCAGTGGGCGGCAATTGTATGTCGTCGCGGGTGAGGCAACACCAACTCCGATCGGCCAGCCGGCCGATTCTGATGTCGTCGCGATCTTTTTGCGGCCCGGGCAGATTCTCACGGCACACAGCGACGGACAAGTCTGCTCGTGGTCCGGCGACAATCTTCAACTGGATTGCCGCCAGCGGCGCGCCGGTCGAGTTGAAGCTGCTGCGGTCTTGCCATGGCTCGGCGATGCCCGGCTTCTGCTGGCGACGGAAGACGGGCCCATCGTTTGCGTCGGACCGGATGATGAACTGGTCACGCAGTACACCAGCCTGCATCGCGGCCTGCGCATGGTTGGCGGCGCAGCCGACGCCGTGGCCGCCATCACGCCCGACCGCCAGCGATTGGTGTTATGGCACGCCTGGGACGGGCGCAAGCCATTTGCGGAGATGCACATCTACGGCTTGGCCAGGCATCGAATTGCGGACATTTCGTTCGTCGGAGAGGACACCGCGTCCGAAGCCGCCGCGCCGCGCGGGAATCGGTGATCTATTCAAGGGTTTTAAGAAAACGTCAGGCGACGCCGCGTAGTCTTTTGAGTTGCAGGCGCTGCATGGTGACGCTGAGGAGCTGCATTGTTTTGCGGGCGGCGATGTTTTTGCGGGCAACGAGAAAGCCGTAGCGGAACTTGCCGTCGCTGCGCTCGTGAACGGTCTGTACGCGCGCCGGGGCTTCGAAGGTCTGGTCTTCGCCGCTGACCTTGATCTGCACGACCGATCCCAGATCGAGCTTTTTCGAGGTGATGGCGGAAAAGCCTTCGGGACTGATATCCAGCACCTGGCATTGCGTCTCTTTGCCGACCCTGGCGATGAAATCCGCCGCGACGAGCGAAACGCGATAGGTCTGGCGGCTCTCGGCCGAAACAGGTTCGCTCGTGCGCCGGAAAACAATCACGCAACTTGGGCCGGTGCGGATTTCGGTGGCTCTCGCCCCTTGCTGGAAGAATTTCCCGTTCACTTCGCAGTAGGCGTTCACATCGCTGTCCACCGCGGGGGCAACCGGATATTCGAATTCGGCGACGAAGCTGGTGGAATCGGATTCGATCACGATGCCGGGATGAAGAATGCGCCTCTTTGACGGGCAGGGAATCAGAAGAAACACCGCATTTCCAACCGCTAACATGTTTTTCTCCTTCGAACCTGCTGTGACCTGTTGCGCCTCTGGCTGTGAAAATATCGGTAATGTTGAAATGCTGCTAAACGAGCGGCCCCCATTTTTGCGCCATAAGGTCCAGTAACCCTGTAAGGGGCATTACATATTCAGGGGCGGAGCAAATTTGCCGAATCATAACCTGTTGGGAATTCTGGAACTTCCCTGATAACCGCGGAAGATCATGAACCATCAATTGCTTGCGAAAATAAAAGGGAACCCGCAGCTTCCCTCGCTGCCGGCGGTCGCCGTGAGGGTTCTGGAGTTGGCCAAGCAAACCAACGCAAGCCTCGCAACGGTTGCGAAGGTGATTTCCAGTGATCCCGCTCTCACCGCCAAGGTGCTGAAAACGGTCAACAGCAGTTTTTACGGCCTCCCCCATCAGGTGAGCACCATCAGTCACGCCCTGGTGCTGCTCGGAATGCAGACCGTCAAGACATTGGCTCTGGGCTTCTCCCTTGCCGGCAGCCTGAACTCCAGAAAAAGTTCCCACTTCGATTATGTGAGGTTCTGGAGACAAAGTTTATTTTCCGCGGTTGCCGCGCGTACGCTGGCTAAGATGCTGCGCACCGGAGAACCCGAGGAAGCATTTCTCGCCGGCCTTCTTTCGGACATTGGCACATTGGCCATGCACCGAGGTCTGGGGGCCGATTACGATATCCTGCTGGAGAAGTGCGGGGGTGACCAGGTTGAATTGGTTCGGCTCTCGCGCGAAAAGTTTGATCTGGATCACGCACAAGTGGGCGGCGCGCTGGCCGAAGACTGGAAGTTTCCGCCGGCCATGGTCGAGCCGATCCGCCAGCATCACGCGCTCGCAAAAACGGGCAACGGGCCAATCGGCCTGGTTGAAATCGTGTACGCGGGGGTCCTTTGCGGCCAGGTCTTCGCGGCCAAAAGGGCCGGCCTGCTCGAACGCGCCAAGCGCGAGTTGTCCACCCGTTTCAAGCTGGAAAATGCGAAAATACTCGCGATCTTCAAGGAAATCGATTCACACACCGAAGAGCTGGCCGATCTATTTGAAGTCACCATCCAGCCGGGCCGCGGTTATCTGGAAATCGAGCAGGAGGCTCGCCAGACGCTCATCGAATTGACTCTGCAAACGCAATTTCAATCACAGGAACTGGCGCGGCAAAACGAGCGCCTGCAACAACGAGCCGCGACCGATGGGTTGACCGGTCTGGCGAACCGCAGCGGGTTTGCTCAATTCCTCGAGAACGCGTTCGCCGACTTTCGGAATTCCGGAACCACGTTTTCCCTGCTGCTGCTTGATCTGGATAAATTCAAATCCGTCAACGATGCGCATGGCCATCAGGCGGGCGACGAAGTTCTGCAGCGCATTGGAAGGCTTCTGAGATCGCTGATCGAACCCGGCGATTTGGCCGCGCGATACGGCGGCGAAGAAATGGCCTTGGTTTTGAACCGAAAAGATTGCGCCGGTGCGATGGCCATGGCTGAGCGCGTCCGCGCCGCGATACAGAGCGAGCGCATCATTTTCGAAGGGAAAAGCATTCCGGTGACCGCTAGCGTCGGGGTTGCCACCGCCGCCTCGCAAGCCGGATTTGGATCTCCGGATGACTTAATTGGCGCTGCCGACCGCGCCCTATATGCCGCCAAGGAAGCGGGTCGCAATTGTGTTCGGCACTGTGCGCTGGCGAGACATCGCGGCGCCGCATGAGACGGGAAAATATGTGGCGGAACCCCAAGCGGATTCCGCCGATCGCCCTCGCCGCCGTTGTCGCCGTCGTCAAATCCTTCGGCGATCACGAAATCTGTGGTTAGCGACTCAGCTTTGCGAGCCCCACGCAAAGCGATTGTGCATTGAATGAGGGCATCGTGATTTCGGCCGTTTCAAGATTTGCCAAACGATGGCGACGCATCCGCGCCTTGCAGCCGCGAGGCCCTGCGCTTCGCGCGGTCCTGGAACCGCTCGAACGGCGCATTCTTTTGACCTGGATTGGCGCCCTCACCGGAAACACCGACGACCAGGCCCACGAATACGACTACACGGGCAACTGGTCCAGCGGCGTCGTCGAGAACTCGTTCGTCGGCGCAACATTCACCGGCAATACGACGCTCTACTTTGCCACCAGTATTGTCAGCGCGACCGGTTTGAATCTCGGCTACGGCGGTAACTTCGCACTGACATTCGAGTCCAGCAGCACAACGGCACAGACGCTGACCTTGGACGGAAACATCAGCGGGACATTCGGGGGCTCGTCGGTCACAATCGGCGATCCAAACAATAATCTTAATGTCGTGCTTGGCGCCTCCAGCACATTCACCGTCGCCGCGGGTGATACTTTGTCGATCCTCAACGCCGTTGAAGACGGCGGCAACAACTTGAGCGTAACCAAGGCGGGCACCGGCACGCTCACTCTGTCAGGCAGCAACACGTATGGCGGCGGGACAACGTTGTCGGCCGGACAACTGAACATCAACAGCTCCGCCGCCATCGGCGCCGGGACGCTCACTTTCGCAGCCAACGCTGTAAAAATCGACAACACCAGCGGCGGCACAATCACCTTGAGCAACAACAATGCCATCGCATTGAACAACAATTTCACCTTTGTCGGAACCAATACCCTGAATGTGGGCGCCGGAGCGGTGACGCTCGGTGCAAGCAAAACGGTAACGGTCAGCGCCAGCAATCTGATTCTGGGCGGACCCGTCTCGGGCGGCTTCAGCCTGACCAAGGCCGGAAACGGCACGTTGACTCTGTCAGGCAACAACGCGTACACGGGTGGAACGACGTTGTCCGCCGGGACGCTAGACATCAACAGCGCCACCGCGATCGGCACCGGCACATTGACCCTTTCCGGCGGCGGATTCGACAACACCAGCGGCGGCCTTATTACGCTGAGCACCAACAACGCCGTGGCATGGAACAGCAATTTCACCTTCATCGGAACCGACACCCTGAATCTGGGTACGGGTGCGGTGACGATGGGTGCAAGCAGAACCGCATCGATTACCGATGCCGCCGGCAACCTGATGCTGGGCGGAGCCATTTCCGGCGCCTTCGCCTTGACCAAGGGGGGAGCCGGCACGCTGACTCTGTCCGGCAACAATGCGTATACGGCTGGAACGACGTTGTCCGCCGGGACTCTCGACATCAACAGCGCCACCGCGATCGGCACCGGCACGCTGACGCTCTCCGGCGGCAGCTTCGACAACACCAGCGCCGGCCTCGTCACACTCAGCACCAACAACGCCGTGGCATGGAACTCCAATTTCACATTTGTCGGAACCAACAATCTGAATCTGGGTACGGGCGCCGTGACGATGAACGCAAACCGAACCGCGACGATTACCGCCGACACCCTAACGATCGGCGGCCCCATCGGCGATTCTGGAAGCAATTACAAGATCACCAAATCGGGGGCCGGCACATTGGCCGTTACCGGCAGCAACACGTATGGCGGCGGAACAGCCGTCAGCGCCGGCGCCATGCTGGTAGACAATTCCAGCGGCTCGGGCACGGGCACCGGCGCCGTGACTGTCAGCAGCGGCGCAACTATCGGCGGAACGGGAACCGTCACCGGAGCGGTCACGGTCAATTCCGGCGGCATCCTCGCGCCCGGGGCCGGCGGAACGTCGATCTTCAACACCGGCAATCTCACCCTCGCATCCGGCTCCGACCTCGACATTGTACTGAACGGAAATACGGCCGGCTCGGGATATGACCAGGTGAACGTGACCGGAACCGTGACCGTAACCGGCAGTACGCTCAATCTCTCCGGCACCCGATCGGACCACGATGGCACCATCCTGACGCTCATCAACAACGACGCAGCCGATGCGATCACCGGTACCTTCCAAAGCCTCGCCCAGGGAGCGACCACCGCCTTCAGCGGCGTGACATACACCGCCAGCTACATTGGCGGAACCGGCAACGACATGGTGTTGACCGCCGACTTGGCCGCATCGACGACCACAGTGACTTCGAGCGCGAACCCGTCCGTGTTTGGCCAATCCGTCACGTTCACCGCCGATGTTACGTCCGTCTCCTCCGGAACGCCGACGGGGACCGTCACGTTCATGGACGGCGCAACGACACTGGGCACTGGCACATTAAACGGCTCCGGCATCGCGACATTCAGCACATCCGCGCTTGCGCTGAACGATCATTCCATCACCGCAGTCTACGGCGGCGATACCAACTTCACGACCAGCACGTCCTCGGCATTGACACAGACCGTGGATCAGGACGGAACCACCAGCACGGTGTCATCCTCCGCGAATCCCTCAGTATTCGGCCAATCGGTGACATTCACCGCGACCGTCACGGCCAGCGCCCCAGGTTCCGGCACGCCCACCGGCACAGTAACATTTATGGACGGCGCAACAACGTTGGGCACCGGCACGTTAGACGGCTCGGGCGTCGCGACGTTCAGCACGTCCGCGCTTGCGCTGAACGATCATTCCATCACAGCGGTCTACGGCGGCGATACCAATTTCACGACCAGCACGTCCTCGGCATTGACACAGACGGTGGATCAGGACGGCACCACCAGCAGTGCGGTGTCATCCTCCGCGAATCCCTCGGTGTTCGGCCAATCGCTGACATTCACCGCGACCGTCACGGCCAGCGCCCCAGGCTCCGGCACCCCGACCGGCACAGTCACGTTCATGGACGGCGCAACGACACTGGGCACGGGCACGCTAAACGGCTCCGGCGTCGCGACCTTCAGCACATCCGCGCTTGCATTAAACGGTCATTCCATCACAGCGGTCTACGGTGGCGATACGAATTTCACCGGCAGTACGTCGTCAACGCTCACCCAAACAGTTAATCAGGATGCAACGAGCAGCACGGTGTCGTCTTCTGTGAATCCCTCAGTATTCGGTCAATCGGTGACGTTCACGGCAACGGTCACGGCCAGCGCCCCAGGCTCCGGCACCCCGACCGGCACAGTCACGTTCATGGACGGCGCAACAACGTTGGGTACGGGCACGTTAAACGGCTCCGGCGTCGCAACATTCAGCACGTCCGCGCTTGCATTAAACGGTCATTCCATCACCGCGGTCTACGGCGGCGATACGAATTTCACCGGCAGCACGTCCTCGGCATTGACACAGACCGTCAACAAAGCCGCAACGGCCACAGTCGTTTCCTCATCGACCAACCCATCCGACTACGATCAACCGGTGACGTTCACCGCGACGGTGACGGCCAGCGCGCCGGGATCCGGGACACCGAGCGGCACCGTGACGTTTGACGACGGCGGCATCGCATTGGGCACGGATACACTGAATGGTTCAGGCCAGGCGGTCTTCAGCACATCAAGCCTGTCGGTTGGGAATCACTCGATCACGGCGGTTTACGCAGGAGACGCGAACTTCACCGGCGGCACGTCCTCCGTGCTGACGCAACAAGCGGTGGTCCAATTGCCGCCGGCCGAGCTGGCTGTCGCCCAGCAATCGGGAGACGCGACGGCGGGGACCGATCTTTCCGCGGTGTCGGTCGACGTGATGGACCAATTCGGCAATCTGGTTTCGGTGGACAGTTCCGACATCACGTTGTCCATCGCCAGCGGACCCGCCGGGGCCCAACTGGCTGGAACGCTTGAAGTCCCCGTGCAAAACGGCGTCGCCACGTTCGACGACGTTCAATTGACCCAAGCCGGCGTTTACGTCCTGGTTGCCTCGACGACGGATGGAATCGTGGCCGAGACCGCGCCGATCACGATCAACCCCGGTCCGGCAACCCAAACCGCTGTGACGGCCGAGCCCAATGCAAGTTGGCAATACGGAACGATTTCTCCCAATGTGGTGATCGCCCTGGCAGATCAATTCGGCAACATCGTCCCGACCACAGGCGTCGGCATCACCGCATCAATTGCTTCCGGCCCAGCCGGGGCGATTCTCTCCGGCACGCGCACCGTGGCCACCGTTGACGGTTATGCCACGTTCGACAGTCTCTCAGTCAATCTTCCAGGCATTTACAGCTTGACGTTCGCCAGCGGGACCGACTCGCCCGTGGTCATCAGCGAGCTGCAGATTGTACCGATTCCAGCTCGACGATTTCTGCTGAATGGTTCACCGCTGAGCACGCGGAGCATCCTGATGCAACAGCAGCACACCGCGCCGTCGGTCACTTCTCTCGGCTCTCCGCCGGCCACGGTGTCAGTGATCGTTGTTGACGCCGCGACATTCCTGAGCGACGACGACGTTAGCAACTTCCAATTCCCCGGATCAAGCGGCGCCGTGCAGTCCCCGTTTAACTTTATCTCGGATTCGGATCCCAATCCGCTGCAGAAATTTTTGGATTCGAACTAACGACCGCCGCGAAGTAAGAGCTTAGCCCTGTTGTCCGCCGGTCGGACCCGGCAAATCCAGACGAAATGTTGTCCCCTTGCCCATTTCGCTCTCAACCTCGAGCGTCGCATTGAGCAGCGCCGCCGACTGATGCGCGATCACCAATCCAAGGCCCATCTGCTTCCCCGGTGTCTCCGCCGCCGGAGCCGGCTGGAAAATCTGCTTCAACCGCGCGGCCGCAATCCCCAAACCCTCGTCCGCAACGCTGATCCGGCATCCCCCGCCGCTCGCTGGTTGCGTCTTGACGTGAATCTTCCCTTTGCCGCTGAATTTCACGGCATTGCCCAACAGGCTCTGCAAAATAACCCCCAGCAACGCGCGATCGCTGACCGCTGTCGGCTGGGCTGACGTGTCCACCAGAATTTCCAATCCCTTCTCGCCGGCCGCCTCGGAAAACTGCGCCGCAATTTCAGGAATGATAATGGCAAGGTTGATGTTGCCGGGCTTGGGTTGGAGTTTTCCCTGCCGAAGTCGATCGGCAAACACAAACAGATCCATCCTTCCGACCGTGTCGAGGATCGAACGCCGCATCGACTCCAGGTCCTTGATCATTCCACGCCGTTTCTCGACGCCGGACAAATCACGCCGCAACACTTCCATCGTCAACAGAACGGCATTGAGGCTGCCCCGCAGATCATGGCTCAGAAAAGCCAGATACTTGGTCTGAGCCTCGGCGCTGGATTGAATTTCCCGCTGCTGATAGCTCACGAAGCTTTCAACCGCGCGCCGCGCCGCGGCGTCCAAGCCGACGTTCAGGCACGAAACTTCGTCCAGCTTCAGCGGCCGCTCCACCGATATCGTGACCTCTTCAATCACGATCGACCGCAAAATGCTGTACTCCACCAACAGCTCGCTCAGATTAAAGCTTTGGTGATACCGGCAAACGCCGTGTTGACGGGACTCGGCCAAAAAATCCCGCTGAACCTCGCCCCCCGTCGCCGCGATCGCCACGGCCAGGTCTTCCAACGCCTGCGGCAGATGGTCGAGCAATTCGTTGAGCGTCACTTCATCGGCCGAGGGCAGGACCTCTTTCACCATCGTGATGAATCGATCCAAAATCCGCGGCGAACGGCCCCGCACCGCGCTGGCTAATCCAGGGAAAGCCTGACGCATCATCAACTCCAACGACGGATTTTCCATCGACGGTTGGTCAGCACCGGTGAGGCTCAACAATGAACCCATAAGCTCACTCGATTATTGCCGGTTCCAATGCTTTGGGCAAGGGCGGCAAGTTAGGACGGCAAGTTAGGGCACCGCGAGCGAGACGTGACGCTCATTCTTGAAACGGACTGTTAAAATTCCCATTGCCTATTGCCTATTGCCTATTGAAAAAACGCCAGAGCAAATAGGCAATAGGCAATAGGCAATAGAGTTACCCCATCCCGTGGCAATTACCAGTCGCCCCGCTAGACTTGCTCAACCGCCGGTAAGACCGCACGACATAAGCCCGGCGTTTCGCCGTCTCTATGTCCGATCCAGGCAAACCGAACAAACTGGCTTACGAGCAACCGGATGATCAGCGGCCCGCTTCGGCCGCCGCCCCGGCGGAAGAGATTCTCAACCCGTCTTCTTCACAAACCACCCGCCACGATCCCTACGCCGCCTTGCGATACCGCGATTTCTGCTTCTATCTGGTCGGCTGGGTCGTTTCCGTTGCGGGAAGCCAAATCCTCGAAGTTGCCGTTGCCTGGGATCTATATCAGCGAACCGGCAGCGCCCTGACCCTTGGGTGGGTCGGCCTGGTCAGCGCTATTCCCATCATTCTCTTCTGCCTGCCTGCCGGCCATCTTGCCGATCGCCTCGACCGCCGCCGGATCATGCTGAGCATGCAGTTGCTTTCCACCCTGTGCGCCGTCACGCTGGGAATCCTGTCTTATTATCACGGCCCGCTGAGCGCGATTTATTCGGCCCTGTTTATGGCGGCGGTCGGCAAGGCCATTGGCTGGCCGGCCCGCTCGGCGCTGGTTCCATCGCTGGTCCCCACGGAAATCTTCGCTAACGCCATCGCCTGGAACACCACCGGCTTTCAGATCGCCGCCACCAGTGGCCCGGCATTGGGCGGACTTATCCTGGTCTGGAGCCACACCGCCGCGTACTTCGTCGCCGCCGGCGCCGGGCTTGTCTTTATCGCCATGATCATTCCCATTCGCACCCGCCGGGCGCCGACGCGCCAAGAGCCTGCCACCTTCAAAACACTGGCCGCCGGCGTCCGCTACGTCTTCGACACGCAGATCATCCTCGCCGTCATCACGCTCGATCTCTTCGCCGTTCTCCTTGGCGGGGCGACCTATATCCTGCCGATCTTCGCCGAAAATATTCTGCACGTCGGCGCCACCGGCTACGGATGGCTCCGCGCTTCGCCGGCCCTCGGCGCCCTGCTCGGCGCGATCCTGATGGCCCATCTCCCCCCCATGAAGCACGCCGGTCGAGCCTTGCTTCTGGCGGTCGTCGGCTTCGGTGCGGCCACCATCGTCTTCGGGCTCTCGACCAGTTTCTGGCTCTCCATGGCCATGCTCTTCCTCACCGGCGTTTTCGACAACGTCTCGGTCCTGGTCCGCCACACTCTGGTTCAGGTCCTTACCCCCGATTCCATGCGTGGCCGCGTCTCCGCCGTCAACAACATTTTTGTCGGAGCCAGCAACGAACTCGGCGGATTCGAAAGCGGATTGACGGCCAAAATTTTCGGCCCCATCGTCTCCGTCGTCGGCGGCGGAATCGGAACCATCGTGGTCGTATTGATCACCACGTTCGTTTGGCCCCAGGTGCGGAAGTTCGGTTCATTAGTCGATGCCAGACCCATGAAATCAGAGTGACCAACCTACAACCCATTTAGCCCCCGGTGATTCACCGGGGGCTCCTTTTTGCATTCGGATTTCGGATTTCCGCTTTTTCCTCATACTATTGTCCATCATGAAACCCAACGAGCGCATCAACGGTTTTTTGCTCCAGCGTGTCACGCCTGTCGAGAATCTCCGCAGCACCAGCTACGAGTTGCTCCACGAACGCAGCGGCGCTCGCATCCTCCACCTTCACAACACCGACGCCGAAAACCTGTTTTCGGTCACCTTCCCCACCCCTCCGCCGGACGACACCGGCGTGCCGCACATCCTCGAGCACAGCGTCCTGGCCGGTTCGCGCCGATACCATGTCAAGGACCCGTTCTTCGAAATGGTCAAGTGCAGCATGGCCACGTTCATCAACGCCATGACCGGCAGCGATTACACCGTCTATCCCGTCGCCAGCAACGTCCGCCAGGATTTCTACAACCTCGCCGAGGTCTATTGGGATGCCGTCTTCCACCCGCTTTTGACGGAAAAGACTTTTCAACGCGAGGGCCATCATCTTGAATTCGCGAGCAAGGACGACCTCGCCAGCGACCTGATCGTCAAGGGGATCGTCTACAACGAGATGAAGGGCGCCCGCTCCAGTCCCGAGGCCAAGGTTTACGACCTGATCGAAAAAAATCTCTGGCCCGACACCCCCTACGGCAAAGATTCCGGCGGCGATCCCGAAAAAATTCCCGACCTGACCTGGCAGGGATTGCGCGATTTTCACCGCCGCTTCTATCAAACCGCCAACGCATTCATCTTTCTCTACGGCGACATTCCGACCGCCGATCACCTGGAATTCCTGCGTCCGCGTCTCGACGAACTTGCCCCCACCGATGCCCAGGCCAAATTGCCGCCCCAGCCGCGCTGGCCAAAGCCGCGCGTCATCAATTCCGTCTACCCCGTCGCCCCCGCCGATCCGACGGCCGGCAAAACATTTGTGATCCTCAACTGGCTCACCGGCTCCGGCGCCGATCCGGCCGAAATTTTCGCCTTCAGCGCCCTGGAGCGAATCCTCCTGGGCAACCAATCCGCTCCGCTGCGCAAAGCCCTGATCGATTCCAAGCTCGGTGAGGACCTGTCCCACAGCGGATTCTGGAACAACGGCATCGACACGTCCTTCCACATCGGCCTCAAAGGCACTGAGCCCGACCGCGCCGACCAAATCCTCGATCTCGTGCAAGGCGCCCTCCGCGGAATCGCCGAGCGCGGCGTCACACGCGACCAATTCGACGCCGCGCTTCAGCAGTTGGCGTATCGCTATCTCGAGATCACGCCCTCCTATCCCCTGCACCTGATGGGATCGGTCACCAGCATGTGGCTCTACGGCGCCGATCCGCTGGCGCTTCTGCACGCCGAGCGGCACATCCAGAAATTGAAGGACGATTTCGCCGCCAACCCCCGGCTCTTCAGCGATCTGATCGTCGGCAAGCTGCTCGACAACTCGCACCGGCTTATGATCGTCGTTCAGCCCGACCGTGAGATTCAGCTTCGCAAAGACGCCCAGTTCGCCGCGAAAATGAAAACACTGAAGGCGTCCATGTCCTCCGCCCAATTGCAGCAAATCCGCCAAAACCAGCACGAACTGGATGCTCTGCTCAATCAGCCCAATCCGCCGGAAGCGGTCGCCGCCCTTCCGCAGCTTCGCGTGAAAGACCTGCCGCCCAAGCCGCGCCACATCGCGACGACCGCCGAAAAACTCCCCGGCGGCGGCGTGCTGCTGAACAACGATGTCTTCGCCAACGGCGTGAATTATCTGCACGTCAGCTTCGACCTCACCGGCCTGCCCCCGGAACTCTATTCCTATCTCCCCCTCTTCGGCGACTGCGTTCACAAAATGGGAGCCGCCGGCCAGGATTACACCGCCATCGCCCAGCGCGTCGCCGCGTCCACCGGCGGGGTCGGCTTCTCTACCGCCATCAGCACCCGCACGGACGACCCAGGCAAAATCGTCCAGCAAGCCACCTTCACCACCAAATTCCTCGACGACCGCGCCGACCAGGCCCTGGCCCTGCTGCGCGATTTAATTTTCGAACTCGATCCGCGCGACGTCCCCCGGCTCAAGGATGTCCTGCTTCAAGCACGCGCCGGCCAGCGCATGCGCCCCACCAACGACGGCATGGGCCTGGCCCTCCGCCACGCCGCCCGTGGCCTGAATGTTGAGGCCCATCTGCACGAAACCCTTGGCGGCATCCCCCAAATCCATCTATTCGAAAAAATCACCGGCGCCGCCCCCGACCCCCTCCTGGAACACGTCGACGCGATCCGCAAATTTCTCCTGACCCGCGCCCGCGTCAACGCAAGTTTCACCGGCGCCCTCAAAGCCGGCGAACTTGTTCGCCGGGCTCTGACGCAATGGAGCGCCGCCATGAACAGCGATCCAATCCCCAACCCCCCCTCCGATTTCCGCCCCTTTTCCATCCCCCCGCGCGAAGGCCTGGCCGCCCCGATGAACGTCGCCTTTTGCACCGCCGTCATGCCCGCCCCGCACATCTCGCATCCGGACGCCCCTCCCCTCGCCGTCGCCGCCCGGCTCCTGAGCCTCGGCTACGTCCTTGAAGAAGTCCGCTTCAAAGGCACCGCCTACGGCGGCGGCTGCGGCTACAACGGCTCCGGCCGCACCTGGACATTCCATTCCTATCGCGACCCCTGGATCAACCGCACGCTCGACGTGTACACAGCCGCCCTTCAGCACGTGAAAAACGCCGACTGGTCGCAAGCCGACGTCGATCGCGCGATTATCGGAACCGCCAAAGAAGGCGAACGCCCCATCCGCCCCCCGCAGGCCACCGGCGCCGCCCTCTGGCGACACCTCATCGGTGACACCCCCGCCCGCCGCGACGCCCGCCATTCCGCCATGCTCGGCGTCACCCTATCCGACATCCGCCGCGTCTTGATCGAGCAATTCGAATCGAATTCCAGCAAGACCGCCGTCTGCGTCGTTTCCAGCCGGCAAAAGCTGGAAGAGGCCAACGCCCAACGCCCGCAAGCGGCCTTAGAGATTAGCGACATCCTTGGCGTGAAAAGTTAAACCGCTTTCATACACCGTGCAGTGTTTTTCCGACTCCCACAAAAGCCACAGGATGGCAATCCTGTGGGTGTCGAATTCCCCAACCGCACAAATGCGTTATATTGACCGGGGATGGCGATCAGCGTTGTAATCCCGCAACAACGATCAATTAATCCGTTGTCCTGGAAATGGATACAAAACCATGCGGAAAACGCCTGAACAAATTCGAACTGCGGGATTGGCAGCACTCAAAAGAGAACTCGGCGCCGCCGGAATGATCCGTTTTTTGCAGCACTTTCAGCGCGGCGCCGGAGACTGGGCCACCCAGCGCGGCGACTGGGCGGATCGAACCACGCTGGCCGAGATTCGCAGGCTCGCGCCAAGAGCAAAGGATCGAAAACGCCGCGCGGGTTAAGTTTGATCATCCACCCTGCGGGATCGGCGGTCGGTTATTCGCATCTTTAAACAACTGGATAAATTCCTCATCCGTTATCGTCCTATCTTCGTATTGGTAGCCGTCACGTGGCACCCAGCGATTTGCCGACATGTCTAGGGTATGACGTGGGCCAACAAGCCGACAGTTGGGGAGGTAGACAACCTTTACGAACGGAACTTCTTCGGATTCACATTTAATAAACGCAATTCCGATGTTACCGGGAATAAACCAAGGCTTCGGTTCTAATGCGCCGAATTGATCATTTATGATTGCTGCGAGGGTCTTAATTGCGGACAGGGCTAACTCCCGGTCATTGTGATCGGTCGCTGGATTGAAGTGCAAGGCGCTATGACGCTGTTTTTTGAGCTTGTCGAAATTGGTAACGACATCCGGTAGCAGAACATCCCAGGCGGCCAGGGTTTTAATTGGTATGTCCCAGTCATCAAATGAATCCTTGTTGCAAACCCGTTTATATTCCTGCGTCGAACGGTAAAATTCTCGAAGGTTCAGCAATAAATGATTCAGAATTCGCTCCCCCAAAGCGCACGCGCCGGTAAGTGCTGGATAGTAAGAGCCAATTACGAAGGAATTCCGAATTTGCCGCATGAAGTTATTGTGGAAGGTGAGAACAGACGGCAGTGCTGGCCCAAGTTCACGGAAATTCTGCAATTTCTGCGCGGAATCGTTGACGCCGTATTCGGTTAGCAGACCCTCGCGGACCAATTGTTGATTATTCAACATGAGTTGGTTCACTTCAGGCGTAGCTTGGTCGCCAATTGGCATATTGAGCAAGTTGACGCGTGCATCGAAATCCATCCCGAGAATGCGATATCGCTTCATGTTGGGCTGCCCTTTGTAATCCGCTAAAGCCTAGCGTGCCCAAACATGTAATCTTTCGAGGAGAATTTATCGACTGCCAAGCCCTTTTAAGGTCATTTGAGCAGAAACACGCTCAACACCCTTGTTGTGGCGCGAAGGCGAACGAGTATGGGGGCCGCATCGCGGCTAGCCATTCGCGAATCACAAATATTCCGGCAATTCGATCTTGTCCAGCAGACCCCGGCCAAAAACCAGATTCGCCATCCAGGAAATCCTTATCGTCTTGATCATCTGATTGCGCAGAAATAATCGTGGCCTTGATCGAGGCGCAAAAAAGCCTGCAAAGCCCTCGGCGGCTTCTTGTTTACCGGCGACGAAAGGCCCGAAAAGTTCCTGATAACGGGCAAATGCCCGCGAATGGTCGCCGCCGCTCCGGTGCAATTCACCGGCAAGAATGTAGGCCGCGATCATGGCCAGCGCGCAACCCTGTCCGCCCAGCAGCGACACGCAGAACGCCGCATCGCCCACCAGGGCCACCCGGCCGCGCGTCCATAATCCCTCATTTGGATTCATTCGTATTTGGCTGACGCGATCGAAATAGAGTTCATCGCTCGTATCCAGCGCGTCGAGAATCCGCGGGCACTCCCAGCCGCTGTTGCCAAACCGCCTCCGCAGCAGGGCCTTCTGACCCGGCACATCGCCGAGGTCCATGCGCTGCGGCTGGTCATCGGCAAAAATGAACAGGAACATCGTGCGGTCGTCGCGCATGGAAAAGCGCCCCACCTGCTGGCCCACTTCCGTGAACATCACGTAGACCAGTTCATCTCGTGGGCTGTAACCTTCCGCCTCGAAAGCCGCGACCTTGTACCCCATGTATTTCTCAAATCGACGTTGCGGCCCGAACGCCAGCTCGCGGACTGTTGAATGAAGCCCATCCGCCCCGATCACCAGATCGAACTGGCGCGGCTTCCCGTGCTCGAAGGCGACGCGAACATCAGCTTCGGTCTGTTCGATGCCGCTGATGCTGTCGCCGAAGATCGTTTCGACCTTGCCGTCGATCAATCCGAAGATGGATGTGGCCAGTTCGCCGCGCGGGATGCTCAAATACCTGCCCCCGGTCATCCGGGCGAAGACATCGGCGGAAAATCCTGATATCCGCCGGCCGGCGCGGTTGACGACCCGAAGCTCGGTCACGAAATACCCCTTGCGTCGGAGTTCCGGCAACAATCCCATTCGCTCGGCGATGTCGAAGCCGGCTCCCCAGAAGTCAACGACATATCCCCCCGTTCGCAGCGTCGGCGCTCGCTCGACGAGCGCCGGCTCGTGGCCATAACACAAAAGCCAGTAAGCCAGGGCCGGCCCGGCAATACCCGCGCCCGATATCAAAACCCTCATGCCCGGACAGACTACAACACAAAGCATTCCCCGGGTATCAATTCGTCAACTGGAAATTGGCTGATCGGCAATTCGGGGGTAATTTTGGGATCCGAAAGAGTAACTCCCCAACTATATGCCCAACCATTCCGTCTGAATCCGCCTGTCGGGCTCCGTAGAGCGTCGTATCCCGTTCAGTTCCTCAGGGAATTATTTCGCCTTTTCTTAGCGTGGTTAAATTTTGAGCGTGATAGTACACCCCGAACATATTCAGTTTTGGCTTAACCCGGAAGAAATGCGAGACCGTGGCGGCCGTCAACTTAATTCAGAACTCTCGCGTTTATTAGTTCCACAGTTTATCCACGCGTGTTATCCACAGGAAAAATATTCTTCCAAATTCCGAAATATCCACGATGGCCAGCTATTTGCCTTGACTGGATTCAACGGGTTGTGCAAAATGAGACCGGCTCTTCGGAATGGAATCCAATGAATCCACAAGACGTCGCCTCGTTTGCAGAGAAAATTGGGGATTATTTTAAAGACATTGCGCCAGCAGAACGAGAGTTGGTGCGCACTATTTTAGAGAAATTCTCCTCCAGCACAGCCGAAGCCGTGATTCCGCGATATGTCGAAGAGACAGCGACCTTTGATCGAGGGAAACTGTTCACGCTGTTGCGGGAAGAGCATCGCCGTCGCACTCCTCGGATGTCTCCTACAGCGGGATGGAAAAACGCTAAAGATGCCGAAGCGGAGGCGATTAATGAGTTTCTTAGCAAAATCCCGAACGGCAGATTACAAAGACTGATCGACAATCTTCGCAAGGAGCAGCCGGCTCTATTCAGCTTTCTTCGGTCGGATCCCTTGGGGACAGATATCGGCAGGTCACTAATTTACGAT
Organism: Tepidisphaeraceae bacterium; assembly: GCA_036267155.1. GTDB lineage: Bacteria > Planctomycetota > Phycisphaerae > Tepidisphaerales > Tepidisphaeraceae > PALSA-1353. The sequence goes on from DATAWP010000041.1 coordinate 111,903, forward strand.
CAATTGAAGAACCAGCGAGCCAAGTGCGGAGTGCGCGCGAGTTCAGTTTAAGCACGTCCACGTTTCTCACGGAGCCGCCGATGCTTTGGCCAAGGTATGACCCACCATACGATTCGCCCATTGAAGATTTGTTCGCGTACCACCTAGATAAATATCTCCCACCGGATGCGAAGCTTGATCGTCAGGTCGAAGTTGCGACTCAGTGCGGAACTTACAGGATCGATTTCGTCTGCGTTTCCGGAGGGCGGACTATCGGCTTCGAGTGCGACGGACAAGGATACCATAATGAGACTCGGGACGTATGGCGCGATGCCCTAATTATGGAGACGCGTCGCGTGAATGCGATTTATCGGATTACGGGGCGGGCCATATTTCACCAAATCAATCGGGCTCTCTATCTAATAAGCCGTTGTGAAAGGAATCTATTCAGTGAACGTGGCCGTACAAATCTGAGGATTCTCGGCGAAGCGGACATGGTCGCAGTCAAGCGCTTCGAAGATGCATCATTCCTTGACTACCGGTGCTATCCAGAAAGATTGGCACATTTTTTCGACGACCAGGATTTGATCGAGCAGGCATCGCTCAAATTAACTTTACGTCTCACGAAAAGCACTGACCGGCGTTTCTACGACCGAGAGGAATCAGAGTGGTCTCGCAAAGCTCAATTTGCGCGCCGCCACCGCGGGAAATCCCTCAATGAGATCATGCAAATGTATCCCTATTGAAGATGACATCTGTATTAGGCACCGTATGCGATCCCTGTCGTGCATGCAGGAACAGCCGAAGGTATAGAGGAACTGGAGGGACAGATTGAGTTCAGATTTTCTCCTTGAATCCGAACCGTTGTTCGGTTAATGTTAGGTTCACGCGATATCACAAGCGGCCGGTGTTCGGCCTGCGAAAGGAGAAGTTCCGTCATGTCCATCGATCCAAGACAACTTCCTTCCCAGGAAGATCTCAATGATGTCCCCCTCCACCCCTCCCTCCAAGTGGGGCATTTCGGGGCAAACTGGGGCATCGATCCGGCTTACTACGATCTCGATGAGATCCAGATTCGGGCTATCGAGCTGACGCTTCAGGGTACGCGGGATGGCAAGATCGCCGAGATGCTTTCCATCGACCGCAAGACTCTGTGGCGGTGGAAGACGCGCGATAAGGATTATGGCCGGGCATTGGACGATGCGCGGACGCAGCTTTACTCGGCCATCGCGGATCGGTATCGCACCCTGGTCCTGCGGGCCACGGGCGTCATGGCCAAGTTCCTCGAAGACTCGATCGATAACAACCGCTTCCGGGCGGCGTACGCGCTGCTCATGATGGCCGGAGCTTTTAAGCCCATTTCCGCCCCGTCCAAGAAGGAAGCAATCGAATTGCCGCGTCGTCCGATGCCGGATTTACCGCCGAAAGTGGGGTAAAAATAAAAATCGGCCACAGATGAAAATCAGGTGCACACAGATGAAGAGCGGGAAAGGCCATTCGGTTGGATGGCCTATTCCGTATGATCCGTGTTCATCTGATTGACATCTGTGGCTAAAAATCTTCTGAAAGCAGGCTGAGGACGCGGCGAGGCCGGGAGGACATGTTTTGAGAATCAGCTTGATGATTGTAATTTAGTTCTCAAAATGGCTACTCATTCAAACCACCGTGGTTCCCTCGGCATCTGCCTGCTCGGCTGCGGTACCATTGGGACCGGCGTGGTTCGCATCATTCACGAACAGCGCGATCTCATCGCCCAGCGCACCGGTCTGAATCTCGAGCTGCGCCATATTGTCGAGCGCGATCCGGCCAAGACGCCGACGTTTGCGCAGATTCCCATTCATCCCGATGCCGAGCGGGCCATTGATGATCCCAAGACGGACATCGTCATCGAGTTGATCGGCGGCACGGATGTCGCGGCCAAATTCGTCGAGCGCGCCCTGCGCCTCGGCAAACCCGTGGTCACGGCGAACAAAAGCCTCCTGGCAGCCCAAGGCGCTCATCTATTCGCGCTGGCGCGCAAGCACAACGCGTGCATCGGTTTCGAGGCGAGCTGCGGGGGCGGCATCCCCATCATCGCCGCCCTTACCCGCGACCTCGTCGCCAACCGCATCGACGCGCTCATCGGCATCGTCAACGGAACCTGCAATTTCGTCCTCACGCAAATGACGCGTAACGGCTGGTCGTACGCGCAAGCACTCACCGAGGCGCAAAAGCTCGGATTCGCCGAGGCGAATCCGGTCATGGACGTTTCCGGCCGCGATTCGGCCCAAAAACTTTCCATCCTCGCCGGCCTGGCGTTCAACGCGCAGATCGCGGAGAGCAACATTTATCTGGAGGGAATCGACAAGCTGCAGGATGCGGACATCAAGTTTGCCGGTGAGTTGGGCTACATCGTAAAACTTTTGGCCATCGCTCGCCGGCACGGGAGCAAGATTTCTCTTCGCGTTCATCCGACGCTGATCAAACGCGATGATTTGCTGGCGGATGTCAACGGGAGTTTTAACGCCATCAGCGTGTATGGCCATGCCCTGGGTCACGCCCTGTTCTACGGCCGCGGCGCCGGCCAGACGCCGACGGCCAGCGCGGTCGTGGCCGATGTGGTGAACGTCGCGCTGGGCGTCACCCCGCTGGCGTTCCGGCAGTTGAATATCTTTCCCGATCAGGTTCCTCCCGCCGACGTGCTGGCCGCGGAGGAATTCAATTGTCGATATTATCTCCGATTGATGGCCCGCGACGAGCCGGGTGTATTGGCCCAGGTCACGCGAATTCTCGGTGAGAATGGCATCAGTCTCTCGGCGATTTTGCAGCACGAGACCAGCGATGGCCGAGTCGTGCCCGTCGTCATCACCACGCACCTCGCCCGCGAAGGATCGGTGCAGGCCGCGCTGAAGGAGATCGACAAGCTCCAGGCGATCGCCCCGCCGACGGTTTGTTTGCGGATTCTGGATCAGCCGAAGGAATTTGCCGGTGGGTGAGACCGGCGACATTTGCCGTTTCCGGCGTCTGATGCATTGTGCCGATTATCGGATATAATTCCCATTGAGGACGATCATGGCGGCAGCGCAGCGCATCACGACGAAGGTATTGCCAGGCGGCCGGGTCGAAGTTGACATGCCCGGCCTGGTTGTGGGGCAAAGCGTCGATGTTCTGGTCATTCCGCATGCCTCTGAAGACCAGCGAAGGTCTTTCTTCGGATTTCTTCGCTCGCTTCCGAGCCGGCGCAGCAAGGCGGCGTGGGAGAAATTTGAAAAGGACTTTCAGGCGGAGCGCGATGGATGGAATCATTGAGCGTACCGGCGTCGGGCCGAATTTACCTTGATGCCTCTGCGTTCATTTACAGCATCGAGCGTCATCCCGTGTTTGGACCGTTGCTGGATCCCATGTGGGCAGCCCTGGCAGCGAGCGCTGCGCAAATCATCACCAGCGAATTGACGGTCCTGGAGAGCTTGGTCTTACCTTTGCGCGCGCGGGATCAAAAATCCTTGGTCATTTTTGAGCGGGCATTTGATGAATCGGGGCTTCAACTCCTTCCCGCAAGTCGATCGGTTATGCGATTGGCGGCTGAATTGAGGGCAAACCACTCCTCGCTACGAACTCCGGATGCCATCCATTTGGCAACCGCTGAAATATACGCCGCGCAGTTCATCGTGACCAACGATGCGCGCATGCGGGACAAGACCGTCGTCCCCATCGTCATTTTGTCCGATTTAATAACAAGCGGTTCTTGATTCCACCATGCGATACGCCATCATCATCCCCGACGGCGCGGCCGATGAGCCGCTGAAGGAACTCGGCGGCAAGACGCCGTTGGAGGCGGCCGACACTCCGAATATGGATCGCATCGCCATGGAGGGCCGGCTGGGAACCGTGCGGACCGTGCCGGAGGGATTCGAGAGCGGCAGCGATGTCGCAACCATGTGCCTGCTCGGATATGACCCGCATGTCTATCACACCGGGCGAGCGCCGCTGGAGGCGGCCGCGCAACGCATTCCGCTGTCTCCGACCGACTGGGTTTTTCGCTGCAACCTCGTGACCGTCATCGGCGGAATCATGAAAGACCATTCGGCCGGTGGAATCACGGATGCCGAGGCCAAACGGCTGATTACCGATCTGTCAGACCATTTGAAATTGCCGGGATTTGAGTTTCACACGGGCGTAAGCTATCGCAATCTGCTGGTCTATCGTGGCCAACAGGAGTTTGATGTAACGACTAGGCCTCCGCATGAAATTCCCGAGGAGCCGATCGCCCGAAATCTGCCCAAAGGCAATGGAAGCGAAATTCTTCGGAATATCATGGATGAATCGGCCGTTCTGCTGGTGGATCATGAAGTCAACCGGGCACGGAGGAAGGCTGGTCGCAATCCGGCCACGCAGGTTTGGCTTTGGGGACAGGGACATGCGCCGAATATGCCGAAGTTCAAGCAGAAATTCGGCATCGGAAGCGGGTGCATGATTACTGGCGTCGACCTTCTGCGCGGATTGGCGGCGCTGTTGGGATGGGATGTTCACGAAGTCGATGGAATGACCAGTTTTCACGATACGAATTATGCCGGCCAAGGCCGCGAGACGGCCGGGATGCTGGACAAATACGAACTGGTTTTCAGTCACATCGAAGCGCCCGACGAGGCAAGCCATCAGGCGGACTGGAAAACGAAGGTTCAGGCAATTGAGCACATCGACAAATTCGTTGTCGGGCCGGTGTTGGAAAAACTAAGGACGTTCGGGCAGTGGCGAATTCTCGTGATGCCGGATCATCCGACGAACATCGGAACGCGCAAGCATGGATATGCGCCGACCCTCTTTGCGATGGCGGGGACCGGAGTGAGGAAGGCCGGGAGTTTGGCGTATAGCGAAAAGAATGCGGCCGCCAGCGGTCTGTTTATCGAGCGGGGACATGAGTTGATGGAATATTTTTTAAGAGGGGGCGGTTAAGGCATGTTCAGCGCGGGTGTGGCATTCGAAGACCGTGGGATGGCCATCCCGCGGCTTTCGCGGGGAATCCGAGACCGGACTCTATTGCCGAGTGATCCAGCCGCGGCGGCGACCGATTTTTGTGTGCGCCGGGAACAACTGCGTCTTGGGCGTGGCGGCGTCGGCGGCCATTTCACGCAGACGATCCAAAACGTCTGGGGGCAAATCCGCGGCCCCTTGCCCCTGCGACACGAGCCATCGCCGGGCCGATTCCCGCCCCAGCATCCGCGGCAAATCGGCCAGGATTTTCGCTGGAAATCTTGCCTCCAGCTTCGGCGCATTCTGGCCGATCCATTGCCGGTATCGCGCACAGGTTCGCCCCAGCGCCAGCAGCAGATCGTGCAGATCTTGGCGCGAATCGAGGAACTTGCGGACGCGGTTTCGGGCGTACCGGTCGGATTGGTTGCTCGCATCCTCACGCCAAGTCTGCCCGCGAGCGGCGAGGAATTCACGCAACTCCGATCGGCGGACGTTCAGCAGCGGACGCAACATCGTCAGGCCGCTGATCTGCCGGCGCGGCGACATTCCCGCCAAACCGGCCGGACCCGAGCCACGAAGCAGCCGCAAAAAGATCGTCTCCGCCTGATCGTCAGCCTGGTGGGCCAGGATGACGCCGAGAAGATTTTCGTGGGCAACGACCCGGCGGAATAATTCGATGCGAATGGCGCGGTATCGGGCCGAAAGGTTTTTCGGAAGCGAGGTCATTTGCGGCTCAATTTCGTCCCGGCGGGAAAGAGTGGACGCAAGCGATAGCCGCGCGGACAAGTCGAATACGAAGCGGGCGTCGTCGGCACTGGCTTGGCCGCGGGTTTGGTGATCGAGGTGAACGACGTGGAGAAACAGATCGCGACGGTCGTGGAGCAGATGAAGAAGTGCGACGCTGTCGGCGCCGCCGCTGACGGCGACGGACCAGCGACCGGGAGGGACTTGGAACGCGCCGGGAATCACACGTATATGTTACATGGAAAAAGCCCACGGCGGCGCCATGGACTTTCGAAAGCCGCCGAATTCGAACTGAACGGCTATTTTGCCCGCCGCCGTTTCAGCAGTGCCATGCCGGCCAGACCGAGCAGCGAAACGCTGGCCGGTTCCGGAACGGACGCTGGCGTGCCGGTGATGCTGATGTTGTCGAAGCGCCAGTTGCCGGAGTTGTTGTTGTAGTCTCCGCCGCCGGCGGCGGCATAATTGGTGTCGCTGGCGCCGAGATAGTTCGGGTCTGTCGCGACCGGACGGACCGATACCAATTCGACCTCGAAGTTCGGATCGTTATTCGCGCCCGCGATACCGCTCAAATCCATGGAGATTTCCGGCTCGCTGGCGGCCCCGCCGTAGTAGTCGTTTGGCGTCGCGATGAGGTCGGAGCCAAAGTTCGACCAAGTGGAGCCGCCGTCAAGACTGTATCGCGCCTGCAAATTCGCCACGCCCTGAGTGGTGCAATACCAATCGAATGACAGGCCGATGTTGCTATAGCCAGCCGTGCTGACGTTGAATTGGGCGCCCTGGGTGTAGTCCGGAGCCGAGTTGTTCCAACCATTGGCGTTGCCGGCGCCGGCGTTCTTGGCGTTGCTGTTTCCGCGGATGCGCCAGGTATCTTCGGTGAAACTCGAATCGGCCGTGCCTGAAGTGCTGACAACGTCGGCCGCCGCCGTCGAGCCGGGGCCTTCGCCGTTTGCGTAGGTATAGCTGTTGGTCATGCCCAACTGGGTCGCGGTCGCGTCGCCCGTCACATCGGTGGACGGAGCGGGCGTATCGTCCGGCCCGGAATTCGTTGCGCTGAAGCTCCATTCGGCGATGATGCTGCTGGCCGACGCGGTATGCACTCCGAATGCGGCAAATGCCATGGCGGCGAACGCACACAGTGCTTTGGGTGATTTCATAAAGGATTCTCCCACCCCGGATTTCGGGGACAATTCAGAAGGAGCCAGGCGGGAGACGCCTTCCGAACATCTCGGAATCGTCCGCTCCCATCCTGCCGATTACCTCGCCGCAAAAACGCGCGGCGATTCTGTAAACGGCGAAGGCCGATTCTAGGAAGATCTGTGAGCGGGCAATCAGCGGTGAGTTATGCGCAAAATAATAATCGGTTAACGAATAATTAAGGCGATTTTCATTGGGCGCTTGCGAGATCGGTCCCTTTCGGGCCGCGCGCCAGGGCTTTGACGATCCGCCGCAGCGGCGCTTGCCAATCTCCGAGCTTTTGCTGGCGGAATAGGCGCATCGTGGGATACCAGGGCGAGTCGTCCCGATCCAAAAGCCAGCGCCAATCCGGCACCGCCGAAAGCAAAACCCAAACCGGTTTTCCCATCGCGCCCGCCAAGTGGGCAACGGCGGTGTCGGAGCAGATGACCAGATCGAGATTGGCGATCACCGCGGCGGTGTCGGCGAAGTCCTGCATCTCGGCGGTCCAATCGGCGATCTGAAACCCGGCCGGGGGATCGACGGCCTCGGCGGCGGCGGGGCCTTTCTGCAAACTGCAAAACCAAGTGTTCGCCACGGCGGCCAGCGGCGAAAGCGCGGCTAATCCCGGTGCGCGATCGGCATTGTCCTTGAAATCCGCTTTGCCGGACCAGGCCAGGCCGATCTTGATCCGCCCGTCCGCCGGCACGCGCGGCCGCCAACGCTCGACCAGCGCGGGATCGGCGAAAAGATAGGGAACGTTCGCCGGAATATTCTGCACTGTGGTGTCGAACAATCGCGGAAGGCTGCCGACTGGACATTGCACGTCAAATTGCGGAATCTGTTCCGGCGGCGAGATGATCTCTTCCAGACCGGGGATCGTCTGAAACAGACGCCGCAGTTCGGGAAACGCGGCGAGAATCGGTTTGCCGCCGCGTTGGCAAATAATCGGAATGTAGCGGGCGAACTGGATGCAATCGCCGAAGCCTTGTTCGCAATCGAGAAGAATCCGCAGGTTTTTGAGGTCGCCGCCGTCCCACAAATGGCCATGCGAATATCGGGCGGGCGTGGGAAGAACGTTGGACTTCCAGCGCGCTTCATAACCCACCCAACCCTCGCGGAATTCACCTTTGAGAAGTTGGAGCAGGCTGAGATTCCACTGGGCCAGGGGAAAATCGGGCTGAACGGACAGCGCTTGCGAGAAATAATCGACAGCTTTGTCGATCTGCCCAAGCTGATGGTGAATCGCACCGAGCGTATTGAACAGTCGATGGTCCGTATATCCGAGGGATCTGGCCTTCAGACACGCGGCGATCGCTTCGTCGCGCTTACTCAGTTCGAGCAATGCGAGACCGAGATGGTAATGCACCTGCGCGTTGGGCTCGATTTCGAGCGATCGGTTCAGCGCCTCGATCGCTTCGTCGAATGCCTTCATTTCGAGCAGAACATTGCCTAGTTCGTGGTATGCCTGCGGAAACCGTTGCTCAAGGGAAATCGCGCGGCGCAACGCATCGGCCGATTCGTCGAGGCGCAGTTGCCGGTGCAAGGCTCGGCCAAGGTTGTACCACCCGTGGGCGGAATCCGGCTGCAGCGCCAAAGCCCGCCGCGCCAACTCGATGGCCTCGTCGAGAGCAGTTCCGTCGCAAAGCAGGCCGGATAGATTCTGCAAGGCTTCGGGATATTCCGGGCGGATGGACAGGGCCGCGCGATACGACGCGATAGCTTCGTCGGTCCGATTCAGTTTGAGCAGCGCGTTTCCGAGAGTTAAATGAGTCGGCGCAAAATCCGCCCGCAGGGCCAAAGCCTTGCGGAGCGTTTCGATGGCCTGTTCCTGCTGGCCACCCTGCGACAGCGCGCTGCCGAGCGAGTCGAGGATTTTGAAATTTTCGGGAGCCGCCCCCGCCGCGGTTTGCAGCGATTCCACGGCCTGGTTGAATTTCCCGATTCTGGCCAGGGCCATGCCAAGGTTGGCGTGAGCATCCAGTAAATCCGGCTTGAGCAGAAGAGCGCGTTGAAATACGTCGATGGCTTCATCAAGCCGCCCCAGCGTTGCCAGCGCAGCGCCCAGGCTTGTTTGATATTGCGCGGATGTAGGGTTCTGCGCGATCGCCTGGCGAATATAATTCAGCGCCGTTTCGCCCTGGCCCACCTGGTTTGACAGAACGCCCAACAGGTGCAGCGCATGGGGGTTGCTCGGGTCGGCCGAAAGAACCTGCCGGTAAATCGTCTCCGCCTCCCGCAGGCGACCGCCCTGGTGGTGTTGAACGGCAAGGTCCAGGGCCTGCTGAACGGTCATCGTTGTGGAAGTCGGACTGTTCATGGAACAGCGTCAGGCTAACGATTTTGTATCGCGGAGGGAAATCCCGCGGAGCGCGCGCTGAATAGAACCGGCGCGAAATCCGGGGACTTATCTAAGCCGATTCTTTGCGCCGCTCGGGCTTGAGTTCGAAGAGATTTTGCCGGCCTTCGACGATCTCGTCGGTAATGATGTACTTGGTGCCCTGCTGCTGGTCCGGCAGGCGATACATCAAATCGAGCATGATCTCTTCAATGACGGCTCGCAGAGCCCGCGCGCCGGTGTCGCGCTTCAGGGCGCGCTCGGCGATCAGCTCCAACGCGGTGGGCGTGAATTCCAACTCGCTGCCTTCCATGCGGAAGAACTTCTGGAACTGTTTCACCAGTGCGTTCTTCGGCTCGGTGAGAATGTTGATCAGCGTCTTCACATCCAGCGGCTCCAGCGTGGCGACGACCGGAAGCCGGCCGACGAATTCGGGAATCATGCCGAATTCGACCAGATCCTCGGGCTGAACCTGCGAGAGGGTTTGAGCGCGATCGCGCGACGTTTCCGCCGCGGTGGTTTCGCTATTGAATCCAATCTGCCGCTTGCCCAAACGCTTGCGGATGATGTCTTCCAGCCCCACAAACGTCCCGCCGCAAATGAACAGAATCTGGCTCGTATCCATCTGGATGTACTGCTGCTCGGGATGTTTTCGGCCGCCCTGCGGTGGAATGTTGGCGACGGTGCCTTCCAGCATCTTGAGCAACGCCTGCTGCACGCCTTCGCCGGACACGTCGCGGGTGATGCTGACGTTGTTTTGCGTTTTGCCGATTTTGTCGATCTCGTCGATGTAGACGATGCCGCGCTGGGCGGACTCCAGATCGTAATCCGCGCTCTGGAGAAGCTTCAGGAGAATGTTTTCCACGTCCTCGCCGACGTAGCCGGCCTCGGTGAGCGTGGTCGCGTCGCCGATGGCGAATGGGACGTTGAGAACTCGCGCCAGCGTTTTGGCGAGCAGAGTTTTTCCGCTGCCGGTGGGCCCGATCAGCAGGACGTTGCTCTTATCGATTTCGATGTCGGCGCCGGGCGGCGGCTGGGGAACGGCGCCGTCGGCCGCGGGGGCTGAGGCGCTCGGATCGGAAGTCGTCAGGCGCTTGTAATGGTTATGCACTGCGACGGCCAGGGCCTTTTTGGCGTGCTGCTGGCCGACGACATATTGGTCGAGGAAATCTTTGATCTGCCGCGGGCTGGGGATGGTGTTGAACAGTGGCTGGCTGGCGGTCAGCTTTCGTTTTTCCTGGCGGATGATGTTATGAGCCAGATCAACGCAGTTCGCGCAGATGTAAACGTCGTTGGGTCCTTCGACCATCGGGCCGACGTCGCGGGACGATTTGCCGCAGAAGCTGCAGGTGGTCACGCGTCGGCCGCGGAAACCGCCCTGGGAATTTTGGGAATTTCCTGGCGGAGGAGGATTTCCCGGCCCTCCGCCATTTCCGGTGCGATTCGTGGTGGCCATTGACTTTCAGTTCCTTGGAGGGCCTGGTCAAGGGCCCGGCAATCGGTGTTACACAAAGACAAACGCCCACGTATTCGAAACTTAACGTCTCGATAAGTATCGAACATTCCGGGGTGGAGACTTGACCGTCAATCCGCTCCGAATGGTCATCTTATAGAACAAAATGTGGAAAGTGAAAAGGCAAATTGAGCTATGACGGAAATTCTTTTCAATTCCGAGTTTAAGGACGTTGTCCGATACGGTTATCGGTCGCAGGGCGGGCTCGGCCGCAAATGCTAGCCGGACCCTTTGGGGCCGACGCTGGGCGGCTTCTTGACCGCGTCTTTTTCGGCCGCACGCTGGGCGGCGGCTACGACCTTGTCCCGGGCGTGCTGAAATTCCGCATCGGAAATCTTCCCCGCGCGATGAAGCTGCCGCAGGTCGCCAAGTGTAAAACCCATCGCCGGAATGTCGGAATCATACAGGCCCCACAGTCGCTTGCGCAGCCACATCACCAAATACGCGCCGGCCAGCACGACGATCAGCAACAAGATGCAGGCGAAGACAATGCTCAGCGGATCCGAATCAGCCAAGTTGGATTCCACTCCCGCTACCGGCATCGTCCAGACTTTAAGAGCCGGCGCGGCGCGGGTCAAACGCGAATCGCGGGCTTGCCCATACGCCGTCATCCCGCTCTGATATGAGGCGATGGCGACATTGAATCTATTCGATTCCCTGCCCCCCTCGCGAGCTGATGAACGGCATCACATCCGCGCGCCCGGCGGATATGAATGGTGGGAATTCGAAGCCCATGACCCGGCCCAGGGCATTCGAGTTTTTCTGAGCTTCCACGATGGATTTGCTTTTCACCCGGAATATGTCGGGCGATATGACGCCTATCGCCGCCGCCCCACGGTGCGAAATCCACCCGTTCCGAGCCAATACCCCTGCGTGCAATGCTCGGTCTACGAAAACGGAATTCCTTCGGGCAGGTCCACGATGCCTTTGCCGACCGGCGCGTTTCAAGCCGACCCAGCGGCAAACACCCTGACGGTCGGCGCTCATCGTCTCGAATTCGGGGCATCGGAAACAAATGTGAAAATAGACTTCCCCGAGCCGGCGATGTCGCTTGAGCTGGTCTTTCGACCACGATCATTCTCGCAGCCGATGGAGCAAGCTGTGCCATGCCGTCAGACGGCACTCGCGGAGCATCGTTGGGTATTGGCCCAGCCGCTGTGCGAAGTTGAGGGTGGGATTCGGCTCGGTGGTCGGAACATCGGCTTCCATGGACTGGGATATCACGACCATTATTACGGCACCGCCGCTGTCGATCCGTCCTTGGGGCAGTGGATGCGCGGCCGCGCGATTTCGCCGGGCCGGTCCGTCGCATTTCAGGTGACAAGAGAACACGCGAGCGGACTCGACCAATTCATCGCCGCGGCCGCGGACGAATCGGGCGTTCGGGCGCTTGAATCCGTTCCATTCGGCATCAACTGGGACAAGCGAACGTTTCGCGGTTTGGTCTATCCATCAGCGGTCCAGTTCGGACAATCGCTGATCCTGCGACGGCCGCGCAGGATCGATTCCTCGCCCACGTCGCTGCTGCTTGCATTCGATGCTTATCTCGACGGCGAATCATGCGAAACCTGGGCTCAGATCGTTTATCCATCCCGGCTGCACAAGCGCCCGGTTTACTGCGAAATGGTCGATTGGCTGGCGGGCAGACAAACGAAAATTTTCCCCGTGCCGTCGTCTGTATCCAGATGACCGTGCTTCATTTTCGCCCGGCCGAAATCCAGGATGTACAGAATCCCGCCTGGCCCGAATTTCACGTCGATGGGGCGTTCAAGTCCACCATGGCTGTCTGCCGACGCGCTGGCCGGGCCGCCCCGCGTGTTGTAAATGAAATCCGTGACATCGCCGTTGCGGTTGTTCAGATCGACGCGGACGATTCTGTAGCCCGGCAACGGCGTCGGCATCGGCCGGCCACTGGTCGAAAACGGCGCCCGATCTCCCCAGAGCGCTACCAGCAGTTCCCCTTCATATCGCGGCTTGTGAAACGGCCCGAAGTTCGGGAAAAATGCCATCTTCGACGCCCCTGATTGCCATGGAAACACCGCACGCACCAAATCCCTGTCCGGCGTGGTCAGCTTGCTCGCTTCGTGATCAATCACCGCCCGGACGTTCGGATAGCCTGTCGGAATCACCATCCATTTGGGCGGCTGATACTTGGCCAGATTCACCGGCTCCAGACTGCGGGAATAATCGGGCCAGCCCAGCCATGAACCGCGCACATTCAACTGAAACAGTGCATCCGGATCGTTATCAATCGGCCGGGTTCCCCGCAGTTCCATCCCCTGATCGGTCACGTAGATCGAGCCGTATTCATCCAGCGCCAACCCGGCCGGGTTTCGCATGCCCCAGGCCTCGACCTTCAGATCACCGCCGTCGAGCGAATCGCTCAAAATCACACCCGACGGCTTTTGCAGTGGAAAATCGACTCCCGGAATTTGGATGATGTCGCTGACGCCGAACGGCTCGAACGGAACGGTCACAAGAGAGTTGGGCGAAAAAAGGCTCGCTTGCGGATTCTTCACGTCGAAACGGAATCCCAGGAGGTTCAGCGTTAGCCAGGGCTGATCGCACGCCAGTGGATGCTCGCGGACCCAGCCTTCCTCCCAGTTGTCCAGCCCGACAACCCCACTGTTGGTGGCCGCGCCAACGCCAAAATAAAGCCGGCTGTCGATCGGCGAAATCGCCAGATCCGTCACGCTGAAATCTCCCTGCGCAGGCAAGCCCGCTACGACGGTTTTGTGATTCCCGTGGTAATCAAACGCGGTAATGACGCCCATGTCGTGCGTGTCACGATGGCTGACATAAATCCAGCCGTGATAAGCGATGATCCCGCCGACCGGGCCATAGATGCGGAAACCCGGTTTCAGTACCGGAATCCGCGTGCCCAACGGATAAATGTTGACGATGGTCCGATTCGGCCGGATGAGCAAAATGTGCGGCTCATCTCCGTCGATTCCCCCTTCGGCAACGATCATGTTTCCTGATTCGTCAAAGCAGAATCCCGTTGGGCTGTCGAGACCGACGACGTACGGCTTGAGGGCGCAATTGTCCGGATATTCGGTAACATGACGATCGATCGTCACCTGCAACAACGGCGGCAAGACGTGCGGCCCAGTGGCGCATCCACCGGCGACCAAAAAGGCGGCCACACTGCCGCCCAGCGCCATCAGGCCGCTCAGCGAAACCAGACGTTGAAAAAAGTTGTAATGGCCCACGGGCGACTATGTATAACGCAGGGAAAAGCCCCTGTCACTCTGACTTACCCCTCACCGAGCCCCGGATGGACCTCCGGAGCTGCTTTTCATCATAGTTTCACATTTTTTACCAGTTCCATCACGTGCTGGACACTGGTCTTAAACATTTTGCGCTCGGATTCGTCCAAGTCAATTTCGATGACCTTTTCGACGCCCTCGGTGCCCAGGATGCACGGCACGCCGACAAAATATCCGCCGACGCCGTATTCCTTGTCGCAATACGCCGCACACGCCAGGATGCGTTTTTTGTCGCGGATGATCGATTCGGCCATCGCCACCGTCGCCGAAGCCGGTGCGTAATATGCGCTGCCGGTTTTCAATAAGCTGACAATCTCCGCCCCGCCGCCGCGGGTGCGCTTGATGATCTCTTCCAGCCGTTGGCTGGAAACAAGCTGAGTCACCGGAATCCCCCCTGCGAAACTGTATCGCGGCAACGGAACCATATCGTCGCCGTGTCCGCCCAGGAGCAGCGCGTGAACATCCTCCACGCTGCAACCGATCTCCGCCGCCAGAAACGCCCGATACCGCGCTCCATCCAAAACCCCCGCCTGCCCGACCACACGCTTGGTTGGAAATCCGCTGGCCTTCCACGCGACGTAAACCATCGCGTCCAACGGATTGCTGACAACGATGAGCACCGCCTTCGGCGAGTGCCGGGCAACATTTTCCGCGACCTGTTTCACGATGCCCGTGTTGATGTTGATTAGATCGTCCCGGCTCATCCCCGGCTTGCGGGCCACGCCGGCGGTGATGATTACCACGTCGCTGTTGGCCGTGGGCTCGTAGGTCGTCGCCCCGGTGATGCGGGCGTCAAACCCCTCCACCGGCGACGCCTGGTATAGATCCAGAGCCTTCCCCTGCGGCATTCCCTCGACCTGAGGAACATCGACCAAAACGATATCGCCCAATTCCTTGCTGGCCGCCCAATGGGCCGCCGTGGCGCCGACGTTGCCGGCTCCGATGATGCTGATTTTCGCACGTCGCATGAACTTCCTTTCTTGGTGGACAGATTATGGATAACCGGCCGGAGATTCAAATCCCGCATCCTCACCGGCTTTCATTCAATTTCTTTGCCATCGCCGCCGCCGCCGCGCGCGGAATGAATCGCAGGCCGAAAACGCTGAGTTTGTTGGATAATCCAGTCACTACCGAGCGCCGGCCGTTCATCATCGTCTTGTATCCGATTCGGGCCGCGGTTGCCGAACTCATGGCGTTCGTCCTAAACAGAGCCGAGGCTTCGATCCCCGCTCGTTTTTGGAATTCCGTAATCGTCGCCCCGGGACATAGAGCGGTGATGGTCACCCCGCTGCCCGCCACTTCACCGCAAAGGGCTTCGGAAAAGGAAAGCACGTATGCCTTGGTGGCGAAATAAACCGCCATCAGAGGACCCGGCAAGAACCCGGCGACCGAGGCCACGTTCATGATCCGCCCGCTGCGGCGCTGAAGCATCGGCGGCAAAAATAGCCGCGTCAAATGCGTGAGCGCGACCATGTTCACCTGCAACATCGCCAGTTCCGTCGGGAGATCCGATTCCGCGAACGGGCCATGCGTGCCGAAGCCCGCGTTGTTCACCAGATAATCGATCCGCCTGGCTTGCAATTGCTCGAAAACCCGCTGCGCCGCGTCGGGCGCGGAAAGATCCTGCACGATCACATCAACATTCACGTGATATTGATCGCGCAGTTTATTCGCCAAATCCTGCAGCAGGGAATCGTTGCGAGCCGTGATCACCAGATGATGCCCGTCGCGCGCGAACAATTCCGCCAGGTCCCGGCCAATGCCGGTCGAGGCGCCGGTGATGAGAGCCGTTTTTCCGGGTGAGTCCTTCACGGCTGAAGCCGCCGGATTTGCCACGAGTGATCGCCCTGGCGCGCGTAGACGATCCGATCATGCAGCCGCCCCGCCCGGCCCTGCCAGAATTCCATCCCCGATGGAACCAGACGATACCCGCCCCAAAACTCCGGCAGCGGAACTTGTTGCCCCGCATATTTCGCCTCGGTCTCCGCATTGCGTCTCTCCAACTCCGGGCGCGACGCGATCGTCTGGCTCTGCCGCGAAGTCAGCGCGGCAATTTGAGCCGCATGGGGACGTGCATAGAAATAGACTTCACTTTCGTTGCGGGCGATCTTGTCCACGCGACCTTCGATGCGAACTTGCCGCTCCAGCGTCGGCCAGAAAAAAACCAGGGCCGCCCGCGGGTTGACCTCCAATTCCCGCCCCTTGCGGCTCGTGTAATTGGTGATGAAAACGAACGCATCCGTCTCCACCGCCTTGAGCAGCACCACGCGAGCCGACGGCGCTCCCGACGCATCGACGGTCGCCAGAGTCATCGCGTTGGGTTCGACCTCCGCCGCTTGCGCTTCCCTAAACCAAACGCCGAACTGCACAACCGGATCGGCCAGAATTTTGGATTCGAGCAATTCCCCGCGCCCATATTCCCGGCGGACTTTGGAGAGATCGATTTTGTTCTGTCCACTCATGGTTCCTGGGCTTCGACCGCTTCGCTTTCATTGGCTCAAGCCACCTTCGATTTTGTGTAAAACGTCGGCATTGGCTTGCCGAGTTTCTCCCATCGCTTGTTCACCGCGTCGGCCTGGCCGGCGCTGTTCAGGACGTGCAGCTTCCGCTGCACCATTTTCGTAATCGCATCGCGGGCTGGCCCGAGGTAATTCCTCGGATCGAACTCCGCCGGCTTGGTCGCGAAAACCTCCCGAATCTTGGCCGTCATCGCCAAGCGAAGATCGGTGTCGATGTTCACCTTGCACACACCGTAATTGCGAACGGCCATCGAAATCTGGTCTTCCGGCACGCCCTTGGCATTGGGCATCGCCCCGCCGTACTTGTTCACCAGATCAATGAACTCCTGCGGCACGCTCGAACTGCCGTGCATCACCAGCGGCAAACCCGGGCAGGTCTTCATAATCTGTTCGATCCGATTGAAAGCCAGCTTCGCCTCATGCTTGAATTTGTAAGCCCCGTGGCTCGTGCCGATGGCCACGGCCAGGCTGTCGATTCCGGTTCTCTTCGAAAAATCCGCCGCCTGTCCCGGTTCGGTTAAATATTTCTCCACGTTCTTCTCATATTCCGCCGCATCCAGCCCGACGACATCCTCTTCGATTCCGCCGAGCATTCCCAATTCGGCCTCGACCACCACGCCGGCCGCGTGGGCCATCTTCACCGCGTCGGCGCTGAGCTTCACGTTCTCTTCGTATGGGTGATGGCTGCCGTCGATCATGACGCTGGTGTAGCCGTCGTTGATGCAGGCCTGGATCAGGTCCAGCGTATCGCCATGATCGCAATGAACCGAGATCGGCAACTCCGGATGTTCCTCCACCGCCGCATCGATAATATGTTTCAAATAGCGGATGTTGGCGTATTTCCGAGCCCCTTTGCTGATTTGAAGGATCAGCGGCGATTTCTCCCTGGCACTTGCGTCGATGATCGACTGGGCCAATTCCATGTTGTTGACGTTGAACGCGCCGACGGCAAACCCGCCTCCGTAGGCGAGATCGAACATCGGCTTGGTGGTCATTAATGGCATAGAAATCCTTATAAATCAGAAACCAGAAGTCCGAATGGCGAATCAAATCCAAATGATGGAAATCCCAAACGAATGCACGATTCGTTCATTCGGATTTGGAATTTGATTCGTCATTCGGATTTCGAATTTCGGACTTTACGCAATCGTAATCCCCTGATCCAGATACACATCCTGGATCAGATTCAGGAGCTTCACGCCGTCGGCCATCGGGCGCTGGAAGGCTTTTCGACCGCTGATCAGGCCCATGCCGCCGGCTCGCTTGTTGATTACCGCCGTTCGCACCGCATCGGCGAAATCGTGCTCGCCGCTGGCGCCGCCGCTGTTGATCAGCGGGCTGCGACCCATGTAGCAGTTTGCCAACTGGTATCGACACAGCTCAATCGGATGATCGCCCGGCGTCAGTTCCGAGTACACCCGCTTGTCGGTTTTTCCAAATTTCAACGCGGTATACCCGCCGTTGTTTTCCGGAAGTTTCTGCTTGATGATATCGGCTTGAATCGTCACGCCGAGATGGTTCGCCTGGCCCGTCAGGTCGGCCGCGAGGTGGTAATCCTTCTCCGGCGTCTTGAACGCCGCATTTCGTAAATAGCACCACAGAACCGTCACCAGCCCAACCTCATGGGCGGCGGCGAACAGCCGCGAGACTTCCTGGATTTGCCGGTCCGATTCTTCCGATCCGAAATAAATCGTCGCCCCCACTGCAACCGCCCCCATGTCGAACGCTTGCTTCACGCTGGCGAACTGAATCTGGTCGTACTTGTTCGGATAGGTCAGAAACTCGTTGTGGTTCAGCTTCACCAGGAACGGAATCTTGTGCGCATATTTCCGCGAGCAGGCCCCCAAAACTCCCAGCGTGGAGGCGACCGCATTGCAGCCCCCCTCGACCGCGAGCTTCACGATGCTCTCGGGATCGAAATAGGTCGGATTGGGCGCGAAGCTCGCCCCGGCGGAGTGCTCGATCCCCTGGTCCACCGGCAGGATCGAAACATAGCCCGTGTTCGCAAGCCGGCCAGTTTTCAAAATCGAATTGAAATTCCGCAACACACTCGGCGTGCGGTCGGTGGCGGACATAACCCGATCCACAAAATCCGAGCCGGGCAGATGAAGCGTCTCACGCTTGAAACCTTTGGCGGTGTAATTCAGCAGACCCTCGGCATCACGGCCAAGAAGGTCAGCGATTTGGCGATTTGTTGCTGGCATGAAAATCCTTGTTGTAGACGACAAAAGTGTACGGCGACGGGGGTGTGTTGCAAGTGCGCTACAAATCCGCTGATGAGCGGAAATCCCCAAATGATGGCGCCAATCAGCCTATTCGTCAGCCATCCGTTCCGCTCGATTCAGGCACCGCCTCGCCGCGCACGAGTTGCGGAAGCATCTTTACGAACCGCCCTCGCGCCAGAACCTTGTCGATTCCGGCTTGCTTGGCCTCGGCGATGGTGCTCTGATCGACGTGCGAAACGAAGGCAACAACGCAGCGCCCCGGCTCCGCATGGCCCCAATGGGCTGAGGCCGGGATCGAGCCCGGAAGAGTGACGTCCACGATCAGCAACTTCGCTGCCGTTTGCGAAAACCGATGTAGCTCTTCGGGATTGCGGACGACCTGCGCCGCAACCCCGGCCGCTCGGGCCTCGGCGGCAATTTTGCTTGAAAAAACGAGATCTCGGACAAGCACAATAATCGCGGGAACAACTGCTTCTGGCATAAACGGCTTTACTCCTTTTTCGTCCCCCCCGGTTTAACAACGGGATAAAACTCCCCTTCATACGACTTCCTTTCTTCTGGCGTCTGCGGCGCCGCCGGTACGGGCGCGGCCTCGCCGCTCAGCTTTTTCACCGCCGGCGCCGCCAGCTGCGCTGGGGCTGCCGCGGCGATCGCGGGCCCAGATCCTTTCAGCGATGCTTCCAGATTCTGTTCCAGGTCGCGCAGCCGCTGCATATCGTCTCGCGTTACCGCTACGGCTGGCGCGACGGCCGCCGGCTCGGGGGCGCCCGCTTTGAACCGGCTTAAATACTCTTCCTCAGTAGTCCGGCCCAGGCCGCCCTTAACCATAACCCGCAGCATCGCCGGCCACATTACGCCGACCAGCAAAAACGAGCCGATCATCCAAATCTCATATACATATTTTGGGGATTCCCACCAAGTGTATTGGAATGAAATAGGGATGGCAGCGGTCCCCTCCTCGCGGACGACCATATTTTTCGCGGCCAGCAGGAAATCGCTGATGGTGTGCCCGTCCGCCGGGTTCCAGGGAATCCAGTAAAGCCGCCCCGTGACAATCTTCAGCTCCGATGCGTTCTTCGCCTCGCGCAGGACCGCGTTGGCATTGACGATCGCATTCACGCCCTGCGGCGTTGACTTGTGATAAAAACGGGCCGCCAACGATTGAAGCGTGTCTCCGCCGCGTCCGAAATACAGGCTGGTGGCGGGGTATTCAAGGCGCAGGCCGCTCGGACCGCGCCGCGGCTGCGGCTCATAGGGATACGGCGCCAACAAAGCCGCACGCTCGGTTGACCCCGACGGATGCTCGGGGCTGGGCTGCAGGAAAAAAGTGAACGTGACAAGCTGAAATTTCAGCGCCCTGCCGCCCAATTGCAGGCTTTCGACGGGATGAACGACAATTCCGCTGACCCACCGCCGTCGGTGCGAGGGGTTGGCCGGATCGACGTACGGATTCTGCATCAGGCCCGTTTCAAAAAACATCGGGGATACCGAGCTATGTTCAACCGATGGATTCGCCGGCCCCGAATTCAAATAGCCCAGCAGAGCGCCCAGTACCAGGCTCAGCACGATCCACTGCCACCAGGTCATGCGTTCGGCAAAGCCCATAGCTGTCCCTCGATTGATTCTCCCTGATAAAGACGCCGCCGGCCAGAAAATCTTGCGATCCGCGATCGGTTTTGCCGTCTCCCTCCTACGATTTGCCTTGCTTCGCCAGAAGGTCGGCGACCTGTTTTTCCAACTCCCGGATACGATCGACCAGCTCGGGAAGCTGGGCGGCGATTGTAACCGCTCTACGGCCGTGCGGCGCGGGCGTGGCCGGCGCACCGTACAACACCGTCCGATCGGGGGCATCCGCAATCACGCCGGCGCGAGCAGCTATCGTCACGTGATCCCCCAGCGACAAGTGCCCCGCCACCCCGGCCTGCCCGCCGATGGTCAGATGATGGCCGATGTGCGTGCTCCCGGCGATTCCGGCCAGTGACACGATCAGCCCATGAGGCCCGATGTCCGCGCCATGGCCGATGGCCGCGAGATCGCTGATTTTCGTTCCCGCGCCGATCACCGTCTTGCCCAGGGCCGCCCGCTGAATGGTCACGTTGGCGCCGATCTCCACGTCATCGTGCAACTCGACGATTCCCGCCTGAGGAATCTTGTGGTGCACCCCGCCGTGCGTCGCATACCCAAACCCATCCTGCCCAATCACCGCCCCGGCATGAAGCGTCACGCGATCGTGAAGCACGCAATCGTCGTAGACCACGGCGTTCGGATACAGAATGCATTGCTTTCCCAACACCGCTCGCGGTCCGACGTACGCGCCGGGATATATCACGCACCCGTCCCCAACCTTTGCGGATGGATCGACACGCGCCTGCGGATGCACCCCGACATGCGGATGTTTCCGATGTCCGTGCAGCAGCACCATCGCCTGCATGAACGCGTAATAGGGATCATCGCACCGGAGAATCGTCACGCGCCGGCTGCGAGTGGTTTTCGACGCAATCACCGCCGTCGCTTGCGTGGTTTCCAGAAGCTTTTCATATTTCGGATTGGAAAGAAAGCTGACCTGACCGGCCGCGGCTTCTTCGAGAGTGTGAATGGAGGAAACGACCGCCCCGCCGTCGCCGACCACGATTGCGCCGATCTTTTCGGCAAGTTGGGAAACGGTTATGTTCATGAGCGATTTCCCGCTTTCCTTTGTTATCCGGTATTTCAAGGAACATCAACCATGGCCTATCTCCTCGGCATCGACATCGGCACCAGCGGCACCAAAACCCTCATCTGCGACGAAAAAGGCAAAGTGCTCGCCACGGCCATGTTTGAACACCCAATCTTCTCACCCAAGCCCGGGTGGTCCGAACAAAACCCGCTGGATTGGTGGAAGGCCGTCGTGATCGCGACGAAAAACGTGCGAAAACGGGCCGGCGTGAAGCCCGCGGAAATCAAAGGCATCGGCCTCTCCGGCCAGATGCACGGCAGCGTTTTTCTGGCCGACGGACCCAAGCCGCTGCGGCCGGCCCTTCTCTGGAACGACCAGCGAACGGCCGAGCAATGCGCCCAGATCGAATCCCGCGCCGGCGGCCGAGCCGCCCTGATCGAACTCGTCGCCAACCCCGCCCTCACCGGATTCACAGCCCCGAAAATTCTCTGGGTCCGCCACCATGAGCCAAAGATTTACCAGAAAACCAAGCACATTCTTTTGCCCAAGGATTACGTCCGCTATCGCCTCACCGGCGACTACGCGACGGAAGTCAGCGACGCCAGCGGAACGCTGCTCTTGGACGTGGTGAATCGGCGATGGTCGGATCGGCTGCTGGAATTGCTGGAAATCGACAAACAACTTTTGCCGCGATTGCACGAATCGCCGGAGGTGACGGGAACGCTCACCCCCGCCGCAGCCGAAGAACTCGGCCTATCCTCCGGCACCCCTGTCGTCGGCGGAGGCGGAGACCAGGCGGCCGGCGCCGTTGGCAATGGAATCGTCGCCACCGGCATCGTCAGCGCCACCCTCGGCACCAGTGGCGTCGTTTTCGCCCACAGCGATCAGCCAACGCGCGATCCCCATGGACGCGTCCACACCATGTGCCATGCCGTCCCAGGAAAATGGTGCGTCTTAGGCTGCATGCTCTCGGCCGGCGGATCGTTCCAATGGTTTCGCAATAACCTCGGCGAATCCGAAAGAGCCGAAGCAAAAAAGAAAAAGCTCGACCGCTACGCCCTGCTGATTCAACAAGCACAAAAAGCTCCGCCCGGCAGCGAGGGATTGCAATTTCTTCCCTATCTCACCGGAGAACGCTGCCCGTACCCCGATCCGTACGCCCGCGGCGGTTGGATCGGAATCACCTCCCGCACCACCCGGCCGATGCTCATCCGCTCGCTGCTGGAAGGCGTCACGTTCGGCATGCGCGACGCACTGGAAATCATGCAGACCATGAACATCCCCATCACCCAAATCCGCGCCAGCGGCGGCGGCGCCCGCAGCGAATTCTGGCGCCAGCTTCAGGCCGACATCTATCGCAAGCCCATCATCACCACCAACGCCGACGAAGGCCCGGCATACGGCGTGGCCCTCCTGGCCGGCGTCGGCACCGGCGTCTGGAGCAGCGTCGAGCAAGCCGCTTGCGGGTGCATCCAGCAAACGAAAAAACTCAACCCGAATAAAAAGATGGCTGAGCTGTACGAACGCCAGTATGGCGTGTATCACAAATTGTATGGAGATTTAAAAGAACGTTTCGCGGAAATGGCCGCATTGCCCGGATAACCGAAAAATCCTTTTGCACCCATTTAGCCCCCGGTGATTCACCGGGGGCTAAATGGGGAAGACTTCGGTTGTTTTTATTTATCCCACCAGCGCTTTCCCGCAGTGCGCTTCCAACACGCGCAGCGGACACCGCTCCGGCGTCACCATCGCCTCCACCGGAATAATAAACGTCTGCTCCGTCATGAACTGCCCCGACATGGCCGCGTGCGGGACCTGGTCGGTGTAGACCATCCACGTGCTGCCGGCCGGAAACTCCAGGCGCGTCTTGGCCCATTTCGTCTGATAGTCGTTGTTTTCCTTGAGATAGTCGTGAAACTTCAGCATGAAGCGGTCGTAGGCGCTGCGGTCCATTCCCTTCACGCCGACGGCTCGAAACACCGGCGCGAAAGCCTGACGGATCTTCTCCCCGGCCGACCCGGATTCGCGGGCAAACTGCGGCAAGCCGGCGTCGTCGGCGAACGTCTCCACCAGCTTGGGAAACTTCTCCGTCGTCTCCCAAATGCGCGGTCGGCTCGGATTGATATTCGTAAAGACGCGCAGAATCCGTCCCCCGCGCGTCGGCCGGCTCGGGAACGCATCGACGTGCATCAGATCATTCCGCTTGTGAATGGGCAGATCGCGCCCCTGCTCCTCCAGCGGCCGATAGCTGGCAAAATCCAGCGTCAGATGCGGCCCGTACGGAGCGAGGAACGCACGGATGAATCGCGTCACCTCCGCTGAATATCGCCGCATGATGTCGTGCAAACGCTGGTTGTCTTCGGCGGTTTCGCAGGCGTCGCCGCGCAGGAGGTCCTGCCCCGGGCGGTAGGAAACGTTCTTGTGTACTTTCAGCCCGCTTTGCTTTTGCGAAAGTAAAAACTCCCGGTCCTCGCGCGAAAATTCAAATGGAGTGGAATCGAATGCGACGATGTCGCCGTCTTCGAGGTACTGGCAATGTTTTCGCGAAAGCTCGTCAGCGCGGGTGGGATCGATCCATCCCTGCGGAAAGCGGTAGTCCGTCACGTCGATTTTGGCCATGAGACACGGTCTCCTAAAAAAGCAATCCTTGCCATACCGTCATCCGGGGCGTCCTTACCCCGCATGGCGTAAGCATTGTAGCGGCCGAAACCGTAAGGAAAAGTGTTCAAGGCGAAGATATTGACCGTATATTATGCGAATGCTTCAAAGAATCGCCTCAGGGTTCGTGTGTATCGCGTGGGCGTTGTGGTTCGGCGGATTGGGGAGCTTGTTCCTTCTCGTCACCACGCTCTTCATTGAAGATCGCGAAACCGCGCTGAAGGCGGTCCCTCGCATGTTCCTGGCGTTCGAGCGATATCAGCTTCTCCTCGCGGCGGGTGCGCTCCTTGGGGCGGTCGCCTGGCGAATTCTCGCCAAATCCATCCGCGTCACCGTATTGTTCTGGATGCTGGCCGCGGCTTCGGTGCCGGCGGCGCTGGGGCCGATGCTCATTACCAGCCGGATGGAAAAGTTGCGTCTCAACGGCCAATCGTCTTCGCCCCAGTTTAAGAAACTGCACGGTGAATCGATGATCGCATATTGTGGAGAGACGATTGTTCTGCTGGCCGTGGGATTGACGCTTCCGTGGGCGATGCGGGAAAAAGAAAAATCCAATGGAACGACCGTCACGGAATGAACCACTCGAAAAGGCCCTCCGGCGCCGCACCGCCGGCGAACCCGCCAAGGCGGAGGCCCCTTCGGGCCATTCGGTCGCGCAGGATGTAAATTCGAGTTTTGGCCGTTATAGTGTGTCATGTGAGCAAGCGCATCGCGATCCTCGGGTCCACCGGCTCAATTGGATGCAGCACGCTGGATGTCATTCGGCATCTGGGCGCTCCATACCGCGCCTCGGCCCTGAGCGCAAATCGGCAAGCGGAAAAATTGGCGGCGCAGGCGAAAGAATTTTCTCCCGGCGCGGTGGCGTTGGTTGACGAATCGCGCGTGGATGAACTGCGGCATCTGCTCGGCCCCGGCGGGCCGCGCATCTTCGCGGGCGAAAGCGGGCTGGTCGATCTGGCCCGGCACGATGAAGTGGACATCGTGGTGGCCGCCGTCGTCGGTGCGGCCGGTTTGCCCGCCGCCCTGGCCGCCGTCCGGGCCGGCAAAACGCTCGCCCTGGCCAACAAGGAAGCTCTCGTCGTCGCCGGATCGCTGCTCATTCCCGAAGCGCGCCGCCGGGGCATTTCGCTGCTGCCGGTTGATTCCGAGCATTCCGCCATTTTCCAGGCGATGTGTTGCGGCCGATCGCACGAAGTCCGCCGCGTCATCCTCACCGCCAGCGGCGGCCCATTCCGCAATGCCCCGCTCGAAACCATCCACAACGCCACCCCCGCCGACGCCCTGAACCATCCCACCTGGCAAATGGGCAGCAAAGTCACCATCGACTCCGCCACGATGTTCAACAAGGCCCTCGAATTGATCGAGGCATGCTGGCTCTTCGATCTTCGGCCCGAGCAGGTTCAAATCGTCGTGCATCCGGAATCGGTCATCCATTCGATGGTTGAATTTGTTGATGGCTCGGTCATCGCCCAGCTTTCGCCGCCGGACATGCGAACGCCGATCCAATACGCTCTGACATACCCCGAGCGTGCCGGCGGATGCAGCCGGCGGATGGACTGGACCAAAGCCCAATCGCTGCATTTCCACCCGCCGGATTTTGTCAGGTTCCCGGCATTGAAATTGGCGTATCAGGTCGCCGAGGCCGGTGGAACGTCCGGTGCGGTGTTAAACGCGGCAAACGAGGTCGCCGTTGCCGCCTTTATGGCCGGCAAAATCCCCTTCGGCGAGATTTGCGGCGTCGTCGAATCTACAATCTCGCAACATCGTATTCAGACCAGCCCCGCTCTTGACGATTTGCTCGATGCGGACCGCTGGGCTCGCCGAGCTGCGGAATCCGGAATTGCTTCTCGCGTGATACCGTCCGGGGCATGCGCTCCCTTGGCGTAACAAAGTGGATGGATGGACTTCATGCTTGTTCTTCACACCGCACTTGATTACACGCTTTTGGCACTGGGACTCGGCTTCGTCATCTTCTTCCACGAACTGGGTCATTTCCTGGCCGCCAAATATTGCGATGTGAAGGTCGAGCAGTTTGCCGTCGGCTTTGGCCCCGCCATCGTCGCATGGCGAAAGGGTCTGGGATTCCACTGGGGAACCACCACCCCGGCGTATGATCAGATCATCGAACAGAATGTCGCCGCCGAGCAGCCCGGCGCAACACAACAAAAAGAGATCGAATACAAATCTCCGATATCCCAAGCCCAGGCTAAGGCCATTGGCGACAAGCTCGGCATTGGCGAGACAGAATACCGTTTGAATTGGATTCCCCTCGGCGGGTATGTGAAAATGCTCGGGCAGGACGATCTCAAGCCCGGCGTGACCGTCGAAGACCCCCGCGCGTACAACAACAAATCCGTCGGCGCGCGAATGGTGATCGTCTCGGCCGGCGTGGTCATGAACGTGATCCTCGCCGCCATCGGGTTCATGATCATCTTCATGATGGGATATCCCGTTCCCCCCGCCGTGGTGGGCGGAAGCGTTTCGATGAGTCCCGCCGCCCGCGCGACGCGGGCCGACGGCACGCAGGTCGGACTCCAGCCGGGCGACGCGATCATCCAATACAACGATCAATGGACCTACGGAGATTACAGCCGGATTCAACTCGACGTCGCCCTCACCCGCGACGGCACGCGCGTGCCCATCCTCGTGCGCCATCCCGACGGCCACGAGGAAACTCTCTACGCCACGCCGGAAAAACCAGCCGACGGCAACGGGCTGGTTGAGCTGGGCATCACCCAGCCGATCTCCATGACCGCCCTCGCTGCCGATTCCGAGGAACCGACCGACTATGCCCTCCTGGCCAAAACCAATCTTCCGGATTTAGGCGCCCTGCGGCCCGGCGATTCGATCACCCAGATCGCCGGCCAAGACGTGAAAACCAACGGCGATGCCGCCATCGCCCAGCTTTACGCGGCCATGGAGGCCTCCGACGGCAAACCCGTCGATCTGACCGTCAAATCCGCCGACGGAAAAATATCACACAAGACCGTCACGCCGCATTTCTGCGATCCCATGATCGGCGGAGAACTGAATTTCCTCGGTATGATCCCGCGGGCGACGGTCATCGGCCTACTCGATAAATCCCCGGCGCTGAACAAGATCAAGCCGGGCGACACCATTCTCGCGGTGGATGGCGGCACCGATCATCTGCAAAACCCCACGCTGGAGCAGATCCGCAGCACTCTCTCCGCGGCGGGCGATAAGGAATTGAAAGTTTCCCTGACGGTGCTCGATCCCGGCCAATCCAAGCCGCGCGTCGCCGAGGATTTGACTCCGTATCATCTTCCCGACGGCGGCGGGCGTATGGGACTGGGAATCGCGCTGGGCTGCGACGAGATGCATCTGGTCGTCGCCCGAACGATGGCGGACAGTCCCGCCGCCGGCAAGATTCGCGCCGGATCAACCCTCACCGCCATCGACGGCAAACCGATCCACAATTGGTTTGACGTCCGCCGGGTCATCGCTTCCGCCAAGGCCGGCCAAAACATTTCCATCACCTTCATTCCCGCGGATCAAGATGCCAAGCCAGCCGTCGCCAGGATCGAACTCCGCCGGCAGGACATCGACCTCGCAAAGCAAGTGACTCTGACGCAATATCTCGCCCTTGGCTCCATGGTCAGTGCGCTGCACACCCACAATCCGCTGGTGGCGCTCAAATGGGGCGTCATCGAAACGCGCGATCTGATTCTCACCTTTTACGTGACCCTGCAGCGCATGCTCACGCGCGACGTGGCCCTTTCCAACGTCATGGGCCCCGTCGGTCTGGCGCACGTCGGCGCTCAGGTCGCCAGCAAAGGCATCGCCTGGCTGATCTGGTTCCTCTGCACCATCAGCGCGAACCTGGCGGTGGTAAATTTCCTGCCGATCCCCGTCGTTGACGGCGGCCTGTTCACGCTGCTGATTCTTGAAAAAATTCAGGGCAAGCCGCTCTCATCCGACGTCCAGCGGATCGTCCAGATGGTCGGCCTGGTGCTGATCCTGGGCGTGTTTCTGCTGGTGACCTATCAGGATTTCGCCCGCATGGCGGGTTATTGATTCCCGGCCGCGTCGCCGCCGATTCCGATTTTTTCGATCGCAGCCGGATCGTTGAGAGCCTCCATCAGAATCGCCCGTTGCCGGTGCGTCCACCAACACGCACGTGACTCATCCAATCGGCCAACACCCAAACGCTCGTGGATTCGCCGGCTGAACTCTTCAATTCCCCCGCCCGTCCTGGCCGAAATGCAGATCGCATTCTGAGATGAGAAATCCCACCCAAACGGTTGATCCGTCTTGTTGACCACCACCAGCGCACCGGCATATTCGATCGCATGAGTTGGCGGAACCGTCGCGTCGAATACGACGACAATCAGATCGCTCGCGTCGATTGGCCCCTGGCTGGCGGCGATCGCCGCCTGTTCGATGGTATCCGCCGCCTCGCGTTGCCCCGGCGTGTCGATGAGCATGACCGCCAGGCCTTCGATATCCGCGATTTCTCCCACCCAATCGCGCGTGGTCCCCGGCAAATCAGCCGTGATCGAACGCTCCTGCCCGAACAGCCGATTCGCCAGCGTCGATTTGCCGACATTCGGCTCGCCGACGATCGCGATCTTCGGCAAATTCAGCAGCCGCCAAAGCGTCTGGTCTTCCAGAATCGCCCGCGCATCCAGCCCCCGATCAATTGCCCGCCGCCACGCTTCGGGCTGATCCAGCAACCTGCGGATGGCCGGCTCGGTCCGCGCCGACGGAAGGTGCGCCAGCACTTCCCTCTCAAAAATCGAGCCCGCTTCGTCCAGCGCCGCATCGGGCACGGAAATCGTCCCGGCCGGCACGATTTCGAATCCTTCGCGGCGAAACAGCCCCATCGCCGATTCGATCACCCACGCCCCGCCGTGCAGGCAAACATCCGCCCACGAACGATCCTCCGCCAGAACAACCACCGGATCGTCGATGATTTGATCCCCGTCGCGAAGCTCGCCGTGAACACATCGGCCCGGCGCCGCCGTTGCGGAAAAATATCGCCTCAGAAATTCGCCGACACCCGTCCCGCGGATGCGAATCACCGCGATGGCGACGCCGCCGGCCGCCGACGGCGTCAAGATGACAGCGATATTGGGCAATGATGGCGTCACGGCGCAGACAAACATGTAAAGAATTATTTGCCACAGATATAAATCAGATGCATACGGATAAATGCAAAGACGAGATTGGCTTTAATTTATCTGTGTGAATCTGATTTTCATCTGTGGCAAATTTGTATTTTCGGATCAGGGATCGTTTTTGATATGGTAATCCGTGTACGCCAGCGCGATCCCGTACAACCCGAGGTCCGGCGCAATGGCGTGGATCAGCTCCCATCCCTCAAAAAGCTTCTGGGCGTCGCCGCCCGTGGCGATGATATCCGGCCATCGCCCGAGCTGCACCGCGTAGTTCTCCACCGTTTCCTTGACCAACCCGCGAATCGCATAATAAACCCCCTGCGAAACCGCCGACTCCGTCGAATCCGCGAATCCCCCGCCCGGTGCGGCAAACGATACGCGCGGCAATCCGGCCGTTTTCTCGTGCAGCGCATCGAGCATCATTTCCAGCCCCGGCGCAATCGCCCCGCCCAGAAATTCGCCCCTGTCGTCGCAGCAATCCACGGTCACGGCCGTGCCGGCATCCACCACCACGCAGGCCTTGCCCATCTGCTCATAAGCGGCCGCGATGTTAAGAATACGATCGATCCCCGTCCGCGAAGGATTTTTCGTGCGGACTTCGACAGGCACATCAATGTCCCGGCCCACCCACAGAACGGTTTGCCCCGTCTCGCGCTCGACCATCTCATCGAGGACAGGATTCAACTCAGGATAAACGCTGGCCGCGGCAACCGCCGGGCCGGACGACTCGGCAATCTGCGACCAGGCTTTTTGGATGGCCCCCGGCAACTGATCGCGATCATGGTGAGGAATGCGCGCGGAGTAGACAAGTTCGCCGGCCGCAAACGCGCCCACCGCCAGGCGCGAATTCCCGACGCCGAGCACGAGGAGATTGATGTCCATCAATTATCGAGAAGCTGATTGTCTCCCGACCCGCTTCCGTCGAGCAGTTGCGACGAGACGTTCGACACACCCGCAGGAGCGGCAAAGGTGGACGGAGCCACGTAAACCGGCGCCGCGGCCGCGTATGATTCGTTGAACAGGAATTGCTCGCTGCTGCCCGCGGTGGTGACAACGGCCGCGGCGACCTGCGCCGGCGTGGGGCCGCCTTTGGATGTAAAAAGCGAGGCATTCCGCAGTCGCTCCTGCTGAAGCGCCGGTGTACTCAGCACCGCGCCGTTAAACGTGTAATGTATCGGCACCGGAATTGGAACGGCCACGATCGAGGCCGAACTGCGCGGCGGCAACGAGCCGTCCCGGGCAACCAAAATATACGTGCCGGCTGAACTTAACGACAGACCAGAGAACTGTGCCTCGCCGTTGGACGCGACGGCTACGGTCGTTCCAAGCAGCGCTGCGCCTGCTGGGCCGCCGCTTTCGATGCTCAAGGTCACGGTCGACGTGTTGCCCGTTACGGGATTTCCAAATTGATCGTCCACCCCCACTGCAACACTAAATGTTCCGAATTGCCATACCGACGTTGGCTGACTGAGGAAACTCAACTCAGATGCCACCGAGAGCGCGGAAATCGTGAATGCGCTGGAATCGTCATCCTGCGCGCCATTATTACTGCTGGCAATCAATTGGTACGTGCCGACTTTATCGATCGTGAGGTTGTTAAAGGTCGCAACGCCATTCACAATACTCGCTGTCGCATTGCCTTCCAACGTAGCGCCAGCAGGGCCGCCAAGAATGTCGAGGGTAACATTGCCCGTGTATGTAGTATCCGGCGTTGATTCACCCGGTGCGTAAACCGTAACAACTACGGGACTTATTTGTTGTCCTGCAAGTTCACTGGTGGGTTGTACGGTAAAATCCAATATGGGCACTGGCGAATCGGGAACCACGGTGTTTAGAGCGTCATTCGCGAAGATCTCGCCGCCTACCATATCTTCAACAAAATCAAATGCACCGTCATCCGGGGCTCCCCAACCCGTGTCGCCGGAGTCTACATTCTTGGTTCTGTCCGGAATCGGTCCGGTCATCGGGTTCCAGAGCGGATATGACGTCGATATATTCGGGTTCGCAATAGTGTTCAAGTCCCCATTGGTGGCGTGACCATCCGGTTCAAAGAATGGCGTATTTGGGGCTCCGCCCGTCCCCACTATACCCGCCTCCATGAGGCCATAAATGCCGTATGGATCGAGTGTCTGATCATCCCTTGCGGGATCATACTGCTCAAATCCGAGTGCCTGCTCGGTGTTCAACGGCCCAATCCCGCGAGTGCTTAACCCTTGATCGACGATGGTCATCAACGCCGCCCACGCAGGGCAGGCGAAGCTTGTGCCGCCGATGACTGACCACCCACCATCGATCGTCGGCCCATCGGCTGGATCCGGCGATGAGTCGTAAACCCACACGCCGGTTAACGGATCCGCGTCCAAGGCAACATCGGGAGTAGGATATGGCTTCGCATAAATGGTATCGGGGCCACCGCCGCTACCGGTACCGTCGCCACCGGCCCACGCATCGACGACCTGCACTGCTTCATTAAGGCCAATATCGGTATTCTCCCCGCCGACGGAAAGCACCTCTTGGGAAGCTGCTGGATATGTCAATACGCCAGCAGTATCACCAGATGCTGCCACGAAGAGTACATTCGCATGGCCCGTGGGAGTCACCATGAACCCATCGTAATCGGTAGGTTCAGTATACGTGGAAGCGGCGCTGCCCCAACTCATCGACACGGCGACGACGCCGGGTTGGTCTGCGGCGTAAGCGACGGCATCAAAAAGATCCAGGGTCGTATCCGACGGGGCCTCCACCAAAAGAATATGAGCGCCCGGCGCTACGGCGTGAGCCCATTCTACGTCCAAAGATGTTTCTTTCGTCCAACCTTGCTGGTCGGCAACGGAACCCACCACTGTATTCACCGTTGACGCCAACGGCTGGACCGTCAAGAAGAAATTACCGGTTGAATCGGCATTGCTTATTCCCCAATGGGCATCAAAAGTTTCTGCGTCGCTAACAATCGTGGGGCTGCCATACGCATCCACGATGGCGATCGTCTCACCAGCGCCGTTTGCCGCTTGGAGGGTGCCGCCTACATTAAAAGAGATGTCATTGAAGCCGTACGCCCCATCAATCAATTGTGGATCGAGGCTTAACGGAGTTCCCACCACACCCTGTAACGGGGTTGACTGACTGGGCAATGGCGGCGGGGCAACCGGGCTGTTTTGCAGAGCCGGCGTGACGGAAAGCAAAATTCTTCCCTCCAACATCTCGATCTGCACACTGCTCACTGCCTGATAAAATCGATTAAGCCGGTTGTTCGCCTTACGCATAAAACGTTTCCTCAACATCGCACACCTTTGTTCGTAAGAACCGTTGATGTCGCCTCTGGAGAAAATTCGGGGAAACGACTGGAGGGATTGCCCCATTATCACTGGAGCACGCACAGATCCCCAGCTCACCTTTCCTCGCGCCGCGACAACCGTCTACAGCATCCGACATTATAACGGTTGTCCGTCGGCCTCGCTAATAAAACTTACAATCCGCACAACCCGCCTGAGCCGGCGTCAAAACGGCCCTGCCACGGCCGATTATCCTGGACATTCCCAAGGTCAGAACTTCCAGTAAACGTCGATGGCCGCCGTCACTTGGGTGTAGTGCGCAAAATCGAACACCTGCTGGTCCGAAGCGTCGTATCGCACTTCCGGACGGAGGGTCAAGGACTGAAAAAGCGGGCTGTCCGGCAATGGGCTCACCTGCACGCCGACGGTCGTTTCGTAGTAGTTAACGTCGTTTCCGCCCACGCCGGTGGTGACGCCGCGGCCGTCATGGTAGTACTCCAGCCGGGTGCCGATCGCCACGTGCGGATCGAGTTGGTATTTGATATAAGCCGCCGCGCTGAACCATTGAGTCAAATGGGTCGCGTCGCCGTACAGCAGATCAATCCCCAGATTGAATTGATCCGACAACTGCCATGTTCCGATGATTTCAGGCACAACCCACCAATCCCCGTTATCCGAGGGGCCGTAGGCCAGGATGCCTTCAGGGCCGATCATCAGGTTCGCCGTGAAACCGAAGCCGCCCGTCTTGCTTTTGAGCTGAAACACGCCGTCCGGTTCACCATTATTATCATAAGTGGACTGGTTCCATCCGCGTGTTATGCCGGCCGTCAGAGTCGTCGAATCGGGGGAAGATGGATCGCTGAACGTGTATTGGGCCAAAAAGCCCGTCATCGTGAACGGGCTGCCGTATGAAAAGGCGTAACTGTGCGTATAAAAGATGTTCTGAGTGGGATCGATCGTTTCGTACCCGAGCAGCGAGAGGAATTTTCCCGCTTCGAGGCTCAATCCGGTCCCGACAGGAATCCCCAGAGTCACATACGCCTGGAGAAGATCGAGCTGATCGTTGGGGCCGTTGGCTCCGTTTACTGCACCGTTCTCCTTATTGTTATTGTCCAAAATCCCGTTGGAGTGCGTGAAGTACGCATCGCTGCCGTAGTACGCCTCGATCTTGAAGCCGGCGTCCCAGTCCCCCTTGGCAAGGTTCACCATCTTCCGTTCGAGCTGCAGGTCCACCTGATCGAAGACGAACGAATTCTTGTACGGCCCTGCAAAGAAGATGTCGTCGCCCGGAGCGGTCTTGGCGGGCGTTTGATCCTTCGGCACCGTCATGTCGTACAAATAACCCGCTTCCACGTAGCCGTTGATAAAGAACCCGAGGTTTTCCATCGGCTGGCCGATGCCGATCGCCTTGAATCCCTGCATGATCGCCGCGTCGGGCGCAGCCGTCGGCGTTACCGCGGGCGTCGCCGGGGTTTCGGGGGCGGGATTTTCGAGCTGATCCGAACTGGGATTCTGATCGCTCCCGCCCATTGAATTATCCGTGTCGTCCCCCCACGCCATCCCCCCAGCTACGAGCATCGTCAACGCGACCGTTGCGAATCCTTTCCAAACCCTCATGTTCACTCCGTCCCTTGCAATAAGGGGATTACGAACTCTTTTTGCAGGTGCGGTACTCCTGTACCGCGGAACCTAGCCGCCAAGGTAGCGATCTGAATATCAATTTCAACTTTCAATACCATCCATAACAGAGGAGGTTATCGGCACTTCGGCGTAAAACACCCCCAGGCAACGCCGATACGGCAACCATGTCGCTGAAGTAAGTGCCATTCGCGCTCATTCAGCGATGCGCCATCGGCAGTTGCCGCCGTTTCGCCGCCTCCGTCGCCGACGGCGCGGGCGTGGTGGCCGCCAGCAGCGTCACCGTGGGCAGCGCAACCGATGCGCTGCTTGCGCTCTTGCCGAAGTTCACCGCCAAGTCGCCGAAATCGATCGAATTCACTACCCCATCATAATTGAAGTCCCCCAGGTCCCAGCCGCTGACCTGTTTGCCGAAGTCGGCCGCTATGGTGCCGAAGTCGATCGAATTGACCACGCCGTCGAGATTCGCATCTCCGTTCAGGGTGTATTTGACTTCGATTTGCCCCGAGAACAGCCCGGAGACAACGCCGTCGGCCCCGTCGGCGTAGCCGATTCCATAAGTCGTATTGGCCGCCGCCGCGGAACTGTCGATGCCCGTATCGTTCCACGCTCCCCCGTTGTAGCCATGCTTCAGATAGCCGGCGATGGCGGAGATCGGATCGGACCCGCCGGCGTAGTCGATGATCAAATGATTGTTGTTGAGATTGAGAACACCATTGCCGGCAATCGTCAGCGACGAGACCGTGGACGCACCGCTGCTGGAGCCCAATTGAAGGGTTCCGCCGTTCAACGCCAGCGCGGCCACGGAAATTGCCGAACTCGCGACAACGGTGCCGCTGTTGATCGTGACATTGGTAAAGCCGCCCGGCGTCGCGGCCGCGCTCCAATTACTCGAATTGCTCCACGCGGTGGACGCCGCTCCCGTCCAGGTATCCTGCAGCGGCTCGCTGCTCAACTTGGCGATGTCGGCGTTCGAGAGGCCGTTGCTGAAGATTTCCACATCCGCGATGTCGCCGTCGAAGTAGTCCCAGCTTCCGCCGCCGTCATTGCTGTCCCGGCCGATATCGGTGGGCTCGGTTCCGTACGTGACCCCGTACGGGTCGGCCGTTTCGCCAACGAGAACACCATCAATGTAGACCTTGAAATCCTGCCCGTCGTACACGCCGGCTATGTAGTGCCAATTGCCATCCGTCAAAGGCGCGCTCGATGTGCCGGTGGCTTGAACCGAGGTATTACCATTACCGAGGTAACGATACGTGCCGAAGTTCACCGTGCTCGCATTGGTTAGATCGAGGAAAAGCGGGTAATCCAGCCCGTCCCAATCCTGGTTCACAATGTCAGCTTGCGAAGTCACCGCGGTGGGTTTGATCCACGCGCCGACGGTGATTTGCCCTTCCAGGTTGAGCTTCGCGGGCGTGCCAAGACTCACATAGCCGGTCGTGCCGTTGAAGGCGAGCGCGCTTCCGTTGTACGGACCGGCAATGCGCGTGACGCCGCCGACGATCGTTCCGTTGGCCGGAGTGCCGGAGCCGGAATCCAGCACCGTGCTTCCGCTCGATTCGTTGAATTGATATTCCGCCAGTGGAGCGGGCAGCGGCGTGACGACCGCCTGCGCATTCGCCGCCGCGGACGTGCCGGCCGAATTGAACGCGGAAACCTCGATGTAATACGTCGTCAGGCCGTTCAGATCGTAAATCGGAAGCGTAGTCGCATCCGCGGCAGCAGTCAGGGTCTGCACGACCTGCGTAAAGCCTGGATCAATCGCGACAGTTACCGTAAATCCATTTTCGATGAGCGAACTGTCGGCCCATGTGACATTCACCTGACTGCTGGAGACCTCCGTCGCTGAGACATCAATCGGAACCGCGGGAATAGCGGCCGCTGCGGAAGTGGTAGCGGTGGCCGCGCTCGAAGGCGTCGCGTCTCCGGCAGCCGACGTTGCGATCACTTGAAAATAATACGCGATCCCCGGCGACAGCCCCGTGAACGACCAGCTCGTGGAACCCGCCGGGGCAATTTGCGAAATGAGATTGGCCGAGAAACTCTTGTTCGTCGAAGCCTCCACGCGATATTCCGTCGCCGTGGCTGAAGCCGAGCCCCACGACAGGTTCACTTGCGTCGAAGAAACCACCGCGGCTGACAAACTCGTCAGGCCGGCCGGAACCAGCGCCGGGCGGGCCGCGCCGGCGACGGCGCGAAAGCCGATCTCCTTGGCATCGAACAAATCCGTTTGCGTATCGGCAATCTGGAAATCGCCGTATTTGTCCCCCCAGGGACGCACCGCGCCGGTGTAGTAGATGATCGTCCCGCCGCCGTATGCGTACCACGCCTCGTAATATTGTTCGAGAAACGTCGCGAATTGCGGCTCGAGTTCAGCCTGGATTTTGGACGTGGACGTGTCCTGAAAACCGGACATATCAGGTCCGGATTCGTAGGCGTCCATCTGCAGCCCGTATTGCTGCGCCAGCGCATCGAATGAAACGTAGAAGCTGGTCGCGCCATATCCGTTCGCCGAAAGATCCGTCAGAACATCGCTCGCGCTGAGGTTGGGATTGTTGTTGCCGCCGTTGATCGTATTGGTCGTGTTGCCCGGCCCGTCCATGTTGGCATACGTTGCGGCCGCGACGGCGTAGAAGAATTTCGACGGCGCGCCAAAGACCGCGTTGATGTATGTCAATTGCCCGGCGAAGACCGATGGAATCGGGATGTTCGACAAGACCGGCCGAATCCGCGTATTGATCGCCGCTTGCCCAAACACCGCGGCGAAGTCGTTGCCGATCTGCATCAGCCGCCGGGCGGTCCAGCGCGACTGCCAGGTCGGAGCGTTCACATAAGTCCCATCCGAATTCTGCGCCAGCGAGAGATTATCGTAGTTGAGATTCGACGGCGTTCCGCTCTGCGCGTCGGCCACGACCTCCGCAACAGCAGCGTCCGTCGCATATTGATAAACCTCGTCGCCGGGGTTCCACGTTTCGTTCGCATATTCAATGTAGACGTTTAGATCCGGATCCAGCGCCGGGTAGACAACGCCGTTGATCGTGTCGCCGTTCTTGATCAGGCTCGCGAGTTGCTCGACGTAATTGTCGTTGGCCTGCGCCGGGATGTTGATCCACATGTCGGCGTGGACAGCGTTGGCCAGGATGATCGCATATTCCCAGGCCACGCCGATCGCATTGCCGGTCTCGCCCACGGTGCCGTTGTAGTTGTAGAGCGTCTCCGTCTCGGTCTGCGTCGCGTCGTCGGGCATGGGCCGCTCGGCCCAGGTCATGACGGGATTGTTGTTGGTCTGCGTAAAGTTCATGAATCGCAGCACGGTCGGGTGCAGCGACTGCAGGAAGTCAATGTAGCCGGTGGTGAAAACCGGTGGATTGGTCGTGCTGTAGCCGGGGCTGATGATCTGGAGATTGGTGACCCCCCCGCCGGTATTGGTGACCGTCATCGAAACGTTCGCGCCAGCGCCGATTGTGACGCTGGCGGTGTAAATGTGAGTCGAAGAATTGTAGCTGGCGTTGGAGAGCGTCGCGCCGCCGAACGACACCGTCGGGTTCTGGCTCACCGCCATCACCAGGCTGTACACCCCCGCGTCCGCAGCCACGGATGTGAACAAGCTGGGAATCCTGAAATCGGTTGTCGGCCAGCCGTCCGCGTTCGTCGGGGCCAGATCATTGTTCGATACGTTTTCAAAGCCGCCGGACTGCTTGATGATATCAACCCAGATCGGCTGATAGGTGGAAGGCGTGACGTTGCCGGTATCCAAACCGATGGAAGCCGTCGGCGTAACGGAGACCCCGGAGAAATTTGCGGTTGCCAGCGTGGTGGAACTGCCGCTGGAGACGGCCAGACCCATCAGCGCGTTGGTCGAGCCGGTTACCGGCGCGGTGCCGACCAGCGTCCACGAACCGCTCGCGCTGGATGAAATGTATCCGCTGACGGTCGGACCATCACGCACCAATTCGAGCCATTGCGCTCCCGAGGCGGCGATCGTAGCACTCACGCTATCCGCAGCCGCCGCGCTGGATCGCGAAATAAATTGAACGCCGCGTGCGGTCATGTCCACTTCCGCGAACGCCGCCCCGCCAGTCGTATCCTCCCGCAACATTAACCCCGCGGCCGCAGCGCCGCTCGGCGGAGCCGAAAGCTGCGCGATCGTCGTCGTGTCGCCGGTGATCGGCTCGGACACGAAATGGAGTTGATCCGAAGTCGAGCCCGCGCCCGTCCCGGCCCCGTGAACGATGTACTGCCCGCCAACGGTATAGCTCGAGCTGCCCGCCGCCGGAGAGCCGATGTCGGTATTCGTCGGCGAGCTGTCGGCGAATTCCCAGCTCTGGATCACCTGCGTGACGCCGCTCGATCCGTCGCTTCCGGTGAAGCCGAGATACGCCTGGCCGCCGGTGGCGGAAGAAATTTTCACGTTCGTGTAAGTCTGCGTGCTGGTGACCGGAGTGAGCGTCGTTTGGGTTTCGGTCTCGGTTACTTTTAGCGTGCTGCCGTCGTATTCCATGCTCACCAGCAGAACCTGTCCGCTGCTGAGATCGAGACTGGAAGGAGTCAGCAATGTCGGCGTGGTCGCGACGCCGTTGACGTTCAATTCGGTCTCGGTCCCCGAAGTCGTGGCGAGGAATTCGACGGCGACGCTCTTGGCGATCCCGTCGGACCCGGCATTCCCGCCGCCAACGGCATTGTCGCCGCTTCCCTGCAAAACGAATGCGAAGCCGGACGTTGACGGCCCGCTGAACTGAACATTGAAATTCGTCGCGAACGCCGAGACGTTGAATTGCTGGACCGTGAATGCGCTTCGCGATTCACCTGTTCCGCCATCGGCAAGCTGAAGTTGATTGGAGTACGACGCTCCCGAAATGGCCGCCCCGCCGTTGAGCGAGAGTCCGGCATTGTCGAAATTGCCCAGCGGATAACTGAACGCATCCCCCATCAACGTGGCCGACAATAAAACCCGCGGCTCAAGCGCTTCGACAACATGCGCGCTAATTTCTGCCGGAGATCGTAAAAGAGGGGCGCGGCGAGCGCGTCCTTTCCGCTTAAACATTTCCGCGACCGTATCCAGCCGAGAATGACAATACAAGCATAAAAGCTGATTTGCCCAATGAGCTGTTCTTAATCTAGACTCGCGGGCTTTGCCAGAAACCTCGCGCTATGAGTTTGAAGAGCAACACTGGCCCGCTGAAGTCGTCAGCGCGCGTACGCGAAATAGAACAGCATACCGATCCCGTAAACACAGCTCGCGGTGAGGCACACAAGGCCCAATGCGTGATTCTTCACGCGCTTCCACCACAGGTAAACGCCGGTAAGGGCAAAGAGAATCATCGAGAGGCCGGCCAGGTCGCAGCAGAACGCGTATACGTCGAACAGGGGTTCGTTGTCGTAGCCCGCGATTTTGTGAAGCATGATCAGGGTTCCGATCCAGCCGGCACGTTGCGTAGTCAGGCGAACAGTGTGGTTCTGGGGATAGACATCCACACGAATACTCCGGCGGATGCTGACGACCCAGAAGAGGGTTCCATTTGGCGGCTGCTTTTGCGAAAACTGAATTCGCCCCGGTATAGCCAATTCTTTCTTCACATAGGCCGCCCGTTGGAGCAGCGGAAGGGTGCTGTCGACGTTGAGTGTCACGGTCTGCCTCGTGGGTGCTGGCAGCCGTAGGAACCAGGGGCGATGCGCCATGATGTAGCCACTCACAAAATACATCATGAGAAACATCAGGATGATCAATCCAGCGTACAAATGAATTTTGCGGAGAAGGTTGTACATGGCTACCCACGAAACGTGACGAGCAGCATGAGGGCAAGTGAGACGATTCCCGCGATGCCGATCATGAGCAGGCCGATGCGACGTTCGCGCCTGCGGGCGGTCCACAGATAAACGCCGCTGATGCCGGCGAACATCACCACAAACGTGCAAAGATCGGTGTACCAACTCCACGTGCTGGCGACGACCGAATCGGCGTAGACGAAATAGGATCCGTGGAGGTCTCGAATGAGCGTCCAAAAGCCTGTGCGTGTTTGAGTGATTGTTGCACTCCCCTGATTGGACTGAACGTCGATGTCGTATTCCTTGCCCGGGCGAACGAAGTGGGCGTGGTAGGTGCCGGGGCTTGTCCAACTGCCGTTGGAATACGGATATGACTCGGCGAAGGATCGCATCGCCCGAAGAATCGCGGCGTTGTTCATTCGTTGCATCGCATCCGCTGGCGTTGCGCCGTCAGCCTTAACAAGTGCTGGAATCGCGATCGGCTGCGTCCACGTCGTCTCAGTGGCCGACGGCTTGGTGAACGCGAAAGGGTGGTTGAAATTCAAGACGCTGATTCCGAAGAGAATGAGATAGCTGAAGCAGAGCAACCCGCCGTAGATGTGGAAGTTCAGCACGATTTTGCGAAGCACGCAAACCTCGGGTCATTGGGCGTCGGCCGTTATCCATCACATGAGCATCTTCAGAACGCGCCAATTTCTGCAAGAGATCGTAAAAGAGGGGCGCGGCGAGCGGTCCTTTCCGCGTAAACATTTCCGCGACCGCATCCAGCCGGGAATGACAATACGAGCGTAAAAACTCTGGTCGAATTGAGCACGCTGGGACTCGAACCCAGGACCTACGGATTAAAAGTCCGTTGCTCTACCAACTGAGCTACGTGCTCGCGCTTCTAACGGACGGGGAAGAATAGGCGAATTGACGGCAACCGGCAAATTGCCGTTACCGGCTCAGCCAAATCCTGATAGGTTGGTCCGCAGAAGGAAGTGCCTATGAAAGCGATTCGCGTTCATTCGTTCGGCGAGCCGGATGTGCTGAAGTGGGAGAATGCGCCCGAGCCGTCGGCCGGGCCGGGACAGGTGCTGGTGCGCCTGCGGGCGGTCGGTGTGAATCCGGTCGAGACATCCATCCGTGCGGGGAAATTTGGGCCGCAGAAATTCCCCTACACGCCCGGCAACGACTCGGCCGGCGTGGTGGAGGCCGTGGGCACAGGGGTGAAGAATTTCAAGCCGGGCGATCGCGTTTACACCGACAAGACCATCACCGGCTCGTACGCGGAACTGACGCTCGCCGAGGCGGTTTACGTGCATCCGCTCCCGCAGCGTGTGACGTTCCAGCAGGGCGCGGGCGTTGGAATCGCCGGGGGGACGGCGTATCGCGGACTCTTTCAGCGCGGGCGTGGTCTGCCGGCTGAGACCGTGCTGATTCACGGGGCCACCGGCGGCGTGGGAGTGTCGGCGGTTCAACTCGCGCGGGCGGCGGGAATGAACGTATTCGCGACCTCTAGCAGCGATAAGGGAAGAAAATTCGCACTCGAGCAGGGCGCCCATCATGCGACGGATCACGATATCACCCAGCGGGTCGATGACGTGAAATCGCTCACCGATGGCAAAGGTTTCGACCTGATCCTGGAAATGGCCGCCGACAAAAATCTCGCGTCGGATCTGACTGCCATCGGCCGCGGCGGGCGAATCGTCATCATCGGGAGCCACGGAAAAATCGAGGTCGAGCCACGCGAAGCGATGGCCCGCGAAGCCGACATCCTCGGCCTGATGCTCTTTGGCGCAACGCCGCTCGAGCATCGCGCGATATACAGCGCCCTCACCGCCGCGATGGAAGCGGGCACATTTCGGCCCGTCGTCGGACTGGAACTTCCATTGGCCGAGGCCCCGCGGGCGCATCGCGACGTGATGCAAGGCGAGCAGTTTGGGAAAATCGTCATGATTCCCTGAAGATCAGGGCTGGGTGGCCGGCGTGGGTTTTAACTTCAGATCGACCGGCGAGCCAAGCGTGACAATTTGCTCGTGATCCGGCGTCAGCTCCTGCGTGGTATCTCGCAAACCCTTCGCTGACACGTAGAATGTCACGGCATCGGCGGGCGCTTCGGTCCAGCGAAATTCGCCTTGTGCATTCGTCGGCAAAAACTCCCGCAGCGAATGATTCCCGCGCCAGCTTTCCAAAAATAATGCCGCATGAGGAACCGGCGCGCCCGAGGTGTCCACCACCTTGCCGCCGATCCAATGCGCCGCCGACAATTTGATCGTCGCATATTTCTTCTCCTGGCCCATCGTGAATCGCAGCATTGCCGGCGCGTAATGTTTGGCCCGAACCGTCAGCACCACCTCTTTCCCCGGCTCAAATGCGTAGCTGAATTTGCCCGAGGCATCCGTCGTCTGCGCGGGAATGGCATTGTCCTGTTGTCGATTCGGCCCGATCCCCACCGACGCGCCCTCCACCGGCGATTCGTCCGAACTAACCACCACGCCCTCGACGGCGATGCCGCGATGCAATGTGAACGTGGCCGTGCCGTCATATAATTTCGAAACCGGCGAAAACGGCCGCGGCGACCAGGAATCTCCCGTTACGTAATGATCGTCCAACGCCGTCAATCCGATTTCATCGCAGTTCCGCGGCGCGCCCGTGAAAACCCAGCTTCCATCCGCGGCGCTCTTGACCGGTTTGTTCCTGTTGTAGCCGTTGACATCGATCTCCTCATGCGGATTGGAAGACTTTTTTCGGAACTGAAGGATCACAACGGCTCCCGCCACCGGGTGGCCGTCATCATCGACGATCTTGCCGCGAACCTTCGTCGATTTCTCCATCCCCAGCGTGTACTTGCGCGGAATAACTTGCGGCGGATCGCTGGATTGCCAAACAACGCGCTCGGCAACATATCCCCGGCCGCTGACGCGGATGGAGAAGAAATTCTGAGTGTAATCTTCAGGGGCGGTGGGAAACGGCACGCGAACATGGCCGCTCTCGTCGGTGGTTCCCCGATACCGGATTTTCTCGCCGCTGGTTTGCACGGTCAATCGGACAATCGGCTGTTTGGTGACTTGATCGACGGCAAGAAAATCCATGGTCTTGCCGACGGGGGCGTTTTCATTTGCGCCATTGCCTGATCCAGGCCCGGCCGACGGGATCGCAATGCCCGTATCGGGAACATCCAGATTCGCTCCGGTGGCGCCGTTCGGAAACGACGTGTTGACCCCCCAGTAAATCCCCGCCGACACGAGCAGCAGAATCAGAATAATCAGGCCGACGATGACCCCGCGTTTTCCCATATCGTGGGAATTCTATCACGGGCTTCGCGGCTGCAACATCGCCGCTGACTTACCAAAAACGTCGGGACAACGTCTATAATCCTGCGATGCCCCTGGTCGCCGATCCCTGCATCTGCCTTCGCAAGCTCGATTACAGCGAGACCTCGCAGATTCTCATGCTCCTGTCGCGCAGCCATGGCATCGTGCGCGTCATGGCCAAGGGCGCCCATCGCCGGACCAAAGCCGGCGCAAGCCGATTCGACGGAGGCATTGATCTGCTCGATGTGGGCCAGGGCGTATTCACACCCGACACATCGCGCGAGCTTGCCCTGATCACAGATTGGAAGCTGGAAGACGGGCATCTGAGCCTCCGCCACAGCCTGCGGGCACTTTATCTGGGCATCTACGCGGCGGAATTGGTCTCCGTTTTATTCGAAGAGCATGATCCCCTTCCCAACGTATTCGATCAGTTGCAGCACGTCCTCGGCGAATTGGCGACACGCCGGCTTGAACAATCCTTTCTCGCTTTTCAGTTGAGTCTTCTGCGCGAAGCCGGGTTCCTGCCTGAGTTCACCGTTTGCGTCAATTGCGGCTCGCCCGTCGGCGACGGTGTTTCCTTCTCCCCATCCCGCGGCGGGGTTGTTTGCCGAAATTGCCAAAGCGGATTTCCAGATCGCCTGGGTTTGGATATCCGGCTTCTCCGGCTGCTGCAGATGATCCTCTCCATTCCCGCCCAAGGCGCATCGGGCCGGTTGCCCCAATTAACCCGGCATCAAACCGATCCGATTAATCTATTGCTCGCCGAGCACATCCAACATGCCCTGGGCCATCGGCTGCGGTCGGCATACTATGTTCTGCCGGGTCGTCGATTCGCGCCGCAGGATGCAGCGCAACAATTGGCGTGCAATTCCACTGGTCACGGCGCATAATGCCCGTGGCATCACGTGGCGTGGCGTTTTTTGCCGGGATTCTGGTATGCGGCTGAAGACGATTTTGGGTTTGTTGGTCCCCATGCTAATGCTGATCGTCTCGGCCGCGTGGGCGGGCAAAATCGTTATGAAAGACGGCACCGTTCTCGAGGGGACCGTCATCAAGACCGCCGACGGATACTGGGTCAAAACTTCCGATGGAACCACCAAAACCGTGGCTGCCGAGGATGTGCAATCCGTTGACAACGGCGATTCCGATTCCGCCGCATCCCCCGACGCCGGCAGCGTCGCCACCGACGACGCGTCGGTAGCCTTTCGCACCGCCCAGGACCATGCCTCCGAAGCCGAATCCGCCCTGGCGG
Organism: Tepidisphaeraceae bacterium; assembly: GCA_036267155.1. Taxonomy (GTDB): domain Bacteria; phylum Planctomycetota; class Phycisphaerae; order Tepidisphaerales; family Tepidisphaeraceae; genus PALSA-1353. The sequence goes on from DATAWP010000041.1 coordinate 156,289, forward strand.
CCGTTTCCATCTGGCAGAAATTCGTTGACAAATATCCCGACAGTTCCGACATCCCCGCCGCGCGCCAGGAATTGGATCGCTGGAAAAAGCTGGCCACCGACGGAGCCGAGAAAGTCAACGGCCAATGGGTCGGCGGCGATCAGCTCAGGAAAATCATCGCCCAGGCGGACGAACTCACCGGCCAGTCCGTCGACATGCTCGAAAAGGATGAAACCCTTCAGGCCATCGATAAGCTCAAGCAAAGCGTCAAGATTTATCCCAACTCGTTTATGACGAACTATGCGCTGGGGTACGTCTCCATGCAGGAGCGGGATTACGACGAAGCGGCGCAGTATTTCTCCACCTCCACCCGTCTGCGTCCCCAGTCGGCCGAGGCGGAAAACAACCTGGCTGTCGCCAACTTCTTCCGAAAGCGCTTTGAGATCGCCATTGACGAATTTGTCAGCGCCGTCACGATCGAAGACAGCAAGGACCTCGCGCAAAACCTGGTGACGGCGCTCGCCCTCGCTCCGTCCGATTTCCGCACGCTGCCGCGAATGAAATCGACGCTGGAGGCGGCCAGTCTGCTTCAAAACAAATACGACATCACCGGTCCTGCGACCGACGAACGCTTTTGGATCCTTCCTCCGCCGGTGTCGCACAACCACCACGGCCTCATTCCCGGCGGACGCACCGGCTCCCTTGCCTGGAGCGGCACCGGATTCTTCATCGACGACGCCGGTCTGATCCTGACCAATCGCCACGTCGCCAAGGGAGCCAAAAACCTTCTGGTCGTGCTGCCCAGCGGCGATTCGGTTTCCGCCGATGTCGTCGCGATCGACGATCAATTTGATCTCGCCCTGATCCGCGCCCACGTCAAAGGGAAGATCCCGTTCCTTCGCCTCGCTCCGGAGGATTCGCCCAATGAAGGCGCCGACTGCGTTGTGATGGGATTCCCCATGATCAGCGAGCTTGGCGCCGACCTGAAAATCACCCGAGGGGTTGTCTCCTCAAGCGCTCAGGACCAGGGCAACGGCGCCGATGTCCTGACCGACGCGAAGGTCAACCCCGGCAACAGCGGCGGGCCCATCGTCGATAAATTCGGCAACGTCATGGCCATCGTTTGCATGAAGAGCATCACTACGGGAGAATACGATAGTTACGGCATCGGCATCAGCGCTGGGCATATCCGTGAATTCCTCAAGCGCAACCACGTCGAGGTTCAGCCGGGCGCCGAAGGAAGCGCCGTGCTTTCGACCGAGCAAGCCGTCACCAAGGTGAAGCCGGCGACGATCTGCATCCTGGCTACGAACTAAATGGAAGACAGTTCTCGAATTCCGATTCGATTCAGCCGCGGCCCAAAGGGAAACGCCCGGTTGACAAGATTTGACTTGGGGCCGGTCATTTAAGTGGCGTCACGCAAACGAACCAAATTCCGCGACGTTTTGTTTCGTCGCTTCATTCCGCGGGATGCGCACAGCTCCCTGCGGCTGTGGCTCGTGGGATCGTGGGAAGATCGAACTCCCCAATTGATCTCCGACTTCAATACCGATCCCGTGCTGGTCCTGGCCCCCCACCCCGACGACGAAGTGATCGGTCCCGGCGGCACCGTTCGCCGGCACATCCTCGCCGGCGCGCCGGTCACGGTCGCCATTCTGACCGACGGCCGCTGGGGAGGATACAACGCCGACGGCACGCTCGTTGAGCGGCGAAAACAGGAGAGCCGCCGTGCCGCCGAAATCCTCGGCGCCCCGCCACCCGTCTTTTTCGACGCGCCCGACTGCAACCTCCAGGAAACCTCCGAACTCCTCGCCCGTGTCGGCAAACTCTTCACCGAGAAAAAACCCAAATACGTTTACCTCCCCGCCCTCAGCGACGGCCATCCCGACCACTGGTCCACCAACCGGCTCGTGAATGCCCTGTTTCCCACGCTGCCCAGGGAAATGTCGAGGCGCATCATTCTCCGAGGCTACGAGGTCTGGACTCCCGCGCTGGCCAATCGCTACGTGGACATCACGTCAATGGTTGACCTGAAGCGCCAGGCCATTGAGGCTTTTCCCAGCCAGACCAGTTCCGACGACTACGCCGCCGCCGCCCTGGGTTTGAACCGATATCGCTCCCTTCAACACCTTCACGGCCGCGGCTACGCCGAAGCCTTCAATCAGATGACCGCCGACGAGTTCCGTTACTTGTTCACCGCCGCAAGCCTCCGCCACAAAGTGCCGCCCACGCCCAACCCCGACCTAGCGCCGGTGCAACGCGCCGCGAGCTTCTCCCCAAAATAATCCCGCTTCCATTTCCCCCCTTCCCCGCGCAAACTGTCCTTCACGAGCACCGTCGTTCCCGAAACGTTCCAGGAACTCCTTCCGCAGGCGCGCAAGCTCCATCGCCCCGCGGTCGAAGCCGTCTTGCGCGCCCACTATCCCCGCGTTTGCCGCATCGCCTACGCCCTCTGCGGCGACGATGACGCCGCAAAGCTGGCCGTCAAAATCGTCATGAATCAGAGCCTTCGCGCACTGCCCAATTGGCGAAGCGAGGTCAAAGCGACCAATTGGTTCCTTCATCACACCATTCTCAAATGCCGCGAGCTCGCCCCGCCTCCGCAGGACGTGAATCGGGATCCGCTGCTGCGCCGATTGATTCGTCCCTCGCCCGAATACATCGCGTTCCTGCGCGCCTTTCGTCTTCTCCCGCCGCAGCAGCGCGAGGCGTTCGTGCTCTTCCGCGGCGAAAAGCTGGACCCGCGCCAAGCCGCCGTCGCCATGGACTGTTCCACCGCCGCCGCCGCCAATCACCTCGCCGCCGCCAACCAAGCCCTCACCACGATCGCCGCCGACACCTTCGAAGATCGTGCCAATGCCCTCATGCGCGTCTATGCCTCCCTGACCCCTCCCGACGAGCTGATCGTCGGCGACGTCGGCATCGTCGCCCGCCGCATCGGCTGGCGAAAATTCCTGAAAAACATGGAACGATTGCTCGCCCTGCTCATCCTCGTCGCCATCGCGTGGATCATCTGGCGAATTTCGAGGATGATCGTGATTTAGGAAGGTACGGAAACACGCAGGGATGATCTGGCTCTATTACATTCTTCTTCTCCTGCTCGCGGCAGCCGGCATCATCCTGCTCATCTGCACCCTCCCCGGCCTCTGGCTCATCACCGGATCGGCCGCCATTTATGCCCTGATCACTCACGAGCGGCACCTCGGATTCAAAACGCTGATCACACTGCTCATCCTGAGCCTCGCCGGCGAAGCGTTTGAACTCCTCGCCGGCAGCGCCGCCGCCAGAAAATCCGGCGGCGGACGCCGCGGCATGATCGGCGGAATCGTCGGCGGACTCCTCGGCGGAATTGTCGGCAGCTTCTTCTTCCCAATCGTCCTCTCCATCGTCGGCATCTGCATCGGAAGCTTCGTCGGCGCCTCAGGCTTCGAACTCCTCGGCGGAAAACACCCCCTCCAATCCGTCAGCATCGGCTGGGGCGCCGCCAAGGGCCGGTTTCAGGGAATGATCCTGAAACTCGCAATCGGCCTCGTGATGGCCCTCCTCGTGCTGATCGCCGCGTTTCCATAGAAATGCGTTCGACTTCGCACGAATGTTAGGCTATTGTTTGCCCTCATGGCCGCGCGATTCATTCTCGGTCGGGCCGGGACGGGCAAGACCCAGTGGTGCTTCGATCGGATTCTTCAAACGATTCGAAATCAGCCGCTCGGTCCGGCCATCTACTGGATCGTCCCGCGCCAAGCCACCTTCCTGGCCGAGCGCCAACTCGCCTGCACCGGCGCCCTCGGCGGATATTTCCGCGCCAGAATTCTCGACTTCCTGGACCTCGCCACCGAAATCCTCGCCGAATGCGGCGGAACCGCCCTCCCCGAAATCACCGACCGCGGCCGGCGAATGATTCTTGGACATCTCCTCCGGCAACTGCAAGACCAACTCCAGTTCTTCGGCTCCGTCGCCCACCAACCCGGCGTCGCCGCCGAACTCGACGGCGCATTCTCCGAAATGGAACGCAGCGGCCAGGACGCCCAAAGCATCCAACGCCAATTAAGCCAATCCTCCCAAGCCCTTCGCGCGAAGGTTCACGATCTGGCCCTGATCTATTCCCGCTACACCCAGTTTCTCGGCCAGGATCGTCTCGATCCCAACCGCCGGCTGGCCGAAGCCTTGACCGCCATCGACGGCTGCCGCTCGCTGCGCGATTGCGATGTCTACGTCGATTCGTTTTACGACTTCACCGGCTCCGAGCGAGCAATGATCGCCTCCCTGGCCAAGATCTGTCGATCGGTTTCCCTGACTCTGACCATAGATCCCCAAAGTCCCTGCGTCGCCAATCCCCATCACATTCCCGCCGACACCAGCCTCTTTCACCGCGGCGAGCAAGCCTATCGCCGCCTGCATTTTGCCCTGCAGGAAAAAGGCGCTCGCATTGAAGAGCCGATCCTCCTCAAAGAACCGCGCCGCTTCCGCAGTCCGCCGCTGAAGTCACTTGAAGCCGCCTTCTTCCCCCGCCCCGAGACACGACCCGAGACACGAACCGAGGCCAAAGTCACCGCGATTCACCTGATCGGCGCCCCCGACCGCCGGGCCGAGGTGGACGCCGCCGCACGCTGGATTCGCCGCCTGATCATCGAGGGCCTGCGCTATCGCGACATCGCCGTGCTGATGCGAAGCCAGGATGATTATCACCAACTGATCGAATCCTCCTTCCGCGAACACAACATTCCCTTCTTCGTCGATCGCCGCCGCACCGCGTCGCATCATCCGCTCCTGCGGCTCATCCGCGCCGCTCTGGCCGTCGCCATCACCCAATGGTCCCACGAGCCGATGATGGCGATCCTCAAAACCGGCCTCGTCGGCCTCACCGACACCGAGGCCGATGCCCTGGAAAATTATGTCCTACTCCACGGCATTCACCACACCACATGGATCAGCGATCGCCCCTGGACCGGCCGCCGCCGGCGCGCGGAAGAATCCGACGAAGCCCTCGCCCCGACGCCCGACGCCGACAACATTGACACGCTGCGCCGCCGCCTGGTCGATCATCTCGCCCCATTCGTCCGAGCCGCCAGCGCTTCGGACCGCCTTCCCGTCCGCTCGCTCGCATCCGCCGTCGTCCGCCTTTTGGAAGATTTGCAATGCCGCGGCCAAATCGTTCAGTGGATGGACCGCGCCGCCGAACGCCACAATCTCGAAGAACGCGGCGAGCACGAACGCGTCTGGGACGAACTGGTCAAACTTTTCGATGAACTGGTCGATCTCTTCGGCGATGAGCCGATCTCCCTCAAAGACTTCTCCGCCATTCTCGACTCCGCACTCGAAGGTTTCGACCTCGCCCTCACCCCGCCGACGATCGATCAGGTCCTCATCGGCGCCGTGGACCGCACGCGAACTCCGGCCGTAAGGGCCTGCGTTGTGCTTGGCCTCAGCGAAGGCCAGTTTCCCCGCGCCAGCCGGGAAGGATCGATCTTCACCGATGCGGATCGCCGCACCTTGGGCAAGAACAACATCGATCTCGATCCCGACACCGCTCGCCAACTGCTGGACGAAAATTTCCTCGGCTACCTCGCCTTCACCCGCGCCAGCGATCGCTTGCTCCTGACACGCAGCACCTGCGACGACGACGGCCGCCCCACACCCCCTTCACCCCTATGGCAGCGCGTCGTTGACAGTATCCCCAATGTTCCCATCCATTCCGTCCCGCGCGAAGAGGATTTGCCGCCGCAGTTCATCGCCACGCCCCGCCAGCTCGTTTGCGGCCTGATGCGTTGGGTCCGCACCGGCGCGCAGGACCTCAAATGGGAACCCATCTACCAATGGTTCGCCCAGCGCCCGCCGTCCGAAGATGCCACTGATGCCATCCGCTACCAAGCCTGGAAGGCCCTCAGTCATCACAACGACGCGACTCTAGACCCTCAGCGCGCCGCCGCGCTCTTCGCTTCCCCATTCAACGTAACGGTCCGGCAAATCGAATCCTTCCGTATGTGCCCCTACCAGCACTTCGCCCGCCACGGCCTGCGCCTCACCACCCGCGAGCACCGCCAAGTCACCGGAGCCGACCTCTCGCGCATCTATCACGATGTTCTCGAGCGCCTCGTCCGCGACCTGATCGAATCCAGGCAGGCCTGGCAAAACCTCGCGCCGGCCGACGCCAAGCGCCGCCTTTCGGAATTGACCGCAAAGCTCGGCCATCAACTTCGCGACGAGTTGATGCTCACCACCGCCCGCAATCGTTATTTGCTCAATTATGTCGAAAAGACGCTCGGCCTTGTCGCCTCCGCCCAGAAGGCCGCCGCCGAGCGCGGCGATTTCCGCCCGGGTTTCGCGAACATCCGCTTCGGCCCCTCCAAGGGCGATCCCGCAACCGATCCTCGCCTTCCTCCGCTGGCCATCCGTACTCCGGCCGGAAACGACGTCCTGATCCGCGGCAAAATGGATCGCATCGATGTGCTCCCCGACGGAACGGCCTGCGTCGTCGACTACCGTTTTTCCGCCAATCGTCTCGACCCCTCCCGCGTATTTCACGGCCTATCCCTGCAATTGCTGAGTTATCTTCTGGTGCTTGAAAAAAATGGCCATCACTTGGATCCGCATGGAAAACTCACCCCCGCGGCCGCCTTGTGCATCCAGCTTCTCCGCAAAATCCGCCTCGACGATCCGCAAAAAGCTCTTCCTCCCGACGATCCCCTGTTTCACCTCCTGACCAAGCCCCGCGGCATATTCGACCTGCGCATCGCCGGCAAATTGGACAATTCCCTCACCACCGGATTTTCGCAGGTCGTGCAGCTTTACATCAACAAAGACGGCAATCTTGGCCGCGTGAACGATTCCGACGCCGCCGCCGCTGACGAATTCGCCGCACTGCTCCGTCACGTCGAGCGCCGCATCGGCCAGATCGCCGACGAAATCATCGCCGGCCGAATCGACATCCGCCCCTTTCGCCTGGGCAAATCGACTCCCTGCCCAACCTGCGAATTCCGCGCCCTGTGCCGCCTCGAGCCCAGCCCTGGATGTTACGACGACCTCCCGCCGATCCGGCGAGATGAGATGTTTCAAAAACTAACACAGATTGGCCACAGGTAAAAATCAAATGCACACAGATAATACAAAATCAAGAATGCAATCATTTGAATTTCATTTCATCTGTGTGAATCTGATTTTTATCTGGGGCTAAAACTCTTCTCTTATGACGACCAGTCACCCCAATCCGACGCAGAAATGGACCCCGCAGCAGCGTGCCGGTATCACCACCGTCGGCCACAGCCTGCTCGTCAGCGCCGCCGCCGGCTCGGGCAAAACCACCGTCCTCGCCCAGCGCTGCGCACACCTCATCTGCGACGCGACAAATCCCTGCGATGTCGATCAGCTCCTGGTCGTCACGTTCACCGAATCGGCCGCGGCCGAAATGAAAACCCGCATCCAGGCGGCCCTTCGCCAAAAAATGGTCCAACATCCCTCCGACCGCCTCGCCCGCCAGATCGACCTCGCCGAGCACGCTCACGTCAGCACCGTTCACGGCTTCTGCGCCCGGCTCCTGCGGCAAAATTTCACGTTGACCGGGATCGATCCCGAATTCCGCATCCTCGACGCCGACGAGGCCACGCTTCTCCGCACCGACATCGCCACCGAACTTTTCCATGCCCGCTACGAAACCGATGAATCCGGGGATTTCCACCGCTTCATCGACGCCTACGGCGACGGCAACGACGAAGCCCTCATCGAGCAAGTCATCTCCACCCACCAGCTTTTAAACAGCCTCATCGACCCCGACCAATGGATCGAAACCACCGCCGCCGCGATGCGCGAGGCCGCTGAAAATCCCCTGGATCAATCCGACCTCGGCCGCGCGCTCATCAGGCAAATCGAAGATGCCCTCGCATCCCTTCTCCGCCGCTGCGAAGACGCAAAGCGCTCCCTCCGCGCCCTCGGTCCCGATTTCCTCCCCTATGTTCAGCACCTCCAAGAACTGTCACCATTTTTTGCTCATCTTCAGGAAGTTTTGAGGCGTGACGGGCTGGACATGCTCGTCAGCGAGACCAACGATTTCCGATCCAATAAGCCGCGCGCCCCCGCCGTCCGCGGTCAGCCGGCAAACAAAGAGTTGGCCAAATCCCTTCTGGATTCCGTGAAAAATGCCCTGGACGAAAACCCCCTGGCCGATCTGCTTTCTTCAACCAGCGACCAGTGGCGCCAGGGAATGACGCTCATCGCCCCGCACGCGCGAGCGTTCCTGTCGTTGGTGAGGGATTTCGGCAAGGAATATTCCGCCGCGAAAGATGCCGATCGCGCTTTGGATTTCGCCGATCTCGAGCGCCGCAGCCTGTGGATTTTGCGCGAGGGCGGTCCCGGCGCGCCGGGACTTCGACCCTCCGTCCTGGCCCGATCGCTGCACGATCACTTTCGGTACGTGCTGGTGGATGAATATCAGGACATCAATCCCATCCAGGATGCGATCCTCGGCCTCGTCAGCCGCGAATGCGTTGCCGATCGCGACGCCAATCTATTCTGCGTCGGCGACGTGAAACAGAGCATCTTCCGCTTTCGTCTCGCCGAGCCGGGGCGGTTTCTTCACCGGCACGAACGTTTTTCCGCCGCCGCCGACAAACGGCTTGGGGAAGTGATCCATCTGCGCGAAAACTTCCGCAGCCGCGCCCCGTTGCTGGAGGCGATCAACGGCGTTTTCGAACGCCTGATGACGCGCCAGGCCGCCGAGATTGAATACGATCAATCCCATCGCCTCGCCGCCGGCCGCGCGTTCCCGCCGCCCGGCGATGCTCCCCATTTCGCCGGCGCTCCGATCGAGCTGCATTTTCTTCCCGAGGACCCCGCCGAAGCCGACGACGCCGCACCGGCCCAGGAACTGGAACGCGCCGATTACGAGGCGATTCTCCTGGCCCGTCGGATCCAACAACTGATGGGCAAAAACGGATCCCCGCGCATGAACGTCTGCAAAACCGATCCCGCCGGCCAGTTGGTAATGGCGCCGATCGAATTCGGCGATATCGTGATTCTCCTCCGCGCGATGCAGCACAAGGCCGATCATTTTGCCGATGTGCTTCGCGCCCACGGGATTCCGGTCCACAGCGAAGGCGGCAACGGATTCTTCAGCGCAACCGAGGTGCGCGACATCATCTGCCTGCTGCAAATTTTGGATAACCAGCAGCAGGATATTCCCCTGGCGGCCGTCCTCCGCAGCCCGCTGTCCGGCCTGCCCAATCCGGACGATGCCATGGCGCGGATTCGCCTGGCCTATTGCGACGATTCCAATCCGGTTCCATTCCACGAGGCCGTGCGCCGATATGCCGAGCAGCGGGATGACGAACTCGCCGCCTTCCTCGGCGATTTTCTGAATCGCCTGCACGAGTGGCGCGACCAGGCGAACAAACGCCCGGTGGCCGAGTTGATCTGGCGGCTGTACGAAGAAACCGGATACCTCGCCTTCTGCGGCGGATTGGAAGACGGCCGCCAACGCGTCGCCAATCTGCTCCATCTGCACGAGCGCGCCGGCCAGTTCGGTTCATTCCTCCGCCAGGGCCTCTATCGCTTCCTGCGATTTCTGGAAAACCTTCGCGAGCAGAAGGACATCGGCCGCCCCTCACCCATCGGACAAACCGAACAGGTCGTCCGCATCATGAGCATCCACCGCTCCAAGGGCCTGGAATTTCCCGTCGTTCTGATCCCCGACCTCGGCAAGCAGCACAACCTCTCCGATACGAAGGGAACTATTCTCGTTGATCGCCAGACCGGTCTGGGCATGTCGGTCGTCGATCAGGACCGGCTCATTCGCTATCCGTCCCTGGCCTCCACGCTCGTGCGGCAAAGCCTTCTGCGGCAAACGATCTCCGAAGAACTCCGCCTCCTCTACGTCGCCATGACCCGCGCCAAGGAACATCTCATCCTCGTGGCCACGTGCAGCGAGACCGATCGCCAAAGTTGGATCAGCCAATGGACCGGCCACGTCGGGCCGCTGCCGCCGGACACGGTTCAAAGCGCCAAGCGCGTCGTGGACTGGCTCGGCCCCGTCGCGGCCATGAAGCCCGATATCTTCCAAACCACGGAGTATCCCGCCGCCGAGGTCAGCACCTGGAAAAACCCGCGCCACCAGCGCCCGGAATTCTCCGATCATCAGCAGCGCCTCGCCCGCCTCGAACCGCTTCCCGCCGATCCGCCGATTTCCGATGACGCCCGACAACTCATCGATCGATTCCAGTCCATCTACCGCTTCGATTCATTTTGCCGCTTGCCGGCGACCGCCTCGGTGACTTCGCTGGCCAAGGGTACAGCGGATGAATCAACCGATTCCACCGCCCCGCTGCAACGGAAGCTCGATCTGCCCCGGTTTTTCGTCGAGGAGCAGAGCCCCGCGCCCACGGACATCGGCAACGCCACGCACACGGTTCTACAGTATTTCGATTTCTCCGCCGGCGTGGAATCCGTTGACATCCAGCATCAAATTGCCGAACTCGTGCAGCGCAAGCTGCTATCGGCAGTTTCAGCCAAGCTCGTCGATCACGACGCCATTGCCTGGTTTCTTCGCAGCGATGTAGGAAAACTCATCCGAACCAATCACGCCGATCTCATTCGCGAGCTTCCCTTCGCGCTGGCGCACGAGCCGCCGGAAGGCGGCCCAGCTTCTGACGAGATGGATCAGATCATGATCCGCGGCCGGATCGATCTGCTTGTTCCGACGCCAGCCGGAGCGATCATCGTTGATTACAAAACCGACAACGTGGCCGGTCCGGCCTTGGAGCAGCGAGCGGAAACCTACATCCGCCAGATGCGGTTCTACGCCCAGGCGATCCGCTCAATCGCCAGGCAGCGGATTGCCGCCATCCACCTCGCGTTCCTGCGGCCAAGGCAGATCATCACCGTCGATGACACCGCGGCGGATACGGCCGCCCGCTAAACAAAACACCTACACCGTCTCGGCTCGTCCCGTCATCAGATCGATCGCCAGTCTCGCCGCGTTGCGGCTCGCGCCGGGGCGATTCAGCCCGCGAATTAGATTCCTTACCCGCTCGCGCTGCTCCGCCAGCAATTCCGGATTCCGCAAATACTCCAGCGCCTTGTCGGCCACCGGCTGATTCGAGCCGTACCACGGGACGAATTCCGGCACGATCTCCCGGCGGGTGTCGTTCAACAGATTCACCAGCGAATACGTGCGTGTCTTGACGATCCACCGGGCCGCAAGATGCCAGATCACCGGGTTGAGCCGATAGACCACGATTTGCGGAATTCCGTGCCCCGCCGTGTGAAGCGTCGCCGTGCCGGACACCGTCAGACACAAATCGCATTGCGGAACCAGTTCATTGAATTGATTCAGCCCCAGCGAAAACGGGCCGAACACGTCAGCCGTTGGGCCCGCGGAATACTTCGCTTCCAAACACCGTTTCACGATCCCGTGCGTCGCCGGCATCGTCGGGACCAGAAACCTTGCATTCGGAAACGCTTCGAGGATTTGATCGCAAACCTCCAGGAGATTGCGGAAATTCTCCTTGGCCACGTTCAGCCGCGAGCCGGGAATCACCCCGATCACCGGCGGACGATGCGGAAAACGCTGCTGCGGATCGCCCGCCGGATGAATCGGCAATTCATCAAACAGCGGATGCCCCACGAACGTCGCTTCAACCTTGTGGTCGCGGAAGAATCTCTCTTCAAATGGCAGGATGCACGCCACCCGGTCCACGTAACGCCGCAGCCGCTTGACCCGTCCCGGCCGACTCGCCCAGACCTGCGGGGCAATGTAATACATCACCGGAATCTGCATCCCATGCGCCAGCTTCGCGAAATGCCAGTTCATTGCCCACGAATCGATGCAAATCAGCAAATCCGGGCGATGTTCCCGAAAATAATCGCGGGTCCATTTAAGGATTCGGCTGATCTCGAAATACCGCAGCATGGCCTTCCACCCCATGGCCGCGCGCTGCACCGTGTCGTAATGCACCATGGCTCCGGCCTCGGCCATCGCCGGGCCGCCGATCCCCTCGACGACGATGTCTTTATCCAGGGCCTTCAATTCCCGGGCGAGCAGCCCCGCGTGCTGGTCGCCGCTGGCTTCCCCCACCGTGATGAAAACCCGTCTCGCCATGGCGCAGAGTCGAGCGAAACCCATCGAACGTGTCAAGATGTTCGCCGGACATGAAGCTCGTGATGCCCCGGCTTGATTAATTCCGATTGCCTATTGCCTATTTCCTATTGAGAAGACCTGAACACAATAGGCAATTGGCAATTGGCAATTGGCAATCGTTCCGCTCTATTCACCGGCAATCGTTATGATCCAGCGGACTCAAACAGCGAGGAAAGCATGTCCATCCCCTGGCACGATATGTTCGTTCTGCAACTTCCCATCCTGGAAAAAATCCTTCGCCCCATTTGCGTGTACCTGTTCCTGCTCGTCGGCCTCCGGCTGGCCGGGAAACGCGAGTTGGCGCAGCTCAATCCGTTCGACCTGATCGTCCTGCTGACCCTGTCGAATACGGTGCAGAACGCCATCATCGGCGACGACAACACCGTCACCGGCGGACTCCTCGGGGCGGCCACACTCTTGCTTGTGAACTATCTCGTCGTCCGATTCGTCCATCGCCACCGGCGGCTGGAAAAGCTCGTGGAAGGCGATCGCGATTATCTCATCCGCCATGGCCGGGTTCTCGCGGCACACCTCAACCGCGAGCTGATGAACCGTGCCGAATTGGCCGCGGCCGCGCATCGCCAGGGGCTCGGCTCCCTCGCCGAAGTGGACAGCGCCGTCCTGGAGCCGACCGGCACCATCACCTTCGTCGCCAAGAAACCGTCCAGTGACGACATCCGCCACAACGAGCTGATGGACGCCATCGACCACATCCGCCAGGAACTGGCTCACGTCCGCACTCCCAAGAGAACGTAGGCGGCGGCGGTCATTGCGACCCGGAAAGATCAGTATCTCGCAAGTCCCCATGCCCGCTCCGAAGCATTCGTATTCGCGCGTGGGCGGCGTGCCCATGGCCCGGGCGATTTGATCGTTCACGCGCGAATCGACGTTCCAGCTAAATATCCACAGCGGCCCCTGCGTGAGCCCCGGCAAATCCGAAATCCGCGCGTCCCACACCATCCGGTGCGGCCATTCATGCAGATACCATCGCGTGAGAACCTCCTCTTTGTATCCGTGCTCCAGCGCCGCCACCGTCGCATCCGGCGGGGCGCGATCCAGCGCGTCGCGTATGAACTGGCGGTTGGCCCAATCCCCCCTCGCTTCCGACGTCGGCTTGAGCACCGTGCCCAACGAGCCAATCACACCGATCAGGATCAGAACCGCGAAAACCCCAAGCTGCGTTATCCGCATCGTCTTGTTTGTTCGTGCAAAACGCTCGACGATCGACGCAATCCCCAGCCCGATCAGCAGACAAATCGGCCCCACGAGATGCTGGCCAACGCGCGGGCTGTCGGCATACGGATATTTTCGCAGCATCGCCGCGATGAACGTCATCCCAAACGGCGCCAGCAGCAAACACGCGATCCACCCCCGCCGCCGGCCAAACATCACGACCGCGCCGACCACCATCAGCGCGAAGCTGACGCCCGCCCAGGGATAGCTCAGATCGATCGGATACCCGAAAAAATTGTCCAGATGGCTATGCCAGAACCAAACCACGAATTGCACCGGATTGTACGGCGGAAAAACCCAGTCCTTCAGTTGATCCGGCCCCGCTCCGGCGAACTCCATTCGGATGGAAATTCGCATCAGCACCAGAAAACTCCCCGCTGCAACCACGGCAAACACCGCCGCCAAAACCCGCTGGCGCACGCTGAGTTTTCGCGCCATCACAAACAGCGTCGCCGCGATCCCCCCCGCCACGAAAATATTCGGCAACGACATGAATAGACCGATCGGCGCGATGAAAATCAAAAACCACAGCCACCGATCTCGTTTCTCAAGCAGAAACAACGTCGCCGGCACCAGCAGCGCAAGGCTAAAAAACAGGTCGCCCCCATACGGCTTCAACTCCACCGCATGTCTGATGCTCAAATCGGAAACGGCCAGCACGCCCGTGGCGATTGTCGCCGCCAACGGCTCCAGAGTCTTTCTCGCCCAAAACGCAAAAAGCACCACCGCCGCCACTCCCTCGAGCGTGGGAATCAGCCGCATGATGTATTCCGACATGCCCAGGGCCTGATACATCGCCCGTTCGGTCCAGAGGAATCCGATCGGCGCCACCTGAATATATTCCATCGGCTGCAAGAGCCCGCGATACCCACGATCCAGAATGTTGACGCCAAGAAACCCCTCGTCCCCCCAAAGCGGCAAACCCAGCGCATATCGAAAAAGGCGCAGGCCTACGCCCAGAATGACGAAAAAGATCAACCAGCGCTGTAATGGCAAATGGCTAAACTCGGACGGATGGATTTCACCGCAATTCGGCAACCGCACGGCCGGCCGATGTGATGCGGCTTCCGATAGGGACAAATCCGCCATGGTCAGGTTGAATCTATTGGGGTCGATTGGCTTTGGCAATCATCCCGCCGCGCCCTCAAAGCAGCGGAAATCCCAATTTTGCGGGCCGGCCTGACCAAAAATAGGTGCAAAACTTTCACCTGTGGACCACATATATAGAGGGTGATGCTTTTTTTCGCTCGATCCGTGTCTCCTCTGCTAACCGAAGAGTTCACATGCCCACCGATTGGGCGCCAACATTGTCAGATTCTGACAAATGTATCGAAAGTGATAGCGCAGAATTAAGACATTCTGGGGCAGAGTGTGACATTGAACAGCCCTGCATACCGCTGGTCGTTTCAGGGTCGGCCCGCAAAAGCAGGGTCCCACGACGCTTGCCCCGGAAATTTGGCCGGAGCCCGACCGTCTCCAAAAGTCGGCCGATCGAGCCGCGGTGCGAGTTTCCCCAGGTCCGGCGCCCTACGAGGCGCCGGGGAATGGCTCCAGATGAATCTCGCCCTTGCGGCCAAAATAAAGGGCGCGCCGGCCGGTGATCTGAACGAAATAGCCGACGCATCCCGCCGCCATCACCCGACGCAGAAACTCGGCGTACACGATCGTGCCGCGCTGAATTTCTTTGATCGCCGCTTCAACTCCCGCCGGCGAGAACGATTCGGCAATCGGCTCCGGCAGATGGCCAAACGATGCGACATGCGATTCGCCGCCGGGCAGGTAATACGTCTTCTCCCCGCGGCTGAAATCGGCGTGATATCGCTCAACCCCAACCTCGTGCAATTTGCGAACGACTTCGGGGAAAGAAATCATCCCCTGAAGCGAAAGCGAAGTGCATTGTTCCATCACCGCAACTGTGTTCGGATTCATAATGCCTCCAAAAAAAGGTTAAATGGCCAATCGTTAATCCACTGGAACGTCCTTCAGTTGATGCCGGCGAACAATGTCGCTGAGCAAATCCTTGAGCGAAGATCGCTGCTCCTCGCTGAGGTGGCTGAAGAATTCCGCATCGTTCTGATCCGCCAGGGCCGCCAGGATCGGCACGAGCTTTCGGCCCGAGGGAGTCAACACGACCGTCTGGTATCGCCGGTCGCCCTTCCCGGCTGTGCGCTTGATGAACTTCTTCGCGCTGAGGCGATCCACCAGCTTCGATACCGCGCCCCGGGTCAGCCCCAGACCGTCGGCAAGCTGGCTCGGATTGGTCTGTCCCGATCCCAGGAGTTCCCGCATAATCACCCATTCCGCCACGGTGACGCCTCGCGACTCCACCTTCAGCTTGAAACCGTGCGAAACGTGATTCGAGACGAACCGAAGCCAATAGCCCACGTGGGACTTCAACGAACTCGTCGAGGATGACTTCGCGGGGGCGGGCGGTTCTTGTGACATAATAGTTTCCTAGGAAACTAATTGAAGTATAGATCGGGCTTTTGGGATGTCAAGCAAAATTCCTTTCCCGGATGGGCAACACGGAGCGTGAAGCTGCCGCGCCGCGCTGAAATGGAAAACTGCTGCTTCCGAAGCCTCGCGTCCGATAATGAATCCATGGATGTTGTCTTGATCGGCGCGGGCGGCCATGGACGGGTGGTTCTCGATATTCTCCGAGCAGGAGGCGTCTACAAGCCCGTCGGATTTCTCGACGCCGATCCGCAACTCACTGGCCAAACCGTCGGCGATCTGCCGGTGCTGGGACAGGTGAACCTGCTGCCGAAGCTCAAGGCTCAGAAGGTCACAGCCGTCATCATCTCCATCGGCGATAACTCGCCGCGGCGACGATACTTCCGGAAGGTGCTGGATCAGGGGTTCGAGCTGGTAAATGCCATCCATCCCGGCAGCCACGTTTCGCCCACGGCTCGGATTGGACGCAATGTTGTGGTTGCCGCCGGGGCGGTCGTCAGCACGGATGCTCGGATCGGGGATGGTGTGATCGTGAACACCTCGGCCGTCATCGATCATGAATGCGAAATCGGGCAAGCCGTCCACATCTGCCCCTCGGCGACGCTGGCCGGGCGAGTGCGGGTGGGGGATGAAACTTTCATCGGCCTGGGGTGTAATATCATACAGTGCCTGAAGATCGGTTCGCACGCCGTCGTGGGGGCGGGAGCGGTGGTCATCGCGGATGTGCCCGACGGAGCAACCGTCGTCGGCGTGCCGGCCAGGGTGATTAAGATGGAAAAAGCGCCCCTTCAGCCATTGGCCGTTTAGTTGAATCTTCTTCAACTAAAGTGATTGCCACCGGCGGCCGACAGGCTTAAAATTGGGTATTCGCTACATGGAGGCTGCGATGAGCGCAGTTTACAATCCCGAAGCCGATCTCATTGCCGAGATCGAACGTCTTGAACTCGACGCACGGCAGTTACGCCGCACTATTGAACACGTCCGCGGTCCGGAGGACCGGCGAGTGCTCAACCGCCAATTGCAGGAGTTGAAGGACAGGATGGAATTTCTGCGTCAGCGACTCCCGTGACCGACGCGCGATATTGCAATTATCCAGGAGGACCCCTGACCGGGGTCCTTCTTTTTCAGGTTTCTCGCCGGTTTTGTTAGCGAATTGCCCGTCCATGAGACTGGTCATCCTCTGCCTGCTCGCGGTGAGTTTTTCCATCTCGTGGATCATTACGCGCTGGATGAAAACTTTCGCCGTTCGCATCGGATTCATCGACAAACCCGGCGGCCGGAAGATTCATGACAACCCCAAGCCCCTGGGTGGCGGCATAGGAATATTCTGGGCGCTGGCGATTCCGATCATCGCCGCCCTGGCGTACGTGACGTTCGCGCAGCCGCCGGGCTTTTTGCGCCACGCGATTTCCGAGCAGATCGACGCATATTGGTCCGGCGCGCGTCTCCAGACGCCCCTGGCATGGAAAATCCTTCTGGCCGCCGCAGCGATCCACGCACTGGGACTGTGGGATGACAAGAAGGCGCTCGGGCCCCTGCTCAAACTGATCGTGCAATTGTTCATCGTGACGGCGCTCGTCCTAACCGCAAATCTGCGAATCCTGACATTCCTGGATCATGCGGCCCCCGGCGGCAGAATCCTTTCCATTGCCATCACCGTCATCTGGATCGCCGCCGTCACCAACGCGTTCAATTTTCTGGACAACATGGATGGTCTTTCCGCCGGCGTGGCTTGTGTTTGCACCACGGCTTTTCTTTTCGCGACTCTTTCGATCGGCCAGTGGTTCGTGGCCGCTGGATTGGGGCTTTTGCTCGGGGCCATGCTCGGTTTTCTCTGGCACAACTTTCCACCCGCCAGGATTTTCATGGGCGACAGCGGCAGCTTGCTCATCGGCCTGGTTCTGGGCGTTCTGACCGTGCGGACGACGTATTTGGCCCCGGAAACCCGATTCCAAAATCACTGGTATTCCGTCTTTGCTCCGGTGGTTGTTTTGGCGCTGCCCTTGTATGACCTGGTGGTTGTCAGCATCATCCGCCTCATGCGCGGCAAAAGCCCGTTCGTCGGCGACACGAACCATTTCAGCCACCGCCTTGTAGCGCGCGGCATGTCCCGCCGAACCGCGGTGCTGTGTCTGTATTTGGTCGCCGCCGCGACCAGCATCGCGGCCGTCATGCTGCCGCACGTCAACGGCAACATCGCGATCCTGATATTCGTGCAAACCGTGCTGATCCTCGGCATGGTGGCGCTACTTGAGCAACATCCTTTGCCGGAGAAGAAATTGGCCATCGATATAGGTCAGATGCACACAGATGAAAGACAATAGAAATGGCCGCCCTTGGAATTTGAGGTCTTTGAAAAACCTCGGCGATCGCCTCAACCCCGCGCGGCTTGGCCGCTTCAGCGGCCATGTCAACAGGTTTTTCAACGCTCGCCTTTCTGTATGATCTGTGTGCATCTGATTTTCACCTGTGGCAAAAGTTGATTTCATGACCACCAAGTTTCGCTACTACCGGACCGTCCGCGATCCCCGGCCCGTCGATGACTGGCGGGCCATGCTCACGCAGGCGGCACTCGTGCTGGCCCTGGCCCTCGCCGCCTGCCGGTGCATGTTGCTCGAAACCATCCGCGATCCGTTCGACATCAACGTCGGCGGCGTGGCCATCCCGCTCGGGACCGGCGCCGATGCGTCGCTCGTGCTGGATCTGCTCTGCTGCATCCCGGCCATGCTCGTGCTGCTGCGCCGATGCCTGGACAAGACCTACACTATCCGCTGGGGTTGGTCGCTCGCGCTGATCGCTCCGCTGGCCATTTGGATGGCCGCCAGCGTCGGATGGGCGGACGATCAATTCGCCGATGTCATTTCCACGGCCAATTTCGTCGCGGCGATGGCGCTGCTGTGGGCGATGGCGCAGATCGTGCGAAGCTGGTTGCGCTTGCGCGTCGTCGCGGCCGTCGCGTATGGACTGCTTCTTACTTTCCTCGTCTGCGGGTTTGAATACAAATTCGTCGAGATGCCGGGGCTGCAGGAACAGCAAACGAAACTTCTCCAGCAACAGGGCCTCGACCCCAACAGCTTCGCCGGGCAGGCTTTCGTCAGAAAAATTGGCGAACTCGTGGGGTTCAATGCCTCGGCCAATTCGTTCGCTGGACTGATCGTGCTGCTGATGACCATCGGACTGGGCGTGGTGATTCAGCGCGTCAAAGACCGCGATGATCCCGGCTGGGCCGTCGCCCTGGCGATCTTTTTCCCGCTGGCCATCTGGCTGCTGGTGGATACGCAATCGAAAGCCGCGCTGGTCATGCCGGTGTTGGTGATCGGGCTCTTCGCGATCCTGTGGAGATGGCGCGGCCCGATCGCCCGCCAATCCAAACGATGGTTCTGGATCGGCTGCGGAATCGTCGCTCTTTGCATCGCCGCCGTCATTGGTCACGGGCTTTTCCATCACGGGTTGCCGACCGCCAGCTTGAACTTCCGATGGCGATATTGGTCGGCCGCCTGGAGAATGTTCCTGCGGCATCCGATCCGCGGATTCGGATGGGAAAATTTCGGTCCCCACTACGTGCGCGACCGCCTCCCCGCCGCTTCCGAGGAAATCCGCGATCCGCATGATTTCCTCATTCGATTCTTCGTCGAACTCGGCGCCGTCGGCGGAATCCTGCTGGTGGCATGGCTTGGCCGGCTCTGGTGGGATTTGACGCGCCCGGTTGCGCCGCCGGCCGTAGTTCCGCCGCCGGCAAAGACGCCGAACTATCGCGATATTTTATTCCTCTGCGTCATCGCCGTCGTGGCTATTCTCATCAACACCTTGGCCAGCGTCGATTTCGCGCAGAGCACCGGATATATCGCCATGGCGATGATTAAGCGATTGCTCTATCTTTGCGCTCTGGTGATCGGGTGCCTGGTTGTTTCACTCCGCAATCTGGAAAATCCCCGGATCGACGAGCGGCCAGCCCCGTGGATACTGTATGGAATCCTCGTCGGCGTGGGCGTGTTCCTGATCCACAACCTCATCGAATTCTCAATCTTTGAGCCGGGACCCACGTGTCTGTTCGGCATCCTGGTTGGCGCGGCGCTGGGCATCCGGCTCGGCAATCCGCCAGTCCGAACACCGCACATTTCGCGCATCGCCATCGGGGCGCTGGCGGCGACGTGCGCCATCTGGTTCGCCGCCGTGGGCTGGATCGTTGTCCCCGTCTGTCGCGCCGAAGCGGCCGCGCATCTCGGCGATGAACAGCTTCTCGCCGGACACTTTCAGGCTGCCTCCAATGACTACGGCTATGCCGATCAGATCCTGCCGATGAATGCCGACTACGCTTTCCGCGCCGGGCGGGCGCTGCATATTTCCGTCGGGCCACCCGTGACGCTCACCAATCCCGAAGAACTCGATCGCGCCGTTCGGCTCAAAAAACAGATCATCTCCTGGTACACGATCGCTATTGATAAAGACCCCGTTTTCCTGGCGGCCTATCACTTGCGGGCGATCTTCTGGCTCCAAACCGGCAACGCCGATCGGATGATCGCGGATTTCGACAAGGTGATGCAACTGAATCCCAATGAGGTCTCGCTTCGCCTGGAATACGCCCGGGATTTGGAAATGTTCCACCTCCTGCCGCAGGCAAAAAAACAATACGAACTCGCCTTGTCATACAACGATCAGCTCGACAAAGCCGAGCCGAAGCGGCTGACCCAGAAAAACGAAGATGCGGCAAGGAAAGAAATGGAGCCGCTGCCGGCAGAATAGCGCGAGAACGCTTCGCCCGCTACCGACTCAGCTTTTCACGGACCGAATTAGCCAGTTCGCGTTCCATCGCTTCGTCGCGGCCAAGTGCATACCAGTAACGATTGGGAATGCTTGCGCCTTGTTCCGTGGCGCGCGTCGGGGTTTCGCCCAGCGGCGTGAAAGCCTGGGGAGCCTGCGAAACCGTCGAGATCCGGCGCTCGGGATGCGACGATTGCTCAATCAATACTTTCGGACGGGCGACATAGGTCCCATCCGGGCCGCGCGACAACTCGAAGCGAACCGAGCGGCGGATCGTTTGTAGCGTATCCTCGATCACTTCGTAAATGTCGCCCGCATCGCTGCGCCAAAACTCGAACGCCTGCTTGGAAATCATGGGCCAAGTTGTAAGCACGCCCTCGCGGTAATCCTCTTCATCGATGTCGAATTGATCGTTCCGGAGGGTTTGGGCGCAGGCGTTCCAGAGCTTCTGGTAATCGCGGCTGCTGACCGATGCAACGGCCGGCTGATTGAGCCAGTACGCATCGGTGCCGCGTTCGGCGGGAATGGACATAAGCGCTGGGCGAGTGGTGGGCGTGGGATTCCGGGAGTTGTCCGCGCATCCGGCGAGGATGCAGAGCGCGGCGAAAAACGTGATGGGTGCGGGCTTCATTTCCATGCCGCGTCAACGATCTGGCCGCTGGCCAGATTGTTATCGACTTCGCCGGTCCAGCGCTCGCCGACGGTGTGGATGATGATGCCGTTGACGGTGCCGGGCGTGCCGAGCGCGGCGCCGGCAACGATGACGATACGGTCGCCAAGCGCCGCGAATTTGCGCTCCTGGACCAGAGCATCGACGCTATCGACAAGGTCGAGCATTTTTTGCGGCGGCGTCAATTCCTGCGGAATAACGCCAAAGTGCATCGCCATTCTCCGTAGCGTGCGATGATCGCTGGACAGCGCAACCAGGGGAACGGGAAACCGCCCCTTGGAAAAGATGCGTGCCGTGGCCCCGGTCTGGCTCCAGACGACGACCAGCTTGATGTTCAGATCGTTAACGATCTCCAGCACGCCGCGCGCAATCGCCGTAGAAAATCGGAGCGTGGACGAACCCGTCCTTGAGACGATCGGCGCCGCCGATGTCGAGCGGATGAGGTAATCCTCCGTCACTTCCGCGACGTGAGCCATCGTGTGGACCGAGCCGAGGGGAAATTTGCCGACCGACGTTTCGCCGCTGAGCATGACCGCATCGGTCCCGTCGAAGATGGCGTTGGCGACGTCGCTGACCTCGGCCCGCGTGGGGCTGGCCTGCTCGATCATCGACTGGAGCATCTGCGTCGCGACGATCACCGGCTTGCCCGCCGTCTGGCAGCGGCGGATCAGATCCTTCTGGATGATCGGCACCTCGGCCACGTCCATTTCCACGCCCAGGTCGCCCCGCGCGATCATCAGGCCGTCGGATGCTTCCACAATTTCGTCGATATGCGTCAGCGCCTCGGCCTTCTCGATCTTGGCAATGAGATGAATGTCGGCCGATTTGTTTCGCAGTTGCTCGCGCAAAAGGTACAAATCCTCGGCGGAACGCACGAAGGAAAGGGCCAGATAATCCAAATCGTTTTCGATGGCCCAATCGACGCATTCCCAATCGCGCTGCGTGATGGAGGGGACATTGACGCTCGTATCGGGAAGATTGATCCCCTTGGAGCTTTTGAGAATCCCGCCGATCGTGCAGTTACAGCGAATCTCGCCAAATTTCTTTTCCGTGCAGATGAATCGCAGCAGGCCGTCTTCGACCAGAAGGCGATGGCCGACTTGAACATCGTCTACAAGATTGGCGTAGATGCTGCTGACCCGGCCGTCCTGTCCAACGCAGGGGGTGCGCTGGATGACCAGTTCGTCGCCAACCTGGATGGGCATCCCTTCGACGCCATCGTGAACGCCGATCGGCCCCAGCCGGATTTTCGGGCCGCACAGATCGCCGAGGACGGCAATCGGCTGATTCCACCTTGCCGCGGCCTCCCGGATATTGCGCAGCATCTGGAGGTGTCCATCCAGCGCGCCGTGCGAAAAATTAAGCCGGCAGACATCTACGCCGGCCTGAAAAAGAGAATACAGCGTTTCGATGTCGCCACAGGCGGGACCCAATGTTGCGACGATTTTAGTACGAATCATAATACAATCTTCGGAGCGGGCCGTCAGCGATCATACGCGCGGGTGGCCCCGGCGGCAAAGGCGCGGACGTTCACTTTCGCAATCGGCAACAACCACGTAACATCGCGCGAGTGAAGTTTACCGAATACTTTCAGGCGATGCGTCAACGTCCAGATCGGGCGTGCATTCGGCTGGAGTGGATTCAGCACGTGGTCGATCATCCGGCAAAAGAGACCGTGCAGCAGGACGGTCGTATTCGGCGATGGGCGCCGATCCCTGAAATGGACGGCAGGTATTTGCGTGTTATACTGCTCCCCGACGGCCAGACTGTACATAACGCATTTTTCGATAGGTCTTTCACGCCATGAAGATCAAATATTTCAAACAGACGGATACCTTGTACATCGAATTCAAGGCGATCGAGGTGGCGGAATCGAAGGACCTGGATGAAAACACCATTCTTGACCTTGACCGTGATGGCCGTATTTGCGGAATCACGGTCGAACACGCCAGCGATCGCGCCGACATCCCCCACTTTTCATTCGAGCAGATTGCCGCCTGACATCATCCTTTCGGCGCATCGGTCTTACTCGCGGGCAGCACGACGCGGATGTTCGCTTCCCGCAATTGTCTATCATCCACCGGGCTGGGCGAGCCGCACATCAGATCGGCGCCGCTCTGCGTTTTGGGGAACGCGATCACGTCCCGAATGTTGGTGATGCTTCGCAGGATCATGATCAGGCGATCGAGCCCCAGGGCGATCCCGCCATGCGGCGGAGCGCCGAAATGCAGAGCATCCAGCAGGAACCCGAATTTTGCCTTCTGGGCCGCTTCGTCGATGCCCAGGAGCGAAAAAACTTTCTGCTGAATGTCCATCCGGTGGATACGGATCGATCCGCCGCCGACTTCGCTGCCGTTGACAACGATGTCATACGCCTTGCTCTTGATCGATTCGACGGTAGCCGGATCGCGCGAATCGAGCTTGCCCAGATCGTGGTCCAGCGGAACCGTGAAGGGATGGTGCGTGGCGGAGAAGCGCTTTTCCGCCTCGTCAAATTCGAAGGCCGGAAAATCGACGATCCATATCCACGCAAATTCCGTCGACGGCGCCAGTTTCAAATCGCGAGCCATTTTCAATCGAAGTTCGCCCAGAACCTTGTGAACGATCCTCGGCTTGTCCGCGGCGAAACAGAGCAAATCGCCTTCCTTTGCTTCGGTCCGTTCGATGAGCTTCGCCGCAATCGAGGCCAGGAATTTGGCGACGCCCGTATCCAATCCACTGGCCGTCACTTTTGTAACCGCCAGGCCCTTGGCGCCGAAAACCTTGGCCCATTCGGCCAGGGCATCCGTTTCCTTACGGCTGAGTTTTCCTCCGCCGGGAACGGCAATAGCTTTCACCATCGCGGCATTTTTGAAGACGCCGAAATCGGTTTGGTGCCCTAAATCCGTGACATCGTGCAGTTGCATTCCGAATCGAAGGTCCGGCCGGTCCGAGCCAAATTTGCTCATCGCCTCGTCATATTGCATGTGCGGAATCGGGGTTGGAATTTCCTTGCCGAGAATCTCTTTCCAGATTTTCCGAAGTAATCCCTCCATGATGGAGATGATGTTCTCGCGGTCGATGAAGGACATTTCCACGTCGAGTTGGGTGAACTCCGCCTGCCGATCGGCCCGCGGGTCCTCGTCGCGGAAACAGCGGACGATCTGCATGTACTTGTCGCAGCCGCTGACCATCAAAAGCTGCTTAAAAAGCTGCGGCGACTGCGGCAGAGCATAAAAGCTGCCGGGTACCAGCCGCGACGGAACGATGAAATCGCGCGCCCCTTCCGGAGTGGATTTGGTGAGAAACGGCGTCTCGATCTCCCAGAATCCCAGATCGCCGAGATAATCCCGCATGATCTTGGTCACACGATAGCGGGTGCGGAGGTTGGTCTGCATCTCGGCCCGGCGAAGGTCGAGATACCGGAACGCCAGACGCTTGTCCTCCGAGACGGTCTCGTGCTCATCCGGCGTAAACGGCGGCGTGGGAGAGGTGCTGAGCACTTCCAATTCCTTCACCCGGATTTCAATTTCGCCGGTGGGAAGCTTGGGGTTGACCAAATCCGCCCCGCGCGCGGTCACCGCACCGCTGACGCTGACGACCCATTCGCTGCGAAGCTTGCGCGATTCATCGTGATATGCTTGACCGCAGGCGTCCGAGTCGAAAACAAGCTGCGTGAGCCCGTCCCGGTCGCGGAGGTCGATGAAAACGAGTCCCCCATGGTCGCGGTAGGAATGAACCCACCCGGCGAGTTTCACGGCTTTGCCGACGTCGGATTGCCGCAGTTGTCCGCAAGTGTGTGTGCGATAGCGCGTTTCGATGGCTTCCATGATCGGTTCCTCAAAAGTCCAGCTAAATTAGAGGGTAAACAGCGGGAGTCAAACGGATGGGCGGGCGCGGCGGCGGAAGTCCCGATGAATCGGGACCGGCGCCGGAACGCGCCTAGCGGTTTATTTCGGCCAGACTTTCAGAAAGGGCGTGCATGCGGGTTATCATCATAGCTAATTCGGCTATTTTGTCGAAAGGCATGAGTAGCCGAAACTGACCGTCAAAGCAGAGCTACAAATTGTTCGACTGACATTCCCACGTCACGAATCAAGCCGCGAAGCAACCCTCTATCGATTTCCCGATGGTCCGGGATTGAGAGATTGATGGGCGTTCCCGGCCGAATCAAAACCATATGACTTCCTCGCTGCCGATTGAAAATCCAACCTGCACGTTCAAAAGCTCGACGAGCTTCGCGACCGCTGACCACCGGAAGTTGAGGCATACCGGTAGCCTTCAGACGGTGACCAATTCAACATCAAGGGAATCGCCGGGCTGTTCAGTTTTGTCTTGTTCCGTCTCCAGCCACGCTTCGATCGCCTCACGGATATTGGTTAACGCTTCGGCCCGCGTGATGCCCTGCGACCAACAGCCCTTCAACGCGGGAACGTGGGCAACGAAGCCACGATCTTCTCCAGGCTCAATGATTACCTTCAATGTCATCGGTTCTCAATAATACCCCTTACCGCTCCGCGAAACCAGTCGGATATTTGCAGCACGGCCCCTGGCGAAATCGCGCCTCCGTCACTGGTTCTGCATGATCTCCCATCGCGGCTTGGCGAACCATTGGCGCATGACATCCTCCGCCGGCTTGCCTTGCGGCGTATACCCCTTGCCCGTGGGATCATTGCCGGGGTGCATTTCCCAAATCATGAAGCCGGCCAATTGCGGCTTGCCCCACCAACTTTGAAAAAACGCCTCATAAAGTTTTTTCTGTAAATCGTTGTCGGCCGAAAGCTGGTCCTGCGTGTAATCCCACGGATCCTTGGCCGCGTTGGCCAGGCTGCACCAGCCGGCTTCCAGCAGAATCACCGGCTTGTGAACCTGGTTGACGAACGTGAACATCTGATCCTGAATTTCCTTCCATCGCTGGCTGATCTGATCGACCGTCACATCCCGGTTCTGGCCGAGCGTCCAGTAGCTGTTCATGCCGATGAAATCGAGATATTTCCAGAACGGCACCTTCTTGTAGCGGTCCCAATTGGACGAGTAAGTCAATTGCCCTTTGTAAATGGATCGGACATCCTTGATGGTTTGAATCCATTCATCCAGATGATCCTCTTCGGAGGTGACCAGTTCCGAGCCGACGACCAGCACATCCACGTTGGTGTTCTGTGCGATGCGTGCGTAGTGTTCGATCATGTCGCGATAATTTTCGAACCATTCGTGCCAGTCGCGCGGCTTGAGGGTGCCGCGCCATTCGCTGCTGTCGAGCGGATCATCCAACAGTACCAGCGGCATCAGGATGACGCGCAGATGTTTGCTCTTGGCGTGATCGATGATATCGGTGAGCTGCGGGACCGTCATGGTCTTTCGCATATCGACATACATGATGGTGCTTTCGCCGTTTTCCTGGCGGGCGTCGACGACCAGCGAGACGGTGTCGGCGCCGTCGGCGGCAATTTCGTCGATGGTTTTCTTATATTCCTCAACCCAATCGACGCGCTGGAGCTGCACCGCCACCCCACAGAATGGCCGCTGCCCGGCGATCCGCACCAGCCCGGTCACCGGCTGCTCCACTGGCGCGCTGCCGCCGCTGCTTCCGGAGGATGGCTCCGACGAGGACATCACGCACCCCACGACGGCGGCGTACAACACGGCAGCAACGATTACGATTTTTCGGCCCAGCATCTATGAATCCTCGTTCGACGATTAATATAGGCGGAATAAGGCAGTTGCCAAGCTCCTGCCGATAATAAGAATGCGGCCCGCAATGGATAAGAAGCGCGTTCTGAAAATCGCCAAGGAGTTCGTTCGCTGGACAATTGCCGTCGTCGGCATCTGGTGGGTGATCAGCCAAATGTCGTGGCACGATCACGTCTGGGGTTTTCTGCCCGGCGAGACGATGCCGCGAAAAAATCTGGTCGTGACCGACCCGCTCGCCAAAGAAAACAGCGCCTTCTACCACGTCATCGATCCCCGCACGGGCAAGATCATCGCCATCCCCCACGGCGAGGTGGTGAACGAGCCGGACCGTCCCAATCTGCGCGTCACGGGCGAGAATGGGATGAAGTACGTCGTCGGCCTGGACCTCTCGGCCAATCTGAAGAGCGTCAATGGGCTGTGGGTAGCCGACAAACCCACCGGCCCCGTGGCCACCTGGGCACCCGCCTCCGACTATCCCAGTTACCAGATCACCGTCCCGCATCCGCGCGTACAGATCGGCGTACTGAGAATGGTTCGCGAAGCAGACCTTTATTTCATCCTCGCCGCCCTGGCGGTTTTTCCGGTGACGATCGTGATCACCAGCTTGCGCTGGCATGAGCTGCTCAAAGCGGTGGACATTCGCCTCCGACTGAGCCGCACCTTCGTGCTGAACATGGTGGGAATGTTCTACAACACGATCATGCCGACGGGCTCGACCGGCGGTGACGTGTTCAAGGCGTACTATGTCGCGCGTCAAACCCACCACCGTACGCGGGCCGTCATGTCCGTGCTGGTGGACCGGGCGGTGGGGCTGGTGGCGCTGATCATCCTCGGCGGAACGATGGCCGCCCTCCAAGCGCAAATCCCCCGGTGCCGGCAAGTCGCGCTGGCGTCGGCGGCAATCATCGCGGTGGTGATCCTGTCCATGATCGTCTTTTACGTCCCGGTGCTTCGAAGAATTTCCGGATTGGAATTCATCATCAGCAAGCTGCCCATGCAGCGGCAGGTTCACAAGGCCATTGAGACGATGCACATTTACGGCCACCGGCCGCGGCTGGTGCTGGCGGCGCTGGTGATCAGCTTCCCCGTTCACATCACGGTCATCATCGCCGCGGAATTGTGCGGGGTGGCGTTCGGCTTGCATATCAGCCCGTTTTATTATTGGATGGCCGTTCCGGTGATCGTGCTGGCCAGCGCAATCCCGATCAGCCCGCAGGGCGCCGGCGTGATGGAATATTTTGCGATCAAGCTGCTGGAGCCGCAGGGCGTAACCGTCGGCCTGGCGTTCGCCCTGACGATGTCCATCCGCTTGACGCAAATTTTCTGGAACCTGGTCGGTGGAATTTTTGTCTTCCGCGGCGGATATCATGTGCCGACGCAAGTCGAACAGAAACAAGCGGAAGAAGAAGACGAGGATAAAGATGCGGCATAGTGTGTTCGGTCTGATTTTCCTGACGATCTCCCTCTCGGGATGCTGGACCTCATCCCAAAACAAAACCACTCCCCCCATCGCAGCCGATCCCCTCGTTGCGCCGGTGCGGCCGGTGACGGACACCTATTTCGGGATCAAGGTTGTCGATCCGTATCGTTACATGGAAAACCTGTCCGATCCCGCCGTCCAGGCGTGGTTCAAAGCACAGGCGGATCACACCCGAGCCGTGCTTGACCGAATTCCCGGCCGCGACGCGATCTTCGCCGATATCAAAAAGTACGTCGATGCGGTCCCCGCATCCGTCGGCGACGTGTCCTTGTTGCCCGGCGACAAATATTTTTACATGAAAATCCTGAGCGGCCAGAACCTCGGCAAGCTCTATATGCGCCAGGGCCTCGGCGGCAAGGAAGTTTTGTTCGTCGATACCGATCAGTTCAAAGGTCCGCGCGGCGAGCCCGCGGCGATCAATTCCTACGCGCCGTCGCCGGACGGCCGTTATGTCGCGTACGTCATTTCCAAAGGCGGCGCCGAAATCGGCGTGCTGCGCGTTCGCGACGTCGCCACGGGAAAGGACACCGGCGAGGAAATCGATCGCGTCTGGGACCCCGGCGTCTCGTGGCTGCCGGATGGGAAATCATTTTTCTTCAACCGACTTCAAAAAATGAGGCCAAGCACTTCGCCCCTGGAACTCGAGCAGAGAAGCCAGGTCTATCTCCATACCGTCGGCCACGATCCGGATCGGGACATCGCCGTGCTGGGGATCGATTCCACGCCCCACCTTGGAATCCTCCCAATCGACTGGCCGTTCGTGGCGACCCAGCCGGACTCGGATGAAGTCCTCGGCTTCCTCGAGCACGGCACTCAGAACGAAACGACGATTTACGCGGCGCCGCTGGCGTCCATCGGACAGCCTGATATGTCCTGGACGAAAGTTTGCGACGTGGACGCGGACGTGACCAGCGCGACCTTCCGCGGCGACGATCTTTACCTCCTCACCCACAAAGACGCCTCGCGATACAAGATCGTGCGGACAAGCCTGCATCATCCCGACGTGGCCCACGCCAAGCTCGTGGTGCCGCAGGGCGCCGGGGTCCTGCGCGGAATGACCGCCGCGTCCGATGCGCTATATGTGAACGAGCTGGACGGCGGAATATCCAGAATCATCCGCATTCCATACGGCGGACGCGCGCGGCCGGTGAAATTGCCGTACGAGGGAAATGTCGGAATCCAATCATCCGACACCCGACTGCCGGGGATCGTCTTCAGCATGACCGGTTGGACGCGCTCGGCGAACATTTTCGAATTCGACCCCGCGACGATGACCTCGACATCGACCGGTCTTCAGCCGCCCGGTCCTTACGATGCTCCGGAATATATCACGTCACGCGAAGTTGACGTGGCCAGCTACGACGGGACGCTGGTTCCCCTTTCAATCATTTGCAGAAAGGACATCAAGCTCGACGGCTCGAATCCGACGGTTCTCATGGCCTATGGCGCTTATGGGATTACGATCGAGCCTTTCATGAGCCCGTCCTATTTGGCGTGGTTCGATCGCGGCGGCGTACTGGCGGTGGCGCACGTTCGCGGCGGCGGCGAACGCGGCGAGGATTGGCACAAGGCCGGATATAAGCTCACCAAGCCCAACACCTGGCGCGACGCCATCGCCTGCGCGGAATACCTCGTGCGAGAAAAATACACCTCGCCTCAGCGGCTGGGAATTACCGGCGGCTCTGCCGGCGGGATCATGGTCGGGCGCTCCATCACCGAGCGACCCGATCTTTTCGCCGCCGCCGTCGCGCAGGTCGGGGCCATGAATACGCTCCGCGCCGAGTTCTCGCCAAACGGAGTTCCCAACATCCCGGAATTCGGCAGCGTCATGACCCAGGCCGGATTCGAGGACCTCTTTGCCATGGATTCCTATCAGCATGTCCGCGACGGAGTCGCCTATCCCGCCGTGATGCTCACGACCGGCATCAACGATCCGCGCGTCGCCCCGTGGGAACCGGGAAAAATGGCCGCCCGGCTTGAGGCCGCCACGGCCGGCCCTAAGCCCATCCTGCTTCGCGTGGATTATCAGAATGGCCACGGCATAGGCGCTTCCCGAACCCAGCGTGAAGAAGAAAGCGCGGATTCGTTCGCGTTTTTCCTGTCCCAGTTCGGTCTGCCGGACTATCGGCCGGCGCCGTAGCCACGCTATTTCACATGCTTCGCCGGATCGACCGAATCATCCTTCGCGTGCCGGCGCTGCCCAGCGCCGTGCGGTATTATCGCGATGTGCTCGGCATGAAGCTGCTGCGGGAGGACAATCGAGCGGCATCGCTGCTCATGGCGGACGGGCTCACCGAGATCGTCCTGCGGGCCGATCCCGACCAGCCGGCGGAGGAAATTTACTACCTGGTGGATGATGTGCGGACCCTCTACGCCAGGCGCGAGCAGCTTCAACTGAAATTCGTCCACGCACCTCGCCAGGCGGCGCACGGCTATCGCGCGGCTGTGAAAGACCCCTTCGGAAATGTCCTGATGCTCCTCGACCGCACGACCGCCTCCGCCGGCGCGGGCGCCGCCGAAGACGGCGCCGCGCCGACGATGCTTTTTTCCGGTGTCGAACCGACCATCCCCGCCAAACGTCAGCTTCTGGCCAACGTATACGAGCAGATTGGCCGCACCGCCGATGACCTGCCGTATACGCCGCAGTTTGAAGAACTGTACAACCTCTACGCCGCTCAGCATCCTGAACCGAAGCCGACTCGCCGCGAAGTTTGGCGTCATCTCCTGAACGTGCGCAAAGGCGGCCATCTACCCAAGCTCGGCGACGCGCGCAGCCCGTCACCCGATGTTTCAGCCGAGGCCGAAGAGATCGTG
Source organism: Tepidisphaeraceae bacterium (assembly GCA_036267155.1). Taxonomy (GTDB): domain Bacteria; phylum Planctomycetota; class Phycisphaerae; order Tepidisphaerales; family Tepidisphaeraceae; genus PALSA-1353. Next base: position 187,474 of record DATAWP010000041.1, read on the forward strand.
AGAACTTTGCTCGGTGCCGACATCGGCAAGCGCGATCGCCTGCCCTATTCCGAACGATTCGACAAGCTCGTGGACAGTTTCAACAAAACACAGCAGCGCCCGCTCTCGCCCCACCTGGTCTGGCGCCTGGTGGCGAAACTGTCGAAATGAGTCCGGGGCCCAGCCGTGCCAACGCGTGACCTGGAGAGCCTTTTCATATATATTATACCGGAATATGCGACACCTTTTGATTTTACTGATCCCGATATCGTTTCTGAACGCGGCCGTCTCCGCGCAGAGCGTGGTTCACTTTGCGATCGACGCACAGGAAGATGTGCGGCCGATCTCTCGCCTCATTTACGGCGTGAACCAGCCGATCGGAATGGCATGGGCGAATGCCACTTTCCTACGGTTCGGCGGAAACCGCACCACCGCATACGACTGGATCACCAACGCCTCCAACGCCGGCTCCGATTATCATTTCCAAAACGACGACTTCTTCCCCGGCACGACGCCAGGCGCCGCAATCGCAGCCGTGCTAAAAAACGCGTATGACCACGATGCCGCCGCGCTGATTACAATTCCGATCAACGGTTACGTCTCGGCTGACGAAAAAGCCGACGGCGACGTTCACAAAAGTGGGCTGAATTATCTTCAAACCCGCTTCCGTCGTGAAGAACCGGCCAAGGACGCCCCGTTTGCACTGACGCCCGATCCCAATGCGCCGGTTGTTTATCAGGATGAATTCGTCAATTGGGTCAAGACGAAATACCCCTACGGCCAAACCGACCCCAATCGGCCCATTTTTTTTGAACTCGACAATGAGCCGGGCATCTGGGCCGAAACTCACCACGAAGTGCATCCCCAAAAAGTCACGTACGCCGAACTGATACAAAAAACGATTGCCTACGCCACGGCGATTAAGAATGTTGAGCCGAATACCCTGATTTTCGGACCAGAGAATTATGGGTGGAACGGCTACGTCACTTTGCAAAACGCGCCGGATGCCGATGGCCGGGATTTCCAGGTTTTTTATCTGCGACAATTGGCCAAGGCGAGCGCGGCCGCGGGCAAGCGCCTGCTCGACGTGCTCGACATTCATTGGTATCCCGAGGCCACCGGCGGCGGCGTGCGGATCATTACCGAAGAATCCAAGCCCGACATCGTGGCTGCCCGACTGCAAGCGCCCCGCTCGTTGTGGGACCCCGCCTACATGGAAACCAGTTGGATCACAAAAAAAACCCACCGGCCCATAGACCTGATCCCGACGCTTGAAAAGAAAATCGCCGAAAATTATCCCGGCACCAAACTGTCGATCAGCGAATACAACTACGGCGGCGGAGGAGACATCTCCGGCGGCATCGCCGAGGCCGACGTTCTGGGCATCTTCGGCCGCACCGGTGTCTATGCAGCCAACGAATGGCCGATGCTTCCCAACGAACCGTTCGCCGCCGGCGGATTCGAAATGTTTCGGAATTTCGACGGCAAAAATGGCTCGTTCGGCGACACGTCGGTTTCCGCAGCCACGGATGACGCGCCCGATACCTCGATTTATGCCAGCACCGATTCAGCCGATCCCCACCGCATGGTCTTGATCGCGATTAACAAAACCGATCACGAAATCGCGGCAAATGTGCATTTGGGCAACAACAAATCCTTCACAACCGGCAATGTCTATCAATTGACCGCTGCAAGCCCCCGGCCCGTCGATGCGGGACGAATATCATTCAAAGACCTCGCAAATTTCACCTATACCATGCCGGCTTACAGCGTCAGCACAATCAATCTTGTTTCGCAATAAACGTCCCCGGCGCTTATCATTAGGGGCATGTCCCTGATCTCCGACATTCTCGCTCACAACACCTCGTTCGTGCAGAACAAAGAGTACGAGCCGTTCCGCACGGATCGGTTCCCCGACAAAAAGCTGGTCGTGCTCACCTGCATGGACACTCGGCTCGTTGAACTGTTGCCCCACGCGATGAACCTTCGCCAGGGTGATGCGAAGTTCGTCAAGAACGCCGGCGCTATCGTCTCTCACCCGTTTGGATCGATCATGCGGAGCATTCTGCTGGCCATCTACGAACTCGGAGTCGGCGAGGTCGCGGTGGTCGGGCATCACGGCTGCGGCATGACCGGGCTGAACGCGGGCCAGATCCTGGCAAAGGCGCGCGAGCGGGGCGTGTCGCAAGAGGTGCTGGTCACGCTACGCCACGGCGGCGTTGACATGCAGCAGTGGCTGACCGGCTTCGAATCACCCGAGGACGGCGTGAAGCAGAGCGTGGAGATCGTCCGAAACCACCCGCTGCTGCCCAGGGGCATCCCCGTCCACGGACTGATCATTCACCCCGAGACCGGCAAACTGGACCTCCTCGCCGACGGCTACCAATGGCTGCGGCGCACTCCTACTTCTTCCGATCCGACTTCGCCTTCTTCTTCCTCCGCAGCTCCGCGTCGATGAACATGTCCAATTCCCCGCGGTCCAGCACGCTCTCAACGTTGGCCGTTTCCACATTGGTGCGGTGATCCTTCACCCGGCGGTCGTCCAGAACGTAGCTGCGAATCTGATTGCCCCAGGCGATCGAGCCTTTGTCGCCATACATGGCTTTCAGCTCCTCATCGCGCTTCGCCTGTTCGATCTGCTCGAGCCGGCCCTTCATCAGCGCCAGGGCGAGGCGCTTGTTCTGCTGTTGGCTGCGCTCGACGGAGCAGGTCACCTGGATACCCGTCGGCTTGTGCGTGATTCGGACGGCCGAGGCAACTTTATTGACGTTCTGCCCGCCCGGGCCGCTGGCGCGAACAAAGGCAACGATATCCAAGTCCGCTTCGGGGATTTCGATGTCGGTATCCGTTTCCTCGAAATCGGGAACCACATCGACCGATGCGAAGCTGGTCTGTCGTTTGTTCTGCGCATTAAATGGGCTGGGGCGCACGAGCCGATGAACACCCGCCTCGGCCCGCATGTAGCCGTAGGCGTATTCGCCTTTCACCAGCAGCGTGACATTTTTCAGCCCGGCCTGTTCGCCCCAGGTTCGATCCACTTCCGAAACATCCCACCCGCGCCGCTCGAAAAAATAAAGATACATCCGCAGCAGCATCTCGGCCCAGTCCTGGGCCTCCGTGCCCCCGGCGCCGGCGTGAATCTGCACAAAACAGTTTTTCGAATCGTTCTTGCCGTCCAGGAGCGACTGAAGCTCGACCTTCTCGGCCCGCTTTTCCAGGTCGGCCAACATGAGGTCGGCCTCGTCCATGGACTCGGCATCGCCGGCTTCCGCGGCCAATTCGTGCAGGGCCTTCACATCGTCGATCCCGCGCAGCATCGCCTCCATCGGTTCGATCGCGGCCTTGAGGGCCTTGACCTCGGCGACGACGCCCTTGGCGGCGTCCTGGTTAATCCAGAAGCCGTCCTCACCCATCTTGTTTTCCAGTTCTTTTCTTCGGGCCAGTTTTGTGGGCAAGTCAAAGAGAGTCCCGGATGGCGATCATCCGGGATGAGAGATTTTCGATCGACTGCGATAGATTTTCGTGAATCATGAACAGACTGTAGCACCGAAATGCGAATTTTGCCACACCTGGCTTCGACTCCGTCCTAGCGGTGAAAGACCAAGACCGAGTGCACGCCTTTCGATTTCCAGAGGTGGAGAAGATTGTTTGAGACCATTTAAATATCAGTCATTCAGATGAATCTTCAATCTTCGACCGATTCATCCAACACCGGAATGCTCACTCCTCGCGGCGTCGGCGGGGCCTGCTGCATGGCGATGATCGGAACATCCGGCAGCACGCGAACCATCGCGATCTCGTCGCACCCTTCGCGCTTCGGGCATCGCACGCAGTCGCTCCAGACTTTCAGCGGCAAACTGTCCTTGCCCACGACTTCGAAGCCGAGCTTTTCGAAAAATGCCTGCTCGTAGGTGAGGGTCATCAGCCGGCGAATCTGCAACCGCCGGGCCTCGTCGGCCGACCATTCCACCAATTGTCGGCCAATTCCCCGGCCCCGATACTCCTCATCCACCGCCAGCGAACGCACTTCCGCCAGATCGGCCCAGATGATCGACAAAGCCGTGCATCCGACCACCCGCCCCATTGTCGATGTGCCATTACCGTCTTGGCCCTCAATCTCGTACACGGCGAAATCGCGCAGCGATTCGTAAACCTGCGCAACGCTCTTGAAGAGCATCCGCCCCAGCTCGGCATGGCTGTTGATGATCCCCTGGATTCGCGGAACATCATGGATGGTGGCGGGTCGGATCATTGTCTTGAACTCTATGCAGCTTGATCGTCTTTAGCTCAAGATTTCAATTAAGGCGTTTGTTGCTCGGCGCGGCGCATAACCTCAACCTGCGCGGCAATGCGTCAGTCACGAAATCGTGAAGTTGGATAACCCGCCACATTTCCCCGATTATACCAAAACCAAACCCCGCCTACGCGTCTTCGACTTGCGGGGATACCGCATCCGGCCCAGGGGCCTCAACATAGGTGTTGCGATGCTCTTCCGGGGCCGGGCTGATGTCGATGTCGGCCTGGTCTTCGCCCTGGACAACCAGGATCTTCTTCTGCCGAATCAATTCCAGCAGGGCCAGGAACAAGCCAATCATTTCGCTACGGCTTTTGCGGCCGACAACCAGCGCTCGAAGCGTCAGCTTGCCCTCGCGCATCAGCCGGTCCTCAATGTCCGCCGCGTGAAGATCGATCGGCGTGTCATCGAACACGATCTCATGAATGCTCGGCCCGCGCGTGCCGACCTCTTTCATCAACCGCCCGAACGCCGAGAGAAGATCCCAAATCTGCACCTCATCCAGATCGATCGGCGGCGGCTCATCGGCCTGCCCGGGCATCGAGGCGGGAACCCGCGGAAACCGCTGTTCGTGTTCTCGTTGCCGCTGTTCCAGCAACGCGGCGGAATCCTTGATCCGTTTATATTCCAGAAGTTGCTGAACCAGCTCGTAGCGTGGATCGGCCAGTTCCGCCGCCGCGGAATCCTGACCGGCCACCGGCGGCGGCTTGGGCAGCAACATCGCGCTCTTGATTTCCATCAGCGTCGCGGCCATCACCAGAAAATCGCCGGCGACGTTGATATCCAGCCCCTGATCCTGCCGCAGACCCTTCAGCATCTCGACGTAACCCATGTATTTGTTGAGGATCTGGGTGATCGGAATGTCGTAAATATCCAGCTCATCCCGCTTGATGAGATACAGCAGCAAATCCAGCGGGCCGTTATAAACATCCAGTTCAACGCGATATTCCACGCTTCGTCCTTGATTGCGATTGATTGATTTTAGTGCGGGGCGGCCGATAATCCAGTGTTGGTCCAGTGACAAACGACAATCCCCTCCAATTCGCGCGGCAGGTCATTGAGGCGGAAGCTGCGGCCGTTCGAGCGATGGCCGGCGCGATCGACGAATCGTTCGAGCGCGCGGTGCGTCTGGTGCTCGAATGCCGGGGTTCGGTGCTGACCAGCGGCGTCGGCAAAGCCGGCCACGTCGCCCGCAAACTCTCGGCCACCTTCGCCAGCACCGGCACGCCCAGCCATTTCCTCTCCGCCGCCGACGCAGTTCACGGCGACCTGGGCTCCATCCGCAAGGGCGATGTCGTGCTGATTCTCTCCGCCAGCGGGGAAAGCGACGAAATCCTCCGCCTTCTCAATCTGGTGAAAAAGCTCGGCCACCCGATCATCGCCATGACGGCCTCCGCATCGAGCGGTCTGGCCCGCTCGGCCGACATCGTGCTGGCCATGGGCAAAATCGAAGAGGCCTGCCCTCTCGGCTTGGCGCCCAGTGCGTCAACCACCGCGATGATGGCTTTGGGAGATGCCCTGGCGCTTTCGGTGATGAAGCTGCGAAATTTCAGCGCGGACGATTTCGCGCTGTTCCATCCCGGCGGCCAGATCGGGCGAAAACTGATCCGAGTCAGGGAGGCCATGACCTTCCGCAGGGGCGAGAACCTTCCCGTGGCGTCGGATCAATTGACCGTTGGCCAGGTCCTGCACGAGGTCAGCAGCATCAAACGCCGCAGTGGAGCCGTCATCCTGATCGACGGCAAGGGAACGCTGTCCGGGATTTTTTCGGATGGAGATCTTCGCCGGCTCGTCACCGACGACGACGATGGATCGGCACTGAATCGACCGATCAGGCAGGTGATGACTCCCTCGCCCAAGCGCGTCAAGGAATCCGCCCTGGCAAGCGAGGCCATGGCCATCCTGCGGCAATACCGCATCGACGAGCTGCCCGTGGTCGATGACCAGGACCGCCCCGTCGGGCTGATCGACGTTCAGGACCTGGTCGTTTTGCGCATGCTCGATGTCGATGCCTCAAGCTAGATGCGGAAATTTATTACCATTCTGATATCCCTGATTGTTCTGGTAGGTGCGTTCGTCGTCTATTTTCACATGCAGCCGAAGTTCGGTGGGCTGCTGAATGGTAAGCAATCACTCGATCGTTTCGCGTCGATCGGCGGGGACAACAATACGTTCGTCAAGGCCGGAACCGGGGCGTGGGTCAAACAATTCGACCGCGACGGTCAGCTCTATTCCCAGTTCAAATCCGACTATTACGATCCTCAGCCGGACGGCGCCGTGAAGGTGACGCATCCGGTCATCCAGTTTTTCCTCAGCGGTTCACAGGTGCTTCAGATCGAAGGCGTGGACGGAGTCATCCGCTTTCCGCCCGGCACCGACAAGGGCGTGATGTCCAACTCCCCCACCGATCCGCCGCGCTACGGCAACCTGCGCCACGTGACAGTGAAGCTTTTCGACTCGCCCGCCGAGCAAGTGCGGGATGCGCCCAATATGACGATGACCATGACCAATGCGCAGTTCGACAACGACACCTATCGCCTCTTCACGCAGGAATACATCGACGCCGGCGGCAAGGTCATTCACGCTGATGAAATTCCCGTGACCATTCGGGCCAAAGATTATTCCTTCGACGGGTCGGGCTTGGTGATGTATTGGAACGACGTGGACAAGCAACTGAAATCGTTGGAGATCGCGCATGGAACGGACCTGACGATTTACAACGCGAGCGAATTCTCGGCCCAGCCGACCGAACCCACCCAACCGACTCCGCCGGCGCTTGCTGTGCCAACCACTGCCGCACCCGCCATTCAAGCCGCGCCTGCGGTACAAATTGCACCCGCAACTATCCCCATCGCCGCCCCCACAACTGCGCCGGATGCGGTTGTGACCCGCCACCGTTATCAGGCAACATTTTTCGACCGAGTGCGCGTCATACAAGCTGGCGAAGAACTCGTCCGCGCCAACCGCATGGACGTGGATTTCATCACCCGAAGCCAGGACAATTCCACTTCGGACAATTCCACTCAAGATAATTCCGCCCAGGGCAATTCCGCTGGGGGCAATTCCGCTGGGGGCAATTCCACCCCCAGCCCCACCGCCCCCGCGAATCCGCCGCCTCCCGCAACAGCGCCGTCGCCCGCCCCGGCCACGAACCCAGCGACCGCCGCACCCTCGTCTCAGCCGGTGCACATTCATTGGACGGGCAAAATGCGGATGGTCCCCGCTGACGAGGCCACCGCCCCGCCGCTGGTCGATGGAAAGGCCATCATCCACTTCAGCGGAACGCCGGTTCTGCTGCACCAAACCGGCGCCGACGGCCACCAATGGGTGGATGGACAATGCGACGATCTTAAGTACTACACCGCTGATTCCAGCGCCCATCTGGCCGGCCATGTGGTGCTGACTCAGACGAAATCGGATGGGCTGGTATCGACCGTCACCGGCCAAAGCATGGATTTCTCGAAGCTCACCCACATCGCGGCATTTGAGGGACCGGGGTCGGCCACGCTTCCCGATCCCAATGACCCCCAAAGCATTCTGAAGGCCCGCTGGCAACGGAGTTGCCGCGTCCATCTCTACGACATCGACAACAGCCAGATGCAGATCGAGCGCGCCGACCTCGCGGGAAACGTCGCCGTCGATCACCCGCGATTTCATCTGACGGCTCTGGACCGTGTGGACTTGCGGTTCGACAAGATCAGCATCAGCGGCGAAGACGCGCACAAAACTTCCTCCCCGCCGCTGCGGCAGATCACCGCCATCGGAAATGCCGATTGCCTCATCCACGAGGCCAACCAGCGCGACCGGGAAATTGCCGGTCAGCAACTGCAATTGTTCCGAGATCCCGGCCCCGATGGGAAACTGTACGCCAAAACGATCATCTGCGACGGCTCGGTTCGCGCCCAGCAAAACGATCAGACCCTCACCGCCGAGCATCTTCAGATCGGCCTGCTGCCGCCCCCGGCTAACGAAAAGCCCCAAGCTGAGAATGACGCGACGTTGGACAAGCTCATCGCCACCACGAATGTTCATGTAACGGGAAAAGATTCATCTTCCGCATCATCGAACGAGTTGTACGTGCAAATGGTGGACTCTCATCCCCACGTAACCTTGCTGGGTGCTCCGTCCCGTGATGCCGTGGTGAAGAGCAAAACCTCGACGATGACGGGGCCGGTGATCTATCTTTCACCCCACGATCAAACCGCGTCGATCGACGGCGCGGGCACGTTCGACGGGCTTCAGCAACCGAAGGACCCGTCGCAAACGCCCCGGCCGCTCAAGCTGACCTGGCAAAAAAAAGCGACTCTCGATGGCAAGACCAATCAGGTTCTGGTAATCGGCAATGTGCGTGCCGTATCGGCTGCCCCCGGCGCGAGCCGCGATTCAGCCACGTGCGACCGAATCCTCGCAACGCTGGTGGATGTCCCTCCGGAAACCAACGCCACCAAACCGCCGTCCACCCAGGCCGCCAATTCCGATGCCTACGGCACGGATCCCGACTTTCTCAAGAACAAGCAGATCAAGACGATTTCGCTGCTGGCAGACGAAACCGATTCTTCCGCCACGACCCGCCCGGACGCGCAGGTCGAATCGTTTCTCGCCAATTCCCGCGGATATCTGCTGCACCAATACGATTTGCTGAGCCGGCGAATCGATTACGAATCGGCATCCAAGCGCCTGGTCGTCCCCGGACCGGGAAAAATATTCGCCAGGGAACAATCCCCTCCAACCACGCGCCCCTCGGCCGACAACGGATCGAGCATCGGCGGACACGGATCAACCGCAATCCAATGGCAAAAGCGATTCATTTACGACGACGCCCGGAATACGGCCGTCATCGACGGCAACGTCACCATCGTGCACTGGAGCGATGGCCCCAAACCGCAAGAGACCCAATTGGATAACGCGGATATCCTGCAGGCGGAATTTGAAGCGTCCAACCCGCCAACCACGCAAGCGGATGCCGCGAACATCGACGACACTTCCGGCCATCGGCTCAAATCGCTGACCGCCACCGGCGCAATGACCGTTCGCACAACCGAAAAGACGATCTATTGCGGAGAAATCGAGATGGATTCCGCCCAGCAGACCCTGACGTGCCTCGGCGGCGAATTGGGAAAAGTCACCGTCGTCGATGTCAACCATCTCGACAGCGGTACTTGTGCCGAAGCGATCTTCAACATGAAGACCAACGAACTGAAAAAGATGACGAATGTGACTGGCCAGGAAAGGTGAGGCAAAACCAGAAACCCAAAACCAGAATGGCGAAACTGCGCTCATTCGGGCTTCAAGCACTCGGCTCGATTCGTCATTCGATTTTCTGGTTTCGGATTTTCCCCCCCCGCTCAGTATAGCCTCAATGGGCGGGGCGTTCCGATCATCGCATACTTCGCGGCCAATTCATGGAAGTGCCGAATGGCGTCAAGCTGGGCGGGACCGATTTCATATTTCAAATAAACCGACAGATATTGCATCGCCAAATCCGCGGGCCAACCTCGCGATACGGCGTGGCGGGCGACGATGTTGGGCAGATCGGCCAGACCGCGATCCCTGGCGCGTCGGAGGCGGTCGGGAAGATCGGCCAAATCCGTCCCGGCGCGGGTAACCCAGACGGCAAAGACGAATGGCATCTGCGTCAGCTCCTTCCAGGCCGCGCCCAAATCGAGTTGATATTCCATCCCCACCGGCTCCTGGGATACCACTTTGTCGCCGATCAGAAGCATGGCCGGGGCATCGGATCCTTCCGCGGGCAAATCCACCAGCCGAGGCGTAATTCCGTACCGTTCCGCGAGCAGAATGCGCGCGAGCGCCACAGAACTGTGGCTCTCCACGTCGCAGGCGAGCGTCGCAATTTGTTCAATCGGTGTTCGGCTGAAGATGCGCACCGTCAACGTCGGTCCATCGCACCCGATGCCACCGCTGGGCACAATCCGCGCATCGGAAAGACGCTGATAATCAATCACCGGAAGCAGCGCCACATCAAACCGGCGCGATTGAAGCCCCTCCAGCAATTTCGCGGGCACGGCCAATTCCAATTCCACGTCGCGGTCATTTTCCAGACCGTGAATGAGCGGCTTGGCGTTGAGATAACTGACGCTGCCGATCCGCAGAACGCGCGATGAAGGTTTGTCGTTAATCATTTCTCAATTGCGCCGTTTTTGCGTTCGCCAAAGGCCGATCGAACTGCGGACGCCCGGAAAACGATCGGGCCAATCCATTAAAAGGCTTCGTTTCCCGCCGCCTTCTCCGCGCCTCGGCGGTCCAATCTGGTTTTCTCGAATGTCCCCATCGATTTCAAAACGAATAATCGTCCCCGTTTGTCTGCCCGACTCGAACGAGCGTGATCTTTTCAAGAATCCACTGGTCGCCCGACTCCTGGTAATCGAGCTGCCAACTGGTGAGGGCCGGCCGGCCTTCGGTGAAATCCTGCGTGCTGTAGATTTCGAGCGACACCGTGATCAGCGTTTCTGTCTGCTCGCTTTCCAGGCCGATGATGTGAACCGATTTCACGGTGTAGCGGTTCCACTCTGCCTGAACGGCTCTGACAATGTTGTCTTTTCCGGCGGCAAGGAGGTGCGATTTGTAGCTGACGCTCGTGTCCGCATCCAGCAGTACCCGCAGGGAATTCCAGTCCTGGGCATCGGCGGCTTTGACTAATTCGCGGGATCGCTTCTCCATTTTTTCACGGTCGGTCGGAAAAATCAGCCGCAAACCGGCCACGACCCCGGCGACGAGGACCAGCGCGATTCCGAGCCGCTGGAGCTTCTTGTCCAGCCGCCGGCTTCCGACGACGAAGGCGACGACACCGCCCCCCGCCGCCACCGCGAGCATCCACCAGGCCGCGTGAAAGAGAAAGTCGCTGAAATCAGACATGGATTAGTTCAACATTCTGGCCGATCAGGTCCGATAAATACAGCAAGCAGTGCCGAATGACCATCGCCACCGATCCATCCCAGGCGCTCGTCCTCGCCGCCGACGCGCCCTTGCTCCGTAACCTGGCCGCTCTGTGGGCGACGGAGCCCACGCTCGCCGAGGCTGTGGAAGCGTCGCTGGAGGGGCCCGCGTACGCCGTCGAGAAATCCAAATCCGGATCGCCCACCGTGTCGGTTCGGACGGGCGACGGACGCAGCGTTTATCTCCACAGCCGATACGAGCCGCAAAAAGAAGCCCGGCAGTTGATCGAATCCATTCCCATCGACCAGCGGACCACATTTTACCTCATGGGGCTGGGTCTGGGATATCACCTGGAACTTCTTTTCGAGCAGGCCAGCGATGAGGCGATTTTCTGCATCTTCGAGCCGGACATTCAGATGATCCGCACGGCCCTGGAACATCGCGACCTGGCCAAGGCGATCGCGAGCCATCGGGTGATGTGGTTTTGGAATCTGGACAAGTCCATTTTGTTCCGCCGGCTGACGCCGCATACCGCGCTGATCTCCGTCGGCTCTGAAACGATTCAGCATCCCCCCAGCGTGCGGCTGCACGATTCGTTTTTCAAGCAGATGGAGGTCTGGCTTGGCGAATTCGCCTCCTTCTGCCGGACGAACATGAACACCCTGCTGCTCAACAGCGAGCAGACGGCCCGGAACATCGCGCGGAACATCGGCTGGTACGCGGCGGCAGGCGGGATCAACCGGCTGAGCGGCCGGTATCGAGATTGCCCTGCCGTGATTGTCTCGGCGGGGCCGTCGCTGCGAAAAAATAAGCATCTGCTCAAGGGCCTGGATCGCAACGCGGTTCTTATCGCGGTTCAAACGACATTGCAGCCGCTGCTGGAAATGGGATGCCAGCCGCATTTCGTGACCTCGCTGGATTATCACGAAATCTGCACGAGATTTTTCGAAAAACTTCCGGCGAAGATTCGCACCGAGTTGGTCGCCGAGCCCAAGGCCACCCCGCGCATCTTCGAGATGATGACCGGTCCGGTGAACCTGATCGGCAACGACTTCGCGGAAGCCCTGCTCCGGGAGATGAATCCGGGCAAAGCATTGCTCACGAGCGGCGCGACGGTGGCGCATCTGGCCTTCTACCTGGCCGAGCATCTTGGATGCAACCCAATCATTTTCGTGGGCCAGGACCTCGGCTTCAGCGACGGCCTCTGCTACACGCCGGGCACCAGCTACGAAGACGTTTGGCGGCCGGAATTGGGCCGATTCTGCACGCTGGAAATGAAACAGTGGGAACAGATCGTCCGCGACCGGCAAATCCTCCGGCAAATTCCGGACTACCGGGGCCGCCCCATGTACACCGAGGAACGGCTCTTCACATATCTTCTGCAATTCGAGCGGGATTTTGGAAAGTCCACTGCGCGAATCATCGACGCCACGGAAGGCGGCGCGATGAAACGAGGAACCACTGCGATGCCGCTGGCGCGGGCGATTGAGGAACATTGCCAAAAGCCGCTGCCGGAAATCAAATCCGACGCCCCGCGGCCGCAATGGGATCTCCTGGAAGGCTGCCGAACGAGCATTTTGCTGCGCAAGGACGAGGCGGTCGAAATCGAACGGATCAGCCGACAGACCCTGCCGCTGCTGGAGGAGATTCGGGATCATCTCGAAGACCAGGGGCGCGTGAATCGGCTCATCGCACAGATCGACGAGCGCCGCGCCAAGATGGATGGCTTTGGCCGGACCTACGACCTGGTGATGCAATTTTCGCAGCAGAGCGAGTTTCGGCGATTCGAATCCGATCGCCGGCTGGCAGCGGCGCGTCCGCACGGAACCAGTCGTCAGAAAATGCAGGTGGACCGGGACGTCGAGAACGTGCGGGCGGTCATCGCGGCGGCCCAGGCGTTTTCGAAATCGATGACCGAGGTGGCGGAGGAACTGGATCGGCAATCGTCGCGGCGGAAGGAGGCGGCGTGAACATCACCGCGGTGCTGTCGATGCTGCACGAACCGGCCGGCCAATCCGGCAGCGCCACGCGCCGTTTCCGCGGCGAAGCGCCGCTGGCGTGGACGCTGTTTCGGCTCGCGCGCTGCCCTGCGATATCGAAAACGGTCGTGCTCTGCTGGGAGGATCAGGCCGAAGCGGTCGCTCCCATCGCCGCGGAGCAGGGCATTGAGTACATCGCCCGATCGGCGCGGATGTGTCTTCCGCACTTGGATTCGGTGTCGGCGGCACGGCGCTGGGCGGATGGCTGGCGCGGCGGACCGCTCTGGACCTGCGAATTCGATCGCGGGTTTTACGGGCCGTGGGTTGCGGAAATCGCCCAAAAAACCGAGGCCGAGGCGGTGCTGCTCGTTGATCCATCGGCCGGGTTGGTTGATCCCGACCTCATCTCGTCTTTGATCGAACACGCCGCGTCGCAGTCCGGCGTTGATTTTTATTTTTCGCAGGCTGCCCCTGGATTGTCCGGCGTCCTGCTGCGCAGGTCGATCATCGGACAACTTGCGACGGACAGTACGCATCCTGGAACTTTGCTGGGTTATCTGCCCGATCTGCCCATGCGTGATCCGATCTCCGCCCCGTCGTGCGTACCCGTCGCCACGTCCCTGGCAAGGACGCCACATCGATTCACCTTGGACAGCGAGCGCCAAATCGACCGGATCGCCAGCGCGACGGTGCATCTGAACGGCCAGTTGATCTCCACCGAGGCGGAGCAATTGGTCAGATTCCTGGATGCCTCGTCGGATTCATCGACCCTTCCCCGCGAAGTCGTGTTGGAGTTGAATACGCGCCGAGCCGCCCGGCCGATCTATTCGGCCGCCACGCACATTCGAATTGACCGACCCGACCTGAGCGGGGACGCCGCTCGGATTCTGATCCAGGAGCTGGCATCGGCAGATGATCTACGCCTGGTGCTTGGCGGCGTGGGCGATCCACTGCTGTATCCCGATCTGTTTGCGATGGTCGATGAGGCCAAGCGCGCCGGCATCGGCGCGATCGCTTTGGAAACCGATTTGCTCGGAGTAGAACCCGGCGTCATCGACCAACTGGCCGATTCGCCGGTGGACATTATTTCGGTGAATTTCCCGGCGATCTGCCGGGCAACCTACCAGGCAATCATGGGTGTGGATGGATTCAAATTGGTGATGGAGAACCTGGCAAAATTGATTTCCCGGAGACAATCCAATCGACGCGGCACGCCGCTGGTGGTTCCGACATTTATCAAAACAACCGGGAATATGGCGGAGATGGAGGCTTGGTACGACCATTGGCTGCGCGTGCTGGGGTGCGCGGTAATCAATGGGCCGAGCGACTTCGCGGAAAAAATCGCGGACGTGTCCGTTGCGCAAATGGAGCCGCCGCGGCGACAGGCATGCGCGCGCTTGGCGCGGCGGCTGACCGTCCTGTGCGATGGCCGGGTCGTTTCCTGCGAGCAGGACATCCTCGGCGAGCAAAGTCTTGGACGCATCGGTGAAAACTCCATCCAGAACATTTGGACCGGCGCCGCCGCGGCGCTCGGCCGCGATCATGCTGCGGGGCAGTGGAACCGACATCCCATATGTGCGAAATGCAAGGAGTGGCATCGACCATGAATACGTTGGCCGTCATCCTCGCCCGAGCCGGAAGCGAAGGGCTGGCAAACAAACATCTCCGCCTGATCTGCGGACGTCCGGTGGTCGAATATACCTTCGATCATGCGGCCGAATCGAAACTGTTGGGAAAAACCGTCGTTTCAACCGATTGCCAGCGCGTCAAGGAACTTGCGCGGGCCCGCGGTTTACCCGTCATCGACCGCCCCGCCGAACTGGCGACGTCCTCGGCGAGCGTTCAGGATGCGATGCTCCATGCCATGGACGTGGTGGAATCGCAGGGAAACTTTCACGCGGAAGCGCTGGTCGTTCTGTACGGAAACGTGCCGATCCGCCAGGGGGGTATCATCGACGAAGCACTCCATTTGCTGCGAAAAACCGGATGCGATTCGGTTCGCTCATTCTGTCCGGTTGGGAAATGGCATCCGGCCTGGATGTCCAGACTCGCCGGCGATCGGGTCGAGCCGTTCATACCGGGAAGCATTCATCGACGCCAGGATTTGGCGCCGTTGTATCTTCACGATGGCGCGGTCGTGGCCGTGTCGCGCGAGGCGATGCTCCGCGGAAGGGAACATCGGAACGATCCTCATGCTTTCTTCGGCATCGACCGGCGCGCGGTCGTCACCGGCGTCGGACAAACCGTCGAAATCGACCATGCCCGCGATTTGTTGCTGGCGGAGGCGATGGTCAAAGAAGCAACCTTCCCTAAAGCGAGGGTGGCATGAAAGAGATCGAAATCGGTCGGCCGCCATTTTCCCGGGACGGCCGGGTCATGGTCATCGCGGAAATCGGCGTGAATCACGATGGCTGCGCCAAGCGCGCGATCGAGCTGGTCCATGCGGCGGCCGAGTGCGGCGCGGACGCGGTCAAGCTGCAAGTGTTCCGGGCCGATCGTCTCATGCACGAATTATCGGCTTTCGCGGGCTATCAAAAACGGTCCCTGCTGGATGCGTCGCCGATCGATATGCTGCGAAGATTTGAGCTGGAGGACCCGGACCTGCGCCAGGTCGTGACGGAAATTTTGGCGGCGGAGATGGTTCCGCTGGCAACGCCGTTTTCGTTGGAAGACGTCGAAACGGTGGAATCGCTGAGTCTGCCGGTGATCAAGATCGCTTCGCCGGATATTGTGAATTGGCCGCTGCTGAGGCGGGCCGCGAAGACGGGGACGCCGCTGCTGATTTCGACCGGCGCCGCCAGCCTGAACGAAATCAGCTCCAGCGTCGCGTGGTTGCGCGGGTGGAACGCGACGTTCGCCCTGCTCCATTGCATCAGCAGCTATCCGACGCCGGCCGATAGCGCCAATCTCTGCTGGATTACGGAACTGGCCGGGCGATTTGACGTGCCGGTTGGATTTTCGGATCACACCACGGAAGTCGTCAGCGGCGCCCTGGCCGTTGGGGCGGGCGCGGTCATTCTGGAAAAGCATCTGACCTACGATCGCGCCGCCGCCGGGCCGGATCACGCGGCCAGTTTGGACCCGAACGATTTCGCAAATTACGTGAAGCTTGTCCGGCTGGCGGAAACGATGCGCGGAGCGGGAAGCAAACGCGTACTCGATATCGAGCGCGACGTGCGCTCGGTCAGCCGGCAAAGCCTCGTGGCCGCGCGAGATTTGCACGCGGGCCACGTCATTCGAGAAAGCGATCTAATCGTGCAGCGGCCGGGGACGGGCATTCCCGCATCGGCGTGGCCGTCCATTATTGGCCAGCGGACCGGCCAGTTCATCAAGGCGGGCCAGATGCTGAGCTGGCACCTCATTTCGGATGCCGCGTAAAAATCCCCGATCGCCACGCCGCTGCATCTGCTTTGTCACGGGCACGCGCGCCGAGTTCGGACTGATGCAATCGGTCTTGATGGCGATTCGGGCAAATCCGCAGTTGCAGCTCCAAATCATAGCGACCGGAATGCACCTTGATCCGCGGCATGGGCGGACGATTGATCGAATGAAGGTTGACGCCGCGGTTCCGTGGCGCGCGGGGCGCCGAGCCGTGGCGACCGGCCACGCGATCGCGGCCTTGGCGCGAGAATTTGTACGGCTGAAGCCCGATGTCGTGCTGGTGGTCGGAGACCGCGTCGAGGCATTCGCGGCGGCGGCGGCGGCACATCTGTGCGATATCGCCGTCGCCCATGTTCATGGCGGGGATCGAGCGCTGGGTCAAATGGATGATGCGCTTCGCCATGCCATCTCCAAACTCGCTCACGTTCACTTTCCGGCGACGCGGCAAAGTGCGGATCGTCTCGCGAAAATGGGCGAAAACCGCCGGCGGATTCATCGCGTTGGTTCACCGGGAATCGACGGCATCCACCGATCGGCCGCCCCACCATCGGAGATTCGCGCGGAATTTCCGGAGCTGGTGCGGCCATTCGCGCTGTTGGTGCTGCATCCAATTGAGGCGAATGAATCGGCGGAATTTCGGCGGGCCGCGATCGTGCTGAAGGCGGTGGCGGCCACGGGTTTGCAAATCGTTATCATTCATCCCAATAACGACCCGGGCGCGGGGGGAATCATCCGCTGCTGGCAAAAACTGGCACGAGGAAAGCGGTTCATCGTACGGCGTGATGTGCCGCGAGAGATGTTTCTGGGACTCTTGCGCGACGCCGCCTTGCTGGTGGGAAACAGTTCCAGCGGGATCATCGAAGCCGCGAGTTTCCGGACCCCGGTGATCGACGTTGGCCCGCGGCAGCTCGGGCGAGAGCGATGTAAAGATGTGCGGAATGTGCCATATCGGCAATCCGCCGTTTCCGCCGCCATCCTGCGAATCCTGAACAACGGCCGGCCACGCCGGGGAAAATGCGCCAATTCCTACGGCGGAGATAAGACCGGAGCGAAAATTGCGTCAATTCTCGTCCGGCTGAGAATCGATCAGCGTCTGTTGCGGAAGATTATCAGCTACTGACCTGCGGCGGCTTGGGTCTAAAGGACGGGCCTGTTTCCCTCGATAGTTTCGATATGCCGACAGCTATAGCAGCGGATCAGCGGACCATTGCGCGCGATGCCATTAAAAACATAACCGCCCTGGCAACCCTGCCGGAGGTGACGGCGCAGATCATCGCCACCGTCGAGGACCCGCGCAGCTCGATCGGAAAACTTCACAAGATCATCGCAACCGATCCGTCGCTTTCAGCCAGGATTCTGAAGGTCATCAACAGCGCATTCTACGGCGTCTCCGGACAGATCGGCAGCGTGGAGCGCGCCATCGTCCTGCTGGGATTGAATGCCGTGAAGAACATCGCCGTCGCGGCAAGCCTCGGCCAACTGTTCCGTGGAGTGAAACTCGGCGAGGAATTTACCGCCCGCGATCTGTGGACGCATTGCATCAGCGTCGGCGTCGCGGCCCGTGAGTTGGCGCGCAGCCTGAGGATTCCCGTTCCCGACGAGGCGTTCGTCGCCGGCTTGATGCACGATGCGGGGATTCTGGTCGAATTGCAGATCTGGCCGGAAAAGCTCCAGTGCATTTGCACGACCGCCAAGAGAACCGGCGCGGATTTCTGCGAAACCGAAAGGCAGATTCTGGGGGTCGATCACTCGGCACTCGGCCAGGCGTTAACGGAACAGTGGCACTTCCCCGCCTATTGCCAGCAGGTTGCGGGATTCCATCACAATCCATCCGGCGCAACCGAAAGCGATCGCATGCTGGTCGGCGTGGTTTATATTGCCGACATCCTCTGCTGCCAATGCGGTCAGGGATTTAATCTGACGGCTACCGGGCAGCAGTTCGATCCGGCGGTACTATCGAACCTCAATGTGGATAGCGGGCAGATTGAAGCATTGAAGAACAGTCTGGACGAGAATATTACCAACGCGCTGGCGGTGTTTTCGTAGGGCATCATCTTTGGTCGAATTCCAATGGCGCGGGATCGCTATCCCGCGGTTTTTTTTGTAAATCGAAAATGCTGTGCGCTCCGCATCGGCACGCTCTACACCGACTGAAATCTGCGGTGACCGTGCAGGGGGTGGGGACGGCGATGCCGCTGCGGTTGGGCAGGATGCCTTGATGGCGCGGCCTCACGCTGGGGCTGGGGGCGAAAGTGGCGGTATTCCGGTTTGGGGATCGGGGCTTGGTTCGGATTTCGGGTCTCGGGCTTCGGATTTTGCACAACACCACTGGCCGTCTTGACCGGGATCGGGCGGCGGATGAGCTTTTCGATCGCTCTCAGATTGGGCATTTCTTCCGGGTCACAGAACGAGACGGCCGCTCCGCTGGCGCCGGCGCGGGCGGTGCGGCCGATGCGGTGGACGTACGTTTCCGGCTCGTCAGTCAAATCGTAATTCACAACGTGCGAGATGCCGTCCACGTCGATGCCGCGCGAGGCGACGTCCGTGGCGACCAGCAGGGAAAGTTTGCCGGATCGGAAATTATGGAGGGCGCGCTGGCGGGCGTTCTGGCTCTTGTTGCCGTGGATGGCTTCGGCGCGAATGCCGCTGTCGTGCAGGCGGCGCACCAGGCGGTCGGCGCCGTGCTTGGTGCGGGTGAAAACGATCGCTCGCGACATCGGAAGATCATTCACCAGATGTGCCAGCAGCGCGGGTTTGTTTGTTCGGGGAACGAAGTAGACGGATTGATCGATGCGATCGGCGGCGGGAGAAGCGTGGGCAATTTGGATCGTCACCGCATCACGCAGGATCGCACAGGCCAGCTTGCGGATTTCCTGCGGAATCGTGGCGGAGAAAAGCAGCGTCTGACGGCGCGACGGAAGGCCGGCGATGATCTTGCGGATGTCCTGAATGAACCCCATGTCGAGCATTCGGTCGGCCTCGTCGAGTACGAGGATTTCCACGCCGCGCAGGTCGGCGAGGTGTTGATTGAGGAGGTCGAGCAATCGCCCGGGCGTGGCGACGAGAATATCGACGCCGCGGCGAAGGATCTCAGCCTGCGGGCCGACGCCGACGCCGCCGAAAACGACGGCGCTGCGGAGGCCGACGTGCTTGCCATAAACACGAAAGCTTTCGCCGATCTGGGTGGCCAACTCACGTGTCGGACAGAGGACGAGACATCGCGGCCGGGCGATTCCGCCGGGACGGGCGACGATGGAGAGCCGGTGCAGAATGGGCAGGGCAAAAGCCGCGGTTTTGCCGGTGCCGGTCTGGGCACAGCCCAGCACGTCACGCCCGCGCAATATCTGCGGAATGGCCTGCGCCTGCACGGGCGTGGCCACGGTGTAACCTTCTGAAACAACGGCACGAAGAATCGGTTCAGACAGAAGCAATTCAGTGAAACTCAAGGAGATATCCTTTGGTAAACAGTGCGTACCAAAGGGTCAACGGCGAAAGCCGAAAAAGGACCAGTCAGTGCGCTACAACTAAGCTCGTAACGTCCAGGATCAATGCCGTAAGGGGCGAGAGTCTGAGAGGATCGAGACAGGCAGTTGTTCACGGACTATATCGGAATAATCGGAGATGCACAATAGGTGCGGGAGGATTGTGTCCGGGAGGATTGCCTCTTGCGTGGGGTGAGGCGCGCATTCGTGGTCTTTTTGGCAGAATGTCGGGACAAGGAGGTCCCACAGGCGTCGGGCCCATTCTCGGGATCCGATACGGAGGGAGTGAACGACACGCGCACCACGGGCGGCCGCCTTGTCTCCGCCACCGTGTTCGACAGTGCCATCGGGACCGGCACCGTGCCGGTCGAATTCGACTCCAAGGGCGACTTTTTTGAGGAAACCACGCAGCCTCCCCTCTGCCCTCCGTATCCGCGACCAGTTCCGGCAGCGTCGAAGTCAGCTACAACTACACTTCCTCTTCAGCCGCAGTTCCCTTACCCAATTCGCTGAACACGAGCTTTCTGGGGTTGGTCGCGCTGGGCCTGCTCCGCTTTGGCAAAACGGCGAAGAATCGGTTTACATTTGGCCGTCTAGTTTGAAAGGTCGAGTCGCGGTTCTCGTCTGGCGATAGCGCCACGTATAAAACAGAGAACTGACTTCCGCAGAAAGCTGGAGCAGATGACCGGCCGATGAGCAGCGTTGTTATTTTAAATGCGCGGATTACTGAGAGATACAATTAATAAGCGACGGAACTCGGAACTCCTTAAAACAGCGGGCGGATCTTCTGACTGGGAATCCCCAGCGCGAGCAGCTCAGGGCGAAGCGCATGAACACGATGCTTGCCGGCCTCTCCCCCCATGATCAAGATGCTGGGCTGATTGGGCGAAGAGTTGAAGTATGCGAATGCTGTCATTCCCATTGCAGTAAGAGCGTCAATTTTCTCTCCGATCCCCGTTTCCCGATCCGCATTGCTGAGTGACTCGTCAAACGCGAGGAAAAGACCGTGAGCGTCTGCAAGCATGGTCCGAATTTCCCCGACACTCACCACTTCACGATCTGACGCCTGGTCGCGAAGCTCCTGCACGATACCGCGATCGGGGTCCATGAACACATCGCATGTCTCTGCTACCAAAGAGGCCCTCCCGAGATACTTCTTTCGGTCCTGCCGGGGGTAGAAACGGTCCAGTGAGATCAAATCATCCATGTCAACGCCTAGCACCCTTGTGTAAGCGACAACGTCTTCCTCATGATATTCCCCCGTGAACAGCGGCAGGATTTTGACGGGACGTAGGCTTGGGCAATTCTTCAGAAGATCGAGGAATCCTCGCTTGAAAATGTCTTTCGAGTCGCCGTGATATTTCGGGTTCATCGTGGGCTCTGACTGCATTGTGGGAAAGCGCACGAAAAGTTTAATTCGTCCCCCTCGTATGGAGCCAGCGGGACGCCAATAGAACTTGCGACCGCGTTTTTGAGCGAATTCCGCATATTCTCGGTCAAAATGACGCGTGATGCCTACGATCTGGCGGCGTCACTCTCCACTCGGTTCTAGAAGTCGCTTGTTCAATCGGCAGAAATAGCGGCAGCGGATCGCTGCGTTTCCGTGAACCCCGGTGGTCGATGGACATGGGTGTACCGGGTAATGCCTCAGAGCGGCGACATTACGATCCTGGAAGCACCTGGGAATGCTGAAGTAGCCATCTAACCCACCGGCGGGCCTCATCGAGGGTATGTTGATGATTGACCCAGAGTCGCGGTCTGGATCGAAGCCCCTGAAATAAGTTGTCCAGGGCCAGCAGACGACGTCGCTGGTGGCCATGGGCCTATGAAGATCGAACCGTATTTTGGAAACATCCTCGCAAAATTTGTGTGAAGCGTTGTAGAGTCGCGGCCTGTTTCAAGCAACGTCGTATATACCTTCACTGCTTTTTCGAATTCCTCTTGAAGCGACAGAATGTTCACGATGTATCTTTGTGCCGGATCCAACGGGTCTATCGGACGAGTAATGGGGGGACCAGTTTGGTTTAGCGAAAAGCGAAAGATTCTCCCGCCCTGGGCTTCGGAATAAAGCCCGAACGAGTGAAGCAAGGAATTACGAAGTTGATAAATGGTGATTCGATCCTCTTGCGACGAGAGCTTAAAGCATTCTTTCAAGAATAGATCAAAATTCGTTGAGACGGTACGCGGTCCATCATTTCCGCTGAAGAACTTCCCCAGTAAATCAACCCCGGCCATGATCGCCATCGCGCCCGGCCAGAGCGATAGGCCGTTGTCGGGAGGCGGTAATTGTTTTCCCGTTTTGAGGTCAAGGCCCATACAGCGATATATGTCCTGACGTAATATATATAAAATGCCGTACGGGGCCGGCGGCATCTGAACCTCAGCGGGGTCTTTCAGGAATAATTGTTCGTCTGATGTCATGAAGTTTGAGTTTATGCACCAAAGTACGCTTTGTGAATCGCGTCCGTGGCCGGATTAACCATGCACGGATTGCGCGCAAATAGTGGTCAGACATCCCACTCCGGTGTCTCACGCCGTCTTCAGCGATCAGCATGCTGCGGCCGAGCCAATTTTTTTTGAAAGTTTTTTGTTCGAAACAGCAATAATAAACGAGGGGATTCTCTGCGCAGAGGATCAAATGGAGCCAGCGGGACACCAATAGAACTCGCGACCTCGTTTCTGAACGGATTTCGAGGACTCTTGGCCAGGTTGACGGAGGCAATTCTTGCCGGCTGTGAACGTTCTGGACATCGCCGGGGAACAAAGACGGCCTTACTTTGCGGTTAGCTTGATGAAAGCGGGTTGAATGCGAGCGGTGTCTGGAGCGCATTCTGCACATTGGAGACGCGGGTTCGGTTTCATTTTTTACTTGGATCGCTTCGCCAACACGCAGATTTCCATTTCAGGCGATTGGAGCCGATAATTCCGGAACGCCACGGAGAGCCGGACGTCAGCGAAAGAAGCATTTAGACAATGGTCACTAAGATTTCCATCCAGTCCTTCAAATCGATTGAGAACCTGGAACTTCAGCTGGGACGATTGAACGTCTTCGTGGGCGCGAACGGGTCGGGTAAGAGCAACATCCTGGAAGGACTCGGCGTGCTGTCGGCGGCTGCCGACGGAAAGGTGAATGACCAGACGCTCTTGCAGCGCGGGGTTCGGCCTGGGGTTCCAAAACTCTACAAATCGGCGTTCCCGGCGAAGAACGGGATGGCTCCGTCGCACATCTGGTTCAGCGCGACATCGGATAAATCGCATTACGACGTCTCGCTCAACAATCCGCTGAATGACCCGCACCCGGCATGGCTCTACAAGCACGAACTGTGGGAGCGGGGCAACGAGAAGCTGGCAAGTCGAGGTCCGAACATGAACAACCCGCCCAATAAGGAGGCGGGGCTGGCCGCGCTCAAGGCGGTCGAACTGGAGCCGAATGATTCTGCATTGCTTCTTCTGCGGCGGTTGCAAGGTTACGTCATCTACTCGCCGACGACTCCCGTGCTAAGAGGCATCGCGCCCGAAACGCAGCCTCGCAACCCGCTGGGACTGTCGGGTGGACGATTACCTGAGGCGGTGGATGAACTGCTGCATCGCTTGCACGGCAAGCACGGCGACAAGAATGTCAGCGTGGTGCTCTCCGACGTATTACCGTTAATCGGTTGGGCAAAAAAATTTGCCGTCGGGTCGGCGAGCGAATTGCCGCTGTCGCCCGCAGTCAGCGCCACGAGACAGGTCATCGCCTTCGAAGACCGTTTCATGGCAGCGGGGCGCAACGTGTTATCGGGTTACGACGCCAGCGAAGGGGCGCTGTACGTGCTATTCCTGGCGGTGCTGGCCGCGCATCCGCAGGCACCGTCGATGATGGCAATCGACAACGCGGACCATGGCCTGAATCCGGAACTGGCAACGAGATTGATGAAAGCATTCGCCGACTGGATTCTCACGGACAAAAAATGCGAACGACAGATCTTGATCACCAGTCACAACCCGGCTGTACTGGATGGTCTGCCGCTGCAGAACGATGCGGTGCGCCTTTTCACGGTGGACCGCGACAACGTCGGCAGAACCGTGGTCAAGCGAGTCGTCGTCGACGAGAAGATGCTGGAGATGGCCAAGAAGGGCTGGACCCTGTCGCGGCTTTGGACGAACAAGCTTATCGGGGGGATGCCGGATGTCTAAGACACTTAGAATCGGTGTCGTTGCTGAAGGTGTGACCGATTACGAATTGCTTCACTCTATTATCACTGCGATGCTTCCCAATCAGTCGTTTGTGCTGACGTTGCTGCAGCCGGAGCAGAGCATCGCGTTCATTGGCGCGGGGGCTGCGGGGTCCACAGGTGGCGGCTGGCGCGGCGTGTACCACTGGACGCTGTTGCTGCTTGACCGTGTGGGACGGCTTGGAAATGACACCGCGCTGTTCGGCGCCCACGAACTGTTTATTATGCATCTTGATGCCGACGTTGCCGCGGAGGATCCTACAAACGACAGAAACAGTCCTATACCGGCGCTAGCGGGTATCCTCCCCTGCGAGGAGCCTTGTCCACCGCCGTCTGCAACGACGAATCGGCTGCGGAATGTCATGCTGGACTGGCTCGGTGAAACCGCGTTACCGCAACAAGCTGTCCTATGCACCCCGTCGAAGTCGACAGAGGCTTGGGTTGTGCCGATTTGCTGTCCGGACGACAAGGAGGCCGCCAAGTCCAATTGGGAGTGCCGGCCCAAACCCGAGAATCGGCTGGGCCAAACACCAAAGAAGAAACGGTTCAGCAAACGGCAGGACGACTATCGGGGCCGCCGCGTGATGATCGCCGCCGGTTGGGCGGTAATCGTTGCGCGGCTGAGCGAAGCGAAACGATTCAATGATGAGTTTTGCGCCGCCGTCGCGGCCCTTCCTGAATAAACGCCTTCGTGGAGGACAAACGTGCTGTCGCACATCATTGCTCGATGTGTACTTCGGCTACCCGGCAACACATGATCGACTACTCATAATCAAAGGTGTGCTGCCTGACTGCAGCGCGTATCATGATCGGAGGCACAGAATGAAAAAGCGATACTTAGGGGATGTGCTGGACTTCTACAAGCGATGGTTCCTGCGAGAAGCTTGCTCGTCAGCCTTGTCTGAATTGCGCGTTCTCCCGATGTTCACGGAAGCTTGGCTGCCGGAGGAAATTGATGTATATGCATCGATCCTCGGAGTATCGCGGGGGGACATTAGAAGTCAATCTGTGCCTAACCAAAGGGACCGCGGCGATTACTTCACGCTGGGCAGCGCGGATGTGTTTATTGATCCCGACACGGGGTTGCGAATTCTTCACGAGCGGCCGTCGAAGGGCCGGCGGGATCAGAGACCGCAATGGTCAGAATTCTTGTTTTTGCCTGAACTGCGACACTTATTATTGGAGCACTCCGATCGCATTGTCGTAGTTTACGACCAAAGCATCGGTCGAGGCTCGGAGCGTGAGCATGTTGAGACCAAGCTTCGATCGATGGCACCGTATTTGAGCGTCGCTTATGCCGCACAAGCGGGAATGTTTGCTCTCGGACAAGAAGCCGCGAAAGCTCGGCTGGTCGCACTTCGCGACCTCATGGTGGCGCGAACTGACGTGGAAAAGCGGCGGTTAATGTACAATTTTTGACGCGGCGAAATCTGCGGCTCCGCGGTACGCCAAAGTTCAATTCGGCCCCCTCCTATGGAGCCAGCGGGATGCCAATAGAACTCGCAACCGCGTTTTTAGCCGATTTTCGCCGCTTCCCCGTCAAAATGTCGCAAAATCTGGAGCCGCTTTGATTCGCAAAGACCCTTCAAGACTGCTCGAAAGACATCTGCAGAGATCCGCGACAGAAATCAAGCGGGCTGTTGGCAATATTGAGGATAGTGGGTGTGTTCGGCCTATTTATGATCCCCAATCGCTTCAACCTTTGTTCTCGTAGCGAAAGTATTCTTTACGCCTTAAATCCCATCGATAGTACCAAATTTTCGGCAAGCCGATTGACTTAATTTTCTTCAACGTGTCTTTGACTTGGTCCCGGTTTTCGAGGTCTACTCCTGGAAGCAAATGGTAAAAAACGGTCCAGCCAACGGCTGCGTCGGACCAAGGAACCGATTCAATCGAGCAAAAGACGTATTTGGGCGGTGAAATCTCCGACTCTTTCTCAATGTGTTTCTCAATGGCGCGCGTCAACTGTTGACGATTCGCATTGCAGGCAGATAACACCAAAATCAACGGTCCAGCCATATTCTTGCGGAAGATTGGCAAAAGAGAATCCATCAATTCTGTCCAAGGAACTTCATTGCCACCGAAACATAAACCTGTACCGTCTTCAAGTCCGTGTGCGCTAATGTGGATGCAGATTGGAGTATCTGCGACCGTGTCCTCGTAGTCCGTGATTGTTGAAATGTAGTCGCAACAGTCATCGAATTGCGATGCCGAGATTATTGGAAATGTGACAACTTGGTGCCCGATCAGCTTCGAAATCTGTGAGAGAGCAGGCCCCTCGGCCCGGCCTTCCAAAGCATCGAGCGGACCTGGCGACTCAAGAATGAAAAGTCTGACGGGTATGTCGGCACGGCTGACACGATTTAATGATCTCTTACGGTTGCTCATCCGAAACACTTTTTGCCTCGTGTGCTGGGCGCTCTGTGTACGAAATCCGCGTAGGCGCCGGTCGAACGTAGGGATATCTTCTTTTTTATAGCTCGATCTCCGGTCTTGGTGAAGGTATGCAGATTCTATCTCATAGATTACGCTTCGTCGCCATCGCCGTCGGTCGGGGTATTCAGCGACCAATGCCGCGAAGCGGCTAAAATCGGGAGCGGACCGACCGTGATGATGACGGAATTTCAACCGCCGCTTCTGAGCCGGAGTCTGAGGGAGGGGAGGTTACAACTCGACCATGGCGACGGCTAATGACCTGAGAAAGTTGGTCGGCGTGCGCGGAGCAGCCCCGGTATTCAGTTTGTCAAAGATGTTTCTGAACCCGGCTGGTGCAATCTTCAAGCCTGCCGCCGCGATCCGAGCTGCGAGACGGTGCTTGAACTCGTCGAACGCTTCAATGACGCTATTTGGATCATTCGTCCGACGTGCCGTTTCCGCCTGCCAAACTGCGAAGACAACGCCAAACACGTGCGCGTTCGCATGGTGTTTCTGGTGCCCCTGCATTTGCCTCGCCAAATCCGCCAAGGCAATGTCGATGGTTGAGTCGGCGACGTTCTCAATGGACTTGAACTCTCCGATATCGGGGTATCGCCTCGTTTTCTGGTCCGCGTCCGTCGTCACGATTACCAAGTCCGCTCGCTGATTAAGCGTAATGGTGAGTTCGAGTTCAACCCAATGCCCAGCGGGTATGACTGGTGGATCACGCGGTCGTGGTACAACTGCACGTGCTGTTTGAACAGGCTGCGCTGCAGCGACTGGGGATGATGCACCGCTTTGATGAATCCACCGCGGTACAGCGCCGCCAGCTTCCGCCAGTCCAAGTCATCCGATTTGTCGCCTTCCTTGGAGATCAGGGCGTTGCGGTGCGGATCACAAACGACCATTTCGTCCACCTGCGGCAAAAGGTTCCGGTAAAGCCAATCCGCCAGCGGCCCTTCCTCAATCACCAGCTTCCTGGGACGCGGAACCGTCTCGATGGCCTCCGCCAGTTCGGCAATGCTCGTCGGCTTTCGCCATGCCTCCTTCTCCCGTCCCAAATCGTCAACGTAGCCTCCTTCGCAGAAACTGCTGTGCACGTCGAAAGCAATAAAGTTTGTCCGTCGCATATGCGTCTCCCGGCCGAATGGGCCATCCATGTCCAAGAGACAGCGTATCCGATCTACAGCCCCGCACTTCTTACATCTTCAGTGAAACTCGTAACCTCGTTTCTAAGTGAATGCCGCCGTTTCCCGGTCAAAATGGCAGAGATGATTCGCCCTCGATAAAGGGCGTCAGCGACAATCATTGCGGTTATGGATTAAACAAATCATTGCGGCCCGATTACATCGGAACGCCGCGCCTCCGGCGACTGGAACATGACCAATACCGGCAGCGCTTCGTAGAAAATCATGAGCATCACGCCCGAAAAATGGTCGCCCTCAGCAGTGAGAAGGCGATAGCGGAACTCGCCCCCCTGAATAGTGTGCTCCTTTTGCTGAAGAACCGGGGCGATAACTGCGGTGCCCAACTCTTCGCGGGATGTCGCCGCCATGTCGCGCAAGTCGTCCTCCCAAATGCTACGAACATATACGTCCAAGGGAAGCCGTTTCCCGGTCATATCGCGGTAAAGACCGCGGAAAATGCGAGCGGTCCAGTTCTTCAATCGGGCAAGGTCCGCCTCAAACACACCCGTTGGCACAATAAGGCCATTCTTCTGTTGAATCAGCGTTGGTTGAAGCGTGTTGGTCAACAAACCCCTAAACTTGGGTGCTTCGGGCTTTTGCAGGCTCCGCAGCACTGTCGGCCAGAGCTGACCGATTGACGAATGCCCGCCCGTTCGATGGTCGACGGATAAGACGAGACGGGCGTATTCGTCGTCTCGTCCATAGCGTCCATTGCAGCTTCGGCACGCTGGAACCGTGACCATCGTGCCACGGGGTGGTGGGAAGAGGAGTTTTGGCGGCACGTGATCTTTGTCGGTTGCTGGCTCGTCGCAGTACGTACACACTGTGACGTTTGTTTCCGCGGCGTTTTCTGTCATAGAGTCAACGGTAGGCGTTATAAGGCCTAGAATCGATGGCGGGATCGAATTGACCGCAATA
Source organism: Tepidisphaeraceae bacterium (assembly GCA_036267155.1). Classification (GTDB taxonomy): domain Bacteria; phylum Planctomycetota; class Phycisphaerae; order Tepidisphaerales; family Tepidisphaeraceae; genus PALSA-1353. Next base: position 216,217 of record DATAWP010000041.1, read on the forward strand.
CGGCAACATCTATCCCTAATCGGCCCATGCTAGAATCGAGGGCGCCGGGACTTGCCGTTCCGTGCGCGCTCGTTTAGAGGCAAAAGGCAGCCCCGCGGAGAATGTTCGGCGATGGAATACGTGAAGATCGGGAAACTTACGGAGGAGGACTTCAATGACCTCATCACTAACGCTGGTGGTCGGCAGTTTTCTTCCGATCACAGCAGGGAGAAGGTTAAGAATGCAGACTTCGTGCTGGGTAATGCGCTTGTCGAACTGAAGCTGATCGATGAGGAAGGCTTGGAGAAGGAGGAGCGGCGCCGGAAGCTGGCTGGCATCTTTCGGGCGAGGGAGCCCAACCGGCCAGTGATCGTGCTCCGCCCAGATCTGCTCGATGAGGAGGGACAGCGGGCGTATTACAACGCCATGCTGGGGCCCATCAAGACACACGTCGAGAAGGCAAACAAGCAGCTGGAGAAGAGCGCCGAAAAGCTCGGCGGCAATCCATCCCGCGTGCTGCTGCTGGTGAACAATGGCTACGCGGCATTGTCGCACGAGGAGTTCAAAGAGATCGCCGTTCGGCGTGCCTGCAACGCCACACACAACATCGACGCCGTTGTTGTCGCAGGCCTGTATTACTATAGCGATACGTTCGATAGCTACTTCTTCCCTAGCATGGACCTCTTTCCGATCCAGCTTAACCGTCCGTTTGCAGACTACGAAAAGCTATTGGCGGCGTGGCAGGAGTTTGGGGAGAATCACCTCACTCGCAACTTCATTTTTGGAGATCAAACCCACGACGAGCAACGGCTACCGGTCCAGGAACTGACCTACGATCTAGATGGCGTGACCTTTGTCAAACTAGCACCGCCGATGGGAAAGCCATCGGAGTTTTTCGTGAACGGCCGCCCACGGCGGAACTCCACGGAAATCACCCGCTGCCCCGCTGTGGCCAAGACGTTTCCTGATTTCGATGCCGCCACATGGGAGCGGTTCAAGAATTGCCTTCCGTTTGAAAGCTTCTTCCGGAATAGCTATGCAGACTGGCTGCAGCACCGTCGTGAGCAAGAGCGGCTGCTCGAGATGCCGACAAAGCCGTTCGTGCCGGTAAAAGTTGATTTCGACGGCTGCTTGAAATGGTGCGACCGGGAAGGTCGGGCCCTCGACACACAGACCGTGTGTGACTACGCCAACAACGTGTTCGAAACAGCGGTGCGTCTCGTGTTGGAGCGCACAGATGACTTTGGCGACTCGCCGATCGTCCCTCAGAGGTACGTGCTCCTCGTTACCGAGGTAATCGGACAGGATATGGCAAACGACCTGTCGTCTATCTACCTGGTAAACGACGGTCTGGATGGCGCACACCGCCATCCACTTATCGAGAACCAGCGCATGTTCTTTGAACATGGGCTAGCGATTGCCGCGGCGTTCGCGGTAAAGCACGGGCTGGACTTTGTCAGACATGAGAAAGATTTAACGAATGCTTGGGTTTAAGAAACAGACGGAAGGCGACGTCGAATCGTATCCTTAGACCGGGTTGAAGCGCGGAAGGACAGCGATTCAGGAGGCTAAATATTGGCCGCAGCAAATGTGGTGTGATGCCACTGGGGCGAATCACCACAGGACGTCTACTCATGAATTTTGTGAGCGGTAAATTCGAGCTAGCGGGACATCAGCGAAGATTTTCTCGGCCGAAATCCGCGATATTGCTTCCAAAATGCAGATCGCAAAGCTGTTAAGATGATTTCCGGACCGTAAAATCAGCCGCATGGACGCACAAAATAAAGCTGCAAGCGACTCCGAGACGTCCAGACCGCTGCTGGTAATTTCATCAGAGGAGGAGTTTCGGGCGTTAGTGGAGGATGTTGACCACGAAATGATCGCTGAGGGCGTCGGCATCCCCGCACGTCCAATTGTCGCCGGCTGCAAGATCACTGGACGCTACGACATTGTTCTTGATGCATTTCCCCCGGCAGGACCGATCCTGCCTGGCGTATTTACCCCTGAGCAGATCAGCAAGCGCATTCACGATTGGATGAAAAAGAGATATGGTGATCGCCTAAAGGTTCCTTTCCAAATTGGGCGAGTTGCTATTCCCCTTCGCGGGTCACTCTATACGATTAGATGCCCAGTAATGTTCGGGAGGGTCAGATTTGTTTGCGAGCCAGGCACCTTCGGCCAATCACGCAAAACGATAGGGGTTCGCTCGGTCCCAACCTGCAACGTCGTTGACTTGATTAACGGTTTCACCGCTGATTTAGCACGTTCTCTTACTGCCGAGGAAGTAGTGAAGATTGGTCTCGCCCATGCGTTGGCGATGAGCGCATATGTAGCTTTGCATGCTGTGAGCGACGTGCAGTTCGTCAACGAAGTTCAGGGCGATCTTGATGCGGCTGTTAGTCACCTTGTCGAGCACAAGTCACAGCCTGGATTGAGCAAGTGGGCAAGCCTCCAAGCTGTGGAGAAAATTTTGAAGGCATACATTGTCACCAAAGATAAGACAATAGACGTCAAAAAGATCGGTCACAAACTTGAGGAGCTTGCTGCGACCGCTGTCAAAATGGGGCTTCCGGCGATCCCGAACGGATACATTAGTGACGTCCAATGTCCGGCTGGGGTGCGCTATGGTGAGATCGCGGTCTCCGTTGAAGAAGCTGGCATTGCGCACCTCATCTCACTCGAAGTATGCGAGGTCGCGGCACAGTCGATCGGCATCGCACTCAATCGCAAAGTGCCCAAGAATCCTCAGCCGCTGATTGATGGGATTCCAGCAGAAGACTTCCTCAAAAGACACGCGGTAACGCGATAGGCCGCAGGTCAAGAATGACAGATTTCGCCTCCGTTCGACCGCGTGAGCCAGCAACAATGCCTCGCTGGCTTGCCAAATACTCAGGTTTACCGTCAATAAATGTCGAGAAACCTTATTAGGAGACGAAAAATGAAGACCGTTGCTTCGATAGCTTTGGCGTTAACCTGCGTTTTGTGCCTGCCCCCCTCCCCTTTGCCGGCGCAATCCGCAGCAACAACCCGGCCTGATCCACACCATTTTGACGACCAAGAACTTTACAGTCATCATCACCGACAATCGCGCTGATGGGGAAGTCACCAGCGACGATGTGACATATTACGGCATCTCCAATCGCACGGGCAAGAGCATTCGTCTTAAAGGCACTGACTGGCACACCACGGGGCCAGATGGATCGCCGGGCCGGTTTCTTGGCTACAAGTTCAAGAGCGGGGATATTACTTATCTGGTTTTCGACGAAGGAAGGCTGGAAGTTTTGAGCGGGAATGGTGCTGTTCTGGTTGATGAAACAGGCACTTGGAACAATTAACCACACCTTATCCTGATCTCACTGCTTCGTCGCCTTCGTCGTCGGTCGGGGTATGCAGCGACCAATGCCGCAAAGCGGCTACAATCGGGAGCGTCCAGACCGATGGTGATGGTGACGACCTTTCAATCACTGCTTTAGAGCCTGAGCCAGAGGGAGGGGTGCGTTTGCAGGGGATATCGGTGATCCTCTTCGTTCGCAATGGATGTAAGAAATAAGTCGTTTCGTGAAATCATCGCTCATATTCTTCTTTCGCATTCCGCCAGTGCGTCTTGTTCAAGCCTTCTCCTTGGCTTGCTCTATCGAGCTAGTCTCGACGCAGGTCCAAGCGTTCATAGAGACGAAGAACTTCTACGAATTCTAGGGCTCCGCCGTCTCTCAGTCACCTTAAGGCCTGCATTCAGTTTCTCTTTCGATCTCTCGTACCCCTGATATCATCCGGCAGGCGAGAAAACGCTAACGAGAATCATGCGAGGTTCGATCGCAATCGCCTATTGTTCAAAGACATGTTCGGTACGCGTTAGAGTGATCGAACCGCCATCGTGAGGACTCCAGTTGACAGAAAAGCCCTTGCTCCAGGCCCAGTCACGGAGAACTCGAAACCCTTTGTAGCCATCTGCGTCAAGCGCCACCTCGATCACCGTGTCCGCAGGCGGCGATAAAGAAGGCGAAATTGGCAGCTCAGTGTCACCTTTCGCCAGGGCATTAATAGATGTTCCGGCAGCATCGGGAAGTCGTTCATATAAAATGGAATTTTCGTCAATATCGACTTTTTGATAATCTGACGAGTCAAGGCACCAGACGTGGTCACCGGACACTTCGACCCATAGCGTCCGACGATGCACTTCACGTAAGTGGGGAACATAATAATGCACCGTTTCGATGTTGGCGTCAGATTTTTTCTGTTTCTCAGAGGCCCGATTGAGAACATCTGCTGTCTGTTCATCAAGCGTTCGTAACTCATTCTGGATAGCCACCGCAGACGGGTCCGCGCCTCCGGGTACCGCCAACGCATCAAGATCGTGGTTCAGCGACATAAGTTGTGTATCTGCGTTGGCCGAGGAATCTTCTAATTCGTGCGTCTCGCTTTCGAGTAGTCGGATTTGGGCTCTAATGGCGTCGGCGGCGCCTTTCGGGTTCGCAAAATCTTGCGCCCGCTGGCTAAGCATCTGTTCGTCGCGTAGGCGGCGGTCTGCTGATATTCTCGCGTCTTCCCTCGCCCGCTCCAACTGGTGTTCGGCGTTGGATACCCGTCCGGCGGTTTGCCTGCTACTTGAGCCCCCGCCGCTGACGACCACAATGGTAAGGACGAAGATTAAAAGGCCAATGACACATGCGAGGATGTCAAGAAACGAAAAGTTAAAAATATCCAATTCGCGACGTCGTTTTGATCTCGATCTCATGGATTATTCCCCTTTGCCTCGGCGGTAGTTTGGAAAGACCAGTCTGCATCCGCGGGCTCGAAGCCGGAGGTCGTGGGTTTAGGCATCGCATCCATCGCGGTTTCGAAAGTTTCTGCACCGTCGGGCCGGACCCAAAAAAGGATCAAGCCGTTTTCGAGCTGGCGGTAGCTCGCCACGCTGGTTTGATATGCCGAATTTTGGTCTTGCAAGTTGTCGGCGGCGGTTTGCCCTGAGGAGACGAGGGCCCCATCTAGCTCTTTGTAGAGTTCCACCTTGTTGGCGTGACAATCAACGTGGAGGACTTGAAAGTTGTCTCCGGGATTTCGTCGCTGTTCCAGCGGCACGACGTGTTTCGTCTTCGCGTTAGCGATCACGGCAGCCAAAGTTGCTTCGGCGTTTTGATAGCGTTCTTGAGCGACCGCTAGGTCGGTCTTGGCGTGCTGCAAGCTGTCGGCGATGGAACGGTCGCGAGCCAGACGGGCTTCGTCAACACGCGCCTGTGCGGCGGCCAACTGTTGTTCTAAAGAATCATAGCGCGCACGTGCAGCGTCGCGCGCTGCGCGTGCAGCATCACGCTGTGGCGACAAATCTGGTTGTTCTGGTGTCCGCAATCCGTCAAATTGAGACTCCAATCCCTGCGCGATCTGCGCATCACGGGCAGCAGACTCTCGCAACTGGGACGCCTCGCCCAGTTTTTTGCTGATAATCGCGCCGGTGTCTGCAACCGGTCCCTCGGATTGCAGGATGAACACCATCACCATAATGAAAATCAGGAGTCCGATGGTGCAGGCTAGGATATCCAAGAAGGAAAAGTTGAATATCTCGACCTGTTGTATCCTTCGGCGGCCCATGTTTATTTCCCTAAGTTCGGGCAGAAGGCTGCATTACTTGACGGCTGGCGAGCTGCTTGCTGGAGCCACCGTTTTCGAACCGCCAATATGCTCTCGTGTATTTTGGAGGTCTAACAGCCGGCGTGAGCATTCCTGCAGCGCGTTCACGAATGCGGCAACATCTTGCGAGCTGATACCGCTCGATCCTGCAGTTCCCACCTTTTGCAACAGATGCTCCATGCAGTAATCGTCAATCGCAGCCAATAAGCGCTCCTCTCGGCGCTGCAACCATGACATGACCAGCATCAGGCACAGGCTCATACACAAAGCAATCATTGTCGTCTCAAAAGCTTGACCCAAGCCGTAGGTGACACCCTTTAGAGATTCGCGCAGCCCATCCAGATCGGAGGCATTCTGAATTAGGGAACTGAAAGCTTGAACACCATTGCTGATGCCAAGTACCGTGCCGACGAAACCGAGGACCGGAATGGCCCAAATGATGAACTTGGGCGCTGCATAGCTGGAGTCCATTGCATTTTCATCGGCCTCGGCGCGATACCGGAGCAAATCGTCAAGTTTTTCGGCTGTGCCAAGTTGGTTTAATCGCAGAAGCGCCTGACGAATCCGAGTTACAAGCATTAATGATCGCTGCTGTCTCGTGAGCCTTCCGATGCGTTTTAGTATTCGTTCAGTGTCTCCGACCTCAATACGTGCATCGAATGCCTCGGGCAAAAGCTGAAGACCGAAAGCAGACATCTGCGTTTGTAGCAGCGGCAGTTTGAGCATCATGGTCCACAATGCAATAAAGAAAAACAAAACACATGTATATGGCACCCAACCATGCCCACAGAACAGGTGGAAAACGAAGGTATCACGGAGCAAGAGCCACGGGCCCAAGCCGTAGAAGGCGATGCTGCTGGCCACGGCGATAAGGCAGGCTAGTGCCAAGTTTGGCTGCAAGCCGCTTGCACCGAGGTCTAGAGGGCGAGATTCTTCGGTCTGGCAACGCCTGCATAACTCGGCGTCGCCGTCGTCCGGCAAAAGCATTTCGCCACACATGGAACAATTTATTGCCTTCATGGCTGCCCTCGTATTAGAAGATTGTTTAGCACATAGGTCGATTCGTCAGCACTAGCCGATTGTTCCCAGGGTCCGGTTCATCGGTTGGTCAGCGAATTTATAACGAGAAGAATCGCGAATCCGGCCAGCATTATCAATGGAATCCAGAGAAAGACCCACAGCAAGGCAACGAGGCATCCCTTTCCCTCCGGGATTTCTCCTGTTTCTAGTTCCGTCCGCTTAGCAGATGAAAGATAGGCAACGTTCGCGATTAGACCAACAATACCAAACCCAATGACGTACAGGATCAACGTGAGAATCGCAGCATTTAGATAGCTTCGGACTGGCATCGTTCTTTGCTGTGGGACAACGCGATTATCGTAGTTCAATACTGGCATGCGTGACCGTCCGTCCAGCCACTCGCCGCAATGTCTGCATTTGATTGCGGACGTTTGGATTTCTTCCCCACAAACCGGACAATCTCTTGTGGTTTCCACTTCGTACTCCGGAATCGCTGGGGAAACCTCAACCGATTGCGCACTCGGATCGGGCACCGGCATGGCCAATTGTATGGCCGTCGATTCGGCATCAGATGCCTCCGGCCGTGGTGCGGGCGCAGGGGGAGTTGTGGGAAAAAGATCTTCAAATTCGCCGGCAGTATTCCATGTCACTTGGTCGCTTGATATTTCATGTATGCGCGAAAGCATCCCACGCCGTACCAATTTCTGCAGACCCGGTAGGTCAAAAGGACCGCTAACCTTGCCCCGAACTCGAAGAAAAAAACCTGAATCCGCCATTGGACAGCTCCTATGGCTGATTTGCTACGCCTGATATCGGGGACCCCAGAACGAATACCAGCGTACCTTCGGGCACGGAACCGGCTGTGGTGGGATCGATGGCCCATCGTGAATTGCTGTAAGAGCCAATTTGAATGAGCCCTTTATCTCCTGTTAGGACAACCGCGATCTGTCCATCAGCGGGTGCCGTGGATGAATCGATCTCATAGCTGTGCCCCGAACGAAGCAATATTCCCTCGCCCGCAATATTGATCGCAATGGCTTTGACCATTGCGTTACGTCTCTGGACGATACTTGCGCGAGCATCTTCCAAGGAAGGTAGCCCAGCAATCGTCGATTTTACGTCCTGGAGTACATTCGCATCTGGCGGATGGGTTGGATCGAGCCATTGAATGTCGTCGACGTTCTGCTGAGCCAATTCCTTTGAGACATCGTCGAAGCCTGTGGGCAGACTCCAGGCCGCGGTCGCCTGGTTCGTTTGCAAGATGTGTTGTAGCATTATCGCTTGCAATATGGGATTCATATCCTTGGAGGCTGTCAACTCCCTTAATTCATTAATTCCAAAAACGTCCCAGTTAGAACAATCCAGGGCATCGAGCTGCCGGCTGGCTATCTTGGCAAATGCTGCTTGTGGACTGAGTGCGGGCTCAATATCTTTCAGCGGATTATCACCTTTCAAGGTGATCGAGGTTGGACTTGTAACGTCGGGCGAAGTGACCGCGTCAAATGTTTGCGTGAGAAAGTCTCCGCTTCCGTCGGACTTCACTTTCACATCCGGCATGACATAAAACCGCTGACCGTCTGTGGCTTCAAGATAGCGGAGATCTTGCACGAGCGGATTGGCCAGTAGGCTGCGATATGTGGTGTTCCACGGACCGTCTGTTGACACAGCCTCAATGCCTTTATTTAGATACGCCAAATAATCCTGCAGAGGCCCAGCCAAAGGGCTGGAGGGATTCTGACTATTGTAGTCTTTTATTTCCGCCAACTGCTGCGTGGCTGCGGCTAACGAAACCGGCAGTATCTTGGGGGACATCTTTCCGACGACATCGGACCAATTCTCCACCGCTCGTTCCGCATCAAGCCTGCCGAGAGCGAGATTGAAGGTTGCGCAACGCGGATCGTCCGGGCAGGTTGCGATGTACTGTTTCAGCGCGGCCGCGTGCTCTTCCGCAGTAGAGCCAAAGTTTTGCAACTGATGCCACGCATTACGCTGATCCTGCTGGGCCTGAAAGTCTTGCTGTCGATGCTTTAGGAGGGCGTCCAACGAGGCCAATTGTGCGTCCCTTAGTCCACCGCTAATCCCGTTTCGGTTGCGCAACCCCTCTTCTTTATTGGTCAGCACGTCAATTTGCTTTGTGAAATCGTCGGGGGAGGACATTAATTGTGGTGTAAGTGTCTGGTCCACCAAAGTGCCAAGGGCTGCCCCGTCGGCTGCAAATTGGCGATCTCGTTCTTGCTGCATTTGCGCATTGAACTCATTGATGCGACTTTTAAGGTCGTCGATTTGAGCCGTCTCTTGTGGCAGCTTGGCAAGCCCATTTGCGTTTTGAAGCTCCGCGTCGTCCGGCTTCTCCACACCGGCCGCTAATGCCGCAGCCATATGCTGCTTGAAGTCAGCTCTGCGTTTGTTCTCGCTGTCGATTGCGCTATCGAGATCGTTCAGGTCTTGATCTATTAGAAGGCTGTGCAGTACGCGCGGATGTTGCTCCACGACCAGCTTTCGCAAATTTTGTCCCTTATCGATATCCCCTTGTTGTATATCGGAAATGGCCTGGGCCAATGTCTGGTGCGCATCGGCGATTTCATGTGACAGCATGCTTCGATAAGCAACAAGCGTCACGATTCCCGAGATAATGATGAAGGCGGCGCCGATCCCAACATAAAACAATCGCCGGCGATGCCGAATTGCCACCGCACGCGATGCGAGTCGCTGGCGATAGCGTGACTCAGTTTCTTCGTCGAGTTCCAAATGGAAGCTCAGCGTTCTCTGATATGCTTGCTCAAGTGCGGGCGTCGGTTGATTCGTATCGATCGCCTGCTGTAAACTCTCGCATGCTTCGCGAAACGCCGCTTGATGCTCCAAGAGTTGATCCTGTTCCAGTACCCAATCTCTGATCGGGTCAACTTGTTCCTGCAAGTCGGGAGGGAGCGTGACTCTTGCTGCCGCCATGATCGCCAGTATTTGCGCGAGAAGGGTTTTGCACTCTTGATGCGCCATCCCGCTATACGCATCGTTGAGTTTGGGCAAAAGGCGGCAAGCTTCTGCAAGCCCTGATGCAGCAGCGAGGTGAGCGAATGCGTTGTCCAGCGATTTCAGCAAATTTCGAGGCACCTGGGTTCGCCAGCCAGGTGCGTTGATTTCATCGCGTAGTTGGGAAATCGTGTTGCTGTCTGACACCCGCACTGCATTGTGAAATTGCGTAGTGATTTGCTCCAAACGCTTCCGCTCAAAAACCTGGATGTCGTCCTCCCAAAACGAGCTGGTTGGGTCCAAATCCGCAATCCGGCGCATCAATCTAAGCCTTTGAGTCAGCGGAGCGCGCGCGAGCGCCATTAGGCGGTGGTGAGCCAAAAGATTGCTCACACCCTGTTCGGCCGCGTATACTTCGTTGAGCGCTGCAGCCACTTCCATCAGCAATGGCGGCGCCTCTCGAAAATTCGTTAGCGTACAGGCCTCGCGCCATTGCGGCAATTCCGGAAAGTCCAAAGCCACTACAAGATCTAAAAGATTCGGTTCTGTTTCAGCAACCTGTATCGCGTCGCTTCGGAGACCACGTCGTAGGGAATCGTCGCATATGCGAAGACGATCGTTCGCTTCGTAACAAAGGTTGGCGTACGCATTTGCACACTCTTCGACCTCTTCAGCGCCCACGGTTTTTGAGGACGAAAGAATGGTGACGAGACGATCAACGATTTCCTGATAGTGCGCCATTCCGAACCAATCCTTACCTCACCTCGAATCGTTAGACCCAAGCGTGATTTTCGCGACCTCAATGCCGTTGGGTAATAGAAGGCTTACCACCACTCCCTCCAGCGGCGCCGGAGCGGCCGCATTGTTTGCGTTCAAATCCCTTTGTGCTTTGTCGATCCATCCCTGGAGCTTATCTATATGCTCCTGCTCTCGCTGCATATCATCCGCAAGTCCTTGGCGCGGAGATGCATAGGTACGCGTGCCAAAAACACCACCGTCCACCGTCGTACCTTCAGCGGGCGTGTCGTTATACCGTTGTGTTGTCTCCGCCAACTGTCGCTGCGCGGTTGCCAGCTGCGTTTGTAACGCAGCAAGCTGGTGTACAGGATTGACTGCGTTGATTTCATTACAAGTTATGCTTACTCTTGAAGATCTTGAGTCATACTCTAAGCGCGCGTCTGCCGGGTCGTGCCGCAGGATCTGTGTGAACTTGTCGGGTTCGCTCAAGTCCCAGCCTGACGGTGTTGTCGAAAATTTTAATTCGCATTGAGCTGCTACGGGAAGTGGAATCGCTATCTTAATCGAAGCGTCCTGTTCTAACGGAAGAGACGAAGTTACAGGGTCTAATAAACTGAATCTTTTCACCGTGTTCCCATCGACGTCGACGGTTTGTATCGCCGCATATTTTAGCTTCTCAATCGCCGTGGTCGAAACCTCTTTGTCGATCCACTGCAACATCAATGACCCGTTCTGAATCCATATTTTGCCAGCGGGCAATTCGGTAACGTCTCCTAGGCCGTTCTTGACTTTTCGAATGATCAAAGTGAGATGCGAAGGATCAGTCAGTTGAGCGACCAGTGTTCCATCGAAGGGCAAAAGCTTCAAGGCGACGCCATTCAGACAGTCGCCAAGATTCTGGGGATCAGCAATGCCCCCCTCTTGCCAATGTGGTTCTGACAACGCAATGACCTCCAAAGCTGCTGCGTCCGGCACGGTATTCGCCACCTTCGATTGCCCGGAATGCGCTCCGCTGGCCGCCAGCTCGTCTTTTAATTCATCAACTTTTAGCTCCAATGCTTTGGCCGCCTTTTGTTTGTCGACGACGGTGGGATCGCTTGCAATCGCATCGGCTTCTAACGCAAGGATTTTGGCTTTTGCTGTGATCAAATTCTGGTCAGCGGTCCTTATCGCCGTTTCATCATGCTCGGTATCGCTTCCAGAAATATTATCAGCGGCGAGTTGATCGACGGCTGCCTTTCGGGCGGCTTCATTATCATTTAATTCTTGCGTCGCATTCTTGTAGTCATCGGTTTGCCGCGAATTGGCGATGGATAGTTTTTTTGCCACTTCTAGATCATTCTGGGCCCGACCGAATGCAACCTGCGCATCATTCAGCTTAGCTTCGATGATGACGGACTCTGGTATTGAAGGGGGAGGGGGAGGGGGAGGGGGAGGCGGTGGCGGCGAGGGAGCGACGACCGCGACCGGCTTCGGCAACGGTGGCGGGGGTGGGGACGTTTGAACAATTGGCGCCTCAACCGGCGCGGGAGTTGGTGGCGGCGCTTGCTGTTGGACCACAACATCTCTCTCGATAACCTTAGGCTTCTGATTAAGATACATTCCAACCAGTGCGGCAGCCAATAGCAAAATGAGAAACACCAGAATTTCCGTTTTGCCAACGCCCAATCTCCTGCGATAGTTCAGCGCCATCGGAACCTTCCCTTTTTCGAAATTGCCCTCGCACAGATAGCTTTCGCAGATTTTATCACGGATCTGTAAGGCACGAGTGGACGCCGCGTACAATGAACTGTCGTTTGAGCGCATGACTACAGGCCTTTCTAGCCAACAGGACTAGGGCGCGGGCGGCCCCACCGTGACCATTTGAAGTACCAGGCCGTTCGGTTGCCTTAATTCCACGACGAATTTGACCGTGGCCTCAAAGTTTTCTTTCTGCTTCAATTGTTTAGCGGATTGCTTGCTGACATCGTCATCGTTCCAATGCGATGAGACTTGGAACGTATCTTCGTTGTCGTTGGATTTCTTTAGTTCAATGACGAAATGCAGAAAGGGATAATCCTTATTCGTGTACGTTAGCTTTGTAGCTTTGCTATCTAATAATACTCCCCAGCCGTCCGGGATCGGTTTGGCGTGGAGTTCAAGCGGCGTTTCTGATATTCCGGACCAGCTGGACAGGACGTCGGAATCGCCCATGGTTGTGGGGGATGGGCTCGGCTTGAACGCAAAACGAGCGATCGTTTTGTCCTCCTCCTTTATTATGAATACACAACGTCGAATCATCTTTTGGACTTCGCTGGGTAGTAATGTCATTTCAGGAGTAAATATGAGCGCATTTTGTTTAACCGTTATGGTAACGACGTGGCTGGTTTCACTGTCACCAAGTCCAAGGGCTTTATGTGTAGCGTCAATGCTCAAGGACAAAGGTTGATCGTCGGTTGAGTACGTGTAGGTCGCGCCATTTATAGTACAAGAATCGCCCGCGTTTGCGGGCCACGCCAAGGTCAATACGCCGGAAGGTGTCATACCGTCTATATTGCCAAGCTGATAAGTGACGGTCATCGTATCCGCGTTAGGAACGACGTTAATCCAATCGATGTCTTCTGAAGGATCTGGATTTGAAATCAGCGGTGGCGATGATGGAATGCCCGTCCCTTGGTGAGCGTTCTGGTCGGCTGCAAGCGACTTATCCTGCTCCTTTTTCAATCGGCCGTAACTCGCGATGATCTTCGCCAGTTCGCCTTTTAAGTTTCCGTTCTCATTGTCGCTTTTCGTCAAATCGGTTTGTAAGTCGACATTTTGTTGATTCAATTCCTTATTCTTTTTCGCCAAATCATTTAAGCCGGCAATGTTGTTTTCCAGTGCGGCATTCTTCTCGTTCAATTTCGTGTTGCTGTTCCTCAAATCTGTTAAGGCGGCATTCTCCTCGTCCAATTTCGTGTCGCTGTTCCTCAAAACATTTTGCAAATCAGCAACTTTGTGCTCCGATAGTGTGGTCACCATGAAATAGCCACTCGCTCCCCCGACAAGGAGACAAGCCATGGCAACTACACCGACTATCCAAGTGCGTACGCCCCGATAGGCGTAAACATTCCCTGGCATTTGCCCGGGCCTTCGAGAGTTAGTTAGCTCCCTACGTTCAGGCAAGGTTTCTCCGGCAAGAGTAATTGTCGCTGCCGGCGCAAGGCGTTTGCGAGCTGCGCCGCCACTCGTAAATGGCGCGGAAGATTCCATTTCTTCGCCAAGCTTCAACCGAGAACTTGCGCCGTTTGAATCGTCAAGCGTTTGAGGTGCTGCGATCGCCACTCGTGCTGCCGCTGCACGCGGACTGGCTATGGGCGTCATCGCCACAGCGCGACCGTCGCGCGCGGCATCGGCATAGACGCCTGTTGCTAGCGAAATCGTTTTGGGCGGTTTAGTTAAATCAAGGATCATACCCCTCGCACCCGCGCGGCTGGCCTCCGTCGCGGCCGGCGTGCCGGCGACGACGGCTCGCCAGTCGCAGGTTAACTTTAATGGCAGTTCCGTGAAAAATGTGCTAAAGGTCACGTCCCATCGCTGCTGGGGTGGCAGCAAAGACAGCGATTCTTCAAATAATTCCAGCACGTTGGTGCCTGGGGTGTAGATCAAATACGAAGGTCTGGATGGATCCTGGGCGAAAGACTCCGCCAAAGCGCCCGCCCATCCTGCGTCACCCATGGCTTTGGCCCACGCTGAGCAGATCCGAGGAACGCGATCGGCACTCGGCAAATTGGGACCGGCCGGAAACTGCTGTGGAGCGCCCGCCCATCCCGCGCGCATCACTCCATTTTGAAGCATCATCCATGCCGGCCCGGCCGAGGCCTGTTCGGAAGGTTCTAACACGATGTGATGCGCGAGTTTATTCGATCGCTGCGAATAATCCGCGCCGGCGAATGAAACTCGGGATAAGACACTTCGAGTTTTGCCGGCCAGAGTGATCCGCCAATGCGACCAGTTAATAGGATTGCGCGTGGATTGGGGGTCTCCCAAGGGAAAGATCGGTCGATAGCCGCTGAGTGATTCAAGGCGCTCTGCCCAAGACGCGGTAATGCTGGTGGTCATCGCCACGGTGCAGAATCCCTTACTGCCCGGCTTGAGCCCCTGGGGCGCGGAAGTGTAAATCAGTTCTTGGCTCATCGCTGTGGCGTCATACAGCGAGGGCCTGTATCGCCATCCCTTTCCCAATTCCGCGGTTATTGCGCCGGCACGGGTTTAGGCGGCGGCATCGTAGGTAGCGGGCGAACACCACTGCCAATGTTGCTGCCGATGAGTCCCGTGGTCCATTTTGCAAACATGTAAAGAATGGGTACCGTCACCCAACGTGGGGATATATTCTTAGGACGAACGAACAAGCCCTTGCCTCCATCAGGCAATTCCGATTCTTCGGGACTGCCACCCAGAGCACTAACTGGGATGTACACGACGTGATGGCAAAAATCTTCTGCTACCGCAATTATTTCGGGGGTTTCGTTCAATAGGAGTGCGCGCAGTTTTTGCGACACCCTCTCGACTCGCTTGATATCAACCACAGCCAAACTCCCTGATTCACCCCTGGGTAGGATAGGCTCGGTTACTACGTCTTCGCCTAATAATGCCCCCCACACATCGCTTTTGGGGACCAACACCAATAAAGGACAGTTGTGCTTCTTGTTCGGAGGAAGATTCGCGTATCGGCGCACTCGCGTTCCCATTTCGATCAGCAGAGTTTCTTGGCGCTGCGTGCCCCGACTTCCGGCAAGCTGCGGATCACCGCTCAAGTTGCGGCATTTTTCACGAAAACGTGAATCCTGTGTGGGATCAAACAGGAACATCAACGCACGCGACTTGGCCAAGTGCTGGGTTGCGGGCGAAGCGTGACCGTCTTTGCCGGGTTGAAAGCTCTCGCCAGCGTTGTCGTAAAGGCAAATCACTCGACTGATTTTATCAATGCTGTTCGTTTGGAAATGCTGTGAAGTTGGTCGCAGGTTAAACAGAAACGGCCGCGGCAACGATACCGTATGTCCGCCGATAGTCGCCTGATCATATTGGTGGCCAGTCTCCTCTGTCTTGGCGATGGCAACCAGCTTGTCGGGGTCGTCTGCTAAAAAGAGTGTTGCTTCGTAATCGTTCAGATGCTGATTTGTCTCGGTATCAACATCGTTAAACACCAAAGCAAATTCGATCGGAAGACGCCTGCGCAACTCCCACGTTAACGCCGCAAGCAAATATGACTTGCCTGTTTTTGGTCCGCCTACCAGAGACAGAAACATCGGATCAGCCTCAATGTTCGATCTTGGCACCGTGAGATGGCATCGTGGGCACGCCAGCTGCTGGCAAGTTACTCCGCGCGCGTCGATTGCTTGGCCCTCAGTCGTAAATCGTGTTGGCACGAATCGGCGTTGCTGTTCCACCCCCAAAACGGGATCACCGCGCAGTTCGCTGTGTGCCGCAATCCACATCACATCGTGCGGAGCAAAATCATGCCAACAATGAGGGCACGTCACCGTTGAAACCAGGCCATAGGCGCGGATAGTCGCTCGGTCTGGCTGGTTTACGATCGCCGAGTTGGCGGCGGCTTTGTCCCCTATATCGCCACCGCAATTTGCGCAATAGTAGCGGCCGGAGGGATCCTTGATGCGTCGCTGAGAAGAAACGTCGACACCACATTTAGTGCATAACTTTATTTGAACCCCTGATTTACTGTTTTCCGGCATTATATGACCATTCAATTGTCCAATATATCTGTAGAATCCGCCTGCCATTGATCTCCGCCAATAGGCTTTAGCTTGCAAATGTAGCTCGATCTTATCAATGCGCCAAACCCATTTTGCGCATCTACGACGGCGTAGACTGTGTACCACCCGTCCGAATAAGTAACACTGACCTTTGGACTATCAAAGGGTTGAAACTGGGCCGTAGCGGGACTCTTTAATTGATCCTTAACGAACTCCTGGCTCATGGTATACGCATCATGCGATCGTGCTTGAATTGCGGCCTGCTCCCTTTGCTGTTCGGCGGCTTCTTCTGCAGCGGCTTGCTCGCGTTGTCGGACGGCCTCAGCAGCCTGTTCTTCTTCTTGCTGCTTTGCCGCATCGGCCGCAGCACGCTGAGCGGCAGCTTCATCTTTTAGCCGTTGTTCTTCCGCATTGGCGGCGAGAATCGGCGCGCTTTTAGCATCCGCGTTCGCCTTCTCTTGAAGCACCTCGGACCGCGTATCGTTGTTCGTAAACCCATTGTTGTCCATGTAGTTAACTAGTTGGGCGTACTCTTGTGACGCCCCAATCGGATCGCCCGCCGTAAGCAATCGGGCCGCTTCCTGGCGCATCTCCGAGACATGCTGTGCAATCTGCTTTGCAGCGTCGGCGGCGGCGATTTGCGCGACTTTAGCATCCGCGTGCGCCTTCTCCTCCAGCACTTCGTTCCGCGTATCGTCGTCTGTAACGTCGTTGCTGTCCATGTACTTAAGCACGCTGGCATACTTTTGTGACGCACCACTCGCATCGCCCGCCGTAAGCAATTGAGCCGCTTCCTGCTGTATATCCGATATGTGACGCGCAACCTGCTGCCGCGAGTGCGCGGACCACGAGGCCCAGCCGATGGCGATCCCAAGGATCAACACCAGTGGAATTCCGACGGCGGTGATCAGCCCGAGGTCGGTATTCCAGAATGTCGGACCCGAGTCGGTATTTCCGGACGAGGCCGCCAACGGGGGAGCTGTAGCCTGTCGTCTAGCGCACTGGTCGCATGCGGTGGTGGCATCGCCCATTGCTCTGGCGAGCGTGTGCCTGAGCGAAATGATGGTTGCGGCCAAGGCGATGTCGCAGGTGGCGTCAGTTGTATCGGTGCTCATTGGACCCTCCGATAGCTGCGCCCGGTGATCCGGGCATAGATTTGTTCGGCGTGCTCGCGCGTCTTGAAGTCGCCGATACAGTCCAAGCCCTCACCGGGGATGTGGCCGTAGAGGCTCCAGAAGTCGGCCTCCTCATCGGCGACCTGTTCGCAATACGGGCGGCCGGCTTCGTCATATTCCTTGACGCCGTGGACTTCGTAGTCATCGAAGGGCATGGGCAAAACAGTGGCGGTGGATTTAGAGGATGATTTTTTCATGTCGAGATTCCTTTCTGGATGAATGGGCGGGCCGTGAAGCCCGCCCGGTTGATGAACCGAATTACTCCTTCTTTTCCGACGCGACGCGGAGCGTGATGCGTCCGTCGAGCGGCACGGTTTCGATCTGGATGTTGAATCCGTTGCCATCCTTGTGGGGCCAAGCGGCACCAAGCCGGGTGAAGATGGCCTTCTGTCCTTCGCGGTCGCGAATGGTGTAGGCGATGTGGCTGGGGAGGTTGGAAGCGGTGGATTCAGTCTTTTCGGTAGTGCTCATGGTCGTTCTCCTTCGTTTTAAGTTTGTGGACCGCGTCATTGCGGCCTTTACGGCACGTGAAACAAAGCCGAGCAAGTCCGGGGCGCAGCGCACCGGGCAAGTCGCGAAAATTGGGGGAGACCGACACGTGTGTCAGGGGGAACCGATTTTCCGATTGCCCGGCCCGGCCGTCGGCTTTAGCGTGCCCGTTAAAGAAGGCCGTGTGACGGGGCCTCCTGAAAAACGGGGAAGGGAACGGATGAGAGCACCGAATGAATTTCTCCACCGGCGGCAAGCGGGCTAACATCGCTCTCGCACTGACTCCACGAAAGGAAAAGGCCCAACCGGGGAACGGTGACCGGCTGGGCCTCAAAGGATTCAATTGGATTGGCGATTTAAGCCGCCGCCGGCGGTCGCCGCTCCTGCTTGCGTTCGGCTGCCGTCAGTTGCAGCAGCCGGGTGTGCGCGGCGTCGGCGACCTTGGCCAGGACGAGCAAATCGCCGGGGCCGAAGCTCATGGTGCTTTGCCACTGGCCTTCGTCGGTGCGGTAGAGACGCTGGAACGTAACGTTGAAGAAGACTCCGTTTTCGCGATCGTTCCGCCAGATCGCGGCTTTGACGCTGCCGATTCGGATTTCCTCGGCCGGTTGAACTTTGCTGGACTGTTTCTTAGCCATGACAGTGCTCCTTTCGTGAGCGTTTGTGGTTTGTCCGTTCACTTAGCGTGACGGACACCCAAACGTGATAAGGAGCGACGACCGGGGAACGGACTGGCGGCTGCGAGCGAGTGGCATAGGTGCCGAAGGCAACGCCACGGGCGCGGGGAAGCAAAGACGACGTGACGGACCGATTTTTCCTGGGCTACCAGCCTGCACAGGGCCGAAGGCGAAAAATCCGACGGCGCAAGGCATTGCATCCCGCGGGGCGAAAAGCCCTCTCAACCGCCGCGGCCATAGGTCCCTGACGCGGGGCTGGCGGGGAAACAGTGCGGCATTACCACAGGCCGGGATAATGCAGCGGGCAGGCTGCGTGTGAATGCGCTGGAGGACGACCGAAATCGACCGGCAAGTCGTTCCAAGCGCCCGCACCGGGATGTGCCATAGAGAAGGATCGCGTCGCGGGCACGGCGCTTGCCCTGGTGGCGCCAGGTGATCACCACACGATCTGATCAATGACTGTTGCAGCCGGTCCGGCCTTCAGTTGAGCGGCGAGATCGGCCTCGACCACCCAAGGGACGCGGTGTCGGCACAGGCCTGAAAACAAGCGTATCAGCGGGCGAGTTTCGGCGTTAAGATTGCGGCCTTTGATGGTGAGTTTTTTGCCACCGGCGTACAACGTGATGCCTTCCGACGGCTCGAACTCGAACCGCTCGATCCAGCTATAATTGATCGCCAGAATAGTGCCGTCTTTCTTGCGCAATTCAAGACTGATGGCGCGATCTCGCACGCCCCTGACCCAGCCGAACGCGCCGCCGACATCCTCGGTGCCATCGGAATCGGATTCCGGGTCGGGGTCCGTGGGCGGTCCGCCGCCATTGCGGCTCAGATATTTGCGAATAATCTCATCGCTCATACGTCATCTCGCGTGCGCGAGTCCGTTGTCGCGCGACTTCCGCCTGCGGTTCCATTGGCCGCAGTGCGGCGATCCGTTCGCGCTGATCGCGGTCCCAGACCATTTCCGTCGCCGTCATCCGGTCGTCGCTTCGGTCCACCGCCTCACGCAATGCGCGCTTGTCGTCCGTGTAAATCGTCGCCTGTTCCCGGCCCCTTGATACGGAAACGTAGAACTGCTCCCGCGACGCTGCCGGGTCGGAAATGGACGATTGGCCGATGAAAACCCGGTCTACCGTTTTGCCCTGGCTGGCATGGCTGGTGACCACGTAACCATAGGCGATGTGACCGAATTCCCTGGAAATCGTCCAGCCATTGGCCAGTCGAATGTCACCGGAGTCTGTGAATCCCCTGATCCTGTATATCGCTCCGTTATTCAAACGATGCTCACCATCGGCGGTTTTGCCGTTGCGCGTGACGCGCAGCACGTCGCCGGCCGCAAGCGGCATGGCGCCTTGATGAAAGACTTGAAAACTGGCTGCCTGATCGAGCGGAAGCGGTGAGTCGCCGACAATTATCCGGTGGCCTTTGGTATATCCTTTGGCGTTTTGGTGAAACACCAGCACTTCGCCAGGGCAATAATTGACGGCCTCCTGCCGCTGGGCCAGTGTCAGATTCGCATTCGTCAGAACGCCGAATTGGCGCTGCTGCTTGGCGAGTTTGCCGTCGCGTTGCAGTTCCGAGCGAATCTCATCGGTGATCTGCTCGCCCTCTATATGCGTCGGACTTACCACGAGCGCCGACTTGCCGGCTGAAACCGCCGCCACATAATCAGTCGCCAGCGTCTTGTACCTGTCGGCTTCCGCCACCTCACGCACCCAGCCTAATTCATCCAGTTGATGGAAGCCGTCTTGCACGCGCCCTTCGCTTAGGGCCTGGACGGCTTGCCTGTAGGCTCCTCTTTGGCGCTGGATACTGCGAATCTCAGCAGGCACGAGGCCGGCTTCGGTCTCCAGCAGCCGCAATGCAGCGCCACGCTCGACGGAACCGTGCTGGCGGCGATCGCCGGATAAAATCACGCGGGCGTCAAGTTTTTCGGCTAAATCGAAGACGCGGGCCATCGCCCGTGTCCCGAGCAATCCGGCTTCATCGATCCATAGGACATTGCCTCTGACCTGTTCCTGCAGCTTCTCGTCTATGAGCAATCGAGCAACGGTATCGGCACCGCGGAACCCTTCCTGGTCGCGGAGCACCCCGCGGCTGGCGTCGGCCGATGGGGCAAAGGTAAAAACCTGCTTGCCGTTGGCCTCAATGGCATCGACGGCTTCACGCATGGCCGTTGTCTTGCCCACACCGGCGGCACCGCGTATCACGATCACGTGATCCGGTGAATTAAGCACATGCAGCACGGCCCGCCGCTGGCCGTCATTGAGTTTCTGTTCCCGGAACTCGTGCGACTCCGCGCCCAATCGTGAGCACGCCCCTCGGCCCCGCCGCGCAAAGTCGGTCATCCGTTGTTCTTCGCTCAACACCTCGCTGGTGGTGACAAGCCGGCGTCCGTCACGCTCGGCCGTGATGAGTTTCTGTTCGCGGACGGCCTGTTCCGTGGTTTGCGGCGATGCCAGCCCGACGGACCGCTTCAAAGCCTGCGCGAGCAGTTCCCGCTCCGCGACAACCGACTTGCGCTCGAAACAATGATCGGTCGCGAGCAAGGCGGCTTCCTTGGCCCCGCGCACGTTTTCGGGAATGGGTGTGTCGCCTACGCGTTCAGCGATTCGCATCAAGCCGGATCGCTCATCATCCGAAAGCCGGGAACGCCACTCCTTGCGCAAATCGTCCATGGACAGATGCTTTTGCTTGCGCTCCCGCGTCCTGGCGCCGAGTTCGGATTTCTCGGCGTCTGCGGTGATTCCTTGTTCCTTCGCCTTTTTTTCGATGAGCGCCGTCCGCCGCGAGAACTTATCGAGCGATGTCTTTGAAATCCCGTCGATTTCCCAGCCCTTCCGCGTCCGATCTACGGGCAGGCCTAGCTCCTGCATACGCCGCGCCATGCGGCTGTGAAATACCGCC
The DNA here is from genome assembly GCA_036267155.1 of Tepidisphaeraceae bacterium. Lineage (GTDB taxonomy): Bacteria > Planctomycetota > Phycisphaerae > Tepidisphaerales > Tepidisphaeraceae > PALSA-1353. The sequence goes on from DATAWP010000041.1 coordinate 237,526, forward strand.
TCGAAGTAAGAAGCGTCACGCTTGATATCGCCTACCTGGGCCGCCTTCCAGCGATTCTCTTTGTCATCGAAGGTCGCATTGAATACGAAACAGTGGGCGTGCAGATGTGGGTCGGGAATTCCATTGATCGGCCTTGCAGTGGTGTGAATGAATTCTCCAAATATCAGGTTGCCCGATACACGATCTTCGTTCTTGCCGCCCGTGCGTACCCGCGTTTTCACTTCCGATTCCATATCCCGCATCGTCTCATCGACGGAGTTGCGGAACGCCTCAAGGATACGATTGTCTTGTGTGAGGCCGTAAAGCAGCGAAACGCTTTTGGGAACATGGAAATTAAAATCGTAGCCGACGCGGCGTTCCTGCTTGCGTCGTGGAGTCAGCGACTCACCAGTTTCCGGGTGGCGGTTGTCGCATAATGCGTCCCATGCCTCTTTGTCGATGGTGCCGGACAAGCCGAGCCATGCCGCACCCTTTCCGTGCCAGACGCCGACAAGCTCCTGGCCTTCTGTGTAGTAGTCCGCCGTGCTCGGCGAGGTGTAGTAACTTTTCGCACCCGAAGCAGAGGTGTTTTGAATGATGCGAAGCATTTGTAATAATACCACAAAACGGCTGAAATTGATGCTCAATTCGTTAACGTCAAAGCGTTCCATTTAGCACAAATGCAATGATGTAAGAGCGTGCGAGGCCAGCCAATCCGCTGTTTTTGCAGGGGTATTTGGTGCGGCCACGCGTGGTGGCCGGCCAGACGCCTACTATACATTGCGGCTGCGCGGCGGATTATTTCGTTGCTTTCACTCGCTGCGATCGCCAGAACTGGACTGTAACGAGCGCTCGCCCTTGAGGGCCGGTCGTTCACCATTCGCCGGATGGGCCGGTTGTTCTCGTTCCGATCTCGACCTCTGACCACAAGCAGGTGCATTAGCTGTCGCCATTTGAGTCGCCACCCTTGCTCGTGGCCGCGCACACGGCAGCCTCAATGGCCCCTATCGCCGCAAACGCAATTCCGAGCACGGGGCCACCTGCTATCGTCCCAACACGAACCCGACTACCGCAACCACGCAGACAGGACCGGCGACCGATCCCGGTTCGTTGGACGCATCAGGTTTCGGGTTATCGTTCTTCTCGCACATACAAGTCCTTTCGTTAAAGTCTGGTTTGTCACCAATTGGATCGGCGGTCGGCTATGCGATTCGTCCGCATCCAACATCTACTGCTCTTCGCCAACTCTTTTCGTGGCAGCGGCCGGGTCTGCGCAATTCTTCACCGATTCCGTGACCGTGGCGGAAGGCGGTCAGATCTCAATATCTAGAGACCGTCGAAGAAGTCGTCGAAGATCGAGTCCAAGCCATCGTCTAAGCCAGGCGCTGGATCGACGCCTGGTGCATCCGCAGTCGGTGCAACTGCCGCTGATGGGTCACCGTCAGTCTCTCCCACCAGTTGATTCACTGCTCTGGCAGCTTGGGCAGTGTCCTTCACCGCCTGCGCGGTTGCGGAAACTTGATTGGCTGCCGCGGACCGCTGGCCATTGGGGGCGTTTGGAGTGGCCCGGTTTGCCAGAAGGGAAAGGATGACCACGAAAATGATCAGCACCAAAAGTATTTCGATGCCCGTAAATCCCGTCCGCAACTGCCGCGTTACAATTTTCATAACCTGCTCCTGTATTGCGCCAGCCGTCTACGGGGTCTGGCTCTCTACTATCTATTGCATTCTCGCGGCGAAATATTTCACCAGTGCGTATTTATTTCCCCGGTTCATCCAAAGCGGTCCAACAACACGCGGGCGAGATTGAACGAGCAGGTTAAAGCCGACGCCGGGCAGACAGCAGACCCCGATCATTATTTTTAAGTGCGGCAGAAACATCGTTATGATTCGTGCATGCCGTCTCGCAAAAAGGCACCTAAGATGCCGGGCGATCTGTTTGACCGGCTGCAGGAATATCAAAAAAAGCTCGCCCGGCTGCTCCAAACCGTCGGTGCGCTCTCGGTTCCCAAGGCCTTTCATCCCAATGCCGCCGACGCTTGCGATACGCTTATGCTTCGCACGCTCCAACGCGCTGTCGAGGACAAACCCCGCGCGGTGGATAAACAGTCTTCTGGACAAGGGCCTCTTGCCGACCCAGATTCTCCGTCATTGCCGCACATGCCGATTTCGCAGAAGGATATCCTTGCCGATATTGTTCGGAACAAGCGGTCCTATCTGCTACTGGCTCGCGTCGGGACTGGCAAATCCGTGATGCTTGAATCGTTCGCTCGCCAGATGATCGACGATGCCAAGCCAGCGATTTCCGCCCATTCGCTATCGGATGGCGTTCGCATCCCTCTATTAGTGAGACTTCGTGATTTCAACGGTCTAAAAAAGAACGAGATCGGAATTAAGCGACTGCTCGATGAGGCGGAGCGCAAGCTCTTCGCCGGCGACGAATCCCCCGTGCTTCAGCCAGAACATATCTCGTTCTTGGCGAAAGCGGGCGTTCTTGTGCCGCTATTCGATGGTTTTGATGAATTTGCGTATCGCGGAATCTTTTGTGAGCAGCTCCGGCAAGCATTCAGAAGGCCAGACCTGTTGGGAGGATGCTCGTGCTTCGTGACTTCGCGCCCCGGTGTGGACATTATGCAGATTCCCGTCGAAACGAAGTTTCACCGCACGATTGACCCGCTGACGGAAGCGGAAGTTCGAGAATATATCACCGTCAAGCGCGTGCTGCCCTTAAGCGACCTTGAAACTGCTCCGGCCGCGATCCGCCGGCTGCTGCCGCAACCCTTGTACCTGAGCACCTGGTGCAATTGCATTGCTCGGGGCCAAGTTCCCGCGACGCTGGGCGATCTGATGCACGAACTTTTCGTCGATTACCTGGAACGCCGCGGCATTGTAAAAGCTGAAGAGGATTGTGCCGACGACGGAAAGGCCGATGCTAATCGCAAGAAAAAAATAGATATCTTGCACGATCTTTTCGCGCGCGTATGCATGCAACTCGCACTGGCTGGATTCGGCAATCGTGTGCCTTGGTCCAAGCTTACGGGCTTGACAGACAAGGAGCGCCGGCGGCTCGGCAGCGTCGTTCGTCGAGCGGGCATCATTGAGCGGATTCCCAGCAGGTCCGGCGACCATGAGATATACGTCAATCAGATTCCAGTCGTTGAACACCTCGTCGGCTGGGAACTGGCCCAGGCGTTTCGCAAAGACGGCCGGTCCGGTCCCCGCATCGCCTCGCTCGATGTGTTCCGAAAGTGGGTCTGGCAACCCACGAAGCACGATGCGCTGGACCATTGTTTCGACGCCCTTTGGAATTCCGGCGATGCTGTACAGGCGCAAGTCGCACGTGCCTTAACTCAGTGGCTCACCGACGTCAGCAACACAGACTTACTCGCGCAGTCTCCTACCAACAGCACAGAGGCGGCCCAAGCACATTGCTCAGACGACTTGCTTCGGCCCTTTTGCGTGACCGCGCTGCGTCTGATTAACCTCAATCAAGGGCTCAAAGCCGATGATTCCGCTTTAGCGAGGATCTGCTCGACGGTGGTACAACTCGTACAGCGAACCCGCGTTTGGAATCGGTCAGGTCGCTTGCGGTCGGTTACTCGATCGCTTTGTCCATTAGCGTTTACTCGATTGGTTGAGGAACACTTATCCGCCCTTGCCCATGCGGTAAACGATACTGTCAAAGAGAAACTCAGATACAAGATCAATCGTGTGGCTGCAAGTGCACCTGGAGCTTCGGCTTGGGATTGCGCGAAGAGGGTGCTTCCGGCCGCGCGCGATCCAAAGAATGCCGGTGGCCAAAATCGGCTCCGCTCCGCTTTTTGCAGCGCGGCCAGCGGGGTGCCCGAGGCTTTGGCGTTGGATTCCGTGAGGGAGTTGCTGCAGGCCGTACGCGACCCGAAGAACGCTGATTTCCAAGAGGAACTTGGCTACGCGATCAAATTCGCAGCGGAACGTGTGCCTGAAACCTCGGCGTTGGATTGCGTGTGCGAGTGGCTCGGGGCCGCACTCGATCCTACGAACGCCGATATCAAAATCCAACTCACCGATGCAATTGCGGGCGCGGTCCAACGGCTGCCTGAAGCTTTGGCGTTGGATTGTACGAGGAAATGGCTCCAGGACTCACTCGACCCTGCGAACGCCGATATCAAAAACCAACTCACTTGGGCGATTGGCGGCGCGGCCAAGCGGGTACCTATGAATTCCGCGTTGGATTTTGTAAGGGAGTTGCTCCGGGCCACCCGCAAGCCTAAGAACGTGGATATCCGAGAGCAACTCGGCTGGGCGATCGACCACGCGGCGGAACGTGTGCCTGAAAGTGCTGTGTTGGATTGTGTGAGGGAGTTGCTCCAGGTCGCCCGCGAGCCCAAGAACGTGGATATCCAAGAGCGACTCGGCTGGGCGATTCAGCGCGCGGCGGAACGTATACCTGAAAGTGCTGTGTTGAATTGTGTAACGGAGTTGCTCCAAGCCTCACGCGATCCAAAGAACGGCGATATCAAAGAGCGGCTCACCGGCGCGGTTAAGATTGTAGCCCGACGGGTGCCTAAAGGTTCCGCGTTGGATTGCTTGGGGAGGTGGCTCCAGACTGCACGGGACCCGCAGAATGCCGATATCCAAGAGCAACTTGGCAGCGCGATCGAGGGCGCAGCGCAACGTGTGCCTGAAGCTTCGGCGTTCGATTGCGTTAGGGAGTGGCTCCGGGCTTCACGGGACCCGAAGATCGCGAATATTAAGAAACAACTCGAATACGCGATTAGGGAGGGAGCCGGACGGGTACCCGAAGATTCCGCTTTGGATTGTGTGAAAGAGTGGCTCCAGGGCGCATGCGATTCGAAGAACGCCGATATCCAATGGCAACTCGGCTACGCGGTTATCCGCGCGGCCGGTCGGGTGCCTGAAGCCTCGGCATTGGATTGCGTGAGGAAGCTACTCCAGGCCGCAAATGACCCGAAGAACGCTTTTGTCGAATGGCAATTTGGGATCGCGATGATGGACGCAGCGACGAAGATTCCGCTTCGACAGCAGTTTGAGGCCGTACGATTGGCTTTAAGCGAAGACAACATAGAACTGGCGTTCCGGATTGCCGATGCGGGGTTGGAGGTGGCGATCTTGAGCACCTGGGGCAAAGAGCCGAACGATCCAAACGGGCGGGACGGAATCATTTTTCAGGTCAAGCGACGCGAGGAGATGGAACTGGCGGCCGATTCGGTCGCCGTGCCGCCAGAAATAAAACAAATGCTGACGGCAGATACAAGCGGGACATTGGCAAAAGAGAGTTCAAGCCGTGCGAATTCACCGATAGTCGGGGGCACGGTCATACGGCGCCCCATGAATTTACCAGCGGGGGCCGAGGATCTTCTCTTGTTCAAGGGGCGCGTTTATCTCAATGGCGAGCCAATTTGGGACATCGATCCGGAGGCAATGGGCGTATTAGAGAAATTGATGCGGGGGGAGCCGGGACAAAAATTGAAATTTAATGATCTTCTCTCACCTCCGGAAGGCAACGAGTACAAGAATCGGAAAAAGTATCAGGATTATGTAAGAAATGTGGTGAATCGCTTGCCAAAACGCATCCAATCGCTGCTTAATCCGGACCGCGGCGGTTTTCATGGCGGTCGAAGTTTTCAGGAACGCGTAAAACCCCGCTTCGAGTAAATTCACTGTTAAATTCATCGGGCCGCGCGACGGCCGCCGAAGTCCCGCCGATACCCCGCCATGTCCCCGTCGAAGCCGAGCAAAAGCAGCGCTTTAGTCTCTCCAGCATGAGACGGCCTCCGCGAGAGTTTGGGTGTCAATGTTGCACACCCGATTCGAATGCCGACCGGCCGACAAAAGGAGCTTGGTATGTTGAGAATCAATAACAATCGTCATGACGCGATCAATTCCTGCTTCGGCCCCAACGCGTGGCCGCACGAAGTGATCTGTCCAGAACTTGTTTCTGAGGGGGGCGTTCGGGAAATTGATCCGCAACAATGGGTCAACAATGTGGCGCGGCGCATCCCGACGTGGGCGCGCGGGGTGCTGAAAACGGCGGATTCTGACGCGTTGGAGGAAACCTGCCAAGAGTTTTGCCTCACGATGATCAAGTATCGCCCTGACTTGAGTTACGATGCCCAAAAAGCATCGAAAGGCACGTTTCTGGCTAGAATATTGGCCTATACGCATTGGCGCACTTTGCGTGGCAAGTCTTCGGCTGCTGTGACCGATGGATTCGATCTCGATCGCGCCGAAGTGTCGTTCCATGACCCTGCCTTCACCGCCGAACAGCGCGACTTGGTTGAGCTTACACGGGGGTGGATCGCCCAGCTTCCTGAAAGTGAACGTCTTGCCGCGAGGGAGGCTATCGGCTCTACACGTTCTTTGTGCCCGTCAAAAGCGGTGCGCGGCGTCCGCCTTAGTCGGGCGATCAAAAGGATGCGTAGTATGGCTGGGACCCGTGGACTGCGCGACACACGGTCTCGTTCACGGTGCGTCCGGTTTCCACGCAGCCGCCGCTCACGTTTGCCGAATACCCGCCTAATCCGACGCAGTCCACAGCAGATTAGTTGCGCTTCGGATAATTCTATGGCAAACTGTCAACGGCCTTAGGTAAGACGACAGACAATAAAAGGGGCCATTAGGTCTTTACCATGGATGATAACAATTCTGCGAAATTGGCGAACATGCGGGTGCCGCCTTCACTATTTCATGAGTTGCCCAGCGAAATGAATGCAAGATTCTCCGCCCTGTCTGCAATCCGAGAGGCCTTTGAAGTGGCTTGTCACATGCACAGTCAAGCTACTGGCATGGAGGGGGAGGCTTCCGATCCGAAGTCCGTCAAGCCGTGACGGGAAAAGCTGATCTGCCCGACCACATCACTCCGCAGAAGCAACGAGCCATTGAGTCGATGTTCGACGGACTGCCCGTGGCCGTCAACGAAAGGTATAGGGCTCTGCAAGACATTCGGAAGGCATTTTACGTGGAACTCGCGAAGCGGTTTGAACCGACGCTCAATGAATTTGCGCGCGCCCAGCCACAGGTGACGGACGAAGATTGGTCGGAGTTGGCAACATCAGTCAATCGCATGGCGCGACATCTGGGTCTTGCGTTGGTTTCGCCGCGAAACAATGCTCCGGCGATGTTAGCATTTGATACGAAACGTAGCGGTGACCGGGTCATTCGGCGTTATCGGCTCAACGCTATTGGGCGGCGCACAGCCCCGTATACATGCTATGAACTTCCGGATTTGGAACTTTGTCAAGCTCCAGTGCGCATCGAACCCCTGTCTCAAGGCTTTAGAGAAACAGGTCGCGATGACGGCCCGGTGTTGTGAATCTTTGAGTTTTGCCCGTCGGTTCGCTGGATCGGCTATTGGAGCTTACCCGCGCAGCGCTTGATGCGACCAATGAGCGCGACCTGACTGCTACGGCGGAGTTCATCGCTGCAGGCGAAACCTGCGTCCTTTCTGGATGACAATCTGTTGGAGTGCGCAAAAAAAACTGGCTTGCAATGGAATGTAGTGTAGATTGCTACAATGGAATCGACGATCAAGTTATCTAACGAAAATGTTCTCCTTGCTTGCCGGGAGGAGTTGGGTCGGTTCTTCGCCAGCTACCCGAACCGCGCGCTGGAGAAGCGCGCCGAGAAAGCATTGCGTTTCCTGGCAACCGTTGAAAAGCCGCTCGCGGGAAAACCCGAAGGGTGGGCGGCGGGGATGATCTACGCGGTCGCCAACCTAGACCGCCAAGCCTGCGGCGTACCCGGAGTGCTCAACAGTGAGTTCACGAAGTTTTTCAGTGTATCGATGGAGACAGTTCGCAAACGGGCAGCGAACGTCGTGAATCAGATATCCATCTGATGGTATCGCTCCTGTTCGGCAGTGGTGACGATTCACCTTTGAAATCTTCTAGGGTAATCTGCACTGAATCTTCCAAGATAATTTGCATCTTCCCGGTGCCGGCCGATTCACGGTCTGCCGGCGAAGTCAAGCGAATTCAGGTCGCTGGTCCAGCCGGATTGCTTGAAATCGCGTCATTGCGGCTATTTTGCATCACGCGCAGAAAGCCCTTGCGCAATGCGTGATAATCCGGTTTATCACGCATCCAATTCCGAATAGCTCTCGTCGGTCAGATTCGAGATTCGCTCCACGAGATTGCGAGTGACACGACGCTGTCTTCTGTCGTAGAGCCGCGTCGTCCGGGGATCAGCATGGCCAGCAAGGTACTGCACGTCTTCCAACGGCGCTCCGTGCTTCAATAAGTCCGTTATCGTTGCGACACGGAATGAGTGCGGTGAAATATCCGCCGGCAGTCCTGCATCGGCTACGCGGCGTTTTACCATCCGGCAAATGTCGATGTTGCTCATGGCGATGCGCGTCAGCACGCGGGTCTTTCCGATTGTCGTCCTGAATAGCGGAAGGGTTGGATCATCCACGGGGGCGGCGTCGATGTATTCTGATAGCCACTGCCACAGATCATTACGCACGGGAATTTCGCGTGACTTGTTCCCCTTTTCCTCGAATCGAAGCGATTGCTGAACACCGTCACCTCGGATGTTCTTCATGGTCAGCTTCGCGATGGCACCGGCACGGGCACCGGTATAGAACATGACCCCGACGATGGCGCGGTCGCGCAGGCCCACGACCCGTGGAACCAAGTTGCCTTTGGCGTCTTGATCTTGCACGCGAATGGAAGCGATCACCTTGCGAGCTTGCTCAATCGTGATTTCCGGCGTGCGTCCTTCCATCACCTGCTGACGCGGGCCGCGAACGGAGTCGGCCGGGTTCACATTCATAATGTGGCGCTGAACCAAAACGTCGAAAAATTTCCGCAGCGCTGCCATGTGGAGCTTGCGGGTGGGGATGCTGTACTTGGCCATATCGCTCAGATACCGGCCGATCATGCCAGGGGTAATTTTCTTGAGCTGAATGTGAGCTGGAAGCCACGCGAAGAATCTCCGCGTTGCCCGCTCGTATGCGAGCCGCGTGTAATCGTTTTCGATCATTCCCCGGAAATAGTCATCCCATGCCAGGTAAGCGGGGGAATCTGGTTCACCGAAGAGAGTGGGCAGTGCGTCGGAGATTTCGATGACGGCAGAGACACGAGGCTCGATGACTGTCAACTGGTTTGAGCAGGTGTCCATAAGCTACTCCCTAAATGGTGAGGTCGGTTGCATTCGGTCTTCCCGATCGTGCCAGACGCGGACGATGACGACGCGGTCCGGGTGTTCGAGAACGTAGCGCAGCACATAAGCGCCGCCGCCAAAGGGAAGAAACAATTCGCGGTGTGGGGTGTCATCACCCATCGGCCGCCCCGAATGTGGCGCGGCCTGAAGCCGATCGGCGCCCGTAAGGATGACGCGGGCTGCACGCGATGCCGCCTCGGGATTGTTTGGCTTGATGAAGTCGTGAAGTCGTTTCACGTCCACAAGTGCCTGGGGAAGCCAGACTACTTCGGACACGGTGCTGACTTGCCGTCGGCCAGGTCATTGAGCCACTTCGCGGCCTCACCATGCGGCACCGCACGGCCAGTTAACTGGTATTGCTGCCAGCGCTCCATGTCTTCGCGCTTCTCCCGTTCGTAACGTTCCTCTTGCTCAAGAAATCGTTCGATTGCGGTTTTCATGAGCCAGTGAGGTGAGCGCTGTTTCAGCTTTCCAAGTTCCTTGAGCCGTGCGCGGGTTGCGTCGTCGAGTTTTATGCCTTGTGTCGTTGCCATAGAGCTTCCCCCTTTGGCAATAGGTAGCACACTTTGGCAGTTAGCGCAACCGTTTTGCGTTAGGTTGCACCGGATGAACGTAGTGGTAAACAAAGGATGTTATTTATCGCTATTCGATTTCGGTTGCGCGAAACGTCCAATCGCGCTATTCTGGCTGAAATAGCTAATGGGGAAGGCCATGCGTGAAGTGAATGCAACCGATGTCAAAAATCGGTTTGGGGAATTTCTCGATCTCGCTCGCGAAGAGCCGATCGGTATCCGCAAATCCGGAAAACTTACCGCCGTCATGCTGTCGGCAGATCAGTTTGATCATTTTCAGCGCCTGGAAGACGCATACTGGATCGCCCGTGCCGAAGGTGCGGAGAAACGCGGCCAATGGATCGGACACGATGAGGCGATGCGGATTTTGACCGACGGGCTTAAGCGAGCCGAATGAGGAGCCTGGGTCTGGATAAGACGGTTGTCAAAGAACTGTCTGAGCTTCCGGCGAAACAATACCGTCAAGTGGTGAGTGCGATATTTGATCTGCTGAAAGATCCGCTTCCTTACTATTCACGTCCTCTTTCTGGAAGTGCGTATCTGCGGATTGCGGTGGGCGAGTACCGCGTCATCTACCGCTTCGACGATCGCAGCGTCACGGTACTCGCCTTCGGCAAACGGAATGATGGTGAGATTTATCAGGTTTTGAAGAAGAATTGACGCAAACGTTGCACCTATTTCTTACGGCGACGGAGCGACTCAACGATCCCCAGCAGGCCAGTCGGAATGGCAAACAGTGCCCCCAGCGGTGCAGGGATGGACGTGAGTAATGCCACGATCAAGGATTTTATAAGCGCGGAATCATGATCGTCACCATGCCACTTAATTTGAATTTTATAGACGATGAGGCCCAATATCGCTCCGACGGCGATTCCGATGGGAATAAGTGCGCCGAGCGTGATGGCATCCCCTCCGAATAACATTGCGTCAACAACAACTGTGAGCAAAGCGACGCGAGGATCGAGGCCAAACGCTGCGGCAAAGCCGCGTGTGCTGGATGTCTCCGCGGGGGTCGCAGCGGTGACGGTTTGAATGTCTTGGGGTTTTGATTGTTGGAACATGGGTATCTCCGTTTAGGGTTTTTCTGAATTCAATTCCGATGCCCGTTCATCGCGGGCCGTCATTCTCTTCTAAGAGATACTTGTCGTTGGGCGGCAGATTATTTCACGCCATCCGTTTATTTCTAAAAGCAAAGCGAATCATTGTCCGCACAGCCACGGGGCGGCTTCGCCGCCCACCGCCCCCAGAGCGGTCTATGCAGGCAATCATTTCAGAACATCAAGTGAAATATTTTCGCCCTCGGATGCAATGAGAGAGTAGAGCGCGTGATGGACGCGCGCTGTTTTGATCACGGCTCATGAGCAATGAGGTGCGTCATGTCGGATTACCGCATTGAACAAATTTCGCGCAAGAAAATCACCTGGCCCGTGCAGGAACGAAAGCATTTTGGAGGGGCCGAGCTTGCGGAATTGGCGGCAACGATCCGCGTGCATGGAATTCTGGAACCGATCGGAGTCATCCGGGATGGCGACGGTTACCAGGGTCTCTGGGGTCAGCGCCGCTGGATGGCTGCGGAACTGGCGGGGTTGGAGCTAATCCCGGCGGTCGTCCGGGACAAGCCTCGGACGGAAGCGGAAGGTATTGAGACCCGTCTGATCGAGAATTTGCAAAGGGAAGCGCTCCGCCCGCTTGAACAGTCGGCGGGCCTTGACCAATTGATGAAAGCCAGCGGCTTAACTGCATCGGATGTGGCCAAGCGGGTCGGCATGAAGCCTGCGGCGGTCACCAAATCGTTGAGCCTGTTGCAACTGTCGGAGCCGATCCGCCAGCAGATTGACGCGGGGCTGATCAGTGCTGGGGCCGGATATGAACTGGCGCGCGTTGAAGATCCGCGGCTTCGCTCGGAACTCGCTGCCCAGATTGCCGGTGGCACGCTCACCCGCGATGCCCTGGCCGGCAGGGTCAAAACAATCAGGCGCCCGGTGAATCAGGTACAGGAGTCGAAGAAATCCCGCGTGACCGCCAAGCTGCGTGGCGGGCGGCTGGTGACAGTGTCCGGCCCAGAGTTAACGCTGGAAACGTTTATCGCGGCAATGGAAGAACTCCTCACTCGCGCTCGCACGTCACGTGCCAAAGGGCATTCCCTTGCGACGCTTGTGACCATCCTTGCTGATGATGCCAAGCGAACGGCTTGACGAAGGTGCTTTAAGAGGATTTGCATCATGTTGAAGTCACTTTGGCCTTGGTCAAAATCGAAACGGAACGCGAGTTACGAGCCTACTGAGCCGTGGTCCCTCTTGACGCCGCTGCTAACAGTTTCCGATGGCGATCAGATGACCATCGGGCATGCTGTTGAGGGCACACTCATACTCGGCGCGACCGGCAGCGGCAAAAGCTCAGGCAGCGGGCGCACGTTAGCGCTGTCATATCTGAATGCCGGCTTCGGCGGTCTGGTGCTTTGCGCGAAGCCAGACGAGCGACAGCAGTGGGAAGAATATTGTCGGCAGACCGGCCGGCTTGATGATCTGGTGATTTTCAATCCCAAGGAGAAATGGCGCTTCAATCCGGTGGACTTTGAGAGGAACAGAGCGGGCGATGGCGCAGGGCTGACAGAGAATCTCCTAAATCTGATTGAAACGATGGAGCACGCTTGCAATCCGGACGCCCGCAAGAAGAGCGGCGGTGGTGACAATGAAAAGTTCTTCAATGACGCAAAAAAGCAGTTGACGCGAAACGCGATTGAGGCTGTCGGCTGGGGCACGGGACACGTAACGATACCGGCCCTTTATCGCTTTATTACCTCCATGCCGAAAACGAAGGCATATCTAAATTCCGAAGAATGGAGGGAAAACTCATTCTGTGTTGAGTGTCTTGCCGAGGGGCAGAAGAAGCCAAAGACGCCCGAACAAGAAGAAGAGTATAACGACCTTAAGGACTACTTCTTTGAGGAATGGATCGAGTTCCCCGACAAGACACAAAAGTCCATCGTTGCGACGTTCACCACGGCCGCCGACCCGTTGCGTCGCGGTTTGTTGCGCACGCTCTTCGGCGGTGAAACCAACATCGATCCCACTGCCACCGAGCGGGGCCGGATTATCGTGGTCGATCTGCCAGTCCTCGAATACGGGGATATCGGGCGCTTCGCGCAAATCCTCTGGAAGTACCCCTTTCAAAAGGCGATCGCGCGACGGACCATTCAGAATAGCCCGCGTCCTGTGTTTCTCTGGCAGGATGAAGCTCAGCTTGTCCTGATCGAAAACGATTACGCTTTTCAAAGCGTATGTCGCAGCTTTCGTGCGGCGACGGTCATGCTCTCGCAAAATGTAAATAATTTCTATGCGGTTCTGGGGGGAGAAGAGGCGGGCAAGGCCAAGGCAAAGAGCCTGTTCGGGAATCTCAAGTTCAAGGTGTTCCATTCCAATGGCGATTCGGAAACGAACACGTTTGGCGCCGAAACGATCGGACGCCGCCCCCGCTTCATGGTAAATGCCAATCTTAATTATCAGGCGAATGATATCTTCACGAGTATGGCCGGCGGCGGCCCTGTGAATTCAAGCGCAGGCGTCAGCGAACAAATGCAGTTTGAGGTCGAGCCGTCGGTGTTTACTGCGCTTCGAACCGGGGGTCCTCAGAACAAGTTTCTTGTGGATGCCATTGTGTTTTTCGATGGCATGACGTTCAAGGCCACCGGCCGGCAATGGCGTCCGGTCACGTTCCGCCAGAAGTAGCCGGTGGGAATGCACCGGCAAGGAATTCCTATGAATCGGAAACAGCCAAACAACGCAAAGGGGCCAGGACAAGCTGTGAATTGGCCGCTTATCCTGTGCCACATGGCGGGGCTTCCACTTGAGCTGGTGCTGCATAACGTAAGGACGTTCGGCGTGCGGTCGGTAGGCCCCAGGGCCGGTGGGGCAGTGCTGCTGATGCTCTTATTCGTAGCCTTTCATCCAGGCGAAAACGTCCGGCCTCTGACCTGTTTCACCATCGCCGTTATTCCACTGAGCATTACCGCACAGATCATCGCCACGGTTCGCCATTGGCGCGGCGAACAAATGCATTCCCGCTACAACGGCACGCCTTATGCCATGTGGTTGCTGCCCCGTTGGAGCGAGGTCGCGATCAAAAGACTGGAGCCGTTCATAGCGTTGATTGTTGGCTGCGGTATCCACCATTTCAATCACCCGCTCGGTGCCTTCGTCATCACCGCCGCCATTAGCTTGGGGATCAGGGTTGGCATTGAGCATCGCGGGAACTGGACACGCTCCATGGACATGAATGACGCGATTATCGAACAGACGATGGCTATGGAGGACGCCCACAAACTGCAACGGCGATAAGTCGCCGTGTGAGTGGAAATAGATTCTTACGAAAGGAGCAGAATATGGCACGCAAGATTGGTGAAGAATTCGTGAAAGAAATGCTCGACCGCGGACGCCGGGAGCTGGGCGGCGTGCTTTACCACGACTCGAACGTGGCTCAACCAATGTATCCATTGCGAGGCGGATACGAGGTCTCGAAAGAGGCCGAATCCCCCGAAGTGAAGGACCGGTCCTTAGAGGACGGCCGGCAGCCGTCCAGTATCGGCCGCGACGAGCCGGGTCGGGATGATCCTGAAATTGAACGGGAATAGTTGCCGGAGCGGTTTTCACGCCGGCAAAGTTTTTTCGGAATATTTTTTCGGTCCAGAAAATGAAGTGTGCAGTTGCCCATCCGGACCCTCATCCCAACGCGCGGACCCGCGCAGAGGGTTTGCCGCCGGGCACGCCCTCCTGGGTGACTTCTTCGCTTCTGCAAAGGACGCAAGAAATCTGGGGAAAAAGAGGTGGAATTGCGATTAGTACAGAGGAGGCCTTGGCTATAATTCTTCGCGTCAGTACGCTGATGGATCTACTCTCTCGGAGATAAAAGATGAGCAAGCAATTTGTTGCCTGGGCACGCGTTTCCTCGGCCCGCCAGAAAAAGGAAGGATTCAGTCTTGAAGATCAGGAGCAGCGGCTCAATGACTTCGCCACTCGCCTCGGCGGTTGCGTCATTAAGCTGTTCAAGATCGCCGAAACCGCCAGCAAACGCGAGGAGCGGCAGACGTTCCGCGAGTTCACCGCCTTTGTGAAAAAGCAGCATCGCCGACTGGCGGGGATGCTGTTCGTGAAGGTGGACCGTGCCGCCCGCAATATCCGCGATTGGGCCGACCTCGAACAACTCTCCGAAGAAATGGGCGTGCCGCTGTTCTTCCCCGATCAGCCGACAGCGGAAACGCCCGCCGGTCGGATGCAACGGCGGATGAGCGCCGTTTTCGCCAGCTACCAAACCGACCAGCAGGCAACCGACATCCGTGCCGGTCACAAGCGAAGAGTCGAGAACGGCCTACCCCTGGGTCGGCAGTACGGCATCCGCCTGGTCCGGGTGAATGGCCGTAGCATCGTCGAACATGACCCGATCGACGCCGTGAAGGTCAAACGCATCTTCGAGTTGTTCGCCTTCCAGCCGCTCACCATCGAAACACTGATCGATACCCTGGCCCGGCAAGGCATCATCTACACCGACCGCAGTCCCAAGTTCACGAAATCCACGCTGCATCGCATTCTGCACAACCGCATTTACATCGGCGAAGTCTGGTATCAGGGCTTGTGGCACCCCGGAAAATTCGAGCCGCTGGTGGACCGGCAGACCTTCCAGGCTGTGCAAGACAAGTTCGGCACCGAATTCAGGATCTGCCGCGACCGTGAGATTACATTCGCCGGCGGCTTGATTAAATGTGGTCACTGCGGCCACGTCATCACCGGCGAAACCAAGGTAAAGAAATCCCCGGACGGGACGGTGCGAGAGTACACATATTACCGCTGCACGCATTACCTCACCGAAGGACATCCGGTCATTCATTGGAAGGAATCGGAGATTGACCGGCAGTTCCTGTCTCTGTTCGATCAGATTCGCATCGAAGAGCCTGAAATCCGCCAGTGGTTTGTTGACGTGATCAAGGCTCGTGCCCGCGTGGGCCAGGACCAGAATCAGGACCATCGCAAAGAGTTGCAGCGGCAACACGATCAGGTGAGCGCGAAGCTCAGCACGTTGCTGGAACTGCGAGTGGACGGCGAGATTGGACAGGAAGAATATGCGGCCAAACACCGCGAATTGCATGAGCGGCAGTCAGCAATCCGCCTGCAACTGGAAACCACCGACATGGACGGCGAGGAACTCGCCGCGTTAGCCATCAAAGCTTTCGAACTTTCTCAAAGCTTGAAAGAAAGGTGGGTTACGGCGGACTACCGCGCCAAACGCACGATTCTGGAGATCATGTGCGAATCGGTCCTATCGAACTCTGAAAAACTCGATATTTCCCTGCGAAAACCCTTCAATTTGCTTCGGGACGAAAAAATCGTCCCGCTCATTGGAGCCATGGGGATTTGAACCCCAAATTCCACCATGCCATGGTGGCGTGATCCCATTTCACTATGGCCCCGCGATTACTCAATTCAATCTATCGGTTGATGGCTGGGAGTCAAGCCGCCGGCCGCGGGCCGCACCGACCCGATGCTGGGCAACGGAATTCTTGAGTTGGTCTTCTTCAAGTCTTCGCCCTTCGCGCAGTCGAAAGGCGAAAAAAAAAGCCGACAGCGCCAAAAACCCGCCCAAAACTTTCACCTCCGCGCCATATTAATAGAGGAGCACGCTTTTTCATGCCGCTTCGCCCGTCAATTCCGAAGCCTCAGCGATCGCTTACAGGGAAGTCCCGGCGCAATCGCGAAAGTCGGGGGCATTTGGGACATTATGGGGCATCGCGGTTCGCTCTCCCCCAATTTCCGCAATCCGGGTAGGCTAAGGGGATGCGGAACCAGGCCGAGGTGGCGGCATACATCGCCTTGGGCGCGAATCTTGGCGATCGTCGGCACAATATTCATGCCGCACTGGCCCAATTGAAGCGCACGGACGGCATCTCCGTCGTCCGCGTTTCGACATTGCTGGAAAATCCGGCGGTCGGCGGGCCGCCTGATTCGCCGCCGTTCCTCAACGCCGCCGCGGAATTGAAAACCAATCTCGGCTCGCATGCTTTGTTGCATTGTCTGTTGGGGATCGAGCGAAAGCTGGGCCGGGTTCGGCGGCAGCGCTGGGAGCCGCGGCCCATCGATATGGACCTTTTACTCTACGGCGATCAGATCATCAGCAGTCAGGAATTGGTGGTCCCTCACCCGCTGATGCACGAACGGCGATTCGTTCTTCAGCCGCTCGCCGAAATCGCTCCCGAAGCGGTTCATCCGGTTTTGCAGATGACGATAGCAGGGTTACTGGAAAATCTGGACCGCGAGGCGCGTGCATCTGGTACGCCTCGTTAGCCGAGTCGCGGCTCTCATTCGTCCAACACGCCAAAGCCCGTCTTCGTGGGCAGCGGCGCGGGCCGCGTATATTTCGAAACCGGCCGATACTCCTTGCCGTCGCGCGATGAATCCAGAAATCCCAGCATCAGATCGAGCACGGCAAACGCCTGCTCGCCGCTGGCGCGGACGGGCCTTCGTTTCTGGATTGCATAGGCCATGTCCGCGACGCCGACGGAACGTTCATACTGATGCGCAAACACCGCCGGCAACTCATTGAAATCCGCGTCCACATTTTTCCGCAGCCTCACTGGGCCGCCAAACCCGTTGGGGTCCGGAACCAGCAGCGTTCCACCAGTCCCGAAAATGGTGATCGGCGTCTTGCCATCGTACGGCGCGAATCGGGTCGCGAAGCTCGTCACAATGGTCCCCACCGCGCCCTGCTCGAATTCAATGCTGCCGGTGATGTGGTCCGGAGTTTCCACGGACACCTTTTTGCCCCGGTTCGGCTCGCTGCTGATGGTACGCTCGGGAATCGCCACCGATGCCAAGCCGCTCAGGCGTTTCACCGGCCCCAGACAATTCAGCAGAGCGGTGAGGTAATACGGACCCATGTCCAGCATCGGTCCCCCGCCGGCCTGGTAGTAAAACTCGGGGCTGGGATGCCAATGCTCGTGACCGGGGCACATCATGAACGCGGTGAAAGCGACCGGATTGCCGATCAATCCGTCGTCGATCGCCTTGCGTGCGGTCTGAAGTCCCCAGCCGAGGAACGTGTCCGGGGCGCAGCCGACCAGGAGATTTCGATTCTTCGCTTCATTCAGAATCGCCTGTCCATCGGCCCGTGTGACCGCCAACGGCTTTTCCACGTAAACGTGCTTGCCGGCCTTCAGGGCGGCCAGCGACAGCGGCGCGTGCGCTTTGGGCACCGTCAGATTCAGGACGAGGTCGATCGACTTGTCCGCCAGCAGTTCATCGACCTCCAGGACCCTCGGCACGGCGAATTCCGCCGCCTTCTTCTCCGCGGCCTGCCGATTCAAATCCGCGCACGCCGCTATTTCGATGACCGGGAAGCCCCGGCTCGTCTGCAAATACCGTCCACTGATCGCTCCGCAACCGATTACTCCAACACGAATCCGTTCTTTCATAGTACGGATCATATATAGAATGCGGCCGAATTCCGAGATCCCGTTTCCTCCCTCGCCCCATTATCCCGAGCAGAGGGTTGGGGCGACGGGATGGGCCGACACGTCCGAGACGATGAGCCGTGCGCCCAGCAGTTCGCCAATTGCATCGAACAATGGGTGGGGATTATCGCTGGCGGCTCTACACTTTATACGATTTTTGGAGCAGCCGACGGCAACGACAGCACGGGATAACCGACTACGATTCCGGCGTCTGGTCGCTGGCGCCGTTGCTCAGGAGCTTTTCCACGCCGACGCGGGCAGCCCAGCGTAGGAAGATGCGGCTATAATCCGCTCCGGACAAGGCCATACCCAGCAGAAACCATACGTGCGACAAACCGTAAAGAATCGGCCCGCCCACGACCGCGAGCATCGGCATGCGGAGATGAATGGCGATGCCCCCGAGGGCGCTGATAGCGGGCCAGCACGCCAGGAAGCTGAAGCCGATCAGGAACACGCCGAGTAGAATCCGAAAGGTCGGCCGCCTTTTGAACGGCTCCAGGTCCGCTCGGTCGTGAATGGCGCTCCGCACAAATTCGATGCGCGCCAGTCGAAGTCCAATCTTGTGTGCCAGTTCGTTCAAGGTTATCTTGCCGCAAGACTACCGTGATCCTTACAAGCCCTCAAGGCTGGGGACGCCAGGTGAACAATGTCTTCCATCCTGGAGACACACGCCCAGACCTGCGACTCGCCAGCGGCGCTCTGGGGTCATATCGACCAAATCTACTGCATTTCTCTCACCCAACGCTCCGATCGCCGGCAAAGCGCCCAGCAGGGATTTGATCGCATCGGTTTGAATGGTCGCGTTCAGTTCGTCCTCGTCGATGGCCATCCGACCAACAGCGAACAGGGGATTTTCGAATCCCACATCGCCTGTCTCCGCGCCGGGCTCGCCGCGGGGGCACAGAACATTCTGATCTTCGAGGACGACGTCATCTTTCGCCGGTTTTCGACCCGGGTCCTCGCCAGGGCGATTCGCTTCATGAAGTCGAACGCCGACTGGCAGATATTTTTCTTCGGATGTTTTGTCTGGTCCTCGCAGAAAACGAGTTTCGAATCGGTGCTGCGCGTGCGCTATCGTTGCACGGCCCACGCGTATGTCGTGAACCGGCCTTTTGCGGAGAAACTGGTCGAGCAGCACTGGCGGGAGGTTGCATACGACGATCTGCTCAGCAACATGGCCGGCCAGCATTGTTACGCCTGCTATCCCGCCTTCGCGTTTCAAAGCGCATCGTCCACCGACAACAACAATCTGCGCGGAATTGACCGCGCCCGCCGGCTCGTCGGCGGCCTCTACCGGTTACAGCGATGGAATGAATTCAGCAGCCGGCACCTGCGCACCCTGATTTGGATTCACGTCGGCATCGGGCTCGTGATGGCCTGCATGATTCTCCTGCGCTGGCTCTTCGGTTGAATGCGCCGGGTCCAGCGGTTTCCCGTTCTCCGACGACGCAGTGGCGATGAACCAGCACAGTTCTCGATTGGCCCCCGACATCTGAATATGGATGATTCGAAAACCCGCTCGGGTGATGGCTTGCGAAATTCCTTCCGGCGTTCGGAAACACGCGTATGTGCCGTTGAGCTTGCGGGTGATTTTGTCCAGATCCCACAGGAGCGATCCGGACCCTTCGGGAGCCATCGGCGCCCGGAGGATGAAATGGGCTCCCTCGTCCAGCCTGGTGCGAATCCGCCGCAGCGTCAGGTCCAACTCGGAATCGTTCAGGAAATGGATCATGTCCAGCGCGAACACCGCATCCAGACGATCGGGAAGCGCCGGCACCTCAAAGTCGGGCGCACCGGCCTGGAACACGCGTCCCCGCTCTCCGAACGCGGCAGCGGCGGCGCGAACCCATTTGGGGTTCGGCTCAATCCCGTAAAGCGTCAACTCCGGATACCACTCCAGAAGCGAACACCCGGCGACGCCGCGGCCGCATCCGAGATCCAGCGCCGTGCGAATGGTCGGAATATCTTTGACGAACCCCGGCAACTCGCGGAACATCGCATCGAGCCGCAGCTTATACCGGGCGAACATCCAAAGCCCCGTATCCAAATCCTGGTAACGGAGTTCGACGCGGTCTTGCCAAACGGTTGGGCCGCCGTCGTTCCGTTTCACTCCAAGCCACGCACGCAGCAATCGCGGGGCCAGGAATGCTTTGACAATCAGCAACACCAGAACGGCGCAGGTAAGGACGACGGTAATGTGGATCGCTGGCATGCTCATGCACTGACGGGGGCCATCCAAACCCGGACGACCCGCCTCGGCGCTGATTATTGATTTTCGCAGCCCGCTTGGCAATGCGCTAAACCCGCCGAATCGGATCGTTTCCCGCAGTCGGGCGTGAAAGTAGTTGATTCCTTCCAGTAAAACTTTCGCTTCTGCGAACTCCGGCCGGGTTGATGAAGGGATGCCGACGTGTATACTCCCCGGCATTAGTTTGGGATTGCCGGCGAAATCGAGTCTGGAAGGGCGCCTTGTCAGAAGATATCCCCACCATCGCTCTGGTCGTCGGCGGAAGCCGCGGAATCGGCAAGGCCGTCGCCATCAGGCTGGCTCGCTCCGGCTGTGATATCTGGCTCACCTACCGCAGCAATCACGAACAGGCCCGCGATACCCAGCGGCAAATCGAAATGCTCGGACGGCGATGCGAATTGCTTTGCTTCGACGTCAGCGACCACAATGCGACCGAAAAAGCATTGCGCGACCGTGCCGAGACGGTCGCGCCGTATATCATCGTTTATAACGCCGGAATCACCCGGGATAACCTGCTGGTCTGGATGAAGCCGGAGGAATGGAGCGCCGTCATCCGTACGGACCTCGACGGTTTTTACAACGTCATGAATTCAGTGCTCTTTTCCATGCTCCGCGCCCGGCGCGGACGAATCGTGGCCGTGGCGTCCGTGTCCGGACAGGTCGGTCAGGCAGGCCAGGTCAATTACTCGGCCGCCAAGGCGGGCTTGATTGGCGCGTGCAAAGCCCTGGCGCGCGAGGTCGGCAAGCGGCACATCTATGTGAACGTCGTCGCGCCCGGCTTGATCGAAACGGACATGACGGCCAACCTCCCCAAGGAGCAATTGCTGCCGATGATTCCGCTCGGGCGCATCGGGCAGGTGGAGGACGTCGCGTCGGTCATCGAATTTCTCTGCCGCGAACCGGCCATGTACATTCATGGCCAGGTGATCGGCATCAACGGCGGGCTGGCGACTTAGACAAAATTCCAATCTCACGCAGAGGCGCTAAGGCGCAGAGTTAAGAAATGGAAATGGAACACAACGAAGTCTCAGTGATCATTGTGGATACTGCTCTGGGCGTTCACCGCGCCCTGGGACCGGGCTTGCTGGAGTCGGTGTACCTTCATGTCATGGCCTATGAATTGCGTAATCGAGGTCTCATGGTTGAACTAGAAGTACCGGTACCGGTGATATGGCAGAATGAAAGGTTCGAAATTGGCTTTCGAGCCGATATGGTCGTTGCGGATCTGGTCATCATTGAACTCAAATCGGTGGAATCGATCTTGCCCGTACATAAAAAGCAACTGCTCACCTATTTGCGCCTGGCGAACAAGAAGCTAGGTCTTTTGCTCAACTTCGGGTCGGAATTGATGAAGGACGGAATTTTTAGAATCGTAACCGGACTAGACGAATAGATCGCGCGAAATCGCAAGGCTCAAAATTTTATTTCCTCTGCGCCTTTGCGCCTCTGCGTGAGATGAGAACATGAAGAACTACGATTGCATCGTCGTCGGAAGCGGAATCACCGGGCTTACCGCGTCGCGAATCCTCTCGCAACACGGAAAACGTGTGCTGCTGCTGGAGAAAGCGTCGATCCTCGGCGGCTCACTGGCGCGATTTCGCGTCGAGGGCATCCCCTACGACGTGGGATTCCATTTCACCGGCGGGTTTAACGACGAAGGCACCGGCGTGCTGGATGTGATGCTCTCGCTGCTCGGGGTTCGCGAGCAGATTCGACCCGTTTACTTCCCGCGCGATGCGTGCCATCGCATGGTGTTTCCGGCGATCGGCCTCACCTACGTCGTGCCGTGCGGAATCAACGTCGTCCGCGAAAAACTCAAACGCGATTTCCCTCGATTCGCCGATGGAATCGACCGATATTGCACGCGCTTCCAGACCGTGATCGACGCAACGCCGACGTTGTCCGTCTCCGGCTTCGATGAATTCCCGCCTCCGATCGAGGAAGACCGCATCAGCCTGCAGGAGGTCATGGACGAGTACGTTCCGGACCGGATCCTGCAAACCATCCTCGGCGGACTGTGCATGTGCTACGGCACCCGGCCCAGCGACGCCTCTTTCGCCACGCATTGCCGGGTGTGTTTCGGATTGCAGGAGTCCCTGGCCCGCGTGGAGGACGGCGGCGATGCCTTCGTCGATGCCTTGGTGGACGTGCTGAAGAACGACGGAATCGACATCCGCACCCGCTGCTCGATTCGGCAGTGCACCGACATACAGAACCGCCGGGTCGGCCGCTTCATCCTGACGGACGGGACCGAAGTAACCGCCAACTCCTGCATCTTCACCATGCATCCGCAGAGCATCCTGTCGGTTCTTCCGCAGGAACATCTTTCCAAGGCGTTTAAGGATCGGGTGACGGATTTCGAGTCGTCCAACTCGTTCTTCACGGTCTATGGATCGCTGGATGAAATGAAGGAGCAGGGCGCCGTGACGCTGGCTTCGATTTTGCCGGATACGGATCTTAACACGATGCTGACGCGCAATTCGGACGAACCGGTAGACGGAGCGATGATGGTGTTGCGAAGCCGCGAGCGCGGATCGCATGGGCCGGTCAACACCGTCACCGCATTGGAAGTCGCCTTTCCGGAATCGATCAAGCACTGGGCTCCGAGCAAATTGAAACGGCGTCCGCCGGAATATTACGAATACAAACGACAACGCACGGAATCCGTCGTCGGACGAATCCGCGAGCATATCCCCGAGTGCCGGGACATGCGGGTGATCGATTCCGCTTCGAGCCTCACTTACCGGGATTACCTGCACAATCCCGACGGCAGCGCGTATGGAATCCGCCAGAAGATCGGGCAACTCAACCTCTCGGGAAGACTGCCGATCTCGAATCTTTATGCCGCCGGCCAAAGCGCACTGTTGCCGGGCGTGATCGGGTCGATGACATCGGCCTTCTTCGTCTGCCGGGGGATTTTGGGCCGCGAAGTATTCAGAGAATATCTGTCTGGAAAATTATGCTGCTCAAGCGCGCGGTAATTACCGGGTACGGCGTGGTCACCCCCATCGGGTATTCGGTGGAGGAGATGATGCAGGCGCTTGACGCGGGCGCGTGCGCCACTCGCGCCATGCCGCCGGAGTGGAACCGTTTCGGCAAATTGCGCTGCCAGGTCGGCGCGCCCGTCGAGCTTCGCGATCCCAAGGCCATTCCGCGCTCCCTTCGCCGCACCATGAGCCCCATGAGCATTTTCGCCGTCCAGGCGTCGATGCAAGCGCTCAAGCAAGCGGGAATTGATCCGGCCGGCATTCCCAACAATCCCCGCTTCGGTTGCATCATGGGTTCCACCACCGGAAGTTCCATCTCGCTCACGCAAACGTACCAGACCCTTTTCTCCGGCAGCGAGTACGAAATGCTCGGCGCGTCCGAATTCTTCCGCTGCATCTCGCACACCGTTGCCCTCAACGTCGCACAATATCTGAGCGTCAAAGGCGTCGTTTCCGCCACATCGGCGGCGTGCGCGTCGGGATTGCAGGCCGTGGGCGCGGCGTATGACCAGATTCGTCTCGGCCGGCAGGATGTCATGCTCTGCGGCGGAGCCGAGGAATTGCACGAAACCGTCGTCGGATCGTTCGACATTCTCTATGCCGCTTCCAGCAAATTCAACGCGTCTCCCTCGCAAACGCCGCGGCCCTTCGATGTGAAACGCGACGGGCTGGTGTGCGGCGACGGTGCGGGCGTCATCGTCGTGGAGGAGTACGAGCACGCCGTTCGTCGCGGCGCAAAAGTGTTGGCGGAGGTGATCGGATATCACACGTGCAGCAACGGAATACACGTCAGCCAATCCGATCACACGTCGATGACGATGTGCATGCGCACGGCGCTGGATGAAGCCCATCTGTCGCCGCGGGATGTCGGGTACATCAGCGCTCACGCCACGGGCACGACGCAGGGCGATGTCGCCGAAGCAACGGCGATCG
This sequence comes from Tepidisphaeraceae bacterium, assembly GCA_036267155.1. GTDB lineage: Bacteria > Planctomycetota > Phycisphaerae > Tepidisphaerales > Tepidisphaeraceae > PALSA-1353. The sequence goes on from DATAWP010000041.1 coordinate 261,907, forward strand.
GCGCTGTCTTCGGGCCGGGCATTCCCGTCAGCAGCCTCAAGGGAAACATGGGACACACGCTCGGCGGCTCCGGCCCCATCGAGTTGGCCGCCACGATCGAGATGATGAATTCCGGCGTGATTTATCCCACGCACAATCTCCAGGAGGTGGACCCCGCATGTTCGGGCATCGGGCACGTCCGCGAGAAGACGCCTCACAAGTTCACCACGTTCCTGAAGAACAGTTTTGCTTTCGGCGGCATTAACTCCGCCCTTGCCTGCTCGGTTTTGCGCTGATATATGTTTGTTCCATCTCTTTCAAGAGGACGCCTCTATGAGAACACGTTTGCTCGGATCGATCGCCATCATCTGTCTTGCGAGCTTTTTCGCCGGCTGCCACTCCGGCTCGTCCGATACGGCATCAAACACGCCGGCCACGCAGCCCACGGCGCTGCCCATTCCGCCCGACAGCATCTTCGCCAAGGTGAAGATGGGCGAGGAACGGGATGAGGTGTACGCCGCCATCGGCCAGCCGACTCGGGTCGACAGGTATATGACCGGCAAGGCATGGATTCCGTATCATTTCAGTGGTAGCGACGAAAACCGCATAGCGGCCCATTACAAAGGAGTGGGAATCATCACGTTCGGCAATGACAGCCAATATACGTCTGGGTACAGCGTGGTCGATATCACCTACGACCCCAATGAGCCCGGCTAGGCGAGATGACTACGACGTTGCGGTTATCGGCGCCGGCCCTTCGGGCGTCTGCGCCGCCGCAGCAGCGAGCGCTTCGGCGGATGTTCTGCTGATCGACGCCACCCACCGCTTCGGCGGTTCCGTCACCGCCGCCATGCACCGATGCATGTGCGGCCTCTATTCCCACGCCCCACAAACCGCGCTGGATACGCTCAACGATTCAGCCCAGCGAAACATCGTGGAGAAAATGCTTGGCAAAGAGCCAACGGAGGTTCGCCCACGCCAATTCGGCAAAGCCTGGGTACTCGAATTCCCTGCCTCCACTTGGGAAACGGCACTGTCGGACCTGTGCAGCGAGGCGAAGATCGACGTTCAATTGGATTGCCGCGTCACGAACGTGCGGCGCGAAGGCTCGCAACTGACGGCGATTCAGGTCGAACATCCCGCGAATCGCTGGATTACTGTCGGAGCCGTGATTGATTGCACTGGGGGCGGCCATGTGCTGCGCCTCGCCGGCGACGATACATTCCTGCCGCCGGAGGATGTCTCGGCGCGGATGCTTGGCGGCTTTGCCGTGCGCCTAGCGGGTTTGGCGGGGGATCCGGAAATGCTGCGGCTGCAAACCCCCTATTTTCTCGCGCGGGCCGTAGACATCGGCCTCCTGCCCCCAACCGCCCGGTTCACCGCATTTTATCCCGGCCCCGGTCGGGGCGAAGGCGTTTGCAAGCTGGCGGTCAATCCCCAAGAATTGACTCCCGAAGAGGCAGAATTATTCGCAGAACGCGTTGTCCAGCATCTGAAACAGGAAATCCCCGGCTTTGCCGTCGCCAGGATTGTCGAAAAATCCCCGCGAATTTTGCCTCGCGACGGCTTGCGCTTGCATGGCAGGTACGTCATCACCGAACAGGACATTCTACAGGCGCGCCAATACGGCTCTGAGGCCGTCCACGGCTGGTGGCCGATCGAAAAATGGGATATGTCGCAAGGCCCGACCTACGCCTATCCGCCGGTCGGCCAGCACTATGACATTCCGCCGGATGCCCTTCGCTGCGCTGCTGTTGAAAACCTGTTCGCAGCAGGCTGTTGTCTGTCAGCCACTTCCACTGCCGCCGCTTCTACCCGCGCCAGCGGCATTTGCCTGGCCACGGGCGACGCCGCCGGCCGATTGGCGGTTTCTTTTGTCAATCAATAGGTCACCACTGGCATTGCCGGACGTATCCAATTATTATCCTTCCGCGTTGATCGAGGCGAACGTCTACAACATCCGGGCAAAAAAAGCTTCCGCCGCCGCCGCCAAACCGGTTGTCACTATCGGTCCGGCCAAAGTCGGGATTGAAGACGTGCTGGCGATCGCGACCGGCTCGGCCAAGATCACGCTGGACGACTCCCCCGCTTTCCGCCAAAAGCTGAACCGAAGCGTCGAACTGCTCGATCGGCTAATCGAAAGCGGCGAAGTCGTCTACGGCGTCAACACCGGTTTTGGAGCCTCATGCGAAACGCCCGTGCCGGCCGCTCTTACCTGCGAGATGGCAACGAACCTCGTCCGGTTTCACGGCTGCGGCACCGGCCGGATGCTCGACGAAACCGAAACCGTCGCCGTCATGGTCGTACGCCTCGCCAGTCTGGCACAGGGACGATCCGGCGTCCGGCCCATGCTCCTGGAGCGGATCTGTGATCTGATCAACCAGAAAATCCTTCCGCAAATTCCGGCCGAGGGATCGGTCGGCGCCAGCGGCGACCTCACGCCCCTGTCCTATATCGCCGCCACTCTGATCGGCGAACGCGAGGTTCTGTGCAACGGCCAGATCATCCCCGCGGCCCAGGCTCTCTCGGCGGCCCGCCTCAAGCCGATCAAGCTGCATCCCAAGGAAAGCCTGGCGCTAATGAACGGCACCAGCGTCATGACCGGGCTGGCATGTATCGCGTATGAACGCGCCCGCCGAATCGCGCGCTGGGCCGCATCAATTACCGCCATGGCCAGCGATGTTCTCCGCAGCAATCGCGGGCATTTCGATCAGCGGATTTTCCTCGCCAAGCCTCATCCCGGCCAGTTCGCCTGCGCCCGCTGGATTGCCGATGACATCGAATACGCCCGGAACAACGGCTCAAAGCACGACGGCCGGATTCAGGATCATTATTCCATCCGCTGCGCCCCGCACGTGATCGGCGTCCTTCTGGATTGCCTCACGTTCGCCGCCAGCCTGATCGAAATTGAAATCAACAGCTCCAACGACAACCCGTTGCTCGACCCCGCCACGGGCGATGTCCTGCACGGCGGCAATTTCTACGGCGGACATCCCTGCATGGCGATGGACATGCTCAAAGTCGCAGTGGCCAACGTCGCCGATCTCGTCGATCGGCAAATGGTCCTCATGTGCAACCCGCACACCAACAATGGCCTTCCCGCCGATCTCGTCGCCCGCCGCGGCGCCGACCAGGTGAGCCATCACGGCTTCAAGGCGATGCAGATCACGGCATCGGCCCTGACGGCCGAGGCGTTGAAACTGACCATGCCCGCCAGCGTTTTCAGCCGGAGCACCGAATCGCACAATCAGGACAAGGTGAGCATGGGCACCATCGCCGCCCGCGACGCTCTGAGGATCGCCGAGTTGACGGAAACGGTGCTTGCCATCGTGCAGCTCGCCGTTTGCCAGGGCGTTGATCTGCGCAACGGCGAAGGCTGCAACCGCCGAAGCCGTGAGTTGCATCAGACGATCCGCCAGACCATTCCGATGAACGACGCCGACCGCCGGCAGGATGTGGACATTCAGCGCGTTCTGGACCTCCACCGCACCGGCGAACTGCCCATCGGCGCGATCGATTTCCCCGCCGAGTAACCGCGCCGAAGCGGAGGTTTCGGCCACCGGCAAGCCCACTCCAGCCAACCTCAATGCTATTCAGGCTTTAATGTTCTCACGATGTGATTCCATAAAAGGATTTTTCGATGGCCTGCGAACGAATTAAGAACGTGATCGTTGGAAGCGGCGAGGGAGGAAAATATCTGGCTTGGCACTTGGCCGAGGCCGGTGAACAGACTTTCGTTGTGGAGCGGAAGTGGATTGGCGGCGCTTGCCCGAACACGAATTGCCTGCCCAGCAAAAATGAAATCTGGAGCGCGAAAGTCGTAAGCCTCATTGACCATGCGGCCCAATTCGGCGCAAATCCTGGACCCGTATCGATCGACATGACGGCGGTCCTCAGGCGCAAGCGCGAGATGGTGGACGGCCTGATCAAGATCCATCTTGACCGATACAAGGCAACCGGCGCCGAGTTGATCATGGGAAGCGCGACATTTACCGCGCCCCGCACCCTGCATGTGCAACTCAACGACGGGGGCACCCGCACGCTGCTCGGCGAGCGCGTATTTCTCAATCTTGGCACCCGCGCCGCCCTGCCGAACACGCCGGGCCTCGCGGAGGCAAGGCCCCTGACGCATATCGAAATGCTGGAACTGGATGATGTGCCGCAACACTTGATCGTGATCGGCGGTGGTTACGTCGGTTTGGAATTTGCCCAGGCCTACCGGCGATTCAGGAGCCGGGTCACGATAATCCAACACAATTCGCAACTGCTTGCCGGCCAGGATGCGGACGTCGTTTCGGATGTATCCCGCATTTTGGCCGCGGACGGAATTGAAATCATTACCTCGGCCGAAATCATCGCTGTGCAGGGGCGCTCCGGCGCGGGCGTCCGCCTGCAAGTAAGAACGCCCGAGCGCGAAACCATCATTGAAGGAACCGACATCTTGGTCGCCGCCGGACGCACCCCGAATACCGGCGGCATCGGCCTGGAACTGGCGGGCGTCCAGACCGATTCGCGCGGCTATCTCAAGGTGAACGAACGATTGGAAACCACCGCGCCGCAGGTGTGGGCGATTGGCGAGTGCGCGGGCAGCCCGCAGTTCACGCACGTGTCGCAGGATGATTTCCGAATTATCCGCGACAACCTCGCAGGTAAGAGCCGCACCACACGTGACCGGGTTATTCCGTCCTGTCTATTCATCGATCCTCAGGTCGCCCACATCGGGCTCACCGAAAACGACGCCAAGCGCAGCGGTCTTGCCGTCCGGATTGCGAAGTTGCCGACGGCCGCCGTGCTTCGAACACGCACGATCGATGAGACCGTCGGGTTCATCAAAGCGCTGATCGATCCGAAAAATGATCGCATCCTGGGATTCACGATGATCGGCCCGGAGGCGGGCGAAGTGATGGGCGTTGTCCAAATCGCCATGCTTGCCGGGCTGCCCTTCACCGCGTTGCGCGACGCCATTTTCGCGCACCCGACCATGGCCGAAGGGCTCAATGCGCTTTTCGCGTCCATTCACCCCGCGGCATAAATGTTACGGCCCTTTTATGCCATAAATCGTGCGGCGGGTGCGGATCTGTTCGGCATGATAAAGATCATGCCCAGCATCACCCAAAAGAAATTTTCCGCGGTTTTTCCGCGATTTGTGGGGATCGGCTGTTCCAACGATTCCTCCGTGCAGGATTCGAGACATTCCGTCAAAACGCGATATCACCTTCTGCGTCAATCAATCAACCGATCCAACCGCTCGAACCCAAACCCGCGCGCCCGCAGTTCCGTGATGGCCGTGCTGACGATCGTCAGGATTTGCTGCGCCGGGACGCCGCCGTCATGTAATAGGACGATGCTGCCGTCGCGAGTTTCACGAATAATCCGATCGATCGCGTCCTGGATGCGTCCGGCGGTGTCGAACGGCCGCACATCCCACCCCACCAGCGTCAGGCCGGCCCGCCGCAGCGCGCGGGGAAAATGCGGATTGGTCAGCCCTGCCGGTGATCTCAGGTATCGCGGCGTTACGCCGGCCGCCTGCTGAATCGCGCGCTGGGTCCGCGTCATCTCATCCGTCAAGGCCCGCGACGTGAGGCAACTGATCCACCACGGGTGGCGATACGTGTGGTTCTCCAGCAGATGTCCTTCCGCCACGATCCGGGCCGCAAGCTCGGGATGGGCATCCACATTTTTCCCAATGCAAAAAAAGACCGCGGGGATTTTTTCGCGCTGCAGCAAGTCCAACAACTGTGGCGTCGCGCCGGGATCGGGCCCGTCGTCGAAAGTGAGGGCAACCCGCATCCCACCTATTTTTCCCCGGCAAATGGCCGGGCAATAAAACTGCATCCGAACGGACCCCATACCCCAGGCGCAGATGGCAAAATAGACCACCCAAATCCCCGTGAAAACCCAATACCGCGGCCAGCCGTGAATGATCCCTCCTGCGATCGCCACTGCGGCTATCGCAATCAAGGTTGTCCACATGAATCGGCTCATGGCGTCGGCGAGAATTATCCATAAAATTTCAACCCGTGATACCTTCGGGCGCACCAGCCGACATCGAACTCGATTTGACCCCCGGGCAAATCAATGCCATATCGGATCAAGGCGTCGCCGCAACCGTCGCTTACGCGCGCCGGCATTCCCCTTTTTACCGGCGCAAGTTGGCCAATGCGCCGGAAGTTCGCGGCGCCGCGGACCTGCAATCTCTCCCGATCACAACCAAGCGCGAAATTTCGGAATTCAACGAGCAATTCTGGTGCGTCGGCCGGGACAAATTCGTCGATCTCTGCACTACCAGCGGCACCACCGGCGTGCCGTCGCTGTATCCTCTCACCGCCGCGGATCTCGGGCGCCTCGGTCTCAATGAATACCTCTGTTTCCGCCGCGCCTGCCTCTCCCCCGGTGACGTGGTGGTGCTGGCCGTCACGATCGACAAATGCTTCATGGCGGGCCTGGCGTATTTCGAGGGTCTGCGCAAGCTCGGCGTGACCGCCATCCGCGTCGGCGCCGGGTCGCCGGCGATGCTCCTGAGCATGACCCAGCGCCTGCGCCCCACCGCCATCGTGTCGGTTCCTTCTTTCCTCCAGCGCGTCGCGGAATACGCCCGGCAATCCCAATTTTCGCTGACCGATTCGACCGTGCGAAAACTGATCTGCATCGGTGAGCCCGTTCGTCATCGGGATTGGACACTCGCCCCTCTGGGCGCGAACATCTCGCGGGCGTGGAACGCGCAGGTCTTTTCAACTTACGGAATCACGGAGTTGGCCTGTTCGCTGTGCGAGTGCCCCGCCGGCAAGGGCGGCCATTTGCACCCGCAACTCCTTCACATCGAGATCGTGGACGAAGACGGCCGCCCCGTTCCCGACGGCCGCGAGGGCCAATTGGTAGCCACCACCATCGGCGTTGAGGCGATGCCGCTGGTGCGCTTCGCCACCGGCGACATGACATTCATGACCCACGAGCGCTGCGGCTGCGGCCTATGGACGGCGCGCATCGGCCCGATTCTTGGCCGCAAAGACCAGGCGATGAAGATCAAGGGCACAATGGTCTATCCCGCGGCCGTCCAGCGAGCGCTGCAGGGAATCGAGCAGATCATCGATTACATCATGATCGCCACCGCACCCACCGCCCTCTCGGACGAACTCGAAATCCTCATCGCCTGGCGCGGCGATCCCGGTGGTGCGCAGGAAGCCATCCGCGAAACACTCCGCGGCGAATTAAAGGTTTGCCCCACCGTTCGCCTCGCTACCTTGAAGGAAATCCAGTCCGTCGGCGATTCCCGTGAGCTGCGCAAGCAGCGGGTTTTTCTGGATCGTCGCAATCCGCGCTGACTATTTTCGCCGCCGCGCAAGGATCCCGAAGCCGACGAGCATTGAAAGGCAAAGGAAAGTCGGCTCCGGCACATCGGCCATCAACCCGTTGGCCGCAGCGAAGGCATCGAGAGCCGCCCAATCAATGGACGGCAATGCTACGGTGGTTCCGCTGGCCGACTTGCCGAAGTTCGCGGCCAACAATCCGAAGTCGATGCTGTTCACCGTGCCGTCGAGATTCGTATCGCCGTACAGGGTGTATTTGATCTCGATCTGATTCGAGGAGAGCCCGGCGGGGTTGCTCGGATCAGCCGAGTCGGCATAGCCGACGGCGTAGTTGTGGTTCGCGGCCGCCGATGAGTTGTCGATGCCGGGGCCGTGGGCCGTTCCAGTCCGTTCCTGACAATGGACTTGCCAAAGCAATAGTGTAAGAATGAAGAATCCATCGTCGAGAAAATTTAAATAATAATTGCTGCCGATGAGACCCACTGTTTTATGTCCCAGACGGAAATCGATCGCGCGTTACGTGAACATTCCGCGGGCCGCCTCGCGGAGGCGGAAGCCATCTATCGTGAAATCCTTCAGCAGCATCCAAATCATCCCCCCGCACTACACTTACTCGGCGTCGCGCTCAGCCAGCAGGGAAACAAACGAGCCGCGATCGATTACATCAGCCGGGCGATTGCCCTCAATCCCAACATAGCGGATTTTCATTCCAATCTCGCGCTGGCCTATTGCGAAACCGGCGAGCCCGAGAAAGCCGTCCCCGCGTGCCACAAGGCGCTGGCGCTTCAAAAGGATCACTCCGGCGCGCTCAATCAACTGGGCATGGCGATGAAGCAAATGGGCCGCCTTGAGGAATCCGTCGAATGCTTTCAACGCGCCGTTGCCGTCCAGCCCGACTTTGCCGTCTGCTGGGGAAACTTGGCCGATAGCCTGCGCCGCCTTGGCCGCGCATCCGAAGCGGATGCCTGTTATGAACGAATTCTCGGAATGAATCCCGAGGATCCCAAGGCGCTTTGCGCCCGGGCCGAGACGTTTTTGAACAAAAACAAAATTGACGACGCCATCGCCCTGTTCGGTAAGGCCGCCGAAAAGTTCCCGAGCGAATGGATCACCCACAACGGCCTGGGAGTTGCCTTCTCCCGCCAGGGCAATCTCGACAAGGCCGTGGCCTGTTTCGAAAAAGCGGTTTCACTGGCTCCTGAAAGTGCCGGGCCGTTGAACAACCTGGGGCACACCTATGTGCTTCAGGGCCGCATCGACGAGGGACTCGCCGCGTACGACAAAGCATTGGCGATCCGCCCGGATTTCCCCGATGCGTACAACAATCTCGGCAACGCGCTGCTGGCGAAGCTGGACCTCGAGGGAGCGTCAAAGGCATACGAAAAGACCCTGTTTTTCCAACCGGACCATTTCGACGCGCATTGGAACCGAGCGCTGCTTCATCTTTTGCAAGGCGACTTCGATCGCGGATGGCTCGAATACGAATGGCGCTGGTTGAAATTCCCCGATCAACGCCGCTTCTTTCGCCAGCCAAGATGGGACGGCTTCGACATCGCCGGCAAAACGATTCTTCTGTATGCCGAGCAGGGCTTTGGCGACACGATTCAATTCGTCCGCCTCGCCCCGCTCGTCGCCGCACTCGGTGCGACCGTCAACCTGGAATGCCCTCGAGAATTGTCCGGCCTTCTCCAGCATGTTCCCGGCGTCGCCCGCACTCTCAGCCGCGGCGATCCGCTTCCGCCCTTTGACGTTCAATGTCCCCTGCTCAGTCTTCCGCGCGCGCTGGGCCTGACCGCCGAGTCAACTCCGCGCGATACTCCATATCTCCGCGTGGATGAAAACCTTCAGCGCCGCTGGCAACAGCGGCTGCGCCCTTTCGAAAAGTCTTTTAAAATCGGCATCGCCTGGGCCGGCGCCGCGATTCATGCGCGAGATTGCGACCGCTCCACCGATGCCAAGGCCTTTGCACCGCTGGCAGCAATTCCTGGCGTTCAACTCTTCAGTTTACAATTAGGCGACAGCACCAAAGCCCGCAGCGGGAGAGAGGCCGGATTCGAACTGACCGACTTCACGAGCGAGTTGCACGACTTCGCCGACACCGCCGCCCTGCTGATGAACCTGGATTTGGTGATCGCCGCGGACACGGCCGTGGTTCACCTCGCCGGCGCCCTGAACCGGCCGGTTTGGACACTGCTCGCGTTCTCTCCCGATTGGCGCTGGCTCCTGAACCATAGCGATACAATGTGGTATCCCTCCATGCGATTGTTCCGCCAACCAACGCCTGGAGATTGGACAACATTGTTCGAGCGCGTCGCGTCGCAACTCAAGAAGGAACTGGCCAGCCGTTCATCGGCCAATCCGTCGTCCCTGCCGGCCGACGATCTTCCGGCGCGCTAGTCCGGATGATTCACCGCCCGCTTCGCTCGAGACGCAGAGGACGCGGAGAAATTCATTGGAAATGGAAGCACGCACGGGCTTGGATTTTCCGGCCCATGTAAATCCAATGTGAGCAGTACGACAACGGCACCTTGATTTCGAACCGCCGGATTGCCCGATTTTCGAGTCTCGGGCATCGTATCTTGGAAACTGATGGTATTGTTTCGTTCGAGTTCAAATCCCGTCACTCCGACTTGACGGGACGGAATTTCGATTCGGCGAGCTTTCGTTCCGATCTTCTTATCTGCTTCTCACTTGCAGCATTACTGGCAGTTCGACAAACGCTTAAGAAATCGATCAAAAATCTGGGGTTACGTCGGTCAAGAGACGGGATTTGAACTTTTCGGCCAGTGACCGGAATCGCTGACGCTTATGTTTCAGGTAACGCGGATCGGCCGATCGTCGTCTTGCATCACGGCGAGAATTCGAGTCAATTTCTCGTTTCAGCGAAAACGGATGAATCGAGCTGAGCGAAACAAAATTGTCGGTCCTGTTAAAGCCAGTCATGTAGCATATCTGGCCGGGAACAGCGTGGCGACTTCGCCCCATGCGGAGGGTTTACGCCAGCGATTCGCAAATTTCGCGAGCAAATTTCAAGCTTTTACTCGAAAGTCCGAAGGATCGCAGAACGCGCTGAAACAGATTGCCAATCTTGCACGATTGCTTTTCGGCCTACAGGAAGATATCCGGCGATTCCACTTGCCCGCATACTCTTTTGATTCCGAAAAGCGGATGATCAACCGCAGCATCATTGCTGGATTGGATGCGAGATTGACAAGCCGATACGACGGTTTCGGCGCACCCCGAGGACCGACTTCGCATGGTGAGGCATTGCTTCATTGTTATCTTGATCTATTCATCACATTTACGGTCATGCAGATGCCAAAGGAAATCGGTGCCAAGCCGTTCTATTTGATCAATCCAAGGACCGGAAATACCGGAGAGCTTGAGCTTGATGTCATATTCGAGGATTTTCGTTTGGCTTTTGAATTTCAGGGGCACCCCGGCCATTACAACGATCCCAACACGCGGGCCAAAGATGCGTTCAAACTCGCGGAGTTGCCTGCTCAATCGCGGGTTCTCATACCGGTTAATGCCTCTCAGTTGAACAGCGGAATTCTCGAATCGCTTGTCGCGAACTCGATTAAAGACCATGTGGGAGTACACGAGGTCGTTGCAAATGGCGATTCTCCAAGATTCACTGCGGCAACTGCGTCGCCGCAACAATTGCTTCAATTCTCGAAAGTCGTGCAACGACTCTATTTGGCGGATGCAATCTTCCGTGAGGCTTTGGCTTGGGTCGATGGCAAGGCATCTACCTATCTTGCGGCACCAATTAACGACGGTACTGTCTCGGCGACGACTGCCGCGCCAAGGCGTATCACCGGCAACCCAGACCTTGATCTAGCGACGATCTATGCCAATCTTCGATATGTCACCGAGGTCAGAAGGGCCTAAGCTGAGCAAAAACGACCGGCCCCATGTTGTCACCCCATTTTCTGGATAGACGGTTATCGCCCATGAAGGGTCGCGGAACTTAAAGCGACGCATACCGTCAATTCTCTCGACGAACGGGGTACAGGACGTTTCCGTCCGTTCCCCGTCATCACTTTCAAGCCGCTACTTCATTAGCTCCAACATTACGAAGGGGCCGAACCGGCGAACCTTAATTCCGCCGCCCGGTTGCAGAAGGCCGGCCTGCTGGATCGCCTGGTTCAACAAGGAAACCGGGTCGTAAGCGGGGATTCGGTCGGGCTGTGGCCATTGCCAAATGACCAATATATCGCCATGACAAAGGCCAGCCCAGATCGCGGCGACCGATTTGGAATTGATGCGCAAGTGCCGAGTGACGCCTCTGGGGTGTCGCCTTTCGGCGATGCCGTTGCACGGGTCAAGAAGAACCACGATCGGATGCCTACCAAGGCGATACTCGTTCACAGCAGTGAGCACGGCCCTAACGTATTCATCCTGCTGGTCCCAATGATATGCGACTTGGACCGGGCGGATGCGCGGATCGAGATGCGTGATCCGCCAGAGATCCTTGGGATTGCCGTCTCGGAACAATTGGCGTTCCTGAACGAAGAATTCTTGCACCTTTGGAAGGATTTCGTGCTGGCCGTGGCGATTGATCCACGGATCGCGTTCATCTCCATATCGCTGTTGGTCCAGGACGAACATTGCTGCATAAATCACAGCACTCGCACCGATGTTATCCGCGGCCTTTAGACCGACGGACCATTTCGGTTCATTGCGATTGTCAAGGCAAAGACGATGTTGCATATGATTCCCTTCACAGTTGGGTGAATTCTTCGGCAGCCGCCGTGATGTCACGTAGCTGCCGAAAATTCTATGCAGTCCTTCCAAAATCGATGGATTGCAACGGGCCATCTGAGGGCCCTAGCCCCCGGTCCCCCGAGCCCCCTTCCCCTCCCACGAAAAACTCGATTGGAGATCGCGACAAAGGGTCTCTCGCAAGATGTCTCGCCTCGCGCAACCTCAAAACAAATTGTTTTTACGCCTTGACTCCTTTCACTCGCACGCCGAACAGTCGCATTTCACGTTGCCAAGAAAATCTTGGCAGCGGTCGTTGCACTTTCAATCGTCCGAGGCCCAAATCGCTGCTTTAAGCGCAGAAACGTAGAAAAAGTTCGATTGGTGTCCCATCACTCCGAATGACACAATTTAACTGTTTGGAAATTTGATTGGTACGAAGCGCTCTGCGGCGGCGTCGAGCGCAGTATCTCCGTGGGGAAGGGGAGGCCGTGGAGGGATTTCAGGGCCGTGTCCACGTCAGCCTCGCCGGGCTGCCTCAATGGCGGCGATGTCGATCTTTCTCATTGTCATCATCGCCTCGAAAGCGCGCTTTGCCCCACCGCCACCCGCCGCAAGCGCGTCGGTTAGCGCGCGCGGGGTGATCTGCCAGGAGAGGCCCCAGCGGTCCCTGCACCAACCGCACGCACTTTCCTTGCCGCCATTGCCGACGATTGCGTTCCAGTAGCGGTCTGTCTCTTCCTGAGTGTCCGTGGCGATCTGAAAGGAGAAGGCCTCGGTGTGCTTGAACGCTGGGCCGCCGTTGAGGCCCAGACAGGGAATGCCCAGAACGGTGAATTCCACCGTCAGCTCATCGCCCTGCTTGCCGCCCGGGTAGTCTCCGGGCGCCTTGTGAACGGCGGTCACTTTACTATCCGGAAAGGTGGCGGCGTAAAAGCGCGCCGCCTCATGCGCGTCCTTGTCGAACCAGAGACAGATCGTGTTCTTTGGCTTCATGTTCGTGTGCTCCTTGTGCTTAAGTCAGGACGAATGCCGTGGTCTGGAATTCTACTGCATACTAATAGGGAATTTGAATTGTGCGAACCGCTCCCCAAAAATCTTTGATTACGGCGCAAAAACGCAAAAAAGCTCAACCGATGTCCTGTCACCCCGATCTTTGCTTCCCGGGGCACAACTGGACCAGGGCGCCATGCCCTCTTGAACCCATTGGGTGCTGGCCACATCCTCATCGGCTTTGCTTGGCGCCTGAGCGAGCGCCGGCGTTCACGAGGATCTGCTGGCATTGCGGGCTACTACCGCGTTCCTGGGCGATATCCAATACCGTCTTGCCTCGGCAGTCCCGCGCGTTTACGTCCGCGCCTGCGCGCACCAGCAGGCTCACCAGCGATTCGCTTCCGCGCGGCGGCAAAGCCCGCATCAAGAGCGCGTCGCCATACCGGTCGGCCTGATTTACGTTAGCGCCGGCGGCTTGTCCGCGGGAACATACTCAACGACGGTCGCCATTACCGCGGGCGGCAATACCCGAGTGATATCCGTAATAATGACGGTGAGGTCGTAGCGCGAAAATGTTGGAGTTTAAACTTACAATCGTTCTACGAATTCGGGTTCCACGCGACCGAGGACGATGAACCAAATGGCGAGAACGCTTCCGCGCAGGCGGCCCCAGCGGTCGATTGAAGGGTCACGGCGAATTGCTCCAAGCAGATTAGAAGCCATCCCTTTGAACCAATGGCTCATCAGGACCTCCTTGAAAGGGATCGATCCTTTTCGCCAAAGATAGTAGGGGTTCATCACCTGCGAGTATCCGAAGCGAACTCCGGAGAGTCTCATTTTCTGCTCGAGCAGATGAACGGTGCGACACGCATTATAGACGCCTTGAAGACCAAAGGGCCGAGCCCGCGCTGCAAAATCCGCATCCTCGAGCCAGCCATACAGCGGGAGCCGCTCGTCAAAGTTGATGTGATCCAGGACCTTTCGCCGAATATTCATTGAGCATCCTAGGCCATAGGCGCCTTCTTTGAATTCATCCGATGGGGGCCACCGCGTGATGATTTGGCGGGCATCCTCACGGGAGGCGCCTGGCGCATCTCGAACAGCGCCGAAGCACAACGCAACATCTGGACGCTTCGTGAATAGACGATGGACGGCTTCAAAGTAGTCCTCAGGCAACTCGACATCATCATCCAACATGGTGACGATCTCACACTTGGCATCCAATGCCGCGATACCTCGATTGCGCTGGCGGGTCAGGCCTTTGTCCCCCAAAATAATTTGAACGCGTGAGTCAACCGCGTTTTCGCCCCAATCGGCCAGGTCGACTGCCGATACAATCACTTGGTGTGGTGCAACGGTTTGGCGCAGCACTGAAGCTACCGTGGCACGGCAGGATTCCTGACGACCCCTCGTAGGGATGACCACGGCATGAAACATTCATTTACTATAAGCGAAACTCCCGCAGCCCGTATCGAACCTCCGGTTCAGCGAATGTCGTCCGGCCGACGATTTTCGGGCGCGCTGGCCCAGATTATTCACCGCCCGCTTCGCTAAAGACGCTGAGGACGCCGAGAAGTTCATTGGAGTTGAGAGCGCGCATGGGCTCGGAGTCTCCGGCAGATGCAAATCTAACTCCAGTCCTGTTACCGGTCGGAAAGAAATACGGCGTCGGCGCCGTGCCGCTGGGGAGTAGTTACGATGCTGTCGGGCGGAGAAGTTGTCAGAGAAGCAAAAGAACTTGCCGCGGCGGAAAATTTCGACTGTGGATTCTTGGCCGCGATTGGAGGAGGGTTGGAAACGACCGGCGGCTTGGATTTGGAAGCGGTGGGAGCTGTCGAGTTCGTGGATGTTGTAGTTGATGCCGTCGGGGTCAGGGTAACAGATAGCAACTGTGCCGCCGGCACGTTGGCGCTACTTTTGCCGAAGTTGCCGGCCAACAATCCGAAGTCGATGCTATTGACGACCCCGCCGTAGTTGAAGTCGCCCTCATCCCAGGTTTTGCCGGACTTGCCAAAGTTCGCCGCCATGGTCCCGAAGTCCACGCTGTTGACGGCGCCGTCGAGATTTGTGTCGCCGTACAACGTGTATGTGATCTCAATCTGATTTGAGGACAATCCGGCGGGATTGCCGGGATCGGCCGAGTCGGCGTAACCGATGCCGTAACTTCCGGAACTAAGCTGAGCGACGCTGGACATGATGCCGGCGCCATTCCATGTACCGCTGTTGTACCCGGACGCGATGGCACCTGCGATTGTCGACATCGGATCGCCGCCGCCGCCATAGTTGATGATGAAACCGTTGTTGGTGATGTCCAGGGTTGATCCGCTGCTGATGCTCAGCAATGCTTGCACGCTTAACCCGCTGCCGATGGCAAGCTTGAGCATTGCGGGCATGCCCGACGACCCGACGGCGAGAGTACCGGCGCCGTTGATTTGACCGATGATCGTGGAACCGCCGGCGGTCAGCGTTCCGTTGTTGGTGATAGCTCCGCCGGTGATGGTGAGGTTTTGTATCTGCGCGGTGACACCGGCATTGATCGTCAGCGCGCTACCGGAACCCGTGCCGCTAATCGTGAGCGAGCTGACGCCCGGACCCTGGATCGTGATGTTTGCCGAGAGGCTGGGAAGGGCGCTGGCCAGGTTAATGGCGCCGGCCAGGCCGGTGGCAAAGGAGATATTCTGGCTTCCGCCCGCGGCGTTGGCATTGATGATCGCCTGTCGAAGGCTTCCCGCGCCGGAATCGTTCAGATTGAAGACCGCCGGGATAACCGTCACGCTGACAGCGCTGGTGGTGGTGCCCCCAAGGGCATTGGCGATCGTCACCAGGAAGTTGTAGGTTCCGGCCTCGTCAAACGTGACGGTGGTATTCTTGGCGGCGTTGCTGTGGTTGGCGCTGAAGTTTACTGCGGCGGGCCCGGTGGCCGACCACGTGTAAGTGAGCGTGGATTCGCCGGCATCGTCGGCGCCGAGAACCGACAAATTAGCCGTCGCGCCCGTGACCGGCGAAGGAGTTGCGGCGGCGGCGGTCGCGACGGTCGGCGCGGCGTCGGCGGTGAACTTCAAGACCGTGATCGAGTAGCCGGCGAAGGTGTAGTCGAAGCTGGCGCCCAGGCCGTAGACGGTTGACGTCGTCGGAACGATGTTGGTCGGGTCGGTGATGGAGTTGGTGGAGGTGCTCGCGGCCGCAACCAAGCTCGTCGCCGTCCCCGTCGACGAAACGTTGCTGACGCCGGAGAGATTCACCGTCGTCGTGTTGGCCACTCCAAGGGTGTTGATGACCGTCACGTAATACGTCGTGCCGGTTTTCGTTACCAGAGTTTGCAGGCCGCCGGCGCCGCTCACCGTGTCGGAGACCACCGTGGTCCCATGGTTCTGAGAGAGGATGACCTGCGCGTAGTAGCTCGGCGATCCGTAAACCGTCGTGTTGTTATATCCGATCAAATCCGGCGCCCACTGATAGTCGTTGACATTGACCAGCAGCGGCGCGTACGACGACATGGTCACCACGTCGGAGTTGCGTTCCAGACCCAGCAGCCAGGAAGCGTCGCCCAGCGCCGACTCCATATCGTTCGTCGGCGAGCCCTGGTTGGAAGCGTACTCACCGATAAATATCTGGTATGAGCCGGGCGTCACGTCGTCAAAGTAGTCCGAGTTCGCCTCGAACCACTGCGGGGTCTCGTAGAAATGCTCGTCGAGGACGTTGTACGGGCTGCCGCCAGTGTCAGTGCTAGTTGCGATAATCTGCAAAGAGGGGAAAGCGGCGTGGATCGCGTTGTAGAACAGCGGGTATCGCGTCGCATAGGTCGAGGAGAAGAAGTCTTCGTTGCCGATTTCGACGTAGTTCACGTCGTACGGAGCCGGGTGTCCGTTGGCCGCGCGTTCCGCTCCCCAGGCGGTAGTAACCGGGTCCAGGACATAGTGCAGTTCATCGACGGCGTTCATCACGTCGTTCGCCAGCGCTGTTCCTGTGTCCGAAGAACCGTTGAGCGTGTAGCCGGCGAAGACCGCAAGGATCGGCTGGGCGCCGACTTCTTCGGCCATCTGGAGATACTCATCCAAGCCCATCCCGTCAGTCGACCAGTAACCCCAGGCGGAATTGTAGTGCCCCGGCCGGTCCTGCACCGGGCCGATCGTGTTCAACCAATCGAAGCTGGTCGCGTCGGTATCGCCCTCGAGAAAGTTGCCGCCCGGCACCCGGAAGATCGCGGGCTGCAGCGCCGCCAGCATCTGCATGAGATCGACGCGCAGGTGGTTGGTGGCCCCGTCGTACGATGGTGGGTAAAGGTACGTCGCGCCGAACCAGATGGTTGCGCCGTTCGCGGAGGTGCTGTTGGTCGAGATGACGAACAGGTTGGTGGAGGTAGTCGGGGTGTCCACCCCCGTGGTCAGCGTCACGCTGTACTCAGCCCACGAGGTCGTGATCGACGAGATGGTCGCGGTCGCGTAAACCGTGCCGGTGGTCGACTCCAGGTCCACGGTCAGCGGACCGGTGAAACCGGCGCTGGCCTTTGCATAGAACATCACGCTGTACGAAGTAGAAGGCGCGATCGCCACGCCGAAGTAGCCGGCGTTGGAGATCCCCGCGCGGGCGGAGGCGGAGACCCCCGATGTAATCGTCAGTTTCCCGGACTGCGTCAGTGCGCTGGTTGGCCCGGTGGTCGTGTCGGAGGTGAGGGCGTCTTTTACGCCGCTGCCCGCGACCGCTCCCCAGGCGTTCAGGGCATTCGTCGAGTCGTTGAAGCCGCTGTTTTGGACCTCATCGTTGTAGATGCCCCCATCGGTGCTGTCGTTGATGTCCTCGAGGAAGGCGCCGAAGAGGTTCGGCGACACCGTCGCGCCGGTGGCGCCCGTCGCGATGTCCACGGTGGAGCTGCCCGCGGTGCCGATGAATGCGGCGTCTGCGGCGCTCAGCGGTGAATCGTAGAAGCGCACGTCGTCGATATCGCCGGTGACGAAGTCGGTGCGAGCGCCGTCGAACATCCCGCCGCCGACGACTGTCGCGCCGGTCCCCTCCCAGCCACCGCTGTAGGAAACGGTGGACTGCAGAACGCCGTTGACATAGAGCATGAGCTGGCCCGTTGCAACGTCGTTCACGCCGATCAGGTTGTACCAAACCCCCGCAACAGGAGCGCTGGTCGCGTCGGCGTGGTAGGCCTGCGCGGCGTCACTGTCGGAAGCCACGCGGGTGAAAGCGAACTCGCCCGTGTCACCTCGCAATTGGAGGTAGAACGCCGACGTTGTCGAACCGTCGATCGAAACGACGGTCTGATATCCGTTGACGGAACTCAGCTTCACCCATGCCGAGACCGAAAATGACAGCGCGGTGTTGATCACCGGCGAGGGATTGGTCGCATTGCCGGTCGCCGAGCCATTCACCGCCAGCGAGTTGGACCCAATTTCTCCCGCGGCCCAGGACGCGCCAGAGCCCAGAGTCAGAGTGTTGCCATGTCCGGAGACGTCGGCGGCGGTAGTCCCCGCGCCGTCGTCGAAGGAGTACGCGGCCGGCTGGTCCAGAGCGACGACCTGCGCCGCCGACAGCGCCGAAGAGAACAACTCCACGTCGTCGATCGAGCCGTCGACGAAATCGACCGGCTGGCCGCTGTAGAAACCTTGCCCGATGAGAGTGTTGCCGTTCGCCTCCCAGCCGCCGGTATATGGCGTGCTGCCCATCGATTGACCGTCGACGTACAGCGTGAGCGTCCCGGCGCTGGCGTCGTCGACGCCGACAAGATGGTACCAGGTGCCGGTGACCGGCAAGGTGGGCGATGCGACGACGGTGGCGGTGCCATCCGCGTCTGAGGGCAGGCGGGCGAAAGAAAAGGTGCCGGTGTCGGCGCGCAGTCCGAGGTAGAAGCCCGCGACGTTGCTCCCGGCAATAGAGACGACCGTCTGATATCCGGAAAGCGATGCGAGGTCCACCCAAGCGGAGACCGTGAAGCTGTCGGCGGTGTTGACAACGGGGCCCGTTGCGGTGACCACCCCATTCGAGGTGCCGGCAACGCTGATCGCGCCCGATCCAACGTTTCCAGCCACCCACGACACGCCCGCGCCGAGGGTCGCGGTGTGGCCGTTGCCGGAGGAATCGGCGGCAATCGTGCCGGCGCCCTCGTCGAAGGCCCAGTCCGCGGCCCGAGACGGCACGGTCGGGATACTTACGGACAGGAGCGTGCGAGACTCCAGTTCCTCCAATACGGCTCTCGCCAGCAACTGTTTGCGAGACCGAATATCGGATCTGGGAGAATACCTGCCGACATTACTACGCATAAGTTCCGCCCACGCGTCTGACCCGATACTCGCCATGAGGTCAAAGACGAGTCCAGGTATTCTGCGCATTCTGTATGATCCGTGCCGCCGGTCCCATTTGCTTTATTCGATCGCAGCGCGTGTTAACCGGTGTTCCCAAATAAGCCTCCGCCGCTGATCTTTGCCAGCCGAATTGCACAGGAGGCCGTGAATGAGAGCTTGCACGAACGCTTTCACTGGTTCGCGGCTGACCATGGCTTTTTTTGAGGTCAATATTCAGGCTAGTGCAACATATAGACCCAGTCGAAACCCGCGCCTCCGCAGGTCAAATCTATCAACCGCTTTGGTCGCCTGTCAATTAATTTATTTCAAAATGAAATTAAATCAGGGTACACGAATTGCTGCACCCTTGCTTTGGAGCATGCCGGGGCAATGAGGCCGTGCTTCAACCCGATTCTTCCCCAGTTTGGCGAGACCAATTCCGACAATTTTAAGTCTGATCCGGCGAAGCATCCGTAATGCATCAAACAAAAAATGCACCACAGAGATCACGCAGAAAGAGTCCGATGACCTTCTCGGTGACCTCTGTTTGCTCAGTGAACTCTGTGTTCGTCTTTTGATTTGTCACGTTTTGCGCAGAGCGGCGTACGGAACCCGCGGCGGCGGCCGAGGATTCCCATGCCGACCACCAATGCCAACGCGGCCGAACCCGGTTCCGGCACCTCGGCCATCAACCCATTCGCTGCCGCGAACGCATCCAGCGCCGCCCAATCGCCCAACGACAATTCCACGTCCGCTCCGCTGGCTGACTTGCCGAAGTTGCTCGCCAAAAATCCGAAGTCGATGCTGTTGACCACACCATCATAATTGAAATCCCCCTGGTCCCAGACTTTGCCCGATCGGCCGAAGTTCGCCGCCAGCGCGCCGAAGTCGATCGAGTTCACCGTGCCGTCGAGATTCGTGTCGCCGTAGAGCGTGTATTTGACTTCGATCCCACCTGAGGATAGCCCCGCAGGATTTCCCGGATCGGCTGCGTCGGCATAACCAATGGCGTAATTGGCGTTGATCGCTACAGCGGAACTGTCGATCCCCGTTCCATTCCACGCACCGCCATTGTAGCCGGATTTGAGATAGCCGGCGATTGTGGAAATCGGATCGGCATTGGCGCCGTAGTTGATGAACAAATGATTGTTGATGATATCCAGCGCCGAGCCGGCTTTGATGCTGAGCGAAGATTCCGAGCTGACGCCGCTGTAAGGGGTCAATCTCAGAGTGGTCGCGCTGGCGCCATTGCCGATGGTGAGGGTTCCACTGCCGGTGATGCCCGCGATGAAAGCGCTGGAGCCCGTAACCGTGACCGAACTGTTGTTCACGTTCGAGAATCCAACGAAGACCGTTGCTCCGCCGAGAAACGTCCATGCGGAACCGACGCTGGCAACACCGCCGGCGCCGCCGGGTCCGGGATTTGTAAGTTGTAAGATGGTCACACCATCGGTGCTTGCCGATGCGCTGGCGGTTCCGCCGATGCCAAAGCTGGCAGAATCCGTGGGGGCGCTGGAGGCGCCGCCGGTCGCGGTGGCGAACGCGTTGGAAGCGAAGCCGACCAGGGACGAGGAATGAGAAATGGCGACGGCGGTGGCGTTTCCACCGTTGCCGGAGGCAAATCCGCCGCCGGCGCCCGCACCGCCGGCGCCGCCGGTTGCGGTGGCATTCACCTGATTTCCATCTGGACCTGCGCTATTGGCGGTAGAGGTTGCACTTGCGGTTCCTCCGGCGCCCCCCTTGCCGAGAACCGAATTCTCAAACGTGCCGCCCGACTGACCGATCGCCGTTGCGATCGATGTGACGGAACTAGCGCCCGGCGCCGTGGCCGTACCAGTGGCCGTTGCGTTTGCCGTGCCATTCCCGCCGGCGCCGGCCGTAAAGCCGTTGGCGCCGCCGGTGATATTGCTGCCGTGGCCAACGAGGTAATCTTGCAGCGCGGGGATCATGGTCTGGGCGGTCGCGGTCAACACGGTAGCGCCGGATAGATTGACGTTGGCAACGGAGTTTCCCCCGCCTCCGCCGTTGATGTTTTGGGTATCTCCGCCGCCGCCGGCGTTGGCCTCGGACGTAGTGGCGATCGAGTTGGGGCCGCTGGCGTTCACGGTGAAATTGGACGTCGCGTTGCCCGCGGCGCCGGGACCGGCGCCGACAGCGCCGCCGCTGTTGCCGCCAAGAGCCGCCTGTATCAGCGAGATCGCTGCGGTCGTGGAGCCGCTGACAGAATTGTTCACGGAGACGGCCGCGCCGTTGCCGCCGGCGGCGCCCGAAAGGCCGGCGCCGCCGTTACCCCCAATGACGATCGCAGCAACCGAGACGTTGCCGCCGAGATTGGAACTGCCGGTAACTGAACCGAGAGTCGGGATCGCTCCCACTGCGCCCGCGAAGCCGGCACCTTCCCCGCCGCCGCCGTTGCCGCCGACGGAGAAAACGGTGACGCTCACGGGATCGGGTCCGGAATTCGCAGCGCTGGCGCTGGCGGTCGCGGTGCCGGCATTCCCGCCATTGCCGGTGGCCCCGCCCGTGACGCTGCCGCCGTTGCCTCCGAAACTGTTGGCGCCAGCAGTCGCGCTGCTGTTGCCCGCGGTCGCGCCTGTGCTGACGACGATCGCGGAGGCGGTGCCGGCGCCTCCCACGCCGCCGGTGCCGCTGGCGCCGCCGGTAATGTTTCCACCGTCACCACCAAAATGGGAAACCTGCCCAACCAAAAGGCTGGCCCCACCGTTGGTGCCTGCGATGGCGCTGCTGTTGCTGTTGGTGGTGATATTCACGACGGCGGTGCCATTGGCGCCTGCGCCGGCCATGGTGTTCTGGCCGTCTCCGCCGCTTCCGGCAGTGGCATCCGCAATTGCAGAGAGGAGGCTGACTCCGTTTTGACTTAGAGTGAGATTAGAATTGGCAGCTCCGGCGATTCCCGGGGCGCCACCATTGCTGCCGCCGCCGTTGCCGCCCTCCGCCTCCTGCTGAAGGTAAAGCGCCCCGGAAGTCGAGCCGCTGAGCGCGTTGGTAAGCGAAATGGCAATGCCATTGCCGCCGTTGGCGCCGTTCTCGCCAAAGCCGCCGTTTCCTGCGGTAAGTCCGGCAAATACACTGACCTTCGCGCCGCCGGTTGAGATGCCATTGACGGTTCCAATCGATGGGGCGCCACCATTGCCGCCGACGTTGCCCATCCCGTCGCCTTGGCCGCCACTTCCGCCCGTTTCCTGCAAATTGGCTTCGACGTTGTCGGAAGAAATATTGGCACTTAAAGCCGTACCGACGGCGCTCCCGCCATTACCGCCATTACCCATCGCGCCGTTGATCACCGAACCGCCGTTGCCACCGTATAGTATCGCATCGGCTACAGTCCCACCGCGCCCCGTGGGCCCGGTGCTGTTGGCCTCGGCGGTGGCGTTGGCTGCGCCGCCCGCGCCGCCGTTGCCGGTGCCGGAATCAATGTCACTCCCCTGGCCGTTCGAATAATTCGTGCTGCCGTTGGCAAATGCCAGGGCCTGGATTCCGGTGTCGCCGCTGAGGTTGACCGTGGCATTGGCGCTTCCGCCGGCCGCGCCGTTGGTATTCTCGCTGGGGCCGCCGCCTCCACCGACCGCCCAGTACCAGGAGAAGAGCGAGGCCGCGCCGTTTCGGGAGAGAACGATGCTGGAGGTGGCTGAGCCTGCGGTGCCGGGGTTGCCGCCGTTGCTGCCGCCACTGTTTCCGCCGTAGATGTTTTCTTCCGACTCAATCCTGCCCCCGGTTGTGGAGAATGAGAGGGCGTTGATGAGTGATTCGCTTGCGCCGTTGCCGCCGCTGCCCGTGCCGCTGCCGTGCCCCCCGCTGCCGCCGCCGACTTGCGCATCGGCAGAAACGCCTCCGCCCGCATCGTCGTTGGCACTGACTGTACCCAACGAGGCGCTTCCACCATTTCCGCCGGCGGCATCGGCGCCCTCCCCGTCGCCGCCTTGGCCGCCGAAGGCCCATGCGGTGGTATTAGCGACATCACCGCCGCCGTTCGAGGTGGAGTAGGCGGTTGCGGCCGCGGAGGCGAAGCCGCCATTACCGCCGGCGCCTCCCGCGCCCGAGGGACCGAATTTTACGCTTCCGCCGGTCCCGCCATTGCCCCCGTTTCCCCCGGTTGCCGATGCGAAGGCAGTAGCGATGTCGTCGATCACATATCCGAGCTGCTGGGCGGCGGCCGAGGCGCTTCCGCCCGCGCCGCCGTTGCCACCGGCACTCACGGTATTTGGTGGACTGGCCGCGCCGTGCCCGCCGGTCCCTCCGTTGCCGCCGACGGCCGTGGCCTCATCATCTTGATCGTTGGCGTAAGCGGTGACTGCGGGAACGGGCGGCTGCCCATCTCCGCCGGCACCGCCGGGAGTGACCGTTGTGGTCATCGTTCCATCAGGATTGGTGACGGTGGTGGAGGTGCCATTGGCGCCGTTGCCGCCGTTGGCCCCTGTTCCCGTGTTCGTCACCGCATAAAGAGGCGCGCCGGCCCACGCAATGACCGCCGCCAAACCGATCGCCGATATCTGCCGCCGTGACAACCGTCCGTGCGCAAGCATCTGGACTTTCCTTCGTCCCTCCTTAGGTCGTGCGATTTGTACGTAAAAAACGGTGGCGGGCTGCGATATGCTGGCTGGCGGGACTGCCCGCTTCCCCGCTGAAAAACCGGTAAAGACAAACCCCCGATGCCAACCAGGATTTCACTAAACAGCAATTACATGCAATCAACCGGTGGTTGTCAAGCAAATTCCGAACACCCGATCGGCTTGTCACATCGCGGTGCATGGAACCGATGGCGGCGGGCGAGAAAACCCATACCGGTCATCAGCGCCAACGCGGCCGAACCCGGTTCCGGAACATCGGCCGTCAACCCATTCGCCGCCGCGAACGCATCCAGCGCCGCCCAATCGCTGGATGGCAACGCCACGGCCGCGCCGCTGGCCGACTTGCCGAAATTCCCGGCCAACAATCCGAAGTCGATGCTGTTGACCGTGCCGTTGTAATCGAAGTCGCCCTGGTCCCAGACTTTTCCGGATTTTCCGAAGTTCGCCGCCATGTTTCCGAAGTCGATGCTGTTCACCGTGCCGTCGAGATTGGTGTCGCCGTACAGGGTGTACTTGATCTCGATCTGACCGGAGGAAAGTCCTGAAACCACTCCATCGGCGCCATCGGCATAACCGACGGCATAATTGTCATTCGCCGCGGCGGAAAAACTGCTGATACCCGGGCCGTTCCAGTGGCCGCCGTTATAGCCGCTGACGAGATAAGCCCTGATGCTCGTGGTCGGATCGGGACTGCTTCCGTAATTGATGTACAGCGCATTGTTGGTCAGATTCAGCGTCCCGTTGCCATCGATCGTCAGGGCATTAAGCGTGTTGGTCGCCGCGGAATTGGCGGTGATGGTCAAGCCGCCGGTGCTGAGGATCGTGACGGCATCTTGCATGATGGAACTGACGGTCATGGTCGCCGATGATCCCAATACGTTGCCGACAGAAATCTCGCCGGTTCCGGTGACGGCGCCGAGGCTGGCCGTGCCGCCGGTTTGCGTGAAGGTTCCGTTGTTGTCGGTCTGATCAGCCGTGACCGTGCCGCCGCTCAGTTGATATGTGCCGGTGGATCCGGCCTGGTATCCGAGGTAAATCTGCAGCGCGTTGTTGACGCCGCCGGACTGGACAACTGTTCCCGCCCCTCCATAGCCGACATATTCCTGCCCCAAACTAGGTGTGACCGCCATGTTAAGCGTTCCACCGCTGAGGTTGTACGTGCCACTGCTGCCGGCGTAGTATCCCAGGGCAAACCCCGCTTCCCCAGTATTCGTCCCACCGCTTTGGATGAATGTACCGTTGCTGCCATCGGACCCTCCGACAACCTCAGGCTCGTACGTGTCGAGCCCGGCGACAACCGAGCCATTGGAGAGCGAGTAGACGCCGCGGCCGCCAGCGTTGTCTCCCACGACGAGGAAGTACTCCGTCGTATTTATCCCCCCGCTCTGAATGAAGGTACCGGTGCTGCCGCTGCCTATGCTTTCCGAATACGTTACTTGAAGCGTTCCTCCGCTGAGTAAGTACGTCCCGTTGCTTCCGGTGTAGACTCCCAAGGACAGGCCATCGAGGTCTCCAGTCTCACTGGTAAACGTCGCGCTACCGCCGCTTTGCGTGAATGTTCCACTGCCGTATTCGCCGACATAGGTGTAGCGGGCCGACAGCGTCGTGAGGCTGCTGCCGGAAAGAGAATACAGGCCCGCGCTGGCGGCAAGGCTGCCCTTGGCGGCGGAGTGGCCGAGGTCCAGCAAGCCGGTCGTGACGCTGCCGCCGGATTGGATGTACGTGCCATCGCTTCCGGCGTCGTCTCCCACACCAATATTGGTGGATGCTGAATTCGTCCCCCCGCTCTGAACGAACACGCCGGAGCCAGTCTGTCCGATCAGGTCAACGGGCGCCAAGAGCAAGCCGTTGGACAGCGAATATGACCCGCTGCCGCCGGCTATAGATCCCAAGGCAAGTTGAGCACTGACCGAATTGGTGCCGCCGCTTTGCGTAAAGGTGTCCGTGCTCCCGGCGAGGTCTCCTCCGATATTCTCCGATTCCGCGGAGACTGATCCATTGGACAACAAGTAGGAGCCGCTTCCGCCGACAGGCCCCAAGGCAAGCTCGGTGCTCACCGAATTAGTGCCGCCGCTTTGCGTGAAGGTGCCCGTGCTCCCGGCGTTTCCTCCGATATTCTCGGATTTTGCAGAGACCAATCCATTGGACAACAAGTAGGAGCCGCTTCCGCCGAAGAGATAGCCCACATTAATTGTATTTCCCGAATTCGTTCCTCCGCTCTGGATGAAGGTGCCGGCGCCGCTGGTTCCGATGGATTCGTCAACGTCAAAGCCGAGCGATCCTGCGCTGAGGGTATATATTCCTTTGCTGCCGGCATCATTCCCCAAGCTTAGGCTGTCGAAATTGGAATCGTCCTTGGTGAACGTTGCGCTGCCGCCGCTTTGGGTGAAGGTTCCATTGCCGCCGGAGCCAACGTAGCCGAGGTCGGCCGACAGCGTCGCGGAACCGCTAAGAGAATACACGCCCGCGCTGGCGGCGGAGTAGGCAATGTATAACGTGCCCGTCGTCATGCTGCCGCCGCTCTGGATGTACATGCCGCTGCCGCCGCCTTCGTATCCCACGACAACTGAGTATCCCGATGCCCCCGCAAGATTCGTTCCGCCGCTCTGCATGAACGTGCCTGCGCCGTTGGTACCGACTGATAGATTAGCCGACGTGGTAAGCGTTCCCGCGCTGAGAATATACGTTCCATTGCCTGTAGCCTGATCTCCCACGCTCAGGCTATTGGAGTTGGAATCCGCGCCGCTAAACGTCGCGCTGCCGCCGCTTTGGGTGAAGGTTCCGCTGCCGAGGTAGCCGACGTAGCCGAGATTCCCGGAGAGTGTTGTGAGGCTGCTGCCGGAAAGAGAATACACGCCCGTGGCGGCGGCAAGGCTGCCGCTGGCGGCGGAGTAGGCAATGTATAGCGTGGCAGCCGTCACGTTGCCGCCCGTCTGGTTGTACGTGCCGCTGCTGCCTGGCTCATATCCCACGACAAGATTGGTGGATGCTGAATTCGTCCCGCCGCTCTGAACGAACACGCCGGAGCCGCCCGCTCCGACGTAATCGTAGGATCCGGAGAGCGAACCGTTGGACAGCGAATATGAGCCGCTGCCGCCGACTGCGGATCCCAAAATAAATCCGAACCCTGAATTCGTCCCGCCGCTCTGGACGAATGTGCCGGAGCCATGGAACCCAACTGACTCATAGTCGACAGCGCTGAGCGTTCCGCCGCTAAGGGTATACGTTCCGTTGCTTCCAGCCTGTTCTCCGAGGCTCAGGCTGTCGTCGTTGGTATCATTACTGGTAAACGACGCGCTGCCACCGCTCTGAACGAACGTCCCGCTGCCGCCGTAGCCTATGTAGCCGGTGGGCGCGGTCAGCGTTGAGAGGCTGATGCCGGAAAGGGAATAGACGCCGCTGCTGCCGGCGTAATATCCGAGTTGGAGTGAAGTCCCCACCGAATTCGTTCCCCCGACCTGCGTAAATCCGCCCGTGCCATAGAGTCCAATTGATTCAGCAACGCCAGTGCTGATTGATCCTCCGAACAACTCGAACGTACCGCTGGCTCCGGGGAAATATCCCGCGATCAGTGCGTAGGCTGAATTCGTTCCGCCGCTCTGGATGAATGTGCCGGCGCCGTTGGTGCCAATCGCTTCATTGTCGTCGCAACTGAGCGTTCCCCCGCTGAGAATGTAATATCCATTGCTTCCAGCCTGATTTCCCAAGCTAAGACTGTTGTAATTTGAATCTGCGCCGGTAAATGTCGCGCTGCCGCCGTTTTGGAGGAATTCTCCACTGCCTGCGTCTCCGATGTAGCCGCCGGTGGCCGACAGCGTGGCGTTGCTGCCGGAAAGGGAATAGACCCCGTTGCTGCCGGCCTGAACTCCCAAACCAAGATATCCCGTCGAATTTGTTCCGCCGCTCTGCGTAAATAGGCCGGCGCCGTCCCATCCAATATCATCGTTGGTCGCGGACACCGAACCATTGGAAAGTGAGTACAACCCGCTGCCGCTGGCGAAATATCCCAAAACAACCGCATAGCCTGAATTCGTTCCGCCGCTCTGGATGAATGTGCCTGTCCCGTTGGTTCCAATCGATTCGTTAAGGTTAAAGCCGAGCGATCCTCCGCTGAGGATATAATTTCCATCGCTTCCCGCCTGGTCTCCCAGGCTCAGGCTATCATTGTTGGAATCATAACTGGTGAACGTCGCGTTGCCGCCGCTTTCGATAAATGTTCCAGTTCCGCTGTTGCCGACATATCCCTCCGCTGCCGAAAGCAAGCCCGTGCCGGAAAGGGAGTACGTTCCGTTGCCGCCGCTGTTATCGCCGAGAATCAGCGGGCCGGTCAGTGAATTGGTGGCGACCGTTTGGCCGTAAGCGCTCGATCCCGGCCCGTTGTCGCCGATGATTTCGGTCGCGCTGAATAGATTATCGCCGGAAGTCGTCTGGTTCAGCTCAACCGACCCGGAAGAGCCGATGGAATCCAAAACCAATTCGCCAATCGCCGTAGCGGATGAATAATCATCGTTGAGATTAACGGCGAATACGCCGCTCGGCGCTTCGACGATAAGAGCATTGGAGCCGGTGGTGGGAATGCCGCTGCTCCAATTGCCAGCGGTATTCCACGATCCGCCGGAGGCGCCTTGATATAAGGTATCGCTGGCATAGAGATTGGAAGTTCCCGCGGCCACCGCTGCCAGCAGCGCCGCTGTCTGCGCGTATTGCCTTCGCCATTTCCCGCCCCGCGACATTTTGCATGCCATGGCTGTCCCTCCCCTAGCGTGGGTGTGTTAAGTTAATTAAGATAGTGAAGTAGAAGCAGCCGTAGATAGTTTACACCACGACAACGTTATGTCCAGCAAAAACTAAAAGCCTCGACGCTTTTAGAGTGCCACGGCCCTGCGACGATGCAGAAAAATCCCCATTGCAGTCCCGATGAATAATCCGTTAACCGCCGGCTCCGGCACCTCGGCCATCAACCCATTCGCTGCCGCGAACGCATCCAGCGCCGCCCAATCGCCCAACGACAATTCCACGTCCGCTCCGCTGGCTGACTTGCCGAAGTTGCTGGCCAAAAACCCGAAGTCGATGCTGTTGACCACACCGTCATAATTGAAATCCCCCCGGTCCCAGACTTTGCCGGATTTGCCGAAGTTGGCCGCCATGTTGCCGAAGTCCACGCTGTTGACGACACCGTCGAGATTCGTGTCGCCGTAGAGCGTGTACTTGATCTCGATCTGGTCCGTGGAAAGCCCGGCGGGATTGCCTGCATCGGCCGAGTCGGCATAGCCGATGGCGTATTGGTGATTCACCGCGGCGGACGAGCTGTCGATGCCGGCGCCGTTCCATGCCCCGCCGTTGTAACCGCTGGCGAGATATCCGCGGATTGTCGAAAGCGGCGAAGTTCCAGAGTAGGAAAGAACGATGTGATTGTTTTCGAGATCCAATGTCCCACCGGCGGCGATGGTGAGGCCGGTCAAGCTCACGCCGCCAATGTTATTGCCGAACCTGAGCGTGCCGGCGCCGGTGAGAGCGAGTGGGCCTGAGCCGGTAATTTGGCCTGCGAGCGTGAGAGCATCGGTTGAGCCGAGGCTGACGTTCAAACCGGGCGATGTCAGGACGAGTGGCGCGCTGATCGTGTGGCTTCCCGTGGTGACGGTGATATTGGCCGCCGCGCCGGCGTTGTCCAGGGTGAGAGAATATCCGGCCGTTCCAGGCGCGATGGTGTAGGAATTGGTGTTGTTGAACGTGATTGTGCCAACGGTGGTGTTCTCGTCGAGGGTGACGATTTCGGGCGCGGAGATAGCGCTCCCGAAGGTCGAGCCGACGCCCTGGCCGCCCAGCACGCCGGCAGGAGGGTTGGATGATCACGCGAGACAATCCAGACCCCGATCTGGCTCGTGCCGCCGGCAGCTTCGTCGAAGCCTTCCGCCATGTGTTTCATTACGATTGGAACCACACCCACCGCTGCCTGAAGGACTTTCAGATGTTCAGCGATGGCGGAACCTTCATGACGCCGGGGCTGGACAACAACGGCGAGTCCAACAACTGGAGCGCCCGCGGCGCGCTGCTGGATACCTACCGCGCCCTGGCCGAGCTTCTCCGCGAACGCGGCTTGCATCCCGATCAACTCGAAGAACCCGCCGTGTGAACACGGCGGCAGCTACGGCGGCTAAAAAAGGAAGTGGGCTTGAGCGTGACCAGCGCGCACGCCGGCGTGTGCGTCATCGCGCGATGGAGCTACAGGAACGATGGGAGATGAGTTATTGACACAATCAGGATTCGGTTCACCGGCGAAGCCATTCATCGTGCCCGCTGTTGTACATCTCTAACGTGTACTGCTCCACAAACATCGCCAATTCCTGATCGGAATGCGGCTCGCGTCCAAAGACATCGTAGAACGCTCCGCGCGACATCTTCTCTGTTAAGGTGCGCCGAAGATGACGAAGCGCCGGAGGCTCCTTGTAGACTTTATAAAGCCTTCTCTTGCTCATGTCACTTGGACGGGAGTAACGAGGTCACTCAATCGCCTGAAGCCAATGGATACACTGATTAAATCACCCTCACGGCCTGGTTGTGCCGATGGTCTAGAGCGATCGACGGCAAACGATACGTGGAACGGACCCATGTAACCCGCCCACACGCCACCCACAAAATGCTTGACAGCGCCTTGGAGTTCTCTTTGCAGGTTTGCCGAGCTCGTCTGTGAATCAATCGTGCAACCCACAAGCTGAATAGTACCGCCGAACGCGTGTAGTGGCATGAACGGGATACGAAAAGGCCCCGCACCTTGCCGAAAGACCACGGTCAGTTCCATCATCAGCCGGGTTTTGTGGTCTCGCAGCCAATAGACTCCGATCTCGTCATAAATGTATGCTTGGTTATTACGATGGCCGGCTGGAGCTGGAGGGTTTCCCTCCAATATTCGATCCGGAGGCCCTAATGCCTCAATAAGAATCGACTCTGTTATCGGCGACGCAAGACGCTTTCCCTGCACCGTGAGTGCATCATCGCTAAGCACAATCGTCGCGCGTTTTGGCTCAATATCCGACATGGTTTACTCAATTTGAAAAATCCTTGGCATACGAAGCGACGATGAAATGCCGTTAGCTAACCTGCCAAACCGTCGAGCAAGGAAGGATCAACGGGAATTTCAAAACCGCCACTTTCGAGCGAGTCAAGGGCCGGTTGAACAACTTCCAACACCTGCTCCCTTGTCATTCCCGATGCAAGATAGCTTTCGATGTCGCTGGCAAGCTCGCTTTCCAAGCCTCCCTTCCGGCTGTTCATTAAGTTTTCAAGGAGCTGCGTTTCTTCGGAATCAGTGCCTAAAAGATCTGCTATCGCGCGGGCTGGATTATGATCCCAAACAAGCTGACCGGAGTCGTAACTCGAGTCATAGGGACCAACACCCAGATCCTCGTCAGGGTATGCAGTATCCGTAATTGACTCGTTGCCGCCGCCAAGTTCGTCCTCTGCAAACGCTTCACCCACGGAGTCATCTAACTCAGTGGTGGCCTCCAAATCAGTTATAACACCCTCGGCATAGCCCTCCGCACCAGCAGCTAAACCACCTTCTTCCGCAGTTTCCTCCGCTTCGTCACCCGCTGCGGCAAGTGTATCCAGCAATCCGAAGTGACCTGACGGATCAGTCTCGTTTACGGGGTCGCCATCCGCATAGAGGTACTTGTGGAGTTAGTTGAGTCCGATGCGGTTTCGTAACTGCATCCGACGCAATCCTGATGCCTTCCAGCAGTTGCGGAAGGACGATGGCCGACGCGATCGGTGCGCACAATGTTGCGCGCCCAGAGGCGAGTTTCCGGCTAACTTGCACCGCCGGCAGTGACGAGTTTTCAAAGAGCATCGACCTGACGATGCGCATTGTACCTGCACTTCCGACGCTGCAACAGCTTTCCGTTTTAGCCGCCCAAGCTGCTGACGGTGTGCGCAAGTTGGCGCAGTGATGCGATCAGGAAGGCGGCTAACCCGGATTATTCACGAGTGTCTTTGAAAGTCCGGCGAATCGCCGTCTTGTGTCACGGACCGGCCAAAACCGGCTGAGGCGAGCGCACCGCCCCCTTACCCCCATTGTGGTTTGTCGGGTTGTGGTGGGATCACGGGCCGCACGAGAAGTTCAGGGACCGGTTGCCAACGGCTTGATACATCGGCCACCAGGGCCAATGGGCGGACAGCTTCACCAGGATCCGGCGGGTGCTTTGCACGATGATGGCCGCGACTTTGATCACATGGGTCCGCCAGGTGCAAGGCTGGCCGACACGCAATAGATCGGGCAGGCTTTTGTCGTCGCGTGCGGCGTTCAGCAGGTTCATGGCGGCGGTG
>DATAWP010000042.1:0-42036 GCA_036267155.1 Tepidisphaeraceae bacterium
CGCCCGAATTGTTGATCGTTGCCTCGCCCTTCAAGTACATGCTGCCGGCGCTGCCGGTGAGGGAGATGCCCCCGTTGGCGTTGAGGGTCTGCACGCTCGAGGAGTTTCCGATCTGGCCGCCGCTCCAGGTAAAAAGACCGCTTACCGTCAAGGAATTCGGGCCGCCAATCGTCCCACCGGACAAAGCGAGAAGCTGTATGGTGGGACTCACATCCAGGTTAATCGTTCCAGCGCCGACGACTACATCGTAGAGCGCGCCGATCGGCACGCCATTGTTGGGATAATTGGGATTGCTGGACCAGTCCGCCGCGCTGGACCAATTGTTGCTCGATCCATTCCAGGTTGCGCTGGTATCGCCGTGCGCAACGGCCCCGAATCCTCCTACCAGCCCCAATCCACTGACGGCGAGCAACAAAACCCGGGCGCGATGGCAATATATTGACATGATTCTCTCCTCCGATTCCGCGATATGGCGCAACACCCCCTTGGTTCTAAACTTCGAGCAACAAGTTAATAACTGTAACGGGCAGTTTATTCAAGCTAATTCTTGCAGAATCCCTAGCGCTTACAGCGCTGCGACCGTTCGACCTGCCGTCAAGCGCGCCGGCGGCGTGAAAGAATTCCCAATCCCGCCACCACGAACATCACCGCGCTGGCCGGCTCGGGGACATCCGCCATCAAGCCGTTCGCGGCGACAAAGGCGTCAAGCGACGCCCAATCGGCGGCACTGGCCACGTCGGCATTGCTGCCGACGGATTTGCCGAAGTTGCCGGCCAACAATCCGAAATCGATGCTGTTGACGATGCCGTTGTAATCGAAGTCGCCCTGGTCCCACCCCTTGCCTGATTTGCCGAAACTCGCCGCGAGGTTGCCTAAGTCGATGCTGTTGACCGAGCCATCAAGATTCGTGTCGCCGTACAGCGTGTATTTGACCTCGATCTGCTGGGAGGAAAGGCCGGCCGGATTACCAGGGTCAATCGAATCGGCGTACCCCAATGCGTAATTGTGATTCGACGCCGCGGATGAGCTGTCGATTCCGGTTCCGTTCCACGCGCCGCTGTTGTACCCACTGATGAGATATCCCCGGATCGTGGCCGCGGGATCGTTGTTACCGTAACTAACGATGAAATGATTGTTGACCAGGTCCAGCGTGGATCCGTTCATGACGGTCAGCGCCGATTGCGTGCTGCCGCCGCTGTTGAACGTCATTTGAAGCTTCGTGTGCGCCACGCCGTTTCCGACCGTAAGCGTTCCGATGCCAGTTATGCCGTCCATCATTCCGCCAAAACCCGTCACCGTGACGGTACCGACGTTGACATCAGCCGTTCCGACAGTGAGGGTCGTACCGCTGCCGGGAACGGCGTCAACGGTGGCGATGGCGGTGCCGCCGGGAAGCAGAATCTGCTGAAGGGTCGTCCCGTCGGCCGTGGCGGTGGCGGTGGCGGAGCCGCCGGCGCCGGAAACCGCGCTAAGAATAATCGTGCCAGGATTGCCGCCGACCGCCCACGCGTCCGCGATAGCCTCGCCTGCGGTCGAACTCGCATTTGCCGTGGCAACCGCCGCGCCGCCCGAGCCGGATGTAAATCCCAGGCCCGCTCCGGCGCCGCCGTTGCCCGCGTATGAGTAAGCACTCGATGTAACACCTGCCGCGCTGGTGTTGCCGGCGGTGGAAGTCGCCGTGGCGCCCCCACCCGCGCCGCCATTGCCCAAAATTGAATTCAGCGCCGATCCACCGTTCTCACCGTAAGACAGGGCCGTGGCCACGCTGTGGCCCGTGACGCTTGAAGCGGAGGTGTTCGCGCACATGGCGCTGGCCATGCCGGCGCCGCCTGCCCCCGCCGTGAATCCGTTTGATCCTCCCGTTAAATTCCCGCCCGCGCCGATCTCCGACCCAAGATAATAATTCGTGTAGGCGGCGGCCGTCACGGTTGTATTGGCGGTGAGATTGATAGACGCGGTTGCGTTTCCACCGGCGCCGGCGTTAAAGCTCTGGGTATCCCCGCCGGTGCCGGCGTTGGCCGTCGAGGTTCCCTCGACCAGCGCGCTGGAATCCTCCGTCAAGGTAAACGCGGAGGTGGCGTTGCCGGCCGCGCCGGGGGCCGTCCCCACCGCGCTGCCGCCGTCTCCTCCCGAGGCGGCCTGTTGTATGTACAACGTGTTGCCCGTGCTGACGCTCACCGCGTTGTTCAGCGTTTCGCTGGCGCCATTGCCGCCCGTAGCGCCGAGTATCCCGCCGCCGCCGGATCCCCCCGATACCGTTGCATAGACCTCCGTGGCATAGGCGCTCGTGTTTGAGTCCTGGGCGAAGACCGAGCCAACACTGGCGATGCCGCCCGCTCCACCGGAATAACCGGCTCCCGCCCCCTGGCCGCCAGATCCACCGTAAGAAGTTGCCACGGCATAAACGGGCATTCCGCCGAAGCTTGATCCGCTGGCGCTGGCGTTGGAGGCCCCGCCGGCGCCCCCGTTGCCCAGCACGCCATTCAGCACCGATCCGCCAGCGCCACCAAAAGCCGTGGCTTGCGCCGTTGCCTCCGGCGCTGCCGCTGGCCCCGGTTTCGGTGTCAGTCGCCGCCTCCATCGGTACAACCGTGCACGCTACCGCGCCGACCGCCCAACTGATCGCGCATAACCGCCGTGGCGACAAAATTCTTGGCGCACGCATCGAGTTTTTCCTTCTCCCCACCTGCTTTAAAAGAAGCAACAGAACTGCCAACAAGACAAGTTTGCCGGATGGACAAGAACCCGCTCGACCCAAAAATCAATCAGCTGTAACAAATAAATTGCGGCGCAATTTTCGACAAGAAATCGGGGTGTGTCAAGCCAATTCCAATAATTCCGCTAACGGAGGGTGAAACGATGCAGCAAGCCTTCCAGTCGGCAACGCGAGGTCGAGCGGTGTAAAACCGTACGCCCCAGCCGAAAGGAGGCTTGCTGCATAGTAGCTTCACTACCCGTCATTTCAACGGTCATAGGTCGACGGTTCAATCGCGCGTCCCGTTCCTTCCGTAGCGGCGCCGGCGCGAGAGGAATCCCATAGCTCCCACGCCCATAAGCGCCGCATCGACCGGTTCAGGGACATCCGCCAGCAAGCCGTTGGCGGCGGCAAAGGCGTCCAAAGCGGCCCAGTCGGCGGACGACAATGCCACCGCCGCTCCGCTAGCGGACTTGCCAAAGTTGCCGGCGAGCAATCCGAAGTCCACGCTGTTCACCACGCCGTCGTAGTTTAAATCCCCCTGGTCCCAGACTTTTCCGGATTTGCCGAAGTTCGCCGCGAGGTTGCCGAAATCCACGCTGTTGACGGTTCCATCAAGGTTCGTGTCGCCATAAAGCGTGTATTTGATCTCGATCTGATGCGAAGAAAGCCCCGCGGGGTTGCCGGGATCGGCCCTGTCGGCGTAACCCACGCCATATTGGGTGCCGGTGGCGGCTGACGTGTCGATGCCCGGTCCATTCCAAGCTCCGCCGTTGTAGCCGCTTGTGAGGTATCCCCGGATCGTCGCGACTGGATCAGTGCCCGCATAATTGATGAGGAAATGATTGTTCTCCAGGTCGAGCATGGAGCCGTTCATGATGGTCAATGCCGACTGGGTGCTGCCGCCGCTGTTGGATGCCAGTTGAAGGTCCGTAGGCGCCGCGCCGTTCCCGACCGTCAGCGTACCGATCCCGGTGATGCCGTCGATTAATCCACCGATGCCGGTGACGGTAACGGTGCCGACGTTGACGTTTGACAATCCGACGTGGAACGTCGTGCCGAGTCCGGGATACCAACGGGCAACGACGCCAGCGGCGCCGGCAGGCCCAAGGATTTGCTGAATCGTGGAACCGTTGGTCGTGGCGTTTGCGATGGCCAAGCCGCCGATGCCGGGGCTCGCGCCCACCGTAAGTGGGCCGGCAACGCCGCCCTCCGCCGTTGCGGCGGCAAAGGCGGGTCCCATGGTGGAAATGGCGGTGGCGGTGGCAACCGCCGAGCCGCCCGAGCCAGATCGATACGCAGCGCCCGCGCCTTGCCCGCCCACGCCTCCGTTGGCATCGGCCGCTGATGACACTAAATCGGGACCGACGCCGCTGGCGGTGGCCGTGGCCGTCGCGCTGCCGCCGGCTCCGCCATTGCCCAGGACCGAATCTTCAACCGATCCACCGGCCTGTCCGAACGCGTTAGCTGCCGCGTTGGCCGAGCTGCTGCCGCTCACGGTTGAAGTGCAACTCGCCGAAGCGGTGGCGGACCCGCTGCCGCCCGCGCCGGCCGTGAAGCCATTTGATCCGCCGTTGAATTCACCGCCCTGGCCCGAGTAAGAGTAGTCGCTGGTGTTGGCATTGGCGCTGGCTGAAATAGGGGAATCGCCCGCGAGAGTCATAACCGCGCTGGAGTTTCCGCCTGCGCCGGCGTTATAGCTTTGTGTGTCTCCACCACTTCCGCCGTAGGCATAGGTGGATCCGGTAATGGAAGTGCATCCGATCCGAGTGACGTCAAGGCTGGAGCTGGCGTCGCCGGCCAAGCCGGGACTGGCGCCAACCGCGCCGCCGCCCGAACCTCCGACGGCTGTCTGAATAAACGTGAGAGCACCGCCGGTGGCCAGGGCGCTGATGGCGTTGGACAGCGTTTCGCTGGCGCCGTTGCCCCCGGTCGCTCCCAGAATACCGGAGCCTCCAGATCCTCCGTCCACAAAGCCGGCGACGTAGGTTGAAACGCCAGGTCCGCCCTGAGCGAAGACGGCGCCGAGCGTGGCGGCGCCACCAGCGCCGCCTGAATACCCGGCACCGGCTCCCTGGCCGCCGTAGCCGCCATACGCGCTTGCGGAAACGGAGTCGTTTTGGGCGCCGGGGCTGGATCCAAAGGTGCTGGCGTTGGCCGCGCCGCCCTGGCCGGCATTGCCCAATACGCCATTGAGGACTGATCCGCCTCCGCCGCCGTAAGCCGTTGCCGACGCATCGGCGTCGTCATAAGGGCCCGCGCCGCTCTGGACGGTGGTAAGGGCGGTGCCGCTGCCGCCGGACCCCGCAGTGTAACCGTTGGCGCCGCCAACGATATTGGCGCCGTTCGAGCCGCCGTTGAAATTGTTGGCGTAAGTTGCGGCGGTTATTTCGCCCACGCTAAGAGTGATGTTGATCGTCGCATTGGCATCGGCGCCATTGCCGCCGTTGGCGTTTTGGGACGGGCCGGCATTGCCGCCATTGGCCGAGGCTTCGTAAGTCGGAAGGGTGTAAGTGCCGTAGATGGTGAGCGATGTAAAGGAGAGAATCGAGGTGGCGCTGCCGGGCGTTCCGACAGTTCCCCCATCGTTTCCTCCGCTATTTCCTCCGGTAACGTTCTGATGGAGTTCCAGGCCTCCGCCGTTGCCGCCGAGGGCGTTGGAGATGTATTCCTCGGCACCATTGCCGCCGTTGGCGCCCGCGCCACCGGATCCTCCGACGAAATTGGCGGTGGCGCTGGGGATAAAGCCGCAGTCGGCGAAGGCGGTGCTGACGGCGGCGAGACCGCCATTGCCGCCGGTGCCGCTCGTCCCGGAATTCCCGGACTCGCCGCCGTTTCCACCCGTGACGTTCAGAGTTGCCTCGATGACTTCCGTGCTGGATTGGCCATAGACGCTGCTGAATGCAGCGGCACCGCCATCGCCCCCATTGCCGCCCGTGCTTCCGTTGCCGCCGCTTCCACCATTGCCGCCGGTGGCGCTGGCCGTTGGATTGTCCGACCAGTCCGGATTTTCGTCGTCTCCGCCAAGTCCGCTGGCCGATGCAATCGCAATACCCCCCTCGCCGCCATTACCGCCAGGGCCTTCAACGCGGAACACCCCGCCGGTGCTCCCTCCATTGCCGCCGTTGCCTCCCGCGCCGCCCAGTGCGGTGGCGACATCGGTGATTTCCTCGGTGGTTCCAGTAAGGTTAGCGGCGATAGCGTATGCGGGGCCGCCGGTCCCGCCGTCGCCGCCGGCGCTGGCCGTGGCGGGGTACATCGCGGTGCCGTTGCCTCCATTGCCACCAGCGCCGCCGGTGGCCGAGGCCATATTGTAAATGTCATCGCTCTGGGCATTTGCTTCGGTGGTGGTAGTTAAGGAGGTGCCTGGATCACCGGGATTTACAATGTAGGTGATCAGGCCGCCGTTATCTTGTTCCTCAACGGTTCCATTGGCCCCGGCGGCGCCGTTGGCACCCGTCTCCGTGTCGGTCACCGCATAAATAGGCGCGGTCGCGCAGGCAATGACCGCCGCCGCAATCGCCAAACGTTTGCACGAATCCAACTTTGCGCAGCGCATCTTCCCTCCCATGACCGCGCCAGGAACGCACGGTCTCAGGGCAAGCGTTACCCCTTTTTTAGAATGGATCAATATACGGGAACGTTAACCGAATCGCGGAGAATCGACAATAAAACTTCCAAAAATAATGCTTCATACAAAGCCCAGCGCTTGAGCAGCGCCAAACTGGAAAACCAGCCATTTACCCAGGCCGCCGGCGGCGCGAGAAGAATCCGATCGAGCCCAGCGCGAGGATTGCCATCTGCCCAGGCTCGGGCATCTCGGCCATCAATCCGTGCGCTGCGGCGAACGCGTCGAGCGCGGCCCAATCGGCGGCATTGGCCACGTCGGCATTGCTGCCGACGGATTTGCCGAAGTTGCCGGCAAGCAATCCGAAATCGATGCTGTTGACGGCGCCGTTGTAATCAAAATCGCCCTGATCCCAGACTTTGCCGGACTTGCCGAAGTTGCCGGCAAGGTTGCCGAAGTCAACACTATTCACAACGCCGTCTATATTCGTATCACCGTAAAGCGTATATGCCACTACAATTTCGTTGGCGGAAAGCCCGTAAATAACATTGTCAGCAGCATCCGCGTAGCCGACGGCGTAGGCTGTGTCTGATGCCGCGGTTGAGCTATCGATTCCGGGTCCATTCCATGCCCCGCCGTTATAGCCGCTGGCAAGGTATCCGCGAACTGCGGCAACCGGATCCGCGCCGGGGTTATACTTAATAAGAAGAAGGTTGTTCGTAAGGTCAAGTTTAGAGCCGCTATTGATGATCAGGGTTGAGAGGCTGCTCACACCGCCATTCGTCGTAAGCGTCAACGTGTTCGCGGACATACCGTCACCCACTGTCATAGTTCCGCTGCCCGTAAATTGGCCGACCGTTGCGCGGCTTCCGCTTCCACTGACTTTGATCGTGCCATTATTCACTAATCCGCCATCTGCGAGATTCAAGTACCCGCCGCCCGAGGCCATAATCGTGCCGTTGTTAGTGGAGTACGTGACGTAATAAACATTCAGCGGCTGCCCCGCCATGTCCGCATCGATCGTGCCGTTATTAATGAAAGTGGAGCCGAAAGCACCCTCCCCGAGCGAAGCGGATCCATGAATGGTCGCCGTGGCGCCCAGACTCAGCGAGCTATCGATTGTCAGTTGAGCCGGTCCATACATTGTGTTCGCTGGTGCAGTGCCATCAATGCTCAAATCATCAATGGTCTGGCCGGCGCCCGTGAAAAACACCACAGATTGATAACTGCCCGTGACATTAAGAGTGTGGCCGCTGAGATTCAGCCCGCCGGTGATGTACAGGTTATACGAATCTCCTTCAGTTAAATCAGTTCCTTCGAACGTAAGGTGATCAAGATCACCACCGAACAGCGCGAAGCTGGCCCCCGGGCTGACTTGGACCGTTGCGCCAGCCGTTCCGCCGGAAAGCTCCCCATCAATCACTTCCATTTCTCCAGCCTCGACGTTCAGGGCGTTGAGACCAAGAAACGACCCGGGTGTTTGGTCGCAAATGGCGTTCGCGGAATTGATCGTGAGGCCATCGACTGTAACGCTGCCATCGAGCTCAACGCTATAGATTGCGGGGGGCAAAAGCCCAATTTCGGCCTGGTATGTCGCTCCCGGCGGCGCGCCGTTGTTTGGATAGTTCGGATTCGTGCTCCAGTTTGTGCCCGTTGCCCAATTGCCACCGCTTGCGTTGATCCAATTTGCGCTCGTATCCGCGTTCGCTTCAGCAAGGCACAGAAAAGGCAAGATACCGGCCGCCGCCAGGACGCAGATCGGACCCGGGATCGATTCATGGACTTTTCGTGCGCTAAAGCCAATCACGCAATACCCTCCCTGTGTGATCGCCGTCAGCCTTGGTCATTTTGCGACGCAGCGGGATGACGAACCCAGATCGTCTCGCGATTATACCAAGCGTCGTGGAAACCGGCGACGGGCGAGAAAGCCCACTGCGGCACAACCCATTAATGCTGCACTGACCGGCTCCGGCACATCGGCCATCAACCCATTGGCCGCCGCGAAAGCATCGAGCGCGGCCCAGTCAGCGGCGCTGACCACGTCGGCATTGCTGCCAACAGATTTTCCGAAGTTTCCGGCCAGCAAGCCAAAGTCGATGCTGTTCACGGTGCCGTCGTAATCGAAGTCGCCCTGGTCCCAGGTTTTTGCGGATTGGCCGAAATTGGCGGCCAGGTTGCCGAAGTCGATGCTGTTGACCACCCCGTCCAAATTCGTGTCGCCGTACAGTGCGTATGCGATCTCGAACTGGCCGGAGCCTACTCCGCTGATGCCGCCGTCGCCGCCGTCCGCATAACCGATGCCGTAAGAGAAGCCGGTGGTCGCGGAGGTGATGATTGCCCCGCTGGTGGAACTCGTGCCGTTCCAGGCTCCGCCGTTGTAGCCGGCAGCGAGATATTCGACGATCGTGGAATCAATCGTGCGCCCGGGGTCGCTGAGGATGAGGTGGTTGTCGCCGATATCGAGCGCGGAATTGGCTGCAATTGTCAGACCACCCTGGGTGGCCGCGCCGCTGCCGATGGCCAACTGCACCACGTTGGCCGTTCCGTTGCCGATGTTGAGCGTGCCGGTTCCGGTTAGTGCGGTGACGCCGGAAGCGCCGAGGGTTTCATTGCCGTAAATGTTGGTGGTGGCATTGTTCACCAGACCTTCATGGTTGGGCAACGCTCCGGAGACCGCGGCGATCAGAGTGCCGGCGCTGACGTTGGTTC
This sequence comes from Tepidisphaeraceae bacterium, assembly GCA_036267155.1. Taxonomy (GTDB): domain Bacteria; phylum Planctomycetota; class Phycisphaerae; order Tepidisphaerales; family Tepidisphaeraceae; genus PALSA-1353. The sequence goes on from DATAWP010000042.1 coordinate 8,973, forward strand.
CGCCGGTATACGAATTGGCCGTATCGAGAGTAACCGTGCCGCTGCCGGTCATGGCCAAAGTGCCGTTGCCGATGATCGCGCCCGTTCCGCTGACGACGTAGTTGCCGGCGCTGTTATTGAAGAGGACGGAGTTGGGCGTGACCGTGGGGTTCAACGTGACGTTGTAATGGCCGTTATTGTTGTCGTTGAAGACGACGTTGGCGCCGGTGGAAAAGGTCGATTCGGCCACGCCGGTGCTCCAGTTCTGATTGGTGGCGTTGTCCCAATTGACCCCGTTGCCGGTTCCACCCGCGTTGTCCCAGGTCAATGTCGCAATGCTCAGCGCGTCATTCTGCGCCGTCTGCGAGCTGCCGCTGATGTAGGTGTAGTCGTGCCAACCCGTGACCGTCGGGCTGGCGGAAGTATTGGTGATCTCCATGCGAAGAGCGTCATACATCACGCCGTCGGTGTGCGCGCTGACGCTGAAGGTGAATTCGTTGTCCGTTCCGACGGCGCTCAGATCCGAGGTGGGAAACTGGAAGGCCGCCCATTGATAAAAACCGGCGTCCCCGCTGCGGATCATCGGGTCGTCGGGGCTGAAATTGTTGTAGCTCCACGTTTCGGAATGGCCGTTGAGCGCGACAACGAGACTAGCGCCCTGGGAAACCAAACCGACCGAGAGGACGACGTACTGACCCTGAGCATCCTGAGCGCTGGTGGTCGTGAAGTGAACCTGCCATGGCGCGCCGTGATAGTTGGCTGGTCCGCCGCCGGCGGTGACATACGCCGGAGCAGTGTTGTTGTAGTTGTCGTCCGTGTCGTTACCCGAATCGTAAAGCCCAGGATCGAACGTGTACCACTGGTTGGCGATCCAAGCGTTGGGATTGTTCGTCGCCGCCTGCGCCACGCCGTTGATAACGGTGGCGGTGGCGTTGTAGGAAACATATCCAGGCGTTCCCAGCGCCGCCTCCTCGGCCCAGAAATCGTAAGCGCCGAAGTATTGACGCTGATCCGCGCCAGAGGCGGTGTGCCCGTTCATGAATTCGTTCGACGACCGGTTCGGCGTGCCGATGGTCCAGATCGGGGCGTACGAGCTGAAGTTTTCCGGCGTGAATTTCACGTTCTGCGGAACGGTGACCTGCCCGCCCTGCACCTGCACGCCGTCGATCCGCGTTTCACCCCATTGGCCAAGCTCGTACAGCGTCATCCGATACGTGCCGGGCACCACATTGCTGATCGTCGCCGTGCCGTTCTGCGAAATCTGGCCCCAATACTGATCGCCCTGCGTGGATTCCTGCATGTTCACGCCGGGCTCGGAGAGCACGACCGTATTGTTATTCGTATCCGAACTCCAGCCCGCCGAATTCCCCGCGGTGAGCTGCAAGCTCCCACGCTGATTCGTGTTCATCGGCACATATCCGCTGGCGATCAATTCCGCATCTGTACTATCCTCCGCCTCGATGGTAGGGATTGAGTTGATCGCATCCTGATTGATCTGTGCAGCGGTTTCATCGGTGGTGGATGAGATTTGAAACGCGTAGGCCCCGAACAGACGAGTGGATGCGACACCCTGCGTCGGATAATAGGCGTAGCCCGGATACGCCCCGCTGCCGCTGCCGTCGATGCCGTAATGGTCGGACAGGAATTCCAGGTTTAGAATATCCGGGTCGGTCCAGGCCAACTCCTGCTTGGTCGGGCCGCCGGTGAGAGTTTCCATCGACGGAATGATCGCCGAAACGGCGTATTGGCTGCCGTACATCGTCTCGGCCTGGTAAAACTGGTTGTATACGGAATAGTCGTATTTGGTGAAAAAGTTCGTTCCATTGTCGCCGGGGATTCCGCTGCCGGTCAGATCGTAGGTAACGTTCTGCACGGTTCGATAGTAGTCCTTGGTCGTTCCGCTACCCGTGTATTCATTGGTGACCGAGGAGAAATTCGGATTGGTACTCGGCACCGGAGACGTGGTCTGAGCGCTAAGATTATTCGGCCCGGTGTTGACCTGATAGAGATCGGGGAAAAGACTGGGATTGGCGCGGAACAGGAATTGGCCCTGCCCCACGCTGGTGGCCGGATCGGTCGCCGAATGACTCAGGGTCTCGTAAACCTGTATGGTCGGATCATTGGCGAACAGCACATAATGGAACGCGTAGGTAATTGGATTGACGGTCGTTCCCGTCGACGCCACCGTGGTCCACACGTCGACGTAACTGTTGTCCGGCCCAAGCTGATAGTTGAATGTTTGCGGCCCGCTGCCGAACGGTGTGCCGGCAATTTCCTCGTCCAATTCACCACCGCTGGGATTAAGCAGATTCTGGCTTGCCCCGGACCCGACACCGAGTTGTATTGAGGTAATATTTTCGGCGCTGGGATCAAAAACCACGGTAAGGGCGCCGTTGGTCATCGTCCAGTTGGTGCTGCTGTTCTGCGTCAACGTCACCTGAGCGTGACCCAGCGCGCAAGCCGCTCCCCATGCGCCTGCGACGAACAACAATCTTTCAGAGCGAAGCCTTCGACCCCCTCGAGTCGATTTACACATTTCCCGCTCCTCTGTGCACACACCCAAGCGCGACAACTCTAATTATCTGCAATTTGCACCAATTTCCCATGTATTACCACTTTTGTCAATGAAATTTCGGGATTTTCGGGCAGAACAAGGCGTATTTCGGGCCTATTGCGCATAGCGGCGGACTTAATCTCTTGTATTGTGCATAGGCACATTTAAAATTCGCTACACGGCCTCGCTTTCGACTTCGTTTATGCAAATCAATTACGCCGCGTTATCTACGGCGGGACCTGTCCGCGAGAACAACGAGGATTGCATCACGGTCTGGCAACCCAAGAACCAGGATGAGTGGCGCAACCGCGGGGCGATCGTGGTTCTGGCCGATGGGGTGGGTGGACAAGCGCGGGGCGAGGTCGCCAGCCGGATGGCGTGCGAGGCGGCGGTCGAGTGCTTCCTGGACGCCAAGCCTCTGGCGGCGCCGTCGCAGACATTGTTCCAGATGTTCGCGGCCGCCAACATCGCGGTGTACGACCAGAACGTCAAATACAACGGCGCCGGGCGCATGGCCACGACGCTGACCATCAGCATGTTCCGGCATAACGAGGTCAACATCGGTCACGTCGGCGATTGCCGGGTGTATGCCATCCAGCAGGGGCGCATTCGGCGGGTGACCAACGACCATTCTTATGCGGGCGTGCAGTTGAAGTTAGGGCTGGTCACCGTCCAGGAGGCGATGAGCAGCCAGATGCGGTCGGTCCTGACGCGAACGGTGGGACAGGAGCCGACCATCCGCGCGGACTATCACACCATCAACGTGCACCGCGGCGACATCATCGTGCAGATGTGCGACGGAATGTGGACGCAGTTGACGGAGGGGGAAATCTACGAAACCGCCGCCAAGCAGGCGCCCGATGAAGCATGCAAATCGCTGGCGGCGTTGGCCGAGCGCCGCGGTGCGGATGACAATCTGTCCATCCAGATCATTCAGGTGCAGGCGATCGAACGGTTGAGCTACTATCGCGGTTTGCCCACGTATCAGAAAGAGAACCCGGCCGTTATGGGAACCGAACTGGAAGTAGGTCAGGTCCTGGACGATCGGTTCAGAATCATCGACATCATCAGCCGATCGGGAATGGCGTCGATTTTCAAGGCGATCGACCAGAACACCGGCGGAGTCGTGGCGCTGAAAGTGCCGTTCATGCAGTTCGAATCCGATCCTGGTTTTTACCAGCGATTCCAACGCGAACAGGCCATCGGAAAGGCGCTTCAGCATCCATACATCCTGAAGATGATCGACGATGAATCGATCAAGAAAAGCCGGCCGTACATCGTCATGGAATACCTGGAGGGCCAGACGCTGGGGCATCTGATGCACACGATCCGCCCGATGCCGGAGGTGGATGCGCTGAAGATCGCCGGCCGCATTTGCGAAGCGCTGCATTACATGCACGAGCACGATGTCGTTCACCGCGATCTGAAGCCGGACAACATCATGATCTGCAGCGATGGAAGCATTCGCATCATGGACTTCGGCATCGCGAAGTTCGAGGGACAGCGGCGGCTGACGTTCGGCGGGTTTACACCGGCCATGGGAACGCCGGACTACATGGCTCCCGAACAGGTCAAGGGCAAGCGTGGCGATGCCCAAACGGATATTTACAGCCTGGGCGCGATTCTCTACGAGATGGTGACCGGCTCGGTTCCGTTCGAGGGGGCCAATCCGTTCATCATCATGAACAGCCGAATCAGCGGCGACCCGGTCGCGCCGCGAAAACGGAACGATCAAATCTCTCCGCAGGTCGAGGAGATCATTCTCCACGCCATGGCCCGAAATCCGCAGGAGCGATACACCTCCGCGTTGGAAATGAAAAAGGAGCTGGACCATCCCGAAACGGTGCAACTGACCGGCCGATGCGACCGGCTGGTGACGCCAAACCCGGTGTCCGGCAACATTCGACGCTACTGGCTGGTGGCCATTTGCGTCGCGGCTCCGATTCTGGTCTTCGTGATCGCCTGGATTTGCACGCATGTGAGCGTGAAGATGAAATGATCGTTCGGTGCGCCAGGTTTTATACCCTTTCCACTTTAAAAGTGCGCACGACCCCCGAAGCCCCGGATGTATATCCGGGGCTCCAAAACGGCTCTGCATTCATGAAGGCTGGATGGCATCAGCTCTTGCCGGGCTTTAATTCCGCGATTCGCGCGCAATCACTCAGGAGCGGCTCGACGGCGTTAATATCCAGCATCGTCGCGGCGTCGCTCTTGGCGTTTTTCGGATCGGGATGGCATTCCAGAAAGAGGCCATCCACCCCCGCGGCCACCGCGGCGCGGGCCAGCAGTGGGGAATATTGGGGATTGCCGCCGCTTTTGTTTCCCATTCCTGCCGGTTGCTGCGTGCTGTGCGTGATGTCGAAAACGACCGGATAACCAAACTCCCTCATGACGGCCAGGGCGGTGAAATCGTTCACCAGGCGGTTGTAGCCGAAGAAAGTGCCGCGCTCAGTGAGCAGAATCTGGCGATTTCCCACCGAATTGATTTTTTCGACCGCGTTGCCCATTTCGGCCGGGGACATGAATTGGCCTTTTTTGACGTTGATCCATCGACCGGTTTGGCCGCAGGCGAGCAGCAGGTCCGTCTGCCGTGCCAGAAATGCCGGGACCTGCAGCACGTCCACGACGGCGGCGGCTGTCGCGGCCTGCGACGGCTCGTGAATGTCGGTCAGCACGGGAACGCCAATCTCCCGCTTCAACTTTTCGAGAATGCGCAAGCCTTCGGTCAATCCCGGCCCGCGGAAGCTGTCCTTGCTGGTTCGGTTGGCTTTGTCGAAGCTGGCCTTGAAAATGTACGCCAGACCCAGCTTGTCGCAGATTTGTTTCACCTTCGACGCGATCGAGAGGCAAAGTTTTTCGGACTCGATCACGCACGGCCCGGCGATCACGAAAAGCGGGCTGCGGTCACGATGAAGAATATCAGGACTTTTGCTCACACCGGCACGATAAATGGCACGTGGACCGGAAGCAAGTCAGTCCATTTTGGGACATATGTTCGCGCTCTGGATCACCTTCGGCCAGAAACGATCTGTCTCCGAATCCCTCGCCTTTTTGTCGTCGGTAATTCTGAACAGTTGTCCTTAACTGAGGCGAGAATCGCCAGTTCCAAAGTTTCCCGGCTGATTCTGAGTTTCTTCACATCGGCGACAATCTGTTTTGGTTTCAGCGGCAAACGATTGGGATGACCCCCCTCCTGCCATTGAAGTGTTGCCTCAGCGCCGGGGCCAACAATCATGCTGCCAATCCATTGGTTCTTGTCCGCAATGCAAATTGGCGAATGAGTGGGTCCTCTGAGCCGGCGCCTCCTGCCGACAAAAACTGGATGGTCGAACACATCGACCCAACAACCCTTGGTTTGACTAAAACGTCGCATAATGCACTCCTTTGCAAACTCACCACATCCTCCTATTCACAACTGATTCCCGGCAATTAAAATCGTCGCGGCCTTGGGCTGAGTCCGACTTCCATGGACTGCCACCGGCCCATTTTTGTGAGATATGGTTGACTCCTATTTCGTAAATGCACATCAACGGATGTGTTAGTCAGCGTTGAACCTAGGTATTACATTGCAGATTCGTCACCAAATAAACCCCTTTGGCGGCAAATCATTGCCGTTATCATGCAAAAGTTGGTATTATTTGTCCCGATTAATTTGGAGGAACCCATGACGAAGACGTCCAAGAGACGCGTGGGGATTGTGGTACAACCGACGCGGATGTATTGCCGCCGCGTTGTCCGGGGTATCGCGGCGGTCGGAGCCGAAGCGGGATGGGAGTGGCTGCTGGTGCCGAGCGAGGGAGCACCTGCACTGATGGCAGCCTCTCTTGACGGGGTCATCGGACACTTTGCCGGTGCCGAGTCGGCTGAGGAGTTGTTGAAGTCGGGGCTGCCGGCAGTAGACTTTTCCAGCGCCGGCGCCAGCTCGAAAGTGGTGCGGGTCACCAGTGACGATGTGGCCGTCGGACGTGTCGCGGCCGCTTATCTATTGTCCCTCGGGCTTGCTCACTACGGTTTTTTCGGTTGGCGGGCTCGCGACGACTCGCAGTCGCGCGCACGAGGCTTTGAAGGGACGATCGCGGCGGCAGGCCTCACCTGTGATTCGTTCCTCTGGCCGGCGAGCGAGCGAAAGGACAACGGACCGGAGGAGGAGCCCAACGGGGAGCTGGCCCGCTGGGTCGCCGCTCTGCCCAAACCAATAGGGGTTCTGGCCAGCAACGACCGCCGTGCCCTGCAACTCCTGGCCGTCTGCCGCAAGCTGGGAATCGCGATACCCGATGAGGTAGCCGTCCTCGGAGTCGATAATGATGAGGTGTTCTGCGAACTTGCCAACCCCACGCTATCCAGTATAGCTCTTTCAACGCAGTGTATCGGGTATGAGGCGGGCCGGACGCTGGAGCGGCTTATGCGCGGTCAGAAGCCGAAGGAAAATACCCTCTTGATTCCGCCGGTCGGCGTGGTGCCGCGGCAATCTTCCGAGCGAGGAGTGATTCTCGATCCCGAGGTCGCTGCCGCCGTGCGCTACATCGCCTTGCACGTGCAGGACGACCTACAGGTGGCTGACGTCGTACGGGAGGTGACAGTATCGCGGCGATCACTGCACCAACGGTTTCTCGAAGTGCTGGGCCGCACCCCAGCCCAGGAAATCCTGCGGGCCCAAGTGGAAATGGCCAAGCAGGTGCTTGCTGAGACTGACGAGTCGATGGCCCGGGTCGCCACCATGGCGGGATTCAGCAACGCCAAGCAGCTGGGCAACAGCTTTCGTCATATCACCGGAGCCGCTCCCACCGCCTACCGGAGGAAGCATCGCTTTTGAAATGCGCGGTCGTGACAGCGTGCAGCGTTCGTTTGGTACATGCAATTTGCGGGTTCTTATTTCTGTAATTTGAGGCAGCATTATGGCAAATGCACAAAAATATAATAGCCGGGTCATCATGCGAATCGAGCTGTTTCCTCAGGCCAAGGACCGCCTAAGTGGCATGTGCGATCGCTTGGGCATCACCCAGGTGGCGGCTGTGAGTCGATTGGTCGAATGGTTCGCCGAACAGACGGATATCGTGCAGGCGGCCGTGATGGGACTCTATCCCGAGGACATTCGCGCGGACATTGCCACGTTGATCCTCCAGCGGCTGGCTGGCGAAAAGACGTAATCGTTGCCGGACTCGTTAGTCGATTGGCCGGTCAATGGAAACGCCGAAACATCATCCCGTCAGGGCAAAGGGGGTGCGATTGGTGTATCGTTCATTTTGTTATTGTACTTTGCACCAGAGACCTATGGTTATTCCGATGCACGCTGGGAAAGACCGGAAATTTGGCACTTTGCGAGGCATATTACAGACATGGGATTGACGCCCGAAGACTTCACAGCGCTACTTTGAGTCGCCTGACGCCGGCACGATAAATGGCACGCGCATGGGAAGCACGTCGATGCGCAGCGGCGTGTGGCCGGCGGGATCGCCGTCGATTTGGACCGGAACAGGCTGGGGGGAGCGCACCTCCACTTCCTTTCCGCGCGCATACACGACGCCCTCGGCCAACACGTGCTCGCCCGCCGCAGCGTGGAGAAACTTCTGCAGCGCATCCATCGGCGAGTCAACCGAGATGACGCAAACATCCAGAAGCCCGTCGTCGGGACGGGCATCGGGCACGATGGGGAATCCAGTTCCGTACTCGCTGACGTTTGCGACAAAGGCCATCGCGGGAGCCGAAGGGAAAATCATCTTGCCGTCCACCGCCAACTCCAGCGGGGTGTAACGGTAAGTCGCGATCGCCAGCGCGGCCGGAAGGACATAGCTGGCATAATTGATCGGTCCCTCGCGCATCCGATCCAACTCGTGAACGATCAGTGCATCGAGGCCGACGCCGGCCATCAGTAAAAACAATTGCCCATTGGCCCGGGCGGCATCGAGCGTGACGATGCGTCCGGCTTGAATCGATCGAACCACCTGCTGATCCAGATCCGACGTCTGCCAATGAATTCCCAGATGCCGGCCCATGAGATTGGCCGTTCCGATCGGCACCGGAAGCAAGGGCGGAATATCTTTACGAACTTCCAGACAGCGGCTGGCGACGGCTCGCAACGTTCCATCGCCGCCGATGACCACGATCGCGTCCACCGTCGCCAACTGACCTCGCTTGACGGTGGGCAGATCGAAGATAACGATGGCTTCCATCCCCTCCGCTTCGAGGCTTTGACGCACCTGTTGTGCAATGGCGCGGCCTTTTCCCTGCCCGGCAACAGGATTTGCCACGATCGCAACCGTCTTGATGAGGGGCATGGGCAACTCTCAATGGGACGCGATCCGGCACCGCCACGGTTGACGCGCCCGCCGCTGTCCAACTAATATTACGGCAATCTCAATGCCGGGCCAGTTTACGCCTGGCATGATCTGATGGTTTTATCTCAGGATTGGACTCAACCGATGAGCGAAGCGACAGTGTCGTCAATCAATGAGCGAGCGGCCGAGGAATACTATCGCCGCGGCCTGGACTCCGAGCAGCAGGGTATTCACGAAAAGGCGGTCGAATTCTACGAACGATCGCTGAACGAAAACCCCGACCACGAACAAGCCGTTTTCCATCTGGCGGTGCTCTACGACCGCCGCGCCGATGATGCCAAGGCCATCGAACTGTACGAACGAATCTGCACCAGCCCGCCGGTGCATTTGAACGCCCTGATGAACCTGGCGATCCTGTACGAGGACAACAACCATTACGACGAAGCGCACCGATGCCTGGACGCGGTGCTGCGGACCGATCCGAATCACATTCGCGCCCGGCTGTACATGAAGGACGTGGAATCCGCTCGGAGCCTGCATTATGACGATGACCTCGATGGCCGCGGGGATCGCCGCAGCGCGATTCTGAACGTGCCCGTCACGGATTTCGAATTGTCCGTCCGGAGCCGGAACTGCCTTAAGAAAATGAATATCCGCACGCTGGGCGATCTGCTCAAGACCACGGAGCAGGAGTTGCTGAGCTATAAGAATTTCGGCGAGACGAGCCTCAACGAGATTAAAGCATTGTTGGCTCAGAAGAGTTTGCGCCTGGGCCAGGCGGCGGATGAATCCAAGAGCGCCGTCCGCCGCACCATTCCCGTCGCTGGGAATGTGCCGCCGGAAGTCCTCAGCAAGAACGTCGCCGATCTGGAACTCTCGGTTCGAAGCAGAAAGGCGCTGCAGCGGCTCAACATCAATTTGCTTGGCGAACTGGCGGCTCGCACGGAAGACGAGTTGCTGGGATGCAAGAATTTCGGCCAAACCAGCTTGAACGAAATCAAGCAGCAAATGACGACCTTCGGGCTGACGCTGAGGAAGCTGGAAGATTAACGCGGCCGCAACGGATGTTCGCCGGATGGCAAGGAGGCCATGGTGCGATATCTCCTCACGCTATGCACTCTCTTGTTTTTGGTCGTTTTGCCGGTCGGGTGCAGCCAGGAGGCCAACCCGACGCCGGTGGCATCCACATCTCCACTCATACGCGTTTTGCTGCTGCAGGAAGTCGATCGCGCCGATCTGGCCGCCGATGACCCGCAGATTTCCCTCAACGGCCAGCTTGCCAATGGCGCGGTTGGATTTCCGCGCGGATTGACGGTTCCGGTATGGCTGGCTTCGGATGGTTGGCACATCGGCCGGCAGGTAATTCGCACGGGGGTGCTGACGCTTCGGCCGACCAGCGGCAATCCGATCCGCGTCAATCGCATCGCATACCGCGGTTCCATCCGCCTCATGCCTTCGGGCGCTGGACGATTCAATGTCATCAACGACGTGGATGTCGAAGATTATCTCGCGGGCGTGGTCACCAGGGAAATGTACCCGACTTGGCCCATCGAGGCGATCAAGGCCCAGGCGGTGGCCTCGCGAACGTATGCCCTGTACGAAGTGCATTCGACAGGCGTCGGACGGCCCTGGGATGTTTTTTCGGATGAACGCAGCCAGATGTACGGCGGAATCAGCGGCGAGACCGACAAGAGCCGCGAAGCCGTGGCGGCCACGACCGGCATCGTCCTGACGTATGGCCCGGGAGATGGGAGAATCTTTCGCGCGTATTTCAGCAGTTGCTGCGGGGGCGTATCGCAGGCGGCGGCGGATGCATTCCCCGGCGAACCGTATATCCCGCCGCTCAGCGAGCAGTTCCGCGGCAACTGCTGCAGCGGATCCAAATATTTCAACTGGGGCCCGATCGTCATCAAAAAAAACGAGCTGGCCCGGCGCATTCATCTTTGGGCCCAACGCAGCAGCGAGGAACTCGGCCGGGCGACGCCGGAACTCAACATCACCGCGGTTAATCGAATCGATCTGCAAGGCGTGAATCGCTACGGGCGTCCCAATCGCGTGCTGATCACCGATTCGCGCGGCGTTCAATACAGTTGGTCGGCCGAGCAACTCCGCACCGCGGTGAATACCGACGCCCATCCCGGCACGACGCTGCCGAGCAGCTTCTGCAAAATCAACGGAGGCCCCAATTCCGATTCCGTGACGTTCTACGACGGCCACGGTTTCGGTCACGGCGTGGGAATGTGCCAATGGTGCGCCCAGGCCCGAGCCGCCGCCGGACAGAACTTTGAACAAATCCTCGTTGACGCGTATCCGCAGGCGAAACTGGTGCCGGCGTATTGAATAGATGCGCGGAAGACGGCAAAGAAAAAATCCCGTCGCGCGGGACGAATCCGGCCCCCCCTGGAGCCCGGACGCGACGGTAGCACAACGGGATTCCGAGATAGCTCAATTACTACACGCGCCAGTTAAACGTGTTTTATCCCGCTTGTCGTCGCTGGTTTTGCTCATTTTGCCATAGGGATTTTCCCTATGCCGTGCCCATTTTTGGATTAAGCGTCTATTAATTCAGGTGTTATGTGCGGAAAATCCCGGAAATTATGCTGAATTATCTTGGCTCTTCCAGCGTATATGTGACCGCGTAGCGCAACAATTCAGCGCTGCTTCGGATGCCGAGCTTCTCTTTGACGTGTTCGCGATGCACTTCCACGGTCTTGGAGCTGAGAAACAACTGCGTGGCGATTTCCTTGATCGACAAGCCTCGTCCGATCATCTGGAAGATTTCCAATTCCCGGTCGCTGAGTTTGGCCAGGGGCGTTCCGCTGGCAGTGCGGGGGCCGTGCGTCAATCGGCCCAAAAGGCTGGAACTTATTTGATCGCTGAGCCAGACGCCGCCGGCGAGAACCCGCCGGATGGCCTCCATCACCTTCTCCGTCGCGCGGGCCTTCATGACGTAGCCTTGAGCGCCGGCCCGCAGAACCCGCTCGGCCCAGAGATCCTCATCGTGAATCGACAAAACCAGAATCGGCAGCGACGGCCGAGCGGTGCGAATGTCCTTGATCAGTTCCATTCCCGGCCGGCCGGAGAGGGAAAGATCCGTCACGACGATGTCCGGCTCATTGCTCGCGATCGCCTCCAAGGCCTGGTCGGCGTTCTCGGCCATGGCGCAGACGATCATATCGCCCTCCATCTCGATTCGTGCGGCCAACCCTTCGCGAACGATGGGATGGTCATCGACGAGCAAGACTCGATGTCGCCGCGTGGCCGAGGATGGAAGCCGCCTTTTGTCGGCGGGCTGCGGGGGATTCATTGTTTTGTGGGCCAGGGCACCTGCAAATGATCGACGTTCCGCCGCTGGAGCTTTGAATCTCCAGCGTCCCGCCGATCATGCGGGCACGGTATTGCATGACGCTGATTCCAAGGCCGTTTTTGCGCGACGAGGCCGCCGGCATCCCGCTGCCGTCGTCACGCACCATCAGCGTCGTCAGGCCATCAATTGTATCCAATCCGATCCGTATTTGCTTGGCCCGCGAGTGACGAACCGCGTTGTTGACCGCTTCCTGGGCGATGCGGAACAGGTGCAAGGCGGCGGCGTCGTCGCAAAGATTCAGCGTTCCGCGGCAACTCACCAGGCAGGCGCACTGCATGGAAGTCTGCACCTTCGCCGCCAAATCGCGGACGGCCGTCTCCAGGCCCTGCGGGCCGAGTTCCATGGGCGAAAATCCCCGCGCCAGCTTACGGACCTGCTCGAGAGTGCGGTTAATCAGAGATGCGATCCGCGCCGCCTGCGCCTCTTCAGGCAGACCTTGCTGTGCCAATTTTTGCCGCAGATTCTGCGTGAGCAACGCGACGCCGGTCAACTCCTGTCCAACGCCGTCGTGAAGGTCGTGTCCGATGCGCATTTGCTCGCGTTCGCTGATTTCCAGGACTTCTTTTTCGAGCGATCGCAGTTCGCTGACGTCGCGGGTGATTTGAGCGAAGCCGCGGAGCTGTCCCTGCTCGCTGCGCAAGGCCGTGGTGATGACGTTGGCCCAGAACTGGCTGGCATCGCCGCGGACGCGCCAGCCTTCGTCCTCGCGCCGGCCGAGTTGCGCGGCTTCGAGCAAATCGGCGGCGGGTTTGCCGCGCGCGGTTTCCTCAGGCGGATAAAACGCCGAGGCGTTTTGGCCAACCGCTTGATCGTTGGAAAAACCAAAAATTCGGTTGGCGCCGGGATTCCAACTCACGATTTTCCCGTTGGAATCCAGCATCACGATCGCGTAATCCGCCACGCCGTCCACCAGCAGCCGGAATCGTTCTTCGCTTTCGCGCAGTTCACCGGTTCGCGTCTGAATCCTGGCTTCGAGTTCCGCGTAAGACTTTTGCAGCGCGACCTCGGCGCGCTGCCGCATGGATGTCAGGGAACTGATCAGCAACGCAACGGCAACGAAGACGCCCACCTGGAGGCCGTCGTCCCAACCAATACCGAGAGAGCCCACTGGGTTCAGCCGGTAATATGCGCTGGCGACATACCCAGCGATGGCGGTGGCGAGAAGCCCCGGTCCCAATCCTCCGGTCCAGGCGCTGAGAATAACCGCGGCAAAAAAGAGGGCGGCGGTGCTTTCGCCAATGCGCGGATTGATCAGGCGAGCGATTCCCGCGGCGGCGGCGACAAACAACACCGCCAAGGCGTAGCGCCAGACGATGTGAAGGAGTTCCAAAAGGTCAATTCGGAAAATGCCCACCGTCAACCCCGCAGTCAAACCACGGTTTCATATACAGCGGATTTTCAGGCATTTACGATACGGGCCGGGCGGCGCATCCGCAAGCGAAAATCGCTCGTTTGGGGGCTTGGGGCGTGGAAACACAATCGACTTCGTAAACTGCGCCGAAAATCGGGGCTACGGTTTCAGGTCAACGCGGGCCACTGCTCGCCGCCGCGGGCGGTTTTGAACGCGCCGCGGATCTTCTGCGCGATGTCCTCGGGCAACGGGCCTTTCTTTGCGAACTCGATATTGCGCCGAGTGTTTTCCAGGTTGGCGGTGCCGATGATGGCACTCTGGACCCCCGCCTGGCTGAGAACGAAGCGAAGCGCCAGTTCGGGCCACGCCAATTCCGACGGCGTCGAAAACCCCAACTCGGCGGGATTCAGTTTCATCTTTGCTAGACGCTCTTTGTACGGCTGAGCATAAGCCCCGTAAAACCCGGGCTGATCTTCCGTCCTTTTCCAGGCGGCGCTCGCGATTGGACGCTTGGCCAGAACGCCCACGTCATGCTCGCGGGCAATGGGAAGAGCCATCTCAATGTTTACGTGGTCGGCGATGTTAACGGAGGTTTCGATGACGGCCACATCGGGCAGCGTGGCGGCGTACGCGACGGCCTGATTGTCGCCGCTGTAGCCGGCGAAACGGATTTTGCCCGCCTGCCTGGCCTTGACCAGGGCGCCCAGCGCCTCGCCTTTTCGCAACGTCGTCTCGTCGCAGGTGTGCAGCAGCATGACATCGAGCACATCCGTCTTCAGACGGCGCAAAGAGCGCTCGATGGTCTGGCCGATCAGCGGCGCCGACCATTCTTGTCCCTTCAGTTCTTCCTCTTTCTGACCGCATTTGCTGATCAGAACAAACTGTCCGCGTCGATGGCCGATGGCTTCGCCGATCATCTCTTCAGACGTTTCATACTGCGCGGCCGTGTCGATCACGTTGACGCCTTCATCGAGCAGAAGATTCAAAATCTTCGCAACCTGTTCCCGCTGGGGCTTCAAAAAACCGATCTCCGCCGCGCCCAGCCCCAGCGGCGTCACGTCAAATCCGGTCCTTCCGAATCGAGTTTTGATCATGCGAGGATTGTAAGGAGCTTGGCCGATAATGGAAAAGACCGCCCCGCGCCCTCCGCGGGGCGATCAAATTGCCGATGAACAGCAAGTTTGCGAAAGCGTTGAACATCCTATGACCGAATTGAAATCCCCGGCGTTTCCCGGGCCCGTTGCTGGACCGAGTCGCTGGAAAATCCCCGATGAGTTTGTGCCGAAGTCGATCGTTTGCCTGCGCGAAGGGTACGGCCGGCGATTTTTCTTCGACGATCTGGGAGCCGGCGTCACCGTCGCCATCATCGCGTTGCCCCTGTCACTGGCCCTGGCGATTGGAAGCGGCGTCCGGCCGGAACAGGGACTGTTCACGGCCATCGTCGCCGGGTTCCTCATCTCGCTGCTCGGCGGCAGCCGTGTGCAGGTCGGCGGTCCGGCCGGCGCTTTCATGGCGATCGTCGCCGGGATCGTCGCCCGCGACGGTTACGACGGCATGTGCATCGCTACCCTCATGGCCGGCGCGATTCTGATTTTCATGGGCCTCTCGCGCCTCGGCTCGCTCATCAAATTCATCCCCTATCCCGTCACTACCGGATTCACCAGCGGGATCGCCGTCATCATCTTCACTTCGCAGATTCGCGATCTGCTGGGATTGTCGATCAATTACATCAACGCGCAGGGCCAGCTCGTGCACGTTCCGCCGTCAAAGTTTTTGCCTTGCTGGCACGTTCTGTTGCAATCGGCCCACACGATTAATTGGCTGGCAACGGGATTTGGAATCGGGTCGTTGCTGCTTCTGGCGCTCCTGCGCCGATTCGTGCCGCGCGTTCCTGGCGCGATCGTCGTGGTGATCATCAGCGTCGGACTGGTATCCATGTTCCACCTGGCGGCAACTCCGCAAACCCATAGCGGAATCGAAACCCTCGGCACACGATTCGGCGCGATTTCCAACAGGCTCCCCAAGCCGCGCCTGCCCGTGAAACTGTCAAGCTGGGCGGATGTTTCGGCCGCGTGGGCCAAGGCGCAAAATCTCGTTCCGGAGGCCGTCACCATCGCGCTGCTCTGCTCCGTCGAGTCGCTTCTGTGTGCGGTCGTGGCCGATGGAATGATCGGTGGCCGGCACAAAAGCAATTGCGAATTGATCGCCCAGGGCACGGCGAATATTGCGTCGATCATCTTCGGCGGCATCCCCGCGACGGGCGTGATCGCGCGAACCGCCGCCAACGTCAAATGCGGCGGCCGCACGCCTCTGTCGGGCATCGTCCACTCCGCGACGCTGCTGGTTCTGATGATGCTGGTGGCTCCGTATGCCGGGCGAATTCCGCTGGCCGCTCTCGCCGCGATTCTGGTCGTCGTCGCCTGGAACATGGCCGAGATCGACCATTTCAAATCCATCCTCCGCGCCCCGCGCGCCGACACGCTCGTGCTGCTGACGACCTTCGGCCTGACCGTGCTGACCGACCTGACCAAAGGCGTCGGCATCGGAATGATCCTGGCCGCCATCCTGTTCATGAAGCGAATGACGGAGGTCACCAACGTCGGCGCGATGCGGACTGAATTGGACGAAACCGGCGACGAATTCGCCGAACTGGCCGATCCCAATTCGATGACGCGGCGTGACGTGCCGCGCGGCGTGGAGGTCTACGAGATCAACGGTCCGTTTTTCTTCGGCGTCGCCGATCGCCTGAAAGACACCCTGAAGAGCCTGGAGCGTCCGCCGAAGGTTTTCATCCTGCGAATGCGGCGCGTTCCCGCCATCGACGCCACGGGAATGCACGCTCTGGATGAGTTCCACGACAAGTGCCGGAAACAGGGCACGCAACTATTAATCTCCGGCGTCCACGCGCAGCCGGTCTTCGCACTGACTCAATACGGCCTGGTCGACAAGATCGGCGAACAAAATTTGTTCGGCAGCATCGATGAAGCGCTGAACCGCGCCCGTCAAATCGTCGGCCAGCAGCCCCAGACGCCCCCACCCACGGCCGTCCCGGAAGTCGCACGTGCGCGGCAATGAACGGTTCAAGCGCCATGTCATTGAAATGGATAAATCGAGCCGAGATTCAAGAGTTGCGTTAGTTCATCCAAAGCACCGCGGGACTCGTCGAGCAGTTTTGGGTCGGCCAAGTCCGCCGGAAGAAGACGGTCGCGATAGCGGCGCTCGATCCAGGCTTTCAGTGAATCGTACAAATTATCGGTGAGAAAAACCGCGGAATTGGTCAGGGTCCGCTCGCGCTCGGTCAGCACCACCCGCAAACGCAGGCACGCTGGGCCCCCGCCATTGTTCATGCTTTGGCGAACATCGATGTAATGCACTTGCCGGATCGGCGTATTCCGGGCTGGCAATTCGTCGAGAAATTGGCGAGTGCGGGAATTTTCTCGCGATTCCACCGGAGCGATCAGGGCCATGGTTTGATCCGGAAGTTGGACGAGTTGGCTATTGAACAGATACGAGCAGACCGCATCCGCCAGGGGAATTTGCGAATCCGGAACCTCGATCAGATAGGGCTGGCATCCCGCGTTCTCAAACCAACCGCGAATTTGCCGGGCAGCGCCGTTGACATCGGCAAAGGCCGCGGCGTGATAGAGAAGGACGTTCAGATTGCCGACGGCAACCACGTCGTTGTGAAACGCGCCGGCGTCGATGGCGATCGGATTTTGCTGCAGAAACAGAACATTTTGCGGATCAAGCTGGTGAAGGCGAGCGATGGATTCGGACGCCTCCAGGGTTTGGCGGGCAGGAAAACGAATCGCGGCGGTTTGATTGGCGAATCCTTGGCGGCCGAAGACGAAGATTTCCAACGCGCGCTGGTGGTGGGTGGCACAGAGTCGCGTGTGGTTGGCGGCGCCTTCATCGGCAAAGTGGCAGACCGTGGGCAAAGCATCGTGATGGGCGAAGACGGAATCGTCCTTGAAGATGGCTTTCAAAACGGCAGCCGTAGTCGGTGCTTCCAGCGACCGGTGGAACTGCGTCGGCATATTGGCGGGAGTGATATGGACGCGATGATCGGCGGTGTCGGCGCTGGGTGAAACGGTGGCGGCGTTGGCGGCCCACATCGCCGACGCCGAGCCGCACGACGCCAGGAGCATCGGATGTCGGCGGGCAGCTTGAAGTATTTGCGCGTCCGATCCGGAAAAGCCGAGGCGGCGAAGAGCGACAATATCGGGCCGCTCGTGCGGAGGAAGCACCGCTTGCGATAGGCCCAGGTCGGCCAGGAATTTCATCTTCGCCAGACCCTCGAGCGCGGCCTGTCTGGGATTGGACGGTTGATTCGTGTGAGCCTGCGAAGCGAGATTGCCGATCGAAAGCCCGGCATAATTGTGCGTGGGGCCGGGGATGCCGTCGAAGTTGGTTTCTGACGCTGACATATTCAGGCAACGATGCCGGGTGGAAGTTGGCTGGGAAGTTGCGCGCGGGGCGATTCCAGCGCTGCAACGGGATACGCGGCATAGTCGGCGGCGAAATAGCCGCCGGGGCGGTGATTGCCGGATTGGCCGACGCCGCCAAAGGGGAGATGGCTGCTGGCGCCCGTGAGCGGACGGTTCCACGCCACAACGCCGGCGCGGATTTCGTGCAGAAATTTCTGGTAGAGATCGGCGTTATCGGAAATCAGCCCGGCCGACAGGCCGTAGGCGGTGTGGTTGGCTTCACGGACAGCGGCATCGAAATCATCTACGCGGATCAATTGCAGCATCGGGCCGAAGAATTCGGCGTCGGGGCGATTGGCGATATTCGTCACGTCGATCAACCCGGGAGTGAGTAGCGCCGGCGAACGCGGTGATGGTTTCATTTCAATCAGCGCAACCCCCCCGCCGCTCAGAAGATTTGCCTGGGCGCGCAGAAGATTCGCAGCGGCCTGCGGCGAGATGACCGGACCCATGAACGGCGGCGGATCGTCATTCGGAAAACCGATGCGGATATTCCGGATCATCGTCAGCAGACCCTGGATGAGAGCGTCGGATTCGGAGCCGCGAACGACGATCAGGCGGCGGGCGCAAGTGCAACGCTGGCCGGCCGTGATGTAGGCGGACTGGATGATGATGCACGCGGCGGCCGTCAGATCCTGGGCTTGGTGAACGATCAGCGGATTGTTTCCACCCATTTCCAGGGCGAGAATTTTGCCGGGATCGTCGGCGGCGGCGCGTCGCAGCGCGATTCCGCCCGCGGTGCTGCCGGTAAAAAGAATTCCGTTCACGTCTGGATGTTGGGCCAGGACGGCGCCGACCTCTTTGCCGCCTTGAATGATGTTGAAAACTCCGGGTGGAAATTTGGCGGCACGGAACGCCTCGGCCAGTAACTCGCCGACGCGCGGGGTTTGCTCGCTGGGTTTGAAGACGATTGTGTTGCCGGCCAGAAGAGCGGGAACGATGTGGCCGTTGGGAAGATGGCCGGGCATGTTGAACGGGCCGAGAACCGCCAGCACGCCGTGCGGACGGAATCGCGTGAAACCGACGGCTTCGCCGAGCGGGCGTGATTGCTCGCGGCAGCGGTTGCGATACGCGTCGATGGAAATGGGAATTTTGCCGGACATGGAATCGACTTCCAGACGCGATTCCCACAGGGGTTTGGCGGTCTCGGAGGAAATGACCTGCGCGATTTTTTCTTTTTCGGCGCGGTAGCGTTGTTCCAGGGACAGAAGAAGGCGGATGCGATCTTCAACCGCAGCACCGGACCAGGTGGCGAAGGCGGCGCGGGCGGCGGAGACGACGCGGGAAATTTCCGGGGAGTTAGTCGGAGTCATTGGGAACGCTTTTTGAGGAGCGGATGGAACCCGCGGTGCCGGCTCCGGCGAGGCCAGTCGAGCCGCGCGCCGCCGCTAAATCGGCCGCGGAACGCAAGGGAGCGTAACGGACTTTTGAACCGGTGGATATTCCCAAGGCGGCGGCGACTTGCGTTTCCACGCAAATTCGATCGGCGTCGATCGTCCGCATGGGGCCGATGGTGGCCGCGAACGTCGGTGCGAACCGGCCGATCATGTGTGTGGGAGAGTCGATCTTCTCACTGGTGATTTGCCCCACGACGGCGGTCCGGCTTTGGCGGATGGTTCTCACCTCATCGCGCGGGCAGCTTACGCAGGCGCCGGCGTCGAAAATATCGACCATGCCGCTGAACGTGAAACCCTCGGCCGCAAGGTTCTTCATCGCGGGAATGCTCGAGTCGTGAACCTTGCCGATCACGCGCTGCGCCTCCGGCGGAAGCAACGGAACGTAAATCGGATACGTCGGCATGAGATCGGCGATGAACTTCTTGTTGACGACGCTGAGGTGATCGGCCTTGGGAAAGTCGATCTCGAAAAAATGTTTCCCGATCGCGTCCCAGAAAGCGGAACGGCCGGCTGCGTCGATGACGCCGCGAAGCTCGGACACGATCAGCGGCTCGAAGGCCTGCGGATATTCAGCGATGAAAAGAAAGCGGACCAGTTGGAGAAACCGGCCGTAATCCTTCTTTCGGTAATCCGGGGACAGAAACAGCGAGCCGACTTCCGCGGGGCCATCGTGCTCGCGGACGAGATGAAGGACGGGAATCTGTTTGTGAATCTCGAGCAGCGGCGAGTCGAGCGTTTGGTTTTCGACGCGGTAAGCGTAGAACGGCTCGAAGCCGCCGACTTTGGTGACGACGCCGCTGGCGCCGATGATTTTGGCGGAATCGGCATCCTGCATGACGAAGAGAAAGCTTTCGCCGCCGGGGCGTTCGGGGATGTTGTCGAGGCTACGCTGGGATTTGAGGATTCTGCGGCGAAGCAGATCGCGGTCGCTGGGCAGCGTCGTCAAGCCAACGCCGGCCTGCTCGGCAAGCCCGATGAGCTGGTCGAGGTCAGCGAGGGAAACTGGTCGGATCAGAACCATGGGAACCGGAAATTCAAATCATTGATTTTATGGGTCTTTGACGGCCGATTTCCCCATGCGATTCATCGGCAAAAAGAGGCTGGATCAATATCGCCGGCCGCCAGTTTCATCAGAAACAGGGCCACGATTTGAGCGCGTTCCACGAGACTATCGGTCAGGAGATATTCTGCCGGGCTGTGGATCTGGTCGCCGCGGACGCCGAGGGAATCAATGTTGGGCAGTCCGGCGGCGGCGAGCCTGTTGCCATCCGACGCCCCGCCGGAGTGGCGATGGGTGATCGCCACGCCGAGATCGCGGCCGCAGGAAACGAGGGCGTCCAGCAGACCACGCGTTGGGTCGTCAAGAATCTTCGGGGACGAGGCGAATTGGCCGTGGAGCGTGGCGGAGATGCCATCGGTGGAATTCAACTCGGCGATCATGTGGTGCACAGAGGAGAGAATTTGCGGCTCGTCGGATGGTTCGGTGGTACGGATGTTGAGCCGGCAGATGGCCAGGTCGGGGACGACGTTGGCGGGCGATCCCCCGTCGATTGCGCTGATGTTAACGGTGACGCCGGGATGGGATTCGTTGAGCGCGTGCAGCCGAAGGGTCAATTGTGCGGCGGCGACCATAGCGCTGCGGCCAGCGGCGAAATCCCGGCCGGCATGGGCGGATCGGCCGTGGATGATGATGGAGAAACTGCCGGAGCCGCGGCGACGGTCCACCAGGGCGCCGTCGGGAAGCGCCGGTTCAAAGAGCAGGCCCAGGGCGTGATTTTTCGCGGTCGCCGCCAGGAGTTGCGCCGAGCCGGGGGAGCCGATCTCCTCATCGGGGTTGAGCAGAACGGTCCAGCCAAGGCGCTCAGCGTGCGTAAATCGCTCGAACGCTTCCAAAGCGGTGAGCATGACCGCCAGCCCGCCCTTGGCGTCGGCAACGCCGGGGCCCCGAAGTTTGCCGGGCTCGGTTTGGGTCACCGATTGAAACGGCGAATCGGGCGGATAGACGGTATCCATGTGAATGTTCAAGAGAATGCGCACAGGGGCTTGAGGTCGTTTGGTGACGGAAATTGCCTGGCCGAGGGGCGTGCGGATGGTTTGGGCGCGGTGATCGATGGATTCGGCGGGCGTCAGGTCGTGCCGCCTGATCTCGCCGCCGAGGCGCGAGAATTCGCCGGTGAGAATATCGGCCAAGCGGGCCAGGCCGGGGGTGTTGGATGAAAACGTGTTGATGTTCGCCCAGTCGGTCACGCGCTGAAGCATGTGTGCCTGCTCGGCGGCGATCCAGTCGAGAACGGGCTGGTAGGCAAGGCTGATCATGCGTTTGCGTGGAAATTGTATCATCGCCGATTGGAAGGTCTTGTCTATTGGCGGCTAAAACCTTGGCAAGCGAAGGCCCGGCGTTTAAAATTCCCGCCATGCAAACATACGAATATGTCTTGATCGGTCTGGGTGTCGTGCTGATCGTCATATATTTCATCGTTAAAAAAAATCAGAAGCAGTAGCTTCGGCGATGACGGCGGCGCACGGCCAGACATGGGGTCGTCGATTGTCCGTCTAACGGCGGAAACGTGGAATCATGGATAAAGAGACGTTGCTCGCGGGACTTGAGTTTTCCCGTGCGAGGCTTTTAGGAACGCTGGAGACCATCGAAAAAAGCGGGCAGGATGCGGGGAAGGTGCTGGCGTGGCGGCCGGGGCCGGGGCGGGCGCACATCGGCTGGCAGGCGATGCACTGCGCCGCAACGCACGACAAATATCTGAACGTCGGCCTGTTGCAGGGATCGGTCAAGGATGAGGCGCTGGTGTCGAATTTCGGGGGCGGTTCCACGCCGGCGGACAATAATGTCCCCACGCTGTCTGCGATCCGGCAGAAACTGAGCGCGACGCTTGAGCCGCTGAAGAAATTCGTGTCAGAGCAGACGCCTACGTCGCTCACCCGGCAAATTGCGGCGCCGGGCGGGAAGACGCGCAGCGTCGCCGAGTCGATTATCCTGCTCCCCTGGCACGAAGCGCACCATCAGGGGCAGATTCATTTGACTTGGAATTTGTACAAGGCGGCGCACGGGGTGAAGTGAATCTCAACAAAAATAATAATTGCCCACAACCCAATCTTTAGGCGAACCGGATGATTCGGGGAGTTGCCTGGATCGGCGATATTCCACATTGAAATGTTCATCTTGGTGCGGGATTCCACCGGCATGCAGGTAATCGAAGAAATAATCCCGCAGGCCGAAGCCGGCCTTTTCGAAAGCCGCGATGAATTTATCGTGGGAAAGATGCGTGTTGTTGTCGAAGGATCCCTCGTCCCGGTTGACGGCGATGCTGACAACGGCGGGAACGCGTTTTTCGCCCACAATCTGGCGTAATTTAGCGGCGGCGCGATACGGCTTCTGAATCCCTTCCGCGGAATGCTCGTTGCCGTAGCGGGTATCGTTAAAGCAATGAAAAGCGGCATGTGAGATGATGCAATCGACGTCCAGGGACGGGAGGGTAAAGAAATCCTGTTGGTGCAACACAAACTTGGCCGGTGACTGTTCGGGGGTAAACGGTAGACAGGTCTTGACCAGCGTCGCGTGGTGGACCTCGCGAAAAATCGCCAGGTAATCCGCCAGATGACTCATCAGACTGCCGACGCTGAGAAGGCTCATCTTTTCCAGAGCACCATGACGGCGAAGAACCTGGAGGGCGAAAGCCGATGTGTTGCCGTAAGCGTTGATGAATTCGAACTTGTGATCGGTAGGCGGAAGCATTTCGGATGATTGGAAATCATCGTGACCGTACGCGGGACGGGAATCAAGTGGAGATGCCGGCTTTCTGCATGGAGATGATCCATTGCGGAGTCTGCGCGAGATACTGCCGCAGATGGGCGCCGCGCGTGTGGTAATAGAGACCCATGAAAGCCTCAAGCACAGCCGCGGCGATCAGTGAACCGTACAAGATAAGCATCATCTCGTGGGTGAAGTCGAGGGCCGAAGGATCCACCTGGCCCAGAAGCTGGGCGTCGGAGTCGCTGATTTGGGCCAGGGGATGGACCATCTCGGCGTGCAGGTTCCACAAAGCGTAGAGAAGAATCAGCGTCGCCAGGCACAACTGGTTGATGGTGAGAACTCGGACCGCTCGGAGATCGAGCCGGCGAAGCTGGCCGCCGCCGATGATTTCGATGACGCCGATGGCGGTGAGAACCACACCCACCAGCATGATGCCGATATTGGGAATGCCCGACAGTGCCGTCACGCCTCCGCAGATGGCGACGGTAAATCCCTCGAATCGGGCGGTGCTGACGGCCCGGCGGACTTTGCGGAGGGCGCGGCGGGCCGCTTCCAGTTCACGAAAATTCTCCGGGGTGAGCTGCGGAGAATTGGATACGGGAGACGTCATGGAATTCTAATCGGCCTGAGCCGAGCAAAGCGTTGGGGGCGATTCGCGCAAAATCGTTTGCACGATCCGCTCGGGGGATATGCCCAACAGTGGTTGAGCGCGCAGCGCGGTGACGCGCGGGCCGAGGGGTTTCCAGATCGCCGGATCGGTTGGCCCGAACAGAATGACGCTGGGCAGGCCGAGAATGCCGGCCAGTTGGCCGGGGCCGCTGTCGTTGCCGATGAATGCACAGCAGCGGGACAATTCCTGAAACAAATCGACGTACGTGGCCGGGTGAACCGTTTGGGCGGCCGATTGGAGGCGGCAAATCTGCTCGGCCGGCCAGCGCTCGTGCTCGACTTCCCCAAGGATGATTCGGCAGGGATGTCCCGCGGCCTGCAGCAACTCGATCAGGCGGAGATACGAATCAAGCGGCCAGCACTTGGCCGGCGAACCGCTGCCGGGATGAACGGCGATGGGCGCACCGTCCGTTTGCATGGGATGGCTGATGCCCTTGCCCGCAATCGACGCGAGAATCTGGCTGACGGCGGCGTGAATGGCGGGATAGGAGCAAAGAGAATCGAGCAACCGATGACTCATGGCGACGATCTTCGCGCTGGGGGAGATGGTGGCCACCGCCTGCACCCATGCATCGCCGGGTTTGGTGATGAATGTAAAGACGGAGTGGGCCGACTCCAGCCTACTTCGGCAGTCATCCGGCAATCGAGCGATGTCGCCGAAGAGATGATGCCAACCGGATTCGATGTCCAGGGATTCGAGCCGCAAGAGTTTTTCGGCAAGTTCGCCCTTTTGGCGGTGGGTGACGTACATGATCCGGCTCTGGGGATAAAGCCGGCCAAGGGCCACGCCGAGCGGCCAGGTCTGAACGAAATCGCCTAAAGCGCCAGCATGAAAAATAAGCACGTTGCGGAGCATTGTACAACTTCAATCAATCGCTCGGTCGATCCAACCGCCGCCGAGAAGGACATCGCCATCGTACAGCACAACGGCCTGGCCCGGAGTGATGGCGGACTGAGGCTCGGCAAAGCGGACGGTCATTTCCTTGTCGCCGACGATCACCCCGGCCGGCTGCGGATCGTGGTTGTAACGAATCTTGGCTGAACAGCCAATCGGCTCGGCGCCCGTGCGAGGCCGCTCGCTGAGCCAATTCACCTCCGTGGCAACCAGCGCGTTGCGGTGCAGCGTTTGGCGATCGGCAAGGGTAACCCGGTTGGCGGCGGGATCGATGTGGGCGACATAAATCGGCCGGCCGAATGCGACGCCGACGCCCTTGCGCTGGCCGATGGTGAAATGCTGGTGCCCCGCATGTTGGCCGACGATTGCTCCATCGGGCCCGACGAGTTCTCCGGGCCGCACGGCATCGGGCGTGCGGCGGCGAACGAGGGCGGCGTAATCCTGATCCGGCACGAAGCAAATCTCCTGCGAATCGGGCTTGTTGTAAACCGGAAGCTTCATCTCCTCGGCGATGGCGCGGACCTCGTGCTTTTCCATATCGCCGATGGGCAACAACGTGTGATCCAGAGTTTGCCGGGTCATGCCGAACAGGACGTAGCTCTGATCCTTGCGGCGATCGCGGCCTCGAAGCAGGGAACGCCCGCCGGTGACCGGATCGACGCCGATGCGGGCATAATGGCCGGAGGCGAGGTAGTCGGCGCCGACGGCCTGGGCGTATTGGGCAAGCCGGCCGAACTTCAGCCAATCATTGCAGCGGACGCACGGGTTCGGCGTGCGGCCGCGGTTGTACTCACCCACGAAATACTCGATCACCCGCGAGAAATCCTGCTGGAAATTGAGGACGTAAAAGGGCACGCCCAGGATCGCCGCCACGCGCCGGGCGTCGGCGGCATCGAGCACCGAGCAGCATCCCTGCTTGGATTTTCCGGAATCGGACGAGCAGGATGCGGATTCTTCGGAATGCGCTTCGACCCCCTCGGGCGACCCGAGCCGCAGGAATACCCCGATGACCTCGTACCCATCGCGCAGTAGAAGCGCGGCGGCGACGGAACTGTCCACTCCGCCGCTCATGGCGACGACGACTTTGCCGCGATTTGCGGGCATGGACGCATTATAGAGGGAAAAATCCGAAACCCGAAATCCGAAAGATAATTCGGTGCCTTGGGACGAAGAAAATGATCATCGATCACGATCTTCGTAACGGCCAGCAGCGTGAGTCCGAATATCATCAGGCCTCGCCGCCGCTGACACCGCTGGCTGGCCTGACAATAGCCCAACAAGCCTTCTGCGGACGACCAATCGGGTCGGCGATTGCGGCCGTCACGAAAACTGCGACCGAAAAAAACGATCCTTCAATTCCAGCAGGCTCTGGAGGATTTCGGAATTTGCCCCTTGGGCGTTATTGTTGGCAACAATGATGATGGATGTGACTGGACCCGCCGGCCGCCTTCGCGGGGCGATCACGCAAATTCTCTCACGGATGGGGTTCAAGGAGGACTCGTTTCTTCTCGTTCTGGCGATCATCGTGGGAGTGGTGACGGCGGCGGCGGCAGTGGGGTTTCACGAGGTGATTACGCTGGTGCGCAACGAACTCTATTTGCGCACCGGGGAGGGTCATTTGTACCACGGGAGGGGAATGCTGCTGCTGATGGCATTTCCAGCCGCCGGCGGATTGCTCGTCGGGATCATCAGTCAATACATATTCCGCGTCCGCGAGGGGCATGGCATCGTGGATGTCATGGAATCGGTCGTACGGACCAGCGGGTTTCAAAGCCCGATGGCGGCGATTGAAAAGATTTTGACATCGGGCGTAACCATCGGCAGCGGCGGTTCGGCCGGGGCGGAGGGCCCCATCGTGCAGATCGGCGCGGGGATCGCCTCGGGAATCGGCCAGCTTTTCCGCGTGGCACGCAGTCAGATGCCGGTGCTGATCGGATGCGGCAGCGCGGCCGGGATCAGCGCGATATTCAACGCGCCGTTCGGCGGCGTGCTGTTTACCCTCGAAGTCATCATGCAGGACTTTTCCATCAAGACCTTCACGCCCGTGGTGGTCGCCAGCGTGATCGCGCAGGTGAGCGAACTGATGCTGTTCAAGCTGATACATCACGCCGAGGAGTTTCATCCGATCTTCGCGATTTCTCCCGATGCCGTCCGAACGCACGAGGTGCTGCAATGGGGACAGGTGGGAAATTTCGTGCTGCTCGGGCTTTTGTGCGGACTGGTGGGATTGTCCATGACCCGGCTGATGTATGCATCCGAAAACGTGTTCGACCGAATCAGGATTCCCCGCGTCTTCAAGCCGGCGCTGGGCGGCGCCATCCTGGGAGCGATGGGAGTGCTGTACATCGTCGTATTCGGATGGCTGGTTTTGGGCGTGACCAAGCCGGTGCCGTTCTCTGCGTATCCGATGCCGGCGTTCTTCGGCGACAGTTATGGGTTCATCGAACAATTGCTCTCGCCGAAGTATTACACCTGGCACGAAGTAAACGCCGCGAGAATTGTGATATTGCTGGCGTGTTTGTGCGGGATCAAGGTGGTCGCGACGTGCGTCACGCTGGGCAGCGGCGGAAGCGGCGGCGTGATCGCGCCCTCCCTGTTCCTGGGCGCCACCATCGGAGCGGTCATGGGCTCCGTATTTCAGCGAACGGGATGGTTTCCGTCCATTCACCCGGAAATGTACGCGCTGGTTGGAATGGGGGCGGCCCTGGCGGCCGTGGTGCACGCGCCCCTGGCGTCGATTCTCATCTGCTTCGAAGTGACCGAGGATTACAAAGTCATGGTGCCGGCCATGCTCGCCTGCGTCGTGGCGACGGCGGTGGCGCGGGTGTTGTTTCAGGATTCCATCTACACCCTGGGCCTGCGCCGGCGGGGAATTCGCATGGGAGGGCCGGCCGATCGAGCGATCCTCATGCAGCTCCGGGCCGAGCAGGTCACGCTGGAACCGGCCAGCATCATTCACGGCAGCGATCCGTTCCAGAAAATTCTCGAACTCACCGCCGCGACGGGAGCGACGAATTTTGTCGTCGTGGACGAGAACGGCGAATATCGCGGGATGGTGGTGTCGGGTGACATCCAGACGGCCCTGCTGGAACGCGAGGCCATCCCCCTGCTGGTGGTGAGCGAGATGACCCGGCGGGATTTGCCGCTGGTTAAAAACACCGACGACCTGGGGACGGTGCTGGAGGCGTTTGCGCACCACGAGGTCAGTCATCTGCCAGTCACGATGGACAGCCGCCCCAATCACGTGATCGGCCTGATCAGCCGGGCAGGATTGATGCGGAAATATCAGCAAGCGCTGGCGGAGGCGGGGTGAGGAGGCTTCTGCCGGTCCTGATCCTGATGTTGTGTTCTTCGGTAATGGGCGCGCCGATCGGCGTGAAGTCGGTTCAGAAGGACGCCGGGGGCATCACATTGAAAATGGATCAGGGCGTGCTTCGCCTTGAGGTGTGGAGCGACCGCATTATCCGCGTCACCTACGGTACGACCGAGAAGCTGCCGCCTGATAGTAGCCTTTCAGTCATCGCCAAGCCGCTGCCCGGCTCGTGGGATTTAAACGAAACGGCCGATCGGATCGAGATACGGACACGGCTCGTGCGGGCGGAAGTGGATCGACATGGCGGCGCCATCCGCTTTCTGGATGCCGATGGCGTGCCGTTCCTTACCGAGCCGGCCGGCGGCGGAAAATCGATGCAACCCATCACCATCCAGGGCGAATCAACCTGGAAAATCAAACAAAGCTTCGTGAGGCCCGCGAACGAAGCGTTGTTTGGGCTCGGCCAGCACCAGGATGGCTGGATGAATTACGCGGGCAAATCCGTGCACCTTCAGCAACAGAACATGCTGGTGGGCATCCCGGTGCTGATGTCGTCGCGCGGATACGGAATTTTTTGGGACAATCCTTCGATTACGGATGTGGCTGCGGACAAGCCGGGGACGATTCAATGGTCTTCCGAGGTCGGCGATACGATTGATTATTACGTTCTGTACGGCCCGGAACTGGACCAGGCCATCGGCGATTACCGCGAACTCACGGGCTCGGCCCCGATGTTCGGCAAATGGGCGTGGGGATTGTGGCAATCGAAAGAAAGGTATGCCTCGCAGGACGAACTCCTGTGGATCGTGAACGAATATCGCCGGCGGCACATTCCGATTGATGGAATCGTGCAGGATTGGCAGTATTGGTCGCCGGGCCCCTGGGGATCGCACAAGCTCGATCCGTCGCGCTACTACGATCCGCGGGGAATGATTCAAAAGCTTCACCAGAACAACATTCACTTGCTCATTTCAGTCTGGGCAAAGTTTGATCTGAACGGCAAAAACTATCAGGAACTGCAAGACGCGGGCGTGTTGTACAGCAACGCGGTGCCCAGCGTATTCCCAAAGGGGCAGCAGAAATGGTACGACGCGTTCAATGCAAAGGGCCGCAAAATCTATTGGCAGCAGATCTCCCGGAACCTGTTTTCTCTGGGGATTGACGGCTGGTGGCTCGACGCGACGGAGCCGGAACTGGGAGGAAATTGGGGCGAATTCCGTGATTTCAAAACGGCCGCGGGACCCGGCGCCAAAGTGTTCAATGCCTATCCTCTGATGACCACAACGGCCGTTTACCAGGGACAGCGCCGCGAGTCGCGCGACAAACGCGTTCTGATCCTCACGCGTTCGGCGTATGCCGGCCAGCAGCGGAACGCCGCCATCACCTGGTCCGGCGATATCCATGCGAAGTGGGACGTTTTTGCCAACCAAATCCCCGCGGGCATTAACTTTTGCCTGGCCGGGATCCCTTACTGGAACACCGACATCGGCGGATTTTTCGGAAGCAATCCGGCCGATCCGAAATACTGCGAACTTTTCACCCGCTGGTTCCAGTTTGGCGCTTTTTGCCCGATGTTCCGCATTCACGGCACCGATCAGCCCAAAGAAATGTGGCGGTTTAACGACGTCACGTTCAAGATTCTTCTCACCTACGACCGGCTTCGCTATCGGCTGCTGCCGTACATTTATTCCACCGCCTGGTCCGTCACCCACAACAATTCCAGCATGATGCGCGGCCTGGTGCTCGATTTCCGCGGCGATCCCAAAGTCTACGACATCCCCGACCAATATATGTTCGGCCCGGCGATCATGGTCAATCCCGTTACCAAATCGGCGGCGAAAAGCCGGCAAGTTTATCTTCCCAAGGGCGCCGCCTGGTTCGACTTCTGGACCGGAAAATCCTTCCCCGGCGGCCAATCCATCGAAGCGCCGGCGCCGATCCAGACGCTTCCCCTGTTCGTCCGTGCCGGCTCAATCATCCCGTTGGGGCCGCCGGTGGAATCCACCATGGAGAAGGCTGATCCGATAGAGCTGCGCGTCTATCCGGGTGCGAGCGGATCGTTCACCTTGTACGAGGACGAGGACGACAACTACGACTATGAAAAAGGCGTATATGCCGTCATCCCGTTCCGGTGGGACGATGCAAAAAAAGTGCTGAGCATCGGCCCCCGCCAGGGCGAATTTCCGGGGATGCTGGAAAAACGAACGTTTCGGATCGTCTGGGTCCGAGACGGCGTCGGCGCGGGTCCGGGGCCTTCCGAAAAAGTTGACGCGGAAGTGGAATACGACGGGCTACTCACCTACGTGACGATGCCGCCCTGACGATTGCTGAAACCGCTTATCCGATCCGGTCCCGCCCGTTCAGGTGCGGGCGGAGGACTTCGGGAACCGTCACGCTTCCGTCGGGGTTCTGATAGTTTTCCAAAATCGGAATCAGGATGCGGGGACTTGCGACGACCGTGTTGTTCAGCGTGTGAACGAAACGAATCTTGCCGTCGGAGGCTTTGTAGCGGAGATTCAACCGGCGCGCCTGGAACTCGTACAACCGCGATGCCGAATGCGTTTCGCCGTAGCCGGTCGCGGGATTCTTGCCGTCGTAACGGCTGGGCATCCAGGTTTCGATGTCCATCATCGAGGCATTTTTCACGCCGATATCGCCGGTGCAGCACTGGATCACGCGGTACGGCAGTTTCAAACGCTTTAAAATTTCCTCGGCATAGCCGAGCATTTCCTTGTGCCAGCGGCGGGATTCCTCAACATCGTTTTTGCAGATGACGACCTGCTCCACTTTGTCGAACTGATGAACGCGATAGAGCCCGGCCGTGTCTTTGCCGTACGTGCCGGCCTCGCGCCGGAAACAGGTGCTGGCCGCAACATAACGGCGCGGCAACGACGATTCGTCCAGAATCTCGCCGAGATGATACGCGGTGAGCCCGACCTCGGCCGTGCCGGTGAGGAACAAATCGCCTTCGGTGACGTGATACGCCTGCTCGCGGCTGGCGGGGAAAAAACCGGTGCCCTGCATGGCAACGTCCCGCACCAGAACGGGGACGGTCAATTGCGTAAATCCCTTTTCACGCGTCATCATGTCCAGGGCAAGACGCAATACCGCCTGGTGCAGATCGGCGCCCGCGCCTTTGAGAAAATAGGATCGCGAGCCGGCCAGCTTCACCCCGGCCTCGAAATCGAATAGATCCAGCGCCTTTCCCAGCTCCATGTGGCTCTTGGGCTTGAACTCGAAATGCCGCGGCTCGCCGTGCGTGTAAAGGACCACGTTGTCCGCGGCATCCTTGCCCGGAGGAACATCATCATCCGGTGGCTGGGGAATCTGCAACAAAAGCTGGTCGCGGGCGGTCTCGGCGGTTTTTCGCTGCTGCTCCAGTTCCTGAAGCTGCGGCTTCATCGCGGCGGCTTTGGTCTTGATCGATTCGCGCTCCTCGGGATTCTTCGCTTTGCCGATCTGGCGGGACAATTCATTTTGCTCGGCACGGAGGCGGTCGAATTCCTGCTGGGCGCGCAGACATTGCCCGTCCAAATCTAGAACGGCGGCAATGTTGACGGGAACGTTCTTTAACTCCGCGCCGCGGCGGTATTTTTCGGGATTGTCGCGCAGGTCCTTGATGTCAATCATGGATCACCCGCCCAACATGACTCTCTAATAGCACGATTTACCAGGCGAAATGGGCGAAGGCTTTGTTGGCGTCGGCCATGCGATGAGTATTTTCCCGCGTGGACATGGCCTTGCCTTCTTTTTTGTAGGCGGCCATGAGTTCATCCGCGAGCCGATCGGCCATCGGCCTGCCTCCGGAACTCCGGCAGGCTTCCAAAAGCCAGCGGAACGCCAGACTCTGTTGGCGGCGCTTGTTGACCTGCATCGGCACCTGATAATTAGCCCCGCCCACGCGCCGGCTGCGAACCTCGACATACGGCTTGATGTTGTTGATCGCCGTCTCGAACAGCTCGAGCACGGGAACGTCCTTCATCTTCTTGGCGACCTGATCCAGAGCGCCGTAGAGACACCCCTGCGCGACGGTTTTCTTGCCGTCCCACATCAGGCAGTTGATGAACTTGCTGACCAGCTTGCTGTTGTAGCGCGGGTCGGGCTTAAGAATGTCTTCGCTGGCGGTGAATTTCTTGTATGCCATGTTGAAAAAACCTGTTCGTTTCCTTTAACGTCTGAGCCACCAAATAAAAACCCCGATGCCAACAATAATCATCACCAGCAGGACGATCACCGATTTCAAGCTGGCTGAAACATCCTTCGGCGTACCCATCTCGGCGTCGAGCAGGAATTGCAGGGCGATCATCCTGGTCTTACTTTCCCGCCTTGCTGCCGTACTTGCTGCGGCTGCGTTTTCGTCCATCGACGCCCAAGGCGTCCAGCGTTCCACGGATGATGTGATATCGAACACCCGGCAGATCGCGCACCCGGCCGCCGCGAACCAGCACGATGCTGTGTTCCTGAAGATTATGCTCTTCACCCGGAATATAGGCGGTGATTTCCCGGCCGTTGCTGAGCCGCACGCGGGCGATCTTTCGCAGCGCCGAATTCGGCTTCTTGGGCGTCATGGTCTTGACCTGAAGGCACACGCCCCGCTTCTGCGGGCAGGCGTCGAGGTCTTTAACCTTATTGATCCGCGGCAGACTCCGCCGCGGCTTTTTGATCAATTGATTGATCGTCGGCATCTTGTTTTCGTTCCTTGCAGTAAAACACGGCAACCCGCCGTCAAGGGGCAGGTATGATACGGGCAGCGCATAAAGCGTTCAAGTGGGCGGCCAAAAGGCGCCGCGTCGGGGTGAGGCGCGCATTTGTGGTCTTTATGGCAGAATGGTGGGACAAGGAGGTCCCAATGGACTGGAACAAGCTTTCAGATGATGAGCGATTGATTGCCGAACAGGCGGTGGCGACGTATCGGGCGGTGAAGCTGGCGGGCCAGCAGGCGCCGCATGGGAAAGGATTGGCCTGTTTGGAACAGGCGGTTCGCCAGCACGGGGACGAGTTGCTGCGGAAC
>DATAWP010000043.1:0-64587 GCA_036267155.1 Tepidisphaeraceae bacterium
AACTCGGCCGCGGCAGGCGGAAGATCGACCAACGAAATTGAAATCGTGTACCCTAACATCGGAGCAATCCGACTCGATCAGACCGAACGAAACCGAACTTAACAACAGTTTTTAACCGGACAGTAGTGATTTCCTATTGCCAATTGAAGGAAAAGAACTGTGCCTTCAATAGGCAATAGGCAATGGGCAATCAATTCATCTCGGCTCCTCATACTTCCCGGGATCTTCCGATTTCCCCGTACGCCCGACCATCGCCCGGCCGCTGGGCCAGAGGGTCACGTAAAACATGAACGCCACCAGGGCCGGCAGCAAATTCGGCAGCAGCGATCGATCCACGAAACATCCCAGCAGGCCGAAAATTCCCCCGAACACCAATGCCGCCCAGACGCCCAGCATTCCATAGAGATATTTCTTCGGCGCGATCGGTTGTCCCGACCAGTACGCCTTGAACACATGCCCGCGCCAGAAAAACGACAACGGCACCGCGACCAGCAGATATATCGAGGCCCCCAAAAACCACGCGTGCTGACGAATCGGCGGCGTCACTTCCTCGCGCATCCCCAGGATCCACACGACGCTCAGGAACAGGAAAAACGGAATGACGAGAAACACCGCCCAGGTCACCCACGCCAGCCGCAGCGCGGTCCTCGGCGAAAGCGTTCCACCCGTTCCAGCCATCCCTCCTTGAGCCGCGATGTCCGCCATGTTGGTTCTCCTATGTAGATGTTCAAGCGCGACAACATATTGTACACCGTGAACCCATCCTGTGAGCGCAAGACCTTGTGATTCAACAGGAGAAGTTTGTGATGAAAATCACGATTGACGCCCACGGAAAACCAGGCGATCCCCAAATCCTCGCGCGGCTTGGCCGCTTCAGCGGCCATGTCATCATTCCACCCAACGATCTCAAACTCACCGACAACATCAAACCCCATTGCCCCGCGACCCCACCCCGTCGGACCATTTTTGCCAATCCACATCGACTTCCTGTCGCAGGTGCGACCAATGTCCCTTGCCACGCTTCAAAATAACTCGTTCATGACCACCGGGCACAGCCTTTGCTTCCCGCCGACCGGAGACAAAAACCATGAGTCCACAACGCATCTTCGGTATCGTTCTTCTGATCGTCGGCATCGCAGTATTGGTCTACGGAGTGAACGCATCTCATTCCGTCGCCGACCAGGTGAGCAATACGTTCGCCGGCCATTTCACCCAGGCAACGACGTGGTACATCATCGGCGGCGCGGCCTCCGGGATATTGGGCCTGCTGCTCATCATCTTCGGCGTGAAAACCAAAGCCGCCTAGTAACGCATCCCTTGGACTGCATTGTTGTGAGAATAAGTGTCATGATTTACGGCCACGGCGCAGCACCATTTTACGTGGGTCGGCGCTTTGCTATCATATCATTTGACCGTGGCTCGCATCGTACGGCGAGCGGATTCCCGATCTAACGGGCACGCCAGAGCGCCGCCGCTGGCGTAATGGTCTGACCGACAGGCCAAGACACAACAAACAAAAAAAGACCCGGAAACTCCGAATCACTCGGAAAATCCGGGCCAATTCTTACCCCCAAGGGGAGTCGAACCCCTGTCCTCTGGCTGAGAACCAGATATCCTGGGCCACTAGACGATGGGGGCCTTTAATCAACTGCTCAGGACATGGCTCATCCTACGCGGCGAGATTCGGTCGTCAAGAAACCCGATGGACCGGTGTCACCTTCGCTTCGGCTTACTTGCGAATCTCAAATAAAATGTGACGCAGTTCCGGCAAAATCAGTTTCGTCATCGCCAACTCGACGGCGGCCGTGCTGCCGGGCAATGCGAACAGCGCTTTCCCCTTGGCAATGCCCGCGACAGCTCGGCTCAGCATCGCGCCGCTGCCGATCTGCTCCCAGCTCAGCATGCGGAACAGTTCGCCGAAGCCCGGCAGGGGGGATTCGATCAGCGATGCAACGACGCCGATGGCCTGATCGCGCCGGCTCACGCCGGTGCCGCCGGTGGTCACAACCGCATCGATTTCCTCCAGGCCCAGCAGTTCTTCCAGCACGCGTCGAAACCCCTCGGCATCGTCTGGAATCAACCGATGCTCTTTCACCGTATGCCCTTCCCCCGCGAGCAATTCGGCGATTCGATTGCCGCCGGCATCATTGTGAATCTTGCGCGTATCGCTGAGCGTCACGATCGCGCAGCGCGCCTTGATCGATTGCGCGCTGTTTTGATGATCTTGATAGCTCATATTTCGCCCGATCTTCACCGCGCCGCCCGGTGATGCGGGACCTCGGTCAGTTGTCCATCTTTGGCCACGATGTCGATGTCCGTCTTTCCCGGGTCCAGCGGGATATCCAGCCGGCCGGGATTCGGAGGCCGCATGGCCAGAATCATGTTCAGATCGGCCGAGCGATAGACCCGCAAAACGGCCACGTCGTCGCTGGCGATATGCCCTGTGAGATGGGTGTGCGCGGTTTCGCCCGGTTCGATGGCCACGCCGCCGAGCCGGTCGCTGCCGATCGTTCCCACCGCGATCGCCTCCGGCGGCATCCAGCCGGATTCGTAGCGATTGTCGGTTGATGGTTTTTCCTTCGTCATCCAAACCGTGATGGGATCGGACAGCCGATTGGTCACGTTGACGTCGAACGTCTGCGGACTTGCGCACCCAACCGCCATCAGACCGATGCAAAGCAGCGGGAACAACAGAAATAATCGTCGGTTCATGGCAAGTCATGTTAACCGGCGTTGCGTCAGGCGCACAGAATTACGCGGGCATTGAACAGCTCGGCCGCGTCGCAGGCCGATTTCAGCGCATCGGCATCGCGATACGACTCGGCCCTGATGCACCGCGCCGGGACCGTCAGTTCCAGCCGCTGACGATTGAACGGCCACGGATCCAGCCGCATCTCCCCGCCGGCTTCCCGGCTGATGCGCAAACCGATCGGCCCCTCGCCCGGCCGGGGATAGACCATTTCGATTCGTCCGAAAACCAGTTGATCGAAACAAAGATTGAGGCTCAATTGATCGAAGAATTCCAGCAGAAAGAAACTCACCCGCAGCAAATCTTCCTCCGGCGATCGGCCTTGCTCCGCGAGTCCGCCGCGCAGCGGCAGATCGGTTCGCATTCCCAGTTGAATTCGCAGCGATTCCTGCAATTCGATCTGCCGGTGGACGAATCGGCGCAGGCGAAAGGTTTGTTGCCGGGAAAATTCATCCGTCGCCTCGGGTTGGCGCAGGCTCGCACGGTTCGCCAGCGCCATCGTGTGCAGGCTAACGAGCAATCCCGCATACGGATGGCGGCCCACAACCTGGTCCACGGATGCGCCCCACGCATCCAGCGCGGTGGTGCTGTCGGCCTCGAACACATGCGCCGGCCAGCCACGAGTGTTCAGGTCCGGTCGCCGATCCTGGATAACCCAGCCGCAATCATGTTCCGCGATGGCGATGATGGTAGGCTCAAACGGCAACGGCGGGCTGAACAGGCCGTTGCCCATCTGCCGCGCCAACTCGCCGCTCAGCCGCGAGTGGTCATACTGAGTGATCAACATCAGGCTTGCGCTCGTGTCACGCCGGATCATGGTCACAGCATAGCCGGATTTCCGCATATTTTGCGCGCGGCGGACTGGAAAATCGGCCCGCATGGGGTTACAAAGCTTCAAGGACTTTGCCAAAAAGGCCAAGGATGGCTCGATTCATCTCAGCGTTCTCACCCGTGTCATTGGTCAGGATTCTTGCGCGACGGCATCATTTGCCGATAAGCGCGTCGTCCGACTTATCTTCACCAGAGCGATCGACCATGACCCAGTCCATTCACGCACGCTGCCGTTGCCACATATTTCTGATATTGACAGCCGCATTCCTCGCCGGCTGCCAAGTAGCGACGGATGCCGATCTCCCGCCGGTGAATCTTTCGCCGCCGACCGTCGAGGCCGCCGCGCCGGCGCCAATTCGCACCGCACCCATGGCAATGGCGCCGATCGCGCCATCGCCCGTCCGCCCGTCCGCGACCGGCTCGTATCGTGCCCCGGCTGATTCGGATTCCGGTGTTCCCGCATCGTGGATTCCACGCGTTCCCGCCAACCATTGGACCTGGATCATCATCCACCACAGCGACAGCTCCTATGGCTCGGCCGCCATCATCGACAAATGGCATCGCGCCCGCGGCTTTGACGAACTCGGTTATCACTTCGTCATCGGCAATGGCACCAACAGCGGCGACGGCCAAATCGAAGTCGGCCCGCGCTGGCCCATACAGAAGTGGGGGGCTCACGACAACGCCCTAGACAACCGCTACAACACCAACGGCATCGGCATCTGTCTCGTCGGCGATTTCAACAAGACCCATCCGACTCCGAAGCAGCTTCGCTCTCTCACCCGCTTGGTTGTTTACCTGATGCGGAAATACGACATTCCCCCCGATCGAGTGCTGGGCCATGGCCAGACAAAGGTGACGCAATGCCCCGGCAAATATCTCAACGTCGCCACCATCCGCGAGCAGGCCGCTCGCATTCTCGCCGAGGGTGACAACTTCCCCGGCGATGCGCAGTACGCCGATGGGCGGAATTGAAATCGGAAGGGGAGGCGGTCATTCAGCGACTAGATAAGTGGATCGCGTGAGCCGTGGCCAATGTCGGACGTCGATGATTTAAAATCCCGGCTTGAAGATTGGAAGCGCCGCTTCAACGAGCGCGATCCGCATGCGATTGGCATGCAAATTGCGCACATGTTATGGCGTTCGGCCTTCTATCGAAGTGTGAACGAATCCCGGCGCTTTCTGCCCAACGACGCGGAAGGCGGGAAACAGGCAAATGCAACGCTTCACCAGTTTATTGAAGACGGATTCTTCGTTGGCAATTCGATCGCGATTCGACGACTCCTCGACAGAAGCCCTGGCTCGGGGCCGCGCGGTGTCAACTCCCTGTATGGATTGATTAGAGATATTAAGGATCAGGTGCATCTTCTTACACGGGCAAACATGCTTGCGGCCCGAGGTTTAGAATACGATTTTGAGCCGATTAAGGACCGAGCGTTCGATGAGGCGAGGTCGAAGAGCAGCGGCGGGTATTTTGTCGCGCCGAATGGCTGGTTCGAGGCGGAGTTCTGGCACAAAGCAATGGACCGCTTATGTGGGGTGACTGAAGATCGCCGGAGTCCCCGGGACACACCCGATCAGAGGCGGTTAGAATCGCTGCTAACGGAACTGGAGGAGCGGGGTCGTAGCGTCGAGGAATGGGCTAATAAATTCGTCGTGCATGCGGCGTCACAAGAGAGCAGGCAAACGCTGAATCGAGGCGAACAGTCTATGTCCTTATCCGCCTTATGGCTTGCGGAAAGGGTTGTTGTTCGAGCCGCGGGATTTACTTTGCATTATTTTGTGGATGGCACCAATGTCGGCGGGATCCCGCATCCCCAGTTTGACCAGTTCATTTATCTGGATCGTCCTTTTATCGAATCGTGCGCGGTGTCGGCGATGCAGCGGGCTTGGCAAGAGCATTCTCAAGAAATCGATTCCTGTAAAAAGTGGTTTTGGGACCGACCGTTGTTGGACAAGTCTGAAGCTTTTGCTGGCTTCGAAGACGTAAAAGAGGTATCCGAAATAGCATGATGGGTGGGGACTGAGCAGGGGTGTTTCAGGAGTTTGCGCCCAATGGCCGTTGCCTGTCCTGGGCGATATAATATTGGGTATGACCCTCGAAGCACTCAGGAATCTTTTGACGCGCCGCCCGTTTGAGCCGATGCGGATCACGATGAGCAGTGGGGCGGTGTTTGAGGTTCGTCATCCGGAAATGGCTAGCCTCGGCAAGAGCGCCATGCTGATCGTTCTGCAGGATCCCGATGGCGGGCCGTCCGATCGGTGGGAGTTTCTCTCTTATTTGCATATCGCTCACGTGGAAACGCCTGCCCCATCAGGCCAGGCGGCGTGATTGGCATTGAAGACCGAAACGCTTCGTAGAACCACTTGCCGATTTTCTCCGTGTACTCTGTGCCTTCTGTGGTTGCATTTTCCCCGGCACACGCGCGACCTGATTCCGCTCATTGCTCCGCTGGCTCACCACCGGTACACTCGCCTCGGTTTTACGCGAACAAAATCCTATGGGACCCAGACTGGCGCAGCGTCTGTTGCGTCATGTTTCGTGACGTAAGGCGTGCTGTCCGGCGTATGTTCACGCCGGGCTAAATCCACATTACGCAGGCTGCCTCTTTACGCACAGAAAGCCCGCGAAGTTATACCACTGGAAAAATAGCTCCACGACGGCAAAGCCGTTTTGCCGGAACATCTCCATGTTTTCGTCCGCGCGGTAAGGAACCAGAACATTTTCCAGGGCCTCGCGCTTGCGCTGGATCTCGCCGTCGGAATATCCGTTGCGGCGCTTATATTCGTAGTAGAACTCGATGAAATGATTGTTCATGGTCTTGTGTTTGGTCAGCACCTTTTCGGTGACGATGAGGGCGCCGCCGTCAACGAGATTGTCGCTGATAAACCGGATAAGACGTTCACGTCGGGCCGGACGGATGAACTGCAGCGTCCAGCACGTCGTGACAACGCCGGCGTTGCTCAAATCCAGATCTTGGGGGTTGCCGTCGAGATCGCCCAGGCGCAGTTCGATGCGGTTGTCCATTCCAGAGTCGGCTATTTTTTTGCCCGCCCGCTCCAGCATGGCCGGGGAATTGTCGTAGCCGACCAACTGGGATGAAGGCCCCAATTCGCGGGCGATGTTCACCAGCGTGGTGGCGGTTGAACAGCCCAGGTCATAGATGCGGGTTCCTTCAATCCAGAATTTTCGGGCAAGCTCCATGACCATGTGCTGCTGCTCGAAATACAGCGGCACGCTCCGGGCGAGCATGTCGTCGAAGACTTCGGCGACCTGTTCATTAAACTCGAAGTCGCCTCCACGGGCGGCGGTCGTCGCGAAGACCGCGTCTCGTTTTGAGCAGGTTGGATCGTTCATGAACAATTCTCCCGGAACATATCGGCAAACCGGGACGGAGGCTTCGTCCGATCAGGCGGTTGCAGCGGCTTTTTCGGCGCGAACCGCTACCAGCACCTCGTAGCGCCAATCGCGGTGGTCGAGTTCCCCCGCACTCAGTTCTTCCGCCGCCAGGCCATGAAGCGACGCGATGGCCGATAACACGTTCCCATAAGCGGTAACTTTGATGTTTTGAGCCGGAAAGCTCTCGGCAAATAAGCGGGCAGCGCCCTGGCTGGTCAGGTGCCAATATTCGCCCCAGTCGTCCTGGCCTTCCCGGCGGCAGACTCTGCTGATTCCGTGCGTGGTCAGCAACAACACTCCACCAGGCTTGAGAATGCGATGCAAATGCCCGATCCCCGAGCGCATATCGTAAATCATTTGAAGCGTCTGAGTCATGATAATGCAGTCAAACGAATCCGTCGGGATATCGTCGGCTCGGGTGATGTCGGCAACGATGGTTGCCGCCGGATTCCCCGGCACGACGTGCAGAACATCGGCCCGCGTCACCCGTGAGGCGCCGAACATTCTGATATAGCGATCGTCGCCGAATTCCATGATTCGACCCCGGATATCCTCGGCATTGAGCGACAGAAACTTATCGATGTAATACCGATCGACAGGCTGGCCCCGATCAAATCCGAAATCACTGCTGATGGGAACGAGCCGGCGAAGATTTCCGAAGTTGGCGGAGCCAGTCAACTTTCGGCGCAGCCAGGGACGCATCTGCCTGGGCACGATTTTCCTCGCCGCCGTCTTTATCAGTTGCGTCATGGCAGCACTCTCGACCCAACGGATGCTCGACCCCGAAAATCGCATGTGCCGGCGTCCGTCGATTTGAACAGGATACCGATGCTGGGCGTTTGGACCAACGTAATTTCCGGCTTCTGAGCGGATACGTTGCGTGCGTGGGCGCGGCCGACTGCAGGTCATTGCTCCGCTGGCCTACGACCGCTAGACTCGCCTCGGTTTAACACAAAAAAAATGATCGACAAACTTTTCAAAGCCTACGACGTCCGCGCCACGTATCCCAATCCTCTGAACGAAGAGGTCGCATGGAAGATCGGGCATGCCACGGCCCAGTTTCTCAAGCGCAGCCGGCAGAATGCGGCCGATAAAGTGAAGCTCGAAGACAGCATGGTCGTCGGCCGCGACATGCGGCCAAGCTCGCCATCCCTGGCCAAGTCCCTCATCGACGGCATTCGCAGCGTCGGCATGAACGTCATCGACGTTGGCATGATCGACACGTCGATGATTTATTTCGCGATCAATGATCTCGATGCCGTCGGCGGAATCCAAACGACGGCCTCCCACAATCCGGCCCAATACAATGGATTCAAAATCAGCGGACCCAAGGCCCGTCCCATTGGCGCCGCCAGCGGCCTTGATGACATCAAACGCATCACCGCCAGCCTGCGCGTCGGCCAGACCGGCCTTTCCGGCAAACTCACCGAACAAGATCTTTGGCCCGAATACCGCAAGCATGTCCTGCAATTCCTCGATTTGAAACGCCCCGTGAAAGTCGTCGTCGATGGCAGCAACGGCATGGCCTGCAAAATGGTCCCGGCGATTTTCAGCAATATCCCCAATCTCCAAATCGTCCCGCTCCTGTTCGAGATCACCGGCAGCTTCACTCACGACCCCAATCCGCTCGTCGAACAGAACCTGGACATGCTCAAAGCCCGCATCGCCCAGGAAAAGCCCGACCTGGGCGTCTGTTTCGACGGGGATGCTGACCGCTGCATCTTCGTCGATGAAAATCAGAAGATGATCGGCTGCGACATGATCACGGCGCTGTTGGCGCAGGATTTCCTGAAGCTGCCGCAGAACAAAGGATCGACGATTGTCTACGACCTGCGTTCCAGCCACGCCGTCGCCGAAGAGGTGAAAGCCGCCGGCGGCGTTCCACGGCGCGAGCGCGTCGGCCATGCGTTCATGAAGAAAACCCTTGCGGAAACCAAAGCGGTTTTCGGCGGGGAACTCTCTGGCCACTTTTATTTTCGCGACAACTTCTACGCCGACAGCGGCGCGATCGCCTTCGCCCGCGTCCTGTCCGTCCTTTCCGCTCAATCCAAACCCTTGAGCGATCTCGTGGCGCCGCTGCATCGTTACAGCCAGACCGGTGAGGTGAATTTCCAGATCGAGGACAAGGATGGCAAGATTCGCGAGTTGGCCGAAGCGTATCAGAAGGGCCAGGTCGATTACCTCGACGGCATCACGGCCGACTTCGGCGACTGGTGGTTCAACGTCCGCAAGAGCAATACCGAGCCGCTGCTGCGGATGACGCTCGAAGCGAAGACTCCGCAATTGCTGGAGCAGAAATTCGCCGAGTTGAAGAAAATCCTCGGCGAACCGGTGCACGGGCATTAGGCGCAGCTATGGCCGACGCGATTCTGAATGATCCGCTCGGTCGCCAGTTCATTCTTCGTGACCACCCCTGGCACGGTCATATTCTTCGTCGGCACCCAGAAATGCGGCCGCACCGGTCGCTGGTAGAGGACGCTTTGCACAAACCGATCGAAATTCGATACAGCGATGCAGATCCCGATTGCCGGCTGTATTTGGGCACGGGACCTGGAGTCGGTATGATGGTGGCCGTTATAGCCGATGTGTCACGGGGCTTTGTCAAAACGGCGCACGTTGTGAAGAAGGCCAAGGGAGTCATCGAATGGTCAAGACCGACGCCATAGAAGGAATCGTGGATAATCTTTTCCGGTTCCACTACGACATCTTCGCCGACGTTCTGTACATTCGCCTGCTGTCGGCGGAGGGGATTGCCACCTATGCCGAACTCACCGACGGCGGCGATATGTTGCTGCGCGATGAAAAGACCGACAACGCGATGGGTTTGACCGTCGTGAGTTGGTGGAAGCGATTCGGCCATGGTGCGTTGCCGGATTCCCTGGCCGAGATTCAGAAGCACATCGAGCCGTTGGCAAAGAAAGTGGCGGCCTGAACCGTGCGTTGTTTCTTCTTTCCCAATCGATAGGCGCC
The DNA here is from genome assembly GCA_036267155.1 of Tepidisphaeraceae bacterium. Lineage (GTDB taxonomy): Bacteria > Planctomycetota > Phycisphaerae > Tepidisphaerales > Tepidisphaeraceae > PALSA-1353. The sequence continues at coordinate 9,951 of DATAWP010000043.1, forward strand.
AACCTCGCCGCTTCCCGGGCTTCCGCCGCCACGCGTTTCAATTAAACCGCGCAAAAAATTCCAAAATACCCCTTGACATTCCCGATTAACTCTAAATAATAGAGTACTCTAACAAGGAGCACCCATGACCGACACCCATCAGCTTCAGCAGGATTTGCATTACGTCCGCGAGGTCGTTTCCAACGCCGATCGCGGACGGCGGCGCCCAGTGGCTATTTACTGGCTCTGGGCCCTTTACGTATTGATCGGCTATCCCCTGAAAGATTTTGCTCCCCGGTATTCCGGGCTGTTCTTCCTCATGGGTTGGCCCGTTTGTTTCGTCGCCACCGTATATCTTGCACATCGATTCAAGAAAACGCTGGGCGTGAGGCCCATTCGTGACCGATCCAAACTGTTTTGGTTGGGCGGCGCTCTGCTGATTCTGTTTTGCGTCGCGGCGATGTCCGCGGCGATTCCTGCCCTGCGAGGCCAATTCATTGGCCAAGTCGCGGTCGTGATCGTCGGCATCTTTTATTTCCTGGGCGGTGTTCACTACGACCGAAGTTTCCTCTGGCTCGGCCCGCTGCTTTGCGTTTGCGGATTGCTCGTCGGATTCGTCCCGCACTATGGCTGGACCGCGCTGGGCATCGTCTTCGCCCTTGGGTTGATCGTCCCCACCTTGTTCACCCCGCGGCCACCGGAACTGAGTGCGGAAACAACTCCGGGCTGAGCGGAAAGAGTGTTTCCCGAGGAATTGTCATGAGTCGTCCGTCCGATTCCATCAGCCGTGGCCCGCGTGGCCTGGACCAGCTCGACGCGCTCTTGCAGCACCGTGGCCGGCTCGGAGCCATGGTGCTCCTCAGCGCACACAACGAAATCAACTTCAGCACCCTGCGCGATCTTCTCAAGGAATCGGACGGCAACCTCGGCGCCCAGCTTCGCAAGCTCGAAGACGCCCAATATGTCGGGGTTAAAAAGGAATTCCAGGATCGCAAGCCGGTCAGTTGGTACACCCTCACGGCGATTGGCCGGCGAGCGCTCAAGGCCCATTTGGACGCGCTCGAGGCCATCGTCCGATCGGCCAACGTCTGATAGACTTGCGATCATGCGCATCCATTTCTGCGGCGCCGACCGCACCGTCACCGGCTCGTCCCATCTTCTTGAAATGAACGGCCTGCGAGTTTTCCTCGACATGGGCATTTACCAGGGCCGGCGCGACGAGGCCCGCCGCATCAACGAATATCTTCCCGCCGACGTCAGGACCGCCGATGCGATTATCCTTTCGCACGGCCATTTGGATCATTGCGGAAAGCTTCCCGTCGCCACCAGAGCCGGATTCAAAGGCCCGATTTATTGCACGCCCGCGACGGCGGAGGTCGCACGCATCGTGCTCAACGATTCGGCGATGATCCAGATGGAGGACATCGAGTATCTGAACCGCCGCACGCGCGACCCGCACGATTCGCCCGCCTCGCCGCTGTACACGCCGCGCGATATTCCCACGGTCCTGCAGCTCATGCGGCATGTTCCCTACGGCCAGAAAACCGATCTCGGTAAAGGCGTCAGCTTTACATTCTTTGACGCCGGCCACATTCTCGGATCGGCGTACGTTCTGCTCGAATGGACCGAGTCCGGCCGATCGCGCTCCCTGCTGTTCACCGGCGACGTCGGCCGATATCACACACCGATCATCCGCGATCCCCAGCCGATCCCCGGTCCGGTGGAATACCTCATTACGGAAAGCACGTATGGCAACGCGCGCCACGCCCCGATGGAACAGGTGGGCCCGCAGTTTCTCGACGCCGTGAAATTCTGTGTCCAGCACAAGAGCCGCCTGCTGATCCCCAGCTTTGCCGTTGGCCGGACACAAACCGTCCTCTGGTACATCCAGCGCTTCATCCACGAAAAACAGATTCCCGAAATCCCGCTCTTCGTTGACAGCCCCATGGGCGTGGAAGTCAGCCGCATCCACAGCCAGTTCCGCGACAATTACGACAAGCCCACGCTTGCCGAAATCGGAACCAGCGATTTGTTCGGCCTGTCGCGCGTCACGTTCGCATCTTCCCCAGCCGAGAGCAAACGCATCAACAATCAGGCCGGCCCCTGTGTGATCATCGCGTCCAGCCCGACGTGCGAGTTCGGCCGAATCCTGCACCACCTGACGCAAAGCGTCGAATTTCCGGACAACATGGTGGTCTTCTGCGGCTACATTCCCCCGCAAACCCTCGGCCGCCGATTGCAGGATGGCGCCAAGCGCGTGCGCATTTTCAATCGCTGGTACGATGTGAAATGCCAGGTCCGCACGGTCCACGGTCTCAGCGCCCATGCCGATGGCGATGAATTGTTGCGATTCCTCGGACCCACGCTTGGCAAGCAAACTTCAAGCTGGGTCGTCCATGGCGAGGTCGATCAATCGGAGGGCTTTGCCCATCGCTTGATGGCCGCAGGCATCGGCAGGGCAGCCGTCCCCGCGATGGAGACGTCGATCATCGACGATCCCGGCTCCGCCACTGCTCCCACCGCCGCCGTGGGCGAAGTGGGAGAATAATCGTTTCGGCATCGAACGGGATAACATCGGACCAATGGCGACGCTCCCCCGAACCGAAGACGCCGTGGAACTGTGCGGTCGCCTTTTCGCATCCCCTGTAAAATCCATTGTCCGTTTCCCGACAGGGTTATGTCATTATGTTTACGACGTACTTCTGGCCGACGGCCAACCAATCGTCGTAAGAATCGCCGCCGATGAGAATCGATTCCTCATCGAAGGAGGAATCCATTGGTCCAGCGTGTTGCGGCCTCTGGGCGTACCGTTGCCCGAGTTGCTCCACACCGACGCCCATGCCAAACCATTCGGCTTCATGGTCCTGCGGCGATTGACCGGCACCGATCTCGCGCACGTTTACCAGGCACTTTCGCCCGAGCAAAAACAAACGCTGGCCGTTCAGTTAGCGGCGATACAGGCTCGCGTCGGCACGCTTCCTCCGGGCCATGGATACGGCTTTTCCTTTCGACCCGATCAACCATTTCGTCATCGAACTTGGAGGTCTGTGCTCGACGCAAATTTGGCCCGCACGTATGAGTGGTTAAAAGCGATTCCTTCGGTCGATCCGGTCCGAATCCGCCAAATCGAAGCCCGATTGGCTCGCGACGACGCCTATCTGTCGGCCGTCGCCCCAACCCCGTTTCTCGACGACATCACCACCAAGAACGTCATCATCGACAACGGCCGACTCACAGGCATCGTCGATGTGGACGAAGTCTGCTTTGGCGATCCGCTGTTTGCCCTGGCCCTTACCCGCATGTCTCTGGTGGCGCGGGGTCTTCAAACGGATTACATCGACTATTGGGCAAACGTCCTGGCGCTGAACAGCCGGCAAATGGATGTGCTCAACCTGTACACCGCCATTCACTGCGCGTCGTTCATCGGCGAGCTTGGATGGCGGTTCAACAAGGACGAAGCGGCTTCAATTGATCCAAAAGAATTGCATCGCCTGCTTGATGTTTTCGATCAATTGCTGCGCCCGCACTAATCACCGGATCATTTCGGCGCTGCCGACAGCAGCTCATCCAAATCCAAGGCCCGCGTGTACATGTTCAATTGTCCATCCGGCTTCCGCGGCCACTGGTCCCGCGGCCGGTCCCAATACAACTCGACGCCGTTGCCGTCCGGATCGCGCAAATAGAGGGCCTCGCTGACGCCATGGTCCGCCGCGCCGTCCAGCGGAATGCCGGCTTTCACCAGCCGACGCAGGGCGTCTGTCAGCAACGCCCGAGTCGGATACAAAATCGCCAGGTGATAAAGCCCGGTCGAATTCGGCGGGGGCGGAGAGCCGCCTTGGCTTTCCCACGTATTCAGCCCGATGTGATGGTGATAGTTTCCGGCCGAGATAAACGCCGCTTGGTTTCCGAGTCGCTGGCTCAGTTGAAAGCCCAGCACATCGTGATAAAACGCCAGCGCCCGTTCCAGATCGGACACCTTCAGATGCACATGCCCGATTCGAACCGCCGGATCGATCGCGGCCGATTCATTCTTCGCCATGAGCCGATTATATCCCCGCTCGCGCCGTCCCCCGGCACTGATCGCAGATAAACTGTTTGTCCAGGCAGTGTTCGAGCCGCTTATTCATCAGATCCAGAATGAGATCGTCGATTCCAAGCGGCTGTGCCACGTGATATGCGACGCCCGGATTTTTCGCAGCGGCATCGGCGGTGATTCGGGGAATGTCGTGCGTATGGTGCTTCCCCGGCCCCAGGAAAAATGGAACCACGACAACGCGCTTCGCCCCGCGTCCGACGCAGCGCCCAAACGCCGTTGCGATCGACGGCTCCGCCAACTCCATGTGGGCCGGCTCGACAATCGAATACCGCTGGGCAAACCGTTCGCCGAACAACACGGCCACCTCTTCAAGCATGCGATTGCTCGCCTCGAGGCGTGAGCCGTGGTCCACGATGACGATGCCGATGTTGCGTTCATCTGCCATTTGTTTTTCCCTGGTGCATACGGTCCTTATCCTTTCCGCTCCGCGAGTGTGATATCGAATGAGCGCGTCTGGTTTCCGCGAATGAGTTTTACGACGACTTTATCGCCCGGTTTGCTGCTGGCCAGCGCCTGAGTCAAATCCGTCAGGTTTTTCAGCTTCTGGTTGCCGAATTGAATTAGCAAATCCCCGCCGCGCAGTCCCGCGGCATCGGCCGGGGTGCCGGGGGTCGTTCCGGAGATCAGCACGCCGACGCGCGAGTCCCAGGAGGATTCATCTGGAATCACGCCAAGGATCACCGGCCGTTGTAGCGGCGTATCGGTGACGGGTCTCGGAACTGCGTTCCGATTCCCGGTGCAGCCGCCCGGACAGGCGATCAGCCACACCATCCATAGCCGCCAGCCCCGGAATACCGCGTTCATTGCCGCGATTGTATGCCCGCGATGCAGAGTTACCAGCGGCCAACGTCCGAGAATATCTCATCGCATGCTCCCCGATTTGCCGATGAAGAACCCGTATCGCTATGCCCAAAATGGGATCGAAGAAACCGCGCACGCTCTGCACCCCACGGCCACGCACAGTGGCCGGCGATCCTGATCTGAACGATCTTCTGGGCCGAAAGCCCGTCAGTTTGGACACGCCGGAGCTTCAAAGGTTCCTCGCCGGCAAGAGCGTCCTGGTCACCGGGGCCGGCGGCAGCATCGGTTCGGAGATTTGCCGGCAATCCATGAAATTCTGTCCTCGCCGCATGATCCTGCTCGATCAGGCGGAAAACAATCTCTTCGAGATCGACCGCGAGCTACGCCATCGCTGGGTCGGCGCCGAAATCGTCCCGCAGATTGCCGATGTGTGCGATGCGAGGCGGATCGGCGCAATTTTCGAGCAGCATCAGCCGCACGTCATTTTCCATTGTGCGGCGCACAAGCACGTTCCAATGATGGAATGCAATCCCGGCGAAGCGATTAAGAACAACGTTTTCGGCTCGCGGACCGTCGCCGACGCCGCCCGCGCCAGCGGCTGTGCCGCGTTCGTCATGGTCAGCACCGACAAAGCGGTGAACCCCACCAGCATCATGGGGGCTTCCAAGCGATGCGCCGAGTTGTACGTCCAATCCCTCAACACCAATGACAGCCCCACGCGATTCGTGGCCGTCCGTTTCGGCAACGTTCTGGGCAGCAGCGGAAGTGTCGTGCCGATCTTCCGCAAACAGATCGAAGCCGGCGGGCCGGTGACGGTTACGCACCCGGATATGAAGCGATATTTCATGACCATCGCCGAGGCGAGTCAGCTTGTCATGCAGGCCGGCGCCATCGGGCAGGGGGGTGAAATCTTCATTCTCGACATGGGCGAGCCGATGAAGATTCTCTCATTGGCCAAGGAAATGATTCGCCGTCGCGGCCTGAAACCCGGCAAGGATATCGCCATCGAATTCACCGGCATCCGTCCGGGCGAAAAGCTCTACGAAGAACTTTCCTGCGCCGACGAACAGACCCGCCGCACGAGCCATCCGAAAATCCGCGTCTGGCAACTCCCGCGCGCCACGCCGAAACAGATCGAGCAGATGCTGCAAACACTAACGGCCGTGACCAACGCCGACCATCGCGAGGTCGTTCAAGCCCTTTCCCGCTGCGTGCCGGAATATCAGCCGACGTGCGGCGAAAAACCGGCCCTGCATCTCGTCGCCGACGCGGCTTAGGTTTCCGCCATTCGAAGTCCGTGTCTCTGCGGTTCAACTCGTCTCAGTTTTTGATCGGCTGTGACGGATCGAAGAAATTGTTGTCGGCCAGCCAATCGGCCATGCGCTGCGGCCATGACTTGATCGAGACCAATTTAGCCCTATGCCACCAGGGTTCGCTCGAATTTCTCCGGATGTGTTGCGGAGCCGATTGCGTCCTGGCGGGTGATATATCCGTTGCGGCAAAGCTGCTGAAGCGAATAGTCCAAGGATTGCATGCCCTGCGACCGGCTCGTCTCGATGACGTTGGGAATCTCGAACACGCGGTTGTCGCGGATGCAGCTTTTCACCGCCTGCGTGCAGATCATGATCTCCGTCGCGGGAATCATTCCCGGCTCATCCGACCTTGGCAACAGCGTTTGACTCACGACCGCCTGCAATGTGCTGGCCAGCATCGAGCGAATCTGGTTTTGCTGATTCGTTGGATAAATGTCGATGATCCGCTCGATGGTTTGCGGCGCATTCTGCGTGTGCAGGGTGCTGAGAACCAGATGGCCCGTCTCGGCGGCGGTGATCGCGGCACTGGTCGTCTCCAGGTCGCGCATCTCGCCGAGAAGGATCGTGTCGGGATCCTGACGCAGAACGTGACGAAGCCCGCTGGCGAAATCCGGCACATCGCCGCCCACTTCGCGCTGCTCGATGATGCTGTTGACGCCGCTGAGGATGTACTCGATGGGGTCTTCAAGAGTGATAATGTGTCCGCGGTCGCGGCGGTTAATCTGGTCGATCATCGCCGCCAGGGTCGTGCTCTTGCCGCAGCCGGTGGGGCCGGTTACCAGCACCAAGCCGCGCGTCAGGAATGTGAGCTTGGTCACGATTTCCGGGAGGAGCAGATCGGCCAGCGACCTGACGTGATCGCAAATGGTGCGGATCGACAGGGCAACGGTGCCGCGTTGAAAATGTGCATTGACGCGAAATCGGCCGGCGCCGGGGATTTCGTAGGAGAAATCGGCATCCCGCTTTTGCAGGAAATCGGTCCAGCGCCGGTCGCCCATCATGCCTTTGGCAATTCCGGTGGCCGCCTCAGCCGTGACAACGGGTAGATTGCTGGGACGGATGACGGTGTGGATGCGAAGCAGCGGCGGCGAGCCGGCGTGGATGTGCACGTCGGAGGCGTTTGCGGTCACGGCACTTCGAAGAATATCGTCAATCATGAGTCCGATAACGGCCTGTTTTCAGATCGCTCGTACTCGGTATTCATCGTCGAGAGGCGGGGGCGGGTTGATATTCATTCCTCGTCCGTTGCCGGGCCGATGCTCAGGCCGATGGCCGCGGCCCACGCGGGCTGGGAGTGCCGGCGGTCGATCGCGCTTTCGATGCCAATCTTGCTGTTGCCCGCCATTCGGCAAAGGGAGTCGCCGGTTTGGCAGGGCAAATCCAGTTGTTTGGCGATGTGTTGGCACAAGTTGCCCTGACGCGCCTCTCCGCCGACGAAGACCAATTGCTTGATCGGGAACTCGGGAAAGGTTGATTCGTGGTCCTTGCGGCAAGCGTCCAACTCGCGGATCAGTTGCTCCATGGTGTGGTAAATGGCGGCTTCAACGCGGTCGGCCTGGGTTGCCGGCCCCGCGCCTAGCTTGATGCGCAGGGTGCGGGCATCGTGGAAGCCGATCCCCAGCGACTCGGCGACCGAGCGCGTGAGATGATCCCCACCGATGGCGATGTTGCGTGCGAACAGCAGGTGCGTTCCGCGCGCAACCATCGCCCGCGTGCCGCTGCTGCCGACATCGACGTAAAAGTGCGTGGATTCCGCTTCGTGGGTTCGGCGATAAATATGAGCGAAGCAATCGAGCAGCGCCATCGGCTGGAAATTCATGGCGACGATATTGAGCCGTGCAGCCTGCGCCGCGGCGATGTACCGCTTTACCCACCGCGTGTCGGCGGCCATCACAATGACCCGCTGAAGGGTTGGATCCTGAAGAATGGATTTGTATTGCTGATATTTTCCCGCGACCGAATGCCGGACCAGGGCGTGCGAAGGATCGAAGGGGAATTGCCGGCGCGCTTCGCGAAACACGGTATCTTTCAGCTCTGTGTCATCCATCGGACGGAGCGACAGTTGCTGAATATGGACAACCGACGCGGGCAGGCCGAGGACCGCCTGCCTGCCGCGAAACGGCGCCTGCGCGAGCAGGTGCGCCGTGCTCAGCGCGAAGAATTTCAGCCGCAAATCGGCATCGGCCCGGACTTCGGGAGGGACTTCGACGCTGGCGGCGGCGCAAAGCTTAAAATCGGATCCGTCTTCCTGCACCTGTGCCAGACGCAGGGAATCGGTCCCGAAATCCACGCCGATCGGATGCGCCGGCGGCGCTAAAACGCGCTGCAGCCCGAATAAATTTTGGATGAATCCCAGCATATTCTTGAGCTTTGAATCGACTGTAAAGAGGCGGATAGTTAGAGGACTTACGAAGCGGAGGCGGCTTCGAGAAACTCGGCCATGATCGAATCGGCGACGGGTAAACCGCGTTCCGATAAACGAATCGCCGTTGAGGTCACGTCCAACAGGCCAAGAGGCGTCAGGCGGTCGATGACTTCGGCAAAAAGCTCCGCGGCGTCATGGCCGGTGCGGGCGGTAAAGTCGGCATGGGTGATTCCCTTTGACAGCCGAAGCATGAGCATCGCCAACTCCCCGGCACGCTGTCGCGGCGCCAGAGTTTCAACCTCGATGGAGGGCAGAACACCACGATCAACTGCATTTTCCCACTCACCCAGATGCGGTCTGTTTCGCCAACGCCACCCTTGAACGTGCGACGCGGCCGAAGGACCAAGTGAAAGATAATCCTCCCCCATCCAGTAGAGCAGGTTGTGCTGACATTCATTGCCGGGCCGGGCGTAGTTGCTGATTTCGTATGCCGACATCCCCGCTTCCACCAATCGCCGCCGCGTGGCGCGCAGCATGTCGATCTCAAGCTCCGGCTCGACGGACTGGAATTGCCCCAGACGACGGCGTACGGCCAGCGGCGTGTTCGGCTCGTACGTCAGTCCATAGCACGACAGATGATCCGTCCCCAATCCGATAGCCCGCTCCAGCGAATTCATCCAGGCCGAAAGCGTTTGGCCGGGGATGGCGTAGATCAGGTCGAGATTCAATCTGCGGATGCCCGCGGATTTGGCGATGTCCAGCCCACGGGGAACATCGTCAGGCTGATGATGTCGTTCCAACAGGGCCAGTTCGGATGAGTCGAAGCTTTGCGCGCCCATGCTGATTCGATTCACGCCGGCTTCGACGAGCATCCGGCAATATTCGACCGAAACGGTCGCGGGATTGGCTTCGATAGTCCATTCAACGCAATTCGAACAATCGAAGCGTTCCCGCAGGCCGAGGATCAAGCGCCGCATGTCGGCCAATGGCAATAGTGTGGGCGTTCCGCCGCCGAAGAAAACAGTGCGGGGCCGCAGCATCGGCGGCCGGTCCATCCAGAGGTCGGCTTCGCGCAGGAGCCGATCGACGAATCGAGTCATCCGCTGCGGATCCTGGCGGGTGATGGAATAGAAATCGCAGTAATGGCACTTGTGGAAGCAGAAGGGGATATGGACGTACAGTCCAGTAACGATGGCCGCCGGGAGGGCGGCGGGATCGAAGGTCGGGTTTGCCTGTTCAAGAGAAGGCATGTGAAGAATTCAACAATTGTGCGTCGAGCCCGTTACGCAGGCAAATGATCTTATGCATTATCAGAGCCGGGCCGTGCCGGCCGGGTCTTTCCCGGCTCAGTGCCGCTCTGTCGCGGATTCGAAATACTTGTTGATGAAACCCCCATTTGACACTAGAGTAAGGGTGGGTCGAGGAGTTGCATTTCGAAGGAATTTGCGATGCAGGTTGTTCTTGTCATGTTTCGTGCGGATGGGGAGCGGCGGAGTTTTTCCATCGTGCGCGACATGACCGTCGTCGGGCGGCGCGAGGATTGCGATTTGCGCATTCCGCTGGGGGAAGTCTCCCGAAAACACTGCCGAATCATGAAAGAAGGCGAATCGATTCGCCTGGAAGACCTCGGCAGTTCGAACGGGACGTTCCACAACGGTCAGCGCGTCCGCGACGCGACTTTGTCGGCGGGGGATACCGTCCAGATCGGGCCGGTCACGTTCATGGTGCAGATCGACGGGGTTCCGGCGGACGAAGACATGCACCCGGCCACCGCGGCCGATGCGGCGGTGCCCCAGGGTTCGGACGATTTCTTCCCGGTCGACGAGCCCGCCCAGGCGCAAGCTCCAGCGGCCGAGGCCGGCGAAGCGGCCACTCCGGCCGCTGCGGAGGATGACATCGACTTCGACCTTCCAGCCGAGGACGCGCAGCCGCCAGCGGAGGGCGGGGATGCCGTTGATTTCGATTTCGACGAAGAGCCGTCGCCTTCCAATGAATCCAGCGGAAGTGCAAGCGACAAGTAAGCAAGCGACTGATCCACTTTGCACTTGAAACTCGTTACTTGTACTTCTTTCATCTATGTCTTGCTCAAAGGAAATTCTGGATCGAGCCGCCAAGGTTTTGATCGGCAATTACGCCCGCCAGCCGGTGGTCATGGCGCGTGGAAAAGGATCGGATCTCTGGGATGCCGACGGCAAACAATATCTCGATCTCTTTGCTGGATTCGGCGGGGCGATCCTGGGGCATTGTCATCCAGCCCTGATCGAAGCGGCCACGGCGCAGATGGGCAAGCTGTGGCACGTCGGCAATACCTACCATACCGAGCCGCAGGTGGAATTCGCCGAGCGATTGAATCGCCATGCGTTTGAGGGGCAGGCGTTTTTCTGTCACAGCGGGCTGGAGGCCAACGAGGCCGGATGCAAATTGGCGCGCCTCCGCGGTCAGGAATTTTCGCCCAATCGATGGAAGATTATCTCGCTGAGCAAGAGTTTTCACGGCAGGTCGCTGGCGATGATCTCGGCGACCGGCAATCCGGCCGTCCGCCAGGGATTCGGGCCGGAAGTTCCCGGCTTCATTCACGTTGACAGCGGAAGCATCGACGCGGTAACCAAAGCAATCGATCCGGAAGTTGCCGGCATCATCATGGAACCAATCCAGGGCGAGGGTGGGGTGAATCTGTATCCTCCCGATTATGCCGCCAACGTTCGCCGGCTCTGCGATGAGCGTGATCTGACGCTGATATTCGACGAGGTATGGACCGGCTGCGGGCGAACGGGGCGATGGTTCGGGTTCCAACATTTTCAGTCGGCCCAGGCCGGCGCCGTCGAGCCGGATATTCTGACGCTTGGCAAGGCGATCGGCGGAGGATTGCCGGTCGGCACGATGTTCGCCAAGCCGCGGATCGCAAACTTCCTGGTGCCGGGGAAGCACGGCTGCACGCTCGGAGGCAATCCGATCTGCATGGCCGTGGCCCGAACGATTTTCGACGTGATCGAGCGCGATCGGCTGTTGTCGCACGCGGCCGCCTTGGGCGAACACGCCATGGCCCGGCTTCGCAACGAGCCGTCGATCAAGGACAAGATTCAGGACGTTCGCGGCCGCGGCCTGATGTTGGGGATCGAGTTGAAAAATCCGCCGCAAAACCTCGTCGAGCGCGGCTTGGAAAACGGGATTATCATCAATTTGACCGCCCAAAAGGTCATCCGGCTGGCTCCGGCCCTTACAATATCAAGCGAACAATGGGATCGCGGCCTGGATTTGCTCGTGAAAGTGATTCAGGCGGTCTAATTCAAATGCAATTTTTGCCACGGATAAAAATCAGATGCACACCGATACAATCGGAACTTTGCATCGATTCCATCTGTGTGCATCCGCCTTTCATCTGTGGCCAAAAATTCTTCTCTTCGTCTTTGCGTTTCTGCGGCTGCATTTTAGTTGGGATGATCCTGGGGTGTTCCGGCCGCGTGCACGTGTCGAATCAAAGCAGTTTGCCGGCCCCGCCCGTGATTTCCGGCGATGTAGCCGCTCCTTCCGCTGAAGCGGATGTCCCTCCGCCGCAAACCAGCACCGGGGTCATTAACACCGTGATGTATCAGCTTCAGACGCCGTTCGGCGCCAACAGCAGAGATGACGCGTTCTGGAAGCTGGTGGATGAAGACGTCGTGGATGTTCCAACCGGCCGGATGTTGAACTACAACGGCCTCCGCGCCGGCAGGGCGCGGGTGGCGGATTGGCCCCGGTTCCTGACGATTCTGGAGAAGGAATCCGCCCTGAAGATTTCCGAGAACCGGATGATGGCCAGTTCCGCGATCGGAGACGTGCCGCTGCGCGTGTCCGACGTGTTGCCGGAGGAGTTGCTGTTCATCTACGACGATCATGGGCTGACGATGCGATCATTTAGCGATTGCCAGAACGAATTGTCGCTGGCTTTCCAGTGGGCGCCGCGCAAGCCGCAGACCGTTCGCGTCACCATTTGCCCGGTGGTGGAGGCCTGGCGGACGCGTTTCGACTACTCGCTGAATGACGATCCGCGGCCGACGAAATATTTGCGGCGCGAGAATTACTACGATCTGCATTTCTCTGCCGATATCGCCCCGGGGGAGTTTTTAGTGGTTGGAACATCCCCGGCCACGCAGGACCCAAATCGGATCGGCAGCAGATTTCTGACCCGCGACGGTCCGAACCAGCGCTATGAAGAACTTCTGATCCTGGTCGGCCAGCCGATTCCGATGAATCGTATCAGGACGCACACTACCAAGCCCGCCACCCACCCGGCCCAGGCGTCACCCGGCAAACGGGGAACTTGAAATTTACGGCCGGACCGCGCAACCTTTGTGGCATGTCAAAATCCCCCGCGCGTGATTTCGGTGTTCAAAGCTATTGTTTCCGTCATTTCAAGGACAATGCCCAGGTTGCCGAGTTGACCAAAAAAATCGGTGTAAAGAAAATCGAGTTGTGCGCCGTCCACGCCGACTTCGATGACGTGGACGCGTTCAAGCGGGTTCTGGACATTTACCGCAAGGCGGGCGTCGAGGTGGTTTCCATCGGCGTTCAGACGTTTGTGGGCGACACCAGCCGTGAGCGAAAATGGTTCCAATGCGTCCAGGCCGCCGGCGCGAGGCATATTTCCGCCCATTTCACGGTGGGCACATTCCAGAGCGCCGTTCCTGCCGTCGCCAAATTGTGCGATGAATTCAAGGTTCGCATCGGGCTTCATTGTCACGGCGGATACATGTTCGGCGGATCTCCGGACGTGCTGGATTTTCTGCTCAAGCTGGGCGGCCCGAACTTCGGGCTGAATCTGGATACCGCCTGGTGCATGCAGATCGGCCCCAACGGCAATCCGATCCAGTGGGTCCGGGAAAGATTCAAGAGCCGGATTTACGGCGTGCATTACAAGGATTTCGTCTTCGACCGCCGGGGGCAGTGGTCCGATGTCATCGTCGGTACCGGGAACCTCGATTTGCCGGAATTTGTCAAAGCCCTGGAAGAAACGGATTTCGACGGCATGGCGGTCATCGAATACGAAGCCGACGTGGAAAATCCGGTTCCGGCGCTGACCAAATGCGTTGCGAAGATGCGCGAGCTGGCGAAATGAAATGCAACCACGAAGACGCGAAGCAAGGTAAATGCATTTATTCTTCGTGTCTTCCTGGTTATTTGGTTTTGGCGAGCAGACGGATTTCGCCGATCGTCATTGACTTGTCGATGGCCTTGCACATGTCGTAGATCGTGAGCGCCGCTACGGAGACGGCAGTGAGGGCTTCCATCTCGACACCGGTCTTGGCGCTGATGCGGGCGATCGCCTTGATGCGCAAATTCACCGGACCGTCGCCGTCGGGGCTGATATCCGGCAAATCAAAATCGACTTCAATGCTTTCCACCGCCAGCGGATGGCAAAGGGGGATTAATTCCCCGGTTCGCTTGGCCGCCATGATCCCGGCCAGCCGGGCGACGGACAGCACTTCTCCCTTGGCCACTTTGTCCTGGGCAATGGCTCGGAGTGTGGATCGCTGAATGCTGATGAATCCCTCCGCCACGGCCGTGCGCCTGCTGATGGGCTTGTGGCCGACATCGACCATTTTTGCCTTGCCGGATTTGTCGAGATGGCTCAGCGGCGGCTTGGGCATTGGTGAGATTATAGAATTTGCAAGCCCCGGATGTACATCCGCGGCTGCGAGCGTCGTCAACAATTTCCGGGGTCGGTATTACGGTATCCCGCCGTGATCCAGCTGAAATTTCCGCATTTTCTTGTACAGGGTCGTGCGATTGATATCGAGTTCCGCGGCGGTGGCCTGGCGGTTCCAATCGTTTCGCTTCAGAGCTGCCTCAATAATCCGCCTCTCCGGACCTTCCAAAGCCGTTTCCAGCGGCATGGGGGCTTCAGGAATCTCCGCAGCCACGGCCGACGCAGATGTGCGAACGGCCGGCGTCGTCTGAAAAATTTCCGGAAGATCTTCGACATCCACATGCGGACGCCGGCACAGCACCACCGCGCGCTCAATCGCATTTTCCAACTCGCGCACATTTCCCGGCCAGTCATATCGCTGAAGCGCGGCCATGGCCGCTTCGGTGAATCCGAGTATTTCCCGGCCACTCTCCTTGCAGAATTGGCGCAGAAAATTTCCCGACAGAAGCGGGATATCCCCCAGCCGCTCGCGCAGGCTCGGCAGGCGGATCGTTACCACGTTGATGCGATAGTAAAGGTCCTGCCGGAATTTCTGGGCCGCGACCAGCTCGGTTAGATCGACATTGCTGGCCAGGATCACGCGCACGTCCACGTGCTTGGTCTGGCTGCTTCCCACCGGCTCGAACGACCGCTCCTGCAACACGCGCAGCAGTTTCACCTGCATGGCGGGCGAAGCGGAATTGATCTCGTCGAGAAAAAGCGCCCCGCCGTCGGCGGCGAGGAATCGCCCCGGCTTGTCGGCGATCGCGCCGGTGAACGCCCCCTTCACATGGCCGAACAGCTCGCTCTCCAGCAATGTTTCCGGCAACGCGCCACAACTGACCTCCACGAACGGTTTATCCCGCCGCGGCGAGCGATGATGAATCGCACGGGCCAGCAGCGATTTGCCCGTCCCGCTTTCGCCGGTCATCAGAACGGTCGTCCGGCTGTCGGCGACGGCCTCGGCCAGGTCGAAAATTTTCAGCATCTTGTAGTCGTGCCCGACAATGTTCTCGAAGCCAAAACGCAGATCGAGTTGCTGCCGAAGCGTCTGATTTTCGAACATGAGCGATTGCTGGCGCACCGCTTTCTCCACCACCACGCGAATCTCATCATCCACGATCGGCTTGGTGAGATAGTCGAAAGCTCCCATCTTCGTGGCTTCGACAGCCCCCTCGATGGAGCCGTAGCCGGTGATGACGATGGTGACCACCTGCGGCGCTCGCCGGCGAACATCGCGCAAAAACTCCGCGGCTTTTAGCCCCGGCATGTTGGTGTCGGCGAGAAGGACTTCGATCTGTCCGCTTTCCAGAACGGTCAGGCCCTCATCCGGCACGTCGTAGGTCCGCACGTCATATCCCTCGCGGCTGAGGAACTGCGAGAGGGATTGCAGAATGATCCGGTCCTCGTCGAGGATCAGAATCCGCGGCTTATGGGGCGTGTTGGGTTGGAGCATGAAGCAATCCGCCGATGTTTCGTCAGGGGGTGTTTCTTCTGGGCAACATCCGCTGCTTTCAAGCATCGGCAAAAAAGCGCGTTGACGGTAAGCTACATTTCGATTTTGCTGGCGGAGGCCATTATTCGCCGGAAGGAAATTATGGGACGGCCGGTCGAAAACGGAAGCCCGAAACCAGAATGCCGAATCAAATCCGAAACCCGAATGTCGAAAACGGTCTTCGTTTCTGGTTTCGGTCATTCTGGCTTGATTCGCCATTCGGATTTCCGATTTCGGGTTTCGCATAATAGCGGCGCTTTGCTTTTTGCGACCGGGATGGATACTACAAATCCACCCATCAGCGGTGGTTTACGGAGAGCTTACTTATGCGCATCGGAGTTCCCAAGGAAATCAAATCGGATGAATATCGTATCGCAATGATGCCGGTCGGGGTGGAAACGCTTGTGAAGAGCGGCCATCAGGTCTTCGTGGAGGCGGCGGCGGGCGTCTCCAGCGGGTTCAGCGATGAGGATTACAAGACCGCCGGCGCCGAGATCGTCTCGAGCCATGCCGAAGCGATCTCGGGCGTGGAAATGGTCATCAAGGTGAAGGAGCCGCAGCCGCCGGAGATCGGGCTCTTCCGGCCGGGGCAGATCGTGTTCACGTATTTTCACTTCGCGGCTTCGCCTGAACTGACGCAGGCGTGTTTGGAATCCGAGATCGTGGCGATCGCATATGAGACGATCAAGGACCGTGCAGGCCGGTTGCCGTGCCTGACGCCGATGAGCGAGATCGCGGGCAAGATGAGCATTCAGGAGGGCGCGAAATATCTGGAGAAGCCGATGATGGGCCGGGGGATTTTGCTCGGGGGCGTGCCGGGGGTGGCGCCGGCGAACGTGGTGGTGCTGGGCGCGGGGATCGTCGGGACGCACGCCGCAAGAGTGGCCGCAGGTTTGGGGGCGAGCGTGGCGTTGATGGATATCAACCTGGAGCGACTGCGATATTTGTCGGATGTGATGCCGGCCAACGTGCAGACGATTTTCAGCGATCCCCACACCGTCCGCGAGCATTTGCGCACTGCCGATCTGGTCGTGGGCGCGGTGCTGATTCCCGGCGCCAAAGCCCCGCGGCTGGTGACTCGGCAGGACCTGGTGCACATGCGCAACGGCAGCGTCATCGTGGACGTGGCCATCGACCAGGGCGGCTGCGTCGAGACCAGCCGTCCCACGACCCATCAGCAGCCAACGTTTGTCGTCGAAAATGTCGTGCATTATTGCGTGACGAACATGCCGGGCGCCGTGGGACGGACCAGCACGATCGCACTGTGCAACGCCACGTTGCCGTATGCGCTGAAGATTGCCAACTCCGGCCATGAAAAGGCGGCGAGCGAGGATCCGGGCTTGGCCGAAGGAGTCAACCTCGTCGGCGGCCGGATCACCAACGCCGCAGTCGCCGAATCGCTCCACATGCAGCATAAGCCGCTGAAGGCGAAGGCCCGGTGAAGAAAATTTTACCGCGGAGGCGCAGAGAACGCAGAGAAGAAAATTACTTTCTCCGCGGTCTCTTCGGCTCGATTTAATGTGTTTGATTGAAAAGGTTGCAGATGAGCGCAGAAACATCACGCATGGAAAAGCTGCGTCAGATGCTGGAAAAATCGCCCGGCGACACGTTTCTTTTGTACGCCGTGGCGCTGGAGTATCGCAAAACCGGCGATCCAAAATCGGCACTGGAGTATCTGGATCAAGTGATTCAGCACGATTGGGGCTATTGCTACGCATATCATCAGAAGGGCCAGGTTCTGGAATCGGCGGGCCAGATCGACGCGGCGCGGGAGGCGTATCGGCAAGGCATTGATGCCGCCGTCCGCAAGGGAGACGAGCATGCCAGGCAGGAGATTGCCGCCTCGCTGGCGATGATTGAGTAGGTGGAGGAGATTGTCGTTGCATCATGATGAATCAGTTTGTTGAGTACCTGAACAAGCCGCATTGGCGGCGGCAGCATAAATGGCGCCGCGCGATCTGGAAGAACCTGGCGCGGCTGGGATTGACGGGCATGCACGCGCTGCCGGTCAATCGTCGTTGGGTGGATATTCATCGTCGGTCGATGCCGCTGATGAATCTCGATCCGAAAATGGTAGGCTGGAAGATCGTTCAAATTTCGGACCTTCATTACAGCCCCGTCGTCTGGCGGCGATATTTGATTCAGTATTTGCAGTGGGTCAACGAGCTTGAGCCGCAGTTGGTTGTCGTCACCGGCGATCTGATCACCGGGGGATATCACTTCGCCGATCGGGTCGCGACGCTGCTGTCGCAACTGAAGGCGCCGCACGGCGTGGTCTGCACGTTCGGCAATCACGATTACAGCATCTACGGCAAGCGCGTGAACGGCGAAGGCCAACGCCGAGCCGATTATCTGGAATCCGGACTTCGCAAGCGCGGCCTGATCGTGCTGCGCAATCAAACGCTGCGAGTAAAACCGTCCGGGACGAAATCACCATTGGTCATCGTCGGTTTGGACGATGAGTGGTCGGGGAACATCGATCCAGCCAAGGCGTTTGCCGGGGTCGATCCGTCGTCGCCGATCATCTGTCTCAACCACAATCCCGCGAACGTGGGAGATCTGATGGATTACCCCTGGCAGTGGATGCTCAGCGGCCACACGCACGGCCGGCAGGTGGCGACATCAAAACTCGGCCGGGCGCTGTATCCGCACCGATATCGCCATTACACGCACGGATATTATTCCGTGGGCGGCCGGCATCTATACGTCAACCGCGGCCTCAGCTACGGCCAGCGCATGCAGGAATGGTGCCGGCCGGAGATTACGGTGTTTAAGCTGGAGGCGGCCCGGGAATAAAAGAGCGAGGACGCCCCACGAACGATTGCCGGCCAATGTCCCAAAATGCCCCAAATAACCCAATTCTGCGCTATTCATTTTGATGCATTTGCCGGAATGATGCGATGACGGGAGGAATCAGCCGGCATGGTATGTCCTTGAGCATAAGAACTGTGTAGGGCCGAGCACGGGAAAGTATCACCCTCTACATAAGTGTCCAGCAGGTGAAGGTTTTGGACGTGTTTTTCGATTTTCTTCGCGCGCCCGTCGCATTTTTGTGTTAGGACCGCGGGCGTCACAGATCACGTTTGGGAATTGGGGGAAAGTAGCCATAGGCCCATACCAGGATGAATTGTCGAACAAGCCAACGCACGGGCGGTTTTTTCATGCGCGATTTGTCTTTGCGGCCGAATTTGCATATCTTCTAGCTTTCGATGCGAACCGTTTACGACGTTTCGGACGTGAGGCGGACCATCGAAACATTGGTCGACCGCATCGCCGCCGCGTTTTCCGCGGCTGCTCCGCTTAATATCGTCGGCATCCGCACGCGGGGCGAAATCCTTGCCCAACGTCTGGCTCAGGGGCTGCACTCACGCGGATTTAAACAGATCGGCAGGGGCGTTTTGGATATCACGCTCTATCGCGATGATCTGTCCGAGATCGGCCCCAAGCCGATGGTTCGGCCGACGGACATTAACATTGATATCAATTCCCATCCGCTGCTGTTGGTGGATGATGTGCTGTTCACGGGCCGGTCTATCCGGGCGGCATTGGATGCCCTCAGCGACTTCGGCCGGCCCGGAGCGGTGCGATTGGTTGTCTTGGTGGATCGTGGCGGTAGGGAACTGCCGATCCAGGCGGATTTCATTGGGCTGACGCTGCAAAACGTCCCGGCTGACCATCGCGTCAACGTGAAGCTAAGTGAGATCGACGGCCGTGATGAAATCCTGGTGGAACCGCGAAACTGATGAGCGAAGAAAAGCCAATTCAGCCGTACGCATGGGCGCGGAAACATCTGCTGACGCTGGAAGCGTTGTCGGCCGAGGAGTTGGAATTTCTTCTCAACACGGCCCAGTCCTTCCGGGAAGTGTCCACGCGAAGCATCAAGAAAGTGCCCGCCCTTCGCGGCCGGGTCGTGGTCAACGCATTCTTCGAGGACAGCACCCGGACGCGCACCAGCTTTTCCCTGGCCGCGTCGCGGCTCAGCGCCGATGTGATCGACTTTTCCGAAAAAGGCTCCAGCGTCAGCAAGGGCGAAACGCTGATCGACACCGCGCGCAACATCGAGGCCATGGGCGTGGACGTGATTGTCCTGCGTCATCCGGCTTCCGGGGCGGCGGAGGTGCTGTCGCATGCAGTGAAATGCAGCGTCGTTAATGCCGGTGACGGGGCCCATGAACATCCAACGCAGGGCCTGCTCGATTTGTATACGATCCGGGAGCGCTTCGGGAAGATTGCCGGATTGAAGGTGGCCATTGTCGGCGACATCGCCAACAGCCGGGTGGCGCGCTCGAATTTGTGGGGCCTGAAGAAGCTGGGGGCGGAAGTGATTCTTGTCGGCCCGCCGACGCTGCTGCCTCGCGCGTTTGAATCGTTCGGGGCTCGGTGCGTTCATGATTTCGATTCGATCGTCGGACAGGTGGATGTGATCAACATGCTTCGCGTGCAGTTTGAGCGGATCAAGAGCAGCCAGTTTCCATCGGTGCGGGAATTCACGCGGCTGTTCGGCCTGACGACCGAACGGTTTTCTCGCTGCAAGAAGGACGTGTTCGTGATGCACCCGGGCCCAATGAACCGCGGGATCGAGATCGGATCGCACATCGCCGACGGGCCCAACAGCGGGATTCTGACGCAGGTGACAAACGGATTGGCGGTGCGGATGGCCGTGCTCTTCCTGGTAAGCCAGGTTGCACAGTAAGGCCCGGGGGAACGGATTGCCGTTTAACGTCATGCGCTATAAAATAGGGTCGTGATTCGTTCGTTTCGCTGCCGCGAGACCGAAGGCATTTTCAATCTCCGCCGCTCACGGCGGTTGCCTGCAGATATTCAGCAGGTTGCATTGCGGAAACTGCGTATGCTGAATCGAGCGGCATCCATTGACGACCTGCGTATCCCGCCGGCGAATCGGCTTGAGAAACTTGCCGGTAGCCGCACGGGACAATGGAGCATTCGGATTAACGACCGGTGGCGAATTTGCTTTCGTTGGAACAGTGGCGATGCGTTCGACGTGGAAATCGTGGATTACCATTAACGGAAAGAATTATGGCTAAGCTTCGGCTTCATCCCGTACATCCCGGCGAAGTGCTGATGGAGGAATTTATCCGGCCGATGCAGTTAAGCCAGAATGGACTCGCAAGGGCGATTGGTGTTCCGCCGCGCCGCATTAATGAGATTGTGTTGCACAAACGATCCATTAGCGCTGATACGGCTATTCGCCTCTCGCGCCATTTCGGCAATTCGCCGCAATTCTGGCTGGGATTGCAAATGGATTATGACTTGGATATTGCGGCGGAGCATTTTGGCGCGGCGCCGCAAAAAAGGCTGCGAGCTGGGGCTTCGTAACTCGTTCAAATTGATAGATGAACAGTATCCTGGTCCAATCCGGCACGATCCTCGATCCGTCGCAAAAGCTTCAACGGCAGGCGGATCTTCTCATTCGCGATGGAAAGATCGCGCGAATTGGAACCAATCTTGGCAAAGCCGATCGGGTGATTAATGCCAATGGGTGTTTCGTCGCGCCGGGGCTGATCGACATTCACGTGCATCTGCGTGAGCCGGGCGATGAGGAGGAGGAGACGATCGCCAGCGGGTCGGCGGCGGCGGTGGCGGGGGGATTCGCGACCGTTTGCTGCATGCCCAATACCAAGCCGCCGCTGGATAACGAGGGCCAGATCGAATTCATTTTGCGCGAGGCGCAGCGCGTGGGGTTGGCCAACGTGTTGCCGATCGGTGCGATCACCAAGGAGAGGAATGGCAAGGAACTGGCAGAAATCGGCTCGATGCTGCAACGCGGCGCGATTGCCTTCAGCGACGATGGCGTTGGCGTCGGGGATGCATCGGTTATGCGCAAAGCCTTGCAATATGTGAAAATGTTCGATGCCTGCATCATGCAGCATTGCGAGGAGCCGACCCTGGCTGGCGGGGCGATGCACGCGGGGATCATGTCCACTAAACTTGGATTGGCCGGGATTTCCGCCGAGGCTGAGCAACTGATGATTGCGCGCGATCTGTTGCTGAATCGAACAATCGGTTGCCGGTATCACGTTCAGCACATCAGCACGGCTTGGAGCGTGGAGTTGATCCGCCGGGCGAAGCGCGACCGTCAAACCGTCACTGCCGAGGTTTCGCCGCATCATCTGCTGCTGACGGACGAATCGTGCCGGGATTACGACACGAATTACAAGATGAACCCGCCGCTGCGCACGGCCGCGGACGTGGCCGCGTGCATTGAAGGCATTAGGGATGGCACCATCGACTGCGTGGCCACCGATCACGCCCCGCACCGGGCGGAGGAAAAGGAATTGGAATTCCCCGATGCGCCGATGGGTATCATCGGATTGGAATGCGCGCTGGCGCTGTACATCAAAGCCCTGGTGGAACCGGGGCATATTGATTGGATGAAATTGATCGACCTGATGTCCACCCGGCCGGCGCAGATCGTGAAACTGGACCGCGGCACGCTTGGGGACGGGGCGGCGGCGGATGTGACGGTGATCGATCCCAAGCGAACGTGGACGATTGACGTTCAGAAATTCCAGAGCAAGAGTCGGAATTGTCCGTTCAATGGATGGAACGTGACGGGGGCGCCTCGCGCGACGATTGTGGGCGGTGAGGTGAAGTGGGAGGATGGGCAGTAGGCCATACAGAGCCGGGCCGTGTCGGCCTGGCCCGGGGCGAAACGCCCCGGCTCTGTAATATCAAATCGACGCGCTATCAGATTGAACCCATGCTGGCTCGCTGCCCGATTCCCGGATTGTTCATTACCGGCACCGACACCGGCGTCGGCAAGACGCTGGTGGCGGCGGCCATCGCCAATTGGTTTGTGCGGCGGGGCGTTCGCGCCGCCGTGTGCAAGCCGCTGGCCACCGGTTGCGTGCATCGGCGCGAGGGTTTGGTCAGCGAAGATGCGGAGTTTCTGGCCCATCACGCACAGGCGAAGTTTTCGCTGAACACGATTTGCCCACAACGGTTCGCCGAGCCGCTGGCTCCGGCGGTCGCGGCCCAGCGTGCCAAGCAAAAGATCGAGTGGAACGCCATCGACTCGGCCATTCAAATGATGGCCCGGCAGAGCGATGTGCTGATCGTCGAAGGCATTGGCGGAATCCTGGTTCCGGTGGATAAGCAAATCACTGTGCGGGATATGGCGAAATGGCTTGGATTGCCGGCCGTAATCGTCGCGCGACCCGGGATGGGGACGATCAACCACACTCTGCTGACCGTTGAGGCGCTGCGTCAGGAGAGTATCGCGGTGGCCGGGGTGGTGATGAACCAGTACCCGCCGGAGACTCCGCCGGCGGCGGAGGAATCCAATCCGCGGGCCATCGAGCGTTGGGGCGATGTTCCGATCCTGTGCCTGGTTCCGCAGTTCAGCGGTTCGGCGATACCGAATCTTCCGGCCGATGTCGTGAGCGCGATCGATCCCGTGGATTGGCTGGCCAAGGCCCAACGGGCGGATTGATGTTATGCGTTTAGACAGAAGCATGGTTGTCGACTCTATCCAGGCATTGTGGATCATTTGGGCGGCCTACTGGCTGGTGAACGCCTTCGGGAACAAACGGAGCGTTTATAGGCAGAGCGTGCTCAGGGGGTTTTTCTATCGCGTGATCGTTGTTGGCGCCATCGTGGTCTTGTTTAGCGTGGGGAGCCACAAGAATCCGATTTTTTCGGAGACGGTCTGGACGCAGATCGGCGGCGTTGTTCTGTGCGCGGCGGGAATCGGCCTGGCCATCTGGGCACGCCGCATTCTCGGCACAAATTGGAGCGGCCTGATCACGCTGAAGGAGAACCACGAACTGATCCGCCACGGTCCGTACCGATTCGTGCGGCATCCGATTTACTCGGGCGTTATTCTGGCCATGATCGGAACCGTCCTGGCCATTCAGCCGTTCCTCCAGGGGCTGGCCGTGTTGGCGATTTTGGCGATCGCGCTGAAGTTGAAATCCCTCGGCGAAGAGAAGCTCATGATGAGCCAATTCCCCGACAGTTATCCGCGATACAAAAACGAAGTGAAATCCCTCATCCCGTTCGTGCTGTAACGGCGTTGGCAATGCGGCCGATGGCCGACTATAACGCGAAATGATGGATGGCCTCGAGCTGTTATTCCTCGGCACCGGCACCTCGGCGGGGATTCCCATGATCGGGTGTCATTGCCCGGTCTGTTGCAGCAGCGACCCGCACGATCAGCGCATGCGGCCGTCGGTTGTCATCTCCTACGGCAACACGCGCGTGCTCGTCGATGCTTCGCCGGAACTGCGCCTGCAATGCGTCGCCAACAGAATCGACATGATCGACGCGGCGGTGTTCACGCACGGACATGCCGATCACATTATGGGGTTGGACGATATCCGGCGATTCAATGCGCTGAAAAAAGGTCCGCTGGATATCTGGGCGGACGAGAGAACCCATGCGGCTCTTACGCGATGTTTCGGTTATGCGTTCAAGGAGCCGAGCGCGGAGGAGAAAGTGTTTCGCCCGCATCTGATTTGGCGAAAGATCGACGGATCGTTCGAGATCGGCGGAACGAAATGGGAGCCGATCCCGCTGTTTCACGGCGATATGCCGGTGCTCGGCTTTCGCGTGGGCCGGCTGGCGTACTGCACGGATGTGAACCGGATTCCGGAATCTTCGTTTGAATTGCTGAAGGATTTGGATGTGCTGGTGCTGGATGCGTTGCAGCACAAGCGTCACACGACGCATTTTTCGCTGGAGGAAGCCGTGGCGGCCGCGGGAAGGATCGGGGCGGGGCGGACCTATTTCACGCATATCGCCCATGCGCTGGGGCACGAGGCCACGAACGCGATACTGCCGGGGAATGTTCGGTTGGCGTACGATGGGCTGAGGGTGCAGGTTTGACCATTGTGCGGGAATCGCCCCACGGCGGCGATACGGGCTTTTCCGCGAGAAACGGGGGTTTTGACAGAGGGGGGGCGGCGCATACACTGGCGGGGAAGGCGGAATATATTGTGGCTTCCCGCCGGTTGAAGAATTCCTATAAATTCGTCCGATAACCTTTGAAAGGGCCGAGGTCTGCGCTTCGGCACCAAATATGAGCGGCTGCATCGAATTCATTCACGGCAGGCAAATCCTCGATTCGCGCGGCAATCCAACCATCGAGGTGGACGTCGTTCTCGAAGACGGCACTCTGGGCCGGGCGGCAATCCCCAGCGGGGCCAGCACGGGCGAAAACGAAGCGGTCGAACTGCGCGACGACAATAAAAAGGTTTATCTCGGCAAGGGCGTTTTGAAGGCCGCGGAGAACGTTAATGCCAAGATCGCGCCGGAACTGATCGGATTGGACGCGCGCGATCAGGAGGCGCTCGACCGGCTCATGATCGAACTGGACGGCACGCCGAATAAGTCAAAGCTTGGGGCGAACGCGATGCTGGGCGTGTCGCTGGCGGTGGCGAAGGCGGCGGCGGAGTTCAGCCAGCTTCCGCTGTATCGCTATTTGGGCGGCCCCGGGGCCAAGACGCTGCCGTGTCCGATGATGAACATCCTCAACGGCGGCAAACATGCGGACAACAACGTCGATTTTCAGGAATTCATGATTCAGCCGTGGGGGTTCGAGACGTTTTCCGATGCGATGCGGGCCGGCGTGGAAATCTATCACGCGCTGAAAAAGGTGCTGCAAAAGAGCAAGCTCTCGACGGCTGTCGGCGACGAAGGGGGTTTTGCGCCGAATCTGAAGGATAACGAAGATGCGCTGAAGGTGATCGGCGAAGCGGTGACTGCCGCCGGGTACGAATTCGGCAAACAGGTTTTCGTTGCGCTTGATCCGGCCGCCAGTGAGTTGTGGGATAGCCAGAAGAAGGGATACAAATTCTTCAAGAGCAATCCGGACAAAATCGTCTCGGCCGACGAGATGGTCGATTACTGGGCGAAATGGGTGGAGAAATATCCAATTCGGTCCCTGGAGGACGGCTGTGCCGAGAACGACTGGGACGGTTGGAAAAAGCTGACCGATCGGTTGGGGAAACGGATTCAGCTCGTGGGCGACGATATTTTCGTGACGAACGTGAAATTCCTGGAAAAGGGAATAAAGACCGGAACGGCGAATTCCATTCTGGTGAAGGTCAACCAGATCGGCACGCTGAGCGAGACGTTCGATGCCGTAAATATGGCTGTCCGAGGCGGTTATACCGCGGTGATGAGCCATCGCAGCGGCGAGACGGAGGATGCGACCATCGCGGACATCGCGGTGGCGACGAATTGCGGGCAGATCAAAACGGGCGCTCCCGCGCGGTCGGATCGTGTGGCAAAATACAACCAGTTGTTCCGTATCGAGGAGCAGTTGGGCGAACAGGCGCAATACGGCGGTAAGCTGTGGCGCAGGTGAACGGGTAAAGGAATGCTTCCTCGAATACGGGCCAAGGAGGGCTTGTATGGTCCTAAAATATATACGCAGCAAATTGGGCGCGAGCGGCGTTGCGCTTCCGTGGGAATCTATTGATGCTCACGAGGGTGAGGCGCCGACGACTTGGGAGGCCCGGTCGCCGGGCGGGTGGTTTCTCGATTCGCCGCCGGGCGAGTGGAAGATGGAATCGCCGCCGGTGGTGCAGGCCGTGGATGTACCGGAGCCGATGATCGAAACGCCCGAGCCGCAGGAGGTGGGGATTGAAGAAGATGACGGGGATCGGCCCATTTCCGGGCCGGATGGCGGGGGTTGGACGCTGGCGGTTCTGTGCATGGGATTGAGTCTGATCGCGGGGTGCGTGATTATTCCGCAGGCCGACGCGAATCGCCGATTGGTGTACCAGCGCGAAAAGCTGCGGCTGGATTTGGCGCAAGTTGAAAAGCAGACGGCGGTGAACAAGGAATTTTTGTCGGAAATCGAAAGCGATCCGCAGCTCATGGAGCGTCTGGCTCAGCGTGAGATGCGGGCGGTGTTGCAAGGGCAGAAGGCGTTGGATGGGAGATCGGATGTCGATGCCGGCCAAACCGCCACGGCGTCCGCGGCGCGGATGTCGCCGTTCAGCATCGTGAACGTTCCACCGCCGCCGCCGTTGATGCCGTACAAGCCGGTGGGCGGAGAGTTCGCAACATTGTGTCGGGAGCCGCAGTCGCACGGGTTTGTGCTGGGGACGGGGATGATTCTGGTGGCCGCGGGATTGTCGCTGGGCGGGCGGGCGAGCGGGGACACAGTGTGATGATTTGCAGAGCCGGGCCGTGTCGGCCCGGTGAATTCCGGGGCGATACGCCCCGGCTCTGTGTTGACGCTATCGAGTCGCTCGTTGCCGTTGCACGTAACCGGCCACTTGCTGGTAATAATCCTGATTCCAGACCCACTTCACGCTTCCGCACTCGGCCCACCAGACTTGCTGCGGCTCAAGCGGCCAATATCCGCTCATCGCATCGCTGAGCCAGCGCTTGAGCCATTTGCGGATGTCTTTGCCTTCGACCGCGGCCGACAACAGAATGTGAACGTGATCCGGAGCGGCGGCTGCGGTGATTAAATTCCATTTGCCGCGAACGCAGATAGCGGGAAGAACCTGCTCGGCATATACGCGTTGTTCCGGGTTCAAAATTCGGGGCGGAAATCGAAGGAGTGAGGATTCAATTCTTTGCCAATCGCCATCTTGTCCGATGATGGGATCGCCGTAATTGTTCATGCCGCGATCGACGGTACCGCGTTCGTCGCCGTGAAGGCGGGTGCCATAGGTTCCCCAAGTGATGTGGTAGGCTAAGGGAAAGGTTGTTCGGGGCACGCGGTAAAAATAATATCAGTGGTAATGAAATAACAGAGCCGGGCCGTGTCGGCCCGGTGATTCTGGGGCGATGAATTCCGGCCCGGTGAATTCCGGAGCGATGAATTCCGGGGCCGCACGCCCCGGCTCTGTTTCAGAGGGACTTTGCTAACTGAATAGCGTGATCTTTCGTTGAAATCCGTTCTTCGAGTTGGGCGTCATAGACGGCTTCCAGAATCTGACGAAACCTTGGGCCGGGGGGGAATCCGGCGGCGATTAGATCATCCCCGTCCAACAACGGCGCCGGCGCAACATTTCCTTTTTCACTCAACTCGGCCAATTTCCGCTGCAACGCCGCTATCCGATCTCGGTGAAGGTCGATCGTCACGAGGGCCTGCATCAGATGGCGCGAACCGCCGGACGTGGGCTGAGCCAAGAATCGTTTTTTTTGCGCAACCGTTGGCGGATCGGATTGCAGAAGCGGCTGTAGATTGGCCAGCGTTTGAGCCATCTCTTCGCTTTCGTCGTTGCTAATTCGCAAGGCTTGCCGCATCGCTCGCACGCAGCGAGAAATCTCCGGCTTGGTGAGAAACGCCTGCACGTCGATAGATTCGGTCTGCAAGCGGATGCAAAGAACCGCGGCCGCCAGAGACAGACCCATGGAGATAGGATCCGCTTTGTTCAGATTCAGAAAAACCGATCGATTGAAATCCAGACGCTCGGGAACTTTTGGCAGAAAACGGAAGATTTCGCGCGACAAATGCAAATCCCAAAGCAGCGTCCAGGCGACGGTGCGGGTCGGGGGTGTGAGCATGAGCCGCAGTTCGTCGCCGATGCGCTCGGGGCTGATTCCTTTGATCCTGGTGGCGAGCGATCGGATGGCGTCGGTAGTGGCCGGCTCGATCTCGAAGCCGAAGCGGGCGGCGAATCGAACTGCCCGAATCATGCGGAGATGATCTTCGCCGAATCGTTCGGCGGGGGAGCCGATGGCGCGAATTATGCGGGCTGAGAGGTCTTGGCGACCGCCGACGAAGTCGATGATGCGATCTTCGATCGGATCGAGAAAAAGTCCATTGATGGTGAAATCGCGCCGCTGCGCGTCTTCCTCGGCGGAGGTGAAGCGGACGCTGCTGGGCCGGCGGCCGTCTTCGTAAGCTCCATCGGCCCGGAAGGTAGCGACCTCGACAGTGCTGCGGCCGATTCGGACCAGGATGACGCCGAAGGCGGCGCCGACGGCTTGAGCGGCGGGGAAGAGTTCACGAACGCGCGGCGGCGGGGCGTCAGTGGCGACGTCCCAATCCTTGGCTTCCAGACCCAACAGCGCGTCGCGCACGCAGCCGCCGGCGAAATAGGCGGTATGGCCGGCTTCGCGCAGGCGTTTGATGACGATCAGGGCGTCATCACGCGTGCAGGGGGGTTTGGAATTCATGATCTGGGCGGATTCTATCGGAAATGCGGCAGGAGTTGATATGATTGATTCCCCACGCCGGTGGCATCAGCGGTGGCATGGGCTGTGGCATGGGCTTTCGTCAGCCGGGAGTTTTTGATTATGAGGCGCGTCTGTTTTTTTGCGTTGTCGATGTTCTTTGCGGCGATGGTGGGGTGCGCGTCCCATGCGACGACGGATTCCGCCCAGGCTGTGGCCCATCCTGATTCAACCCCGGCGGCCGATGCGGCCGTCGGCGACGATTCCGCTATGCCGGCTCCGCCGCAGGGGTCGCAATTCACCCTGCATTGCGCCACCTACACCGGGCCCACGCATGTCCTGGACGCCAAGCGTATGAAAGACGACCTGGTCCGCAGCACCGGCTCGAAGGATTGGTACGTCGTTCACAGTTCCGACGATAGCGATCTGTATTACGGGTTCTACAAGACTTTTGACGACCGCTCGCAGGCGGCGGAATATGACCGGGCGCAAACGGACCGGGCGAGGGTCTCCACCCTCGTGGACGACAACGGCGACAGGCTGTTCCCAGATGCCGGGTTTGTGCCGATCAACACGCCCGATCCGCCCGCGCCCAGTGAATGGGATTTAGCGAGCAATCCCGGTTACTGGACGCTCCAAATCGCCGTATACAAGGGCGGCGTTCAGCGCAAGCAACTAGCGGTGGATGCGGTGAGGGGGTTCCGCCAGCACGGCGTGGAAGCATATTTTCGGCACGGGCCTTCGACGAGCGAGGTGTACATCGGTTCATGGCCGCGCAGTGCGGTGGCGGAGCAGCAGGCGGCGACGGCCGAGGAGGATGACCCGACCGAGCCGTTGCTGGTGCTGCCGCAGTCTTTCGCCGGCGCGGAAAACAGCACCGTTTACGGGCCGGATGGACGAAAAATGAAGGTGGTGGTTCCCAAGCTTCAGATTGTGGACCCATCACTTAAGCTGGCGACCGTAAAGTATCCGTACTATTACGTCAACGGCGAAGTCTTGGGGCATCGGGTTCAATTGGCCGACCATAGCTGGAAGATGATTCCCTGGCCGTCTTACCTGATCCAGGTTCCGCACGACAACGGCGAAGAAGATGATTCGCAGGCGAAAAGTGACACGGGTCAGAACCCAGGCGATCAGCCGGCGGATTCGGGAAATTCCGCGCCGTCGGTGCCGGGTTTGGGTGGGTTGCGATAGGGAAACACCTTGCGGCTTCTGATCGCCACGACAAATCCGGGAAAGATCCGCGAATTTCGCCAAATGCTGGCGGCAGCCGGCGGTATTCAGTTCAGCGATCTTACCGAGCATCGCAATCTCCCGGCCGTCGAAGAGACCGGCCGAACGTTCTTGGCCAACGCCAGTCTGAAGGCAACCGAATATGCCACAGCTCTCAACACGTGGGCGCTGGCGGATGACAGCGGGTTGGCGGTGGATGCACTCGATGGAAAGCCGGGGGTGTACAGCGCGCGGTGGGCGGAAATGCACGAAGCCGGCAAAGGGGATGCGGACAATAACGCCCTGTTGATTCGTCAATTAGCCCAGGTTCCAGTCGAGCGGCGTACGGCGCGGTTTATCTGTGCTCTGGCGCTGGCGGATTCGCAAGGGCGGGTCATTCTGACCGCCAGCAGTAGCGTGGAAGGACGGATTCTGACGAGTCCGCGCGGGGGCGGCGGTTTTGGATACGATCCGCTATTTTTGGTTGACGCCCTCGGCAAAACAACCGGCGAACTGCCGGCGGACGAAAAACATCAGATCAGCCACCGTGGACAGGCGTTGCGCCGGCTGCGGCTGCTGATGGAGCGAACGGGGTTGATGGCTTAACACGTTTGCGAATCCCGCAGAGTCGGGGCGTGACGTCACAGCCGGGCTCGGGGGGGGGTCTCTATTGGGGCCGCCCCCTTCCCGAAGGGTCGAATCCGGTCTAAACTTACCATCATGAGTCGGATTCTTGTGGCGGTCAGCAGTCCCTGGGCGGCGGAGAAGGTTGTGACGCCGCTGGTGGAATTGTCGCATCGTCTCGGTGCGGAGGTCCTGGTCGTTCACGTTTCCCGGCCCAGCGGGGGACAGATGCGCGAGCAGGAACAGGCCGACGGAGAGGCCGCCATCAGCCTGTTGCGGACCAAGCTTCAGGAGC
Source organism: Tepidisphaeraceae bacterium (assembly GCA_036267155.1). Taxonomy (GTDB): domain Bacteria; phylum Planctomycetota; class Phycisphaerae; order Tepidisphaerales; family Tepidisphaeraceae; genus PALSA-1353. Next base: position 40,900 of record DATAWP010000043.1, read on the forward strand.
GCGAGGTGGCGGTCCAAACCCTCCTGATGTTCAGCGACGACATCGCCCGGGCCATTTTGAACACCGCCGCCGAGCGCGAAGTCACCCTGATCGTGCTGGGATTGACCGGGAAGAACATTTTTGCACGCCTCCTGGCGGGGAATGTTCCTGTGGAATTGATTAAGAACACGAAGATTCCGGTTCTGCTGCTTCCGCCGGACTGGAGCGGGGCGTTGTAGGGGACGTCGCTGGCCTCGGGGTGATTTTTTTTGGAAATCCTGTCATCAATTTGCGCGAATGCGCTTGCGTGCGGTGCATTCGCGTTATAATCCCGCCTCCGCGCGGTCGATGAATAGAGCTGGCGGCATTAACGGAGAGTTCACGAATGGTCAACGGCGATGATTTCATGCCCAAGGAATGCTTTTTCACCAAGGGCGTCGGACGCCACGCACAAAAACTGATGAGCTTCGAACTGGCGCTGCGTGACGCCGGCATCGAAAAGCAAAATCTGGTGCGCGTCTCCTCCATCTATCCCACGAGTTGCAAGATCATCCCCGTGAAGGAGGGCCAGCCGAAGCTCATGCCCGGCCAGATTACGTTCGTCGTCCTTGCCGAGGCGGCGACGGATGAGCCGAACCGGCTGATCTGCGCTGGAATCGGGCTGGCGATCCCGCGGAACCACGCCCACGGATACATTGCCGAGCATCATGGTTACGGGATGAGCGAGAAAAAGACGGAAGACCTGTGCGAAGACTTGGCGGCAACGATGCTGGCGACGACGCTGGGCATTCCGTTCGACGCCGACAAGGAATGGGACGAGCGCGAGCAGCAGTACAAGATGAGCGGCGACATCGTCAAAACCCGCGGAATCGTCCAAACCGCCGAGGGCGACAAGAGCGGATTGTGGACCAGCGTGATTTCAGCCGTCGTGTTTATCCTGGACAAAAACCACGTCGAAAAACCGGTCCCCGAAAAACCAAATCCGGAAAAGACGATTTCCGACCGCATGGCCGGCGCCTGACCGGCGTGGCCTGCCGACTTCAGTCGGCAGGTTCCCGGAAAAGCAAGCTATTTCGGCTCCTGCTGGCTCAGGCAGTGGATGGCCCCCAATCCCCAGATCAATTCAACACAGTCGATTCCGATGACTTTGCGTCCCGGCAGATGGTCCTGGAGAATCCTCAGGGCTTTTCGATCGTTATGCCGGTCGCGATAGGTGGGAACCAGCAAGGCTCCGTTGACGAAATAGAAATTGACATACGTCGCGGGCAGTCGTTGGCCATCGTATTCGACAAGGCCGGGCATGGGGATTTCAATGATTTCAAACGGCCGACCGTCTTGATCCGTCAGTTTTTGCAGTTGCCGCCGAGCATCCCGAAGAACGCGATCATTCTCATCCTTGGGGTCGTCTTCCACGCCGATCACGATCTTGGTTGGGCTGATGAATCGGGCGAGGTCGTCGATGTGGCCGTCGGTGTCGTCGCCGGTGATTCCGCCAGTGAGCCAGCAGACCTTTTTCTGGCCGTAATAGTCTTTGAGGTATTTCTCAATTCCGGATTTATTCTGCTTCGGATTGCGATTTTTGTTGAGCAGGCAATCGGTGGTGGTCAAAATGGTTCCCGCTCCGTTGAAATCGACCGCGCCGCCTTCCATGATAATGCCGGGATAAAACACCGGCAAACCGAGTTCCTCGGCTACGCGCGTCGGCACCGCGTCATCGTCATCATACGGGGGGTATTTTCCGCCCCAGGCGTTGAATGCCCAATCGACGATCGCTTTGCTTCGCCGGGCGCCGCGGCCCGTCCGGACGACAAACGCCGGCCCATGGTCCCGGCACCAGCTTTCGTTCGTCTTGATGTGATGGAAGAAAATGTTCCGCAAACCGCAGCCATGCTCGGCTAATTGTTGTTTGACGATCCGCTCGTAGTTTCCGTTGGGCACATTGATATGCACCTTTTCGCGCGGCGTAATTTGGCGAAATATGCGGGCGAGACTCTCTGGAACGGTGTGATACTTGTCGGGAAATGAAATCCCCTCCGGCCGCGGCCAACTGAACCACGTTCCCGCGTGCGCGGCCCATTCCGGCGGAAAAGTATAGCCCAGCGAGGCCGGGGTCTGATTCAGGGTTTTGACCTTGGCCATTGCGTTTACGACGCTTTTCTTCGCCGCTGTCCGCCCCTGCCGCCTCGAAGCTGTTCGATGCGGATGACCTCTTCAAAAGCGAAAGTCAAGTAGCCTTTGGCCCGGTGAGTCTTGAGATTTGCACCTTTCAGCACCAACATGTCATCCCTCATCACATGTGTCGCTTCGCGAAACGGGATGCTGACGATCTTGCCATTTTTGAGGTGCAGACGCAGTGGAACGAACGGATCCCGCGCCAACTCCGCCTTTATTTCATCCTTTGACATGATTGTTGGCCTCCGTTGTTTGGTGTTGTAGGTTAATGGGCGCGCCCAAGCAGTTCCAGTCTTTCGATGTTCCGAAGCGACAAAAGGTTGTATCCGCCTTCCTCGTCGCGGTCTATCGGAGGATCCAGAAGCAGCACGGAATTTTGAAGGATCCAAGCGTTTGTCGTGATCCTCACGTCCATGGTTTTGCCGCTTACCAAGTGTATTCGGAACGGAATGAAAGGGGAACGTTCGAGTTCGGAGCGGATATCCTCGCTGGTCATTTCCCTCTCTCCTTCTTTCGCTCTGGCCGCGCATCCACGAACCGCCGGGTCAAATCCCCATACGCGTCGATTCGCCGATCGCGCAGGAACGGCCAATGCGTCCGGCTGAATTCCACCTTTTCCAGATCGCAGTCGGCGATCAAAACCTCTTGCCTGTTACTCGAAGCCTTCTTGACGATCTGGCCATTGGGCGCGGCGATGAACGATTGGCCCCAGAATTCGATCCCATCGGGATTCACGGGTTTGCCGTTGGGTCCGAAAACTTTTTCCAAACCGATGCGATTGGGAGCACAGACATAACATCCGTTGGCCACGGCGTGGCTGCGCTGGATCAGCTCCCAGCTTTCGTGTTGAGCATGGCCGTACTCGGCCTTCTCACGCGGATGCCAGCCGATGGCGGTGGGATAAAAGAGAATCTGCGCACCTTGCAGGGCGGTGAGGCGAGCGCCCTCGGGGAACCATTGATCCCAGCAAATGAGGACGCCGATCTTGGCGTACTTCGTTTGCCAGGCGCGAAAACCGGTATCGCCGGGCGTGAAATAGAATTTCTCGTAATACAGCGGGTCGTCCGGAATGTGCATCTTGCGATAGATGCCAAGAATCGAGCCGTCGGCATCAATGACGGCGGCGGTGTTGTGATAAAGCCCATCTGCCCGCTTTTCGAAAAGCGACGCGATGATGACAATGCGGAACTTTTTAGCCAGCTTGCCGAGGGCATCGGTGCTTGGTCCGGGAATCTTTTCCGCGAGCTTGAAAAACCGATGGTCCTCGATCTGGCAAAAGTATTGCGAGCGAAACAATTCCTGCGTGCAGATGATTTTTGCCCCGGACTTGGCGGCACGCTCGATCAGCCGAAGCTGATTTTTCAGGTTCAAGGCCGGCTCAGGCCCGCACGCCATCTGTGTGAGCGCAACGGAAATGACGCTCTTGGCTGAATGTTTCCGGTTGATCTTCATGATGGTGGGCTACGTTCGCAATTGTCGCCGGTTCAAATCCGTCGCCAACGACAGCAAGAATCTCTCGACATTCTCCGCCGCGTCGCCGACGCCGGTCTTGGTTTGGAAATCGATCTCGGCCAACAGGTCGACGGCGCGCTTTCGGCCACGCTCGCCCAGCAATCTTACGGTGTCCACGAATTTCTGCTGCATCTCGCGCGGCCAGATGCGCAGGGCTTGGCCGATCGTGAAGGCGTTTTGCCCGTCGCTGAACATCGCCAGCGCCTTGCGGACATTTTCCAGCCAGATACATAGCCAGGTGACAGCGCGGAACTCGGCGGAAGAATCGCTCTGCACAAGCTGACGCCAGCGTCGGACGGCCTCGGCCGGATTGCCGCCGGCCAGGGCGTTCGTCAAATCCCACATCTCGCGCTCGCGCTGGAACGCCACGCTTTGGCTGATCTCATCCGGACCGATGCGGGAGGACTCAGATGCCAGGGCCAGCTTGGCCAGTTCATTGTCGATTCTTCCCAGATCGGCCCCGATGAAATCGGTGAGCAATTCGGCCGCGTCGGGGGAAACCGTGAGTCGATGAGAGGCCTTGGCTCGCTGGATGACCCAACTCTTGAGATCCTTGGGCGGTTGGCAGGGAATGACCTGGCCGCTTTTCGTAATCGCCTTATAAATCCGCTGATTCGAAGGCAGGGAACTGAAGCGCAAGACCAGCGTCGCGCTATCCGATGGCTGGGCGACGTAATCTTCCAGTTGTTCGCGAAAGCGCGAAACAAATTCGTCGGCGTTGCGCACAGCCACAACCTTCGCGCTGCCGAACATCGCGAAGCTGCGAAGCTCGTCCAGCACGTCGGCCAGCGCCGCGGTTTCGCCGTCGGCGTCGATGCGCTGAACATCGCTGGGCAACTGCGCGACGATCTCGTGCAGCGCTTCTTGCTGAAGCAGTGCATCGGGACCCACCAGAGCGTAGACGGGCTTGGGCATCGGCACGGTTTTTACGCCGCGGGTAAGGGGGAGTCAACGCCCGTCATTTTTGCCCGTATAAAAACGTCAAAAAGTTACCAACGCGCTGCTGCCAGGCGGATTCGTTATGCGCGGCGCCGTCGATGATCGTAGCGCTGTAATCCGTTCCTTTCTTCAGGCCGGCGGAATCAAATTGCTGTACGAGCGCGTTGAAATCCGGGACTTCCGTCGTGCCGGGGTATTCGGGGCCGCCGTTGGTGCCCATGTCCACGTAAAACCTCATGCCTTTCATCCACGCGTCGTCTTTCCATGTATCCAGCAGATCATGTTGCGAATCGCGCAGCCAGGGATCGAGCACCGCGACGCCGCCGAATACGTCGGGGTGATCGTGGGCGATGGCCAACGTGATCAACCCGCCCATGGACGAGCCGGCCAGCGCGGTGTGATCGCGGTCCGGGATCGTACGATATGTTCGGTCGATCATCGGCTTGAGTTCATCAACGATGAATCTGCCGTAAAGCGCCCCGCGGCCCGCGGCACCGGTGGGCGTTTTGTCAAACGGGGTGAATTCCGCCGTGCGATCGGGCGTGTTGTAAATGCCGACGATGATGACCGGCTGAATCTTTTTTTGGGTAATGAGGGCCTGCGCGGTTTCGTCCACACGCCACTCGACTCCCGCAAATGCGGTTGAGCTGTCGAACAGATTCTGACCATCCTGCATGTAAAGCACGGGATATCGCCGAATTTTATTTGATTCGTAATTGGGCGGCAGGTAGACGATGATCGTGCGGGTGTTGCCGAGCAGTTGCGACTCGAATTTTTGGTGGAGGCGGAAGTTGCCGGTCAGAGTGATTTTTCCCGGGATCGATTTGCCGCCGTCAACCCATGTGAGCACGGACGAGTTAACCACTTTGCCCGGTTCCGCGGTGAAGGCGTGGTCGGGGATTTCAGTGCCGCCGGCTCCTCGCTCGACGGTGCCCCACGTTCCGCGCGTGACCTTGAACGTGTGATGAATGCCGGTGAGAAGGTTCACGGTGACCCTATAACGGCCATCGGATTCCTGATGAAGCGGCACGCCGGCCGCGTCCCAACTTCCCAGTTCCGAAGAATCACCGGACAAAAAGAGTGTTTGATCTTTCGGCGTATCCGACGGGACCGAAATGATGAACTGCACCGGAGCCACCGTTTGGCTTTTGACCCACTGAACGTACGCTTCGGCCGAAGCCCGGCTTTGGTGGACGCTGTTCAGCAGCCAACCTCCAATGCCCGCCAGCGCACCCACCAAAATAACAAAAAATGTAATCAGCGGCTTTTTCATGGCGTTGCCTCCGAACCGGGTTCAACTGAAGGACGAGCCGGACGGGCCTCGACGCAATCCGCACGAGACATATTCTAATCACACCCCAACATTTTTGCCCGTACAAGGGTGCTCTTCCAATGACGAGCCAGGGCCGAGCACTTGACAGCGGCCTTTCGTTGTAGAAGAAATGCATTACACTCAGGGTTCCTGAGTCCCGAATGGGGATGCTCAGGAGCCGGTTTCGGACGGGAGAGCGCATGTCAAATCCATATTCCTCCTTCTGCGAGGACTTCTACGTCAACGTGCGGCTGGGCTCGCAGTTGAATCTTCCTCACCAGCGCGAAACCCTGCTTCATTTCTTCGAGCGGATTCAAAAGGAATTTCCCTCGATGACGCGGTTTCGCAAGTCGGAAAACGGCGAATTCAATCTCGAAGAGGACCGCTCCAACCAGAATTACCGCTGGGTGACTCTCGAGTCTCGCCGCCTCAGCGCCGGGCACGTGAACCCGGAGAAAGTCGATGATGCCCTGAAGCTTCATCGCCTTCTGCTGGGACTGGCGCCGTATCACCTCGGCGTCAGCCCCGTTGAGATCGATTACCTGGATGTGCTGTTCGGGTTCGATCTTTGCTTCAGTGGAAATCACGATGAAATCATTGCGGAGAGTTTGCTGACCGATTCTCCGCTGAATTGTCTGTCGGAGGAGTCCGGAGCCAAGGCGGTGGACGTGCAGCCTTCCGTAACGGTTGCGCTGAGCGAGGATTGCCGGCTCCAGGCCCGCATCGACATCGTGACCCGCACCAACAGTTATCAGGTCCGGACCGGCGATTATTCCGACGACGTGATCAGCGTCTACCTGATCCTCCGGCGATATTGGGGTGATCGGCCGCAAACTCCGATGGAAAAGCTGCTTCTGGACATGACCGACCGAGCTGTGCATCTGTGCGACCGGCATATTTTGCCGAAGGTGGTCCGGCCCATCTCCAGCGCGATCGCGTCCCGGTCGTGAGTAAAAACCGGAAATCCATGTTTGGCATCGAAACCGGGAGTCGGTAAGATCAACTTCAATGGCTAGCGGGTCCCGGGAGGCTATGGATAGGGAGGCGGTAGGTCATATCGATCGCCTTTTGATCGAGATGGCGGTAGATCGGCAGGAATTAATCGCGGCTGGCCGGCAAAACAGCGAAATGCAAAAGGGCCTTGCGGATGTTGCCGAAGTCGTCAACAGACTTCAACAACTGCGTCAAATGCTGAAGTCTTGTTGAAAATTGCCTTCTGGCGGCGGGGATGTCGGGCGAGGGATCGATTATGGCGGAAGATACAGAAGCGCTCGCAGCGGCACCTGCTATGGCGGCGATCGTCGTCGCCAAGCCGGGGCGGTATTACCGCGTCGCCCGATATCTGATGACCCTTCTGTTGATGACATACGGGGCCTGGTCGATTTACGACGGTTTCGTGAGTTGGCCGCATTGGGCCGACACGCATCCCGCCGAAAAGCCCAAGACCGCCACGGATATCATGCTCAACAAGGTGCTGGGCGTGATTCTCCCGCCGGGCGGCCTGTTCATTCTGATTTGGGCGTTGTACAGCTCGCGCGGCCAATATCGGCTGGAGAACGGCATACTTCACGTGCCGGGGTCTCCACCGGTCCCCCTTGAAAAAATTCATTCCGTCAATCGCGAAGCCTGGGACCGCAAGGGAATCGCATACGTGGAATACGATTTAAGTGATCCGCCCCAGCGCGGCAGTTACGGCCAATCCACCAAAGCCGCCCGCGGCAGCTTCAAGATCGACGACTTCGTCTACGAGCGTGAGCCGACCGACCAGATTTTCAAGGCGATCGAGGATTCGCTGCTGAAGGGCCACGAAGTCAAGCCGCCGGTGACTCCGCCGGTGGCGGCAATTCCACCGCGACCTGCGCGTTCGTTGAGCGAAGCGAAAGGCGCGGTTGGAAAAGTCCGGGATCAGAAATCCGAATGAGTGCAAACCAACAAGCCCCACGTTCAAGTTGGCTTTTTACTTTTCACTTGCGCTTGCCGCTTGTACTTTCTGGGTACTTACCGATCGTGAGCCTGTCGAACGCGGATTTCGGATTTTCCGTTCTCCGTTAAAATGTCGGTAGCCTTCGGCTTCAGAACCGTTGGCCCCGTCACCTGAACGGTATCCAGATCAGTCGCCCCGTCGCCCGCGGCTAGATTCGTCACGTCCGCGTCAGTGACCGTCATCACCACCGCGCCTGAAGCACTCTTTCCGAAGTTCGCTGCAAGCAGCCCAAAATCCACGCTGTTGAGGTACTCTTCCAACTCCCTTTTCCTTTCATGTTCCTTTCCGGGATTGTATGGAGGCGAAGTGACTAATTAGTTTACGCGCGCAGCCGTTAATCAGCGAACGCTAACAAAATCCCGAAACGTGTAACAAAATGTAACCTTGCGCGACGCGGGCTGCCCCTCTTTCGCTTCATGCCTTCCGTCCAAAGTGTCCAGTTTTGTGCAGTTTTGTTCAGTGGGGATCGACCGCTCGCTTCAACCCTGGTCCATCTTGATGACCCCGCGCTGACGCTTCACCGCGATCACGCGATCCTTCAGCATGTCATAAATCGGCCGCGGATCGGGAATGCCGAAAAGGTCCAGCTTCGGCAGGGAGTCGTCGTGGGCCAGGACCGTGATCGAGCCGACGTTCAGGATGCGCTCGAATAGGGATTGATGGAAATGCAGGTCTTCGACGTGCCATAGCTCCATCGTATCGATATTTTTCGCGAGCAAACCGCGCTCGAAATCAATACGGTAACTGGTGATTCGGTAGCGAATGCTCTTGGCGAAAAGCATTGGCAGCCATGGAACGGCCAATCCGACCACAATGATGCCGACCACGAGCCACCACGGGCCGACGCGCTTATGAATCAGAAGTCCCGCAATGACGAGCAGGACCAAACCGATCAAGCCATATACGCATAGTTTCCCAGTGTGGGCCCGAACGGGGGGTGAACCCTCGAAATAAGTTACCTCGGTATCACCGGGCGCGGCATGCGAGTTGACCCACTTTGCTGCCGAGGGATTGGGGCTTGGAGTGGTCACGGCTTTTCCTCGGAGGAGAGTTGTTCGATCCGTTCCCACATTTTTTCCGGGACGGGCACGACGCTTAATCGGCCGATCCGCAGAAAAATCCAGCCGGCGAATGTGGGGTCCGCTTTGATGTCGGAAAGGCTGACGCCGTGGGGCAACTTTCGTTTGAGCTTGAGATCGACGACGGCCAGGCGATCGTCGTCTTCCTTTGGATCGGGGTGTGGATCGGAAATGATTTCCGCGACGCCGATGGCGGTGCGCTGGTCGCCGGTGTGATAGATCAGGGCCAGGTCGCCCTTTTTCATGCTGCGAATGTTTTTCAACGCCAGCGCGTTGGAGACGCCGTCCCAGACCGTTCGTTTATCGCGGACCAGATCCTCCCACGAATAACAAGTGGGTTCGGTTTTCAGCAGCCATTTTGCCATGGGTTTCTCTAATGGGGCGTGTTAGCGGGGACGGCCGGCGTTGGTGCGCCGTCGGCGATGGGGCGCTGATACGTTTGGCTGATCTTCCGCAGAAGATCGACGAATTCGACCTGTGCGAGGTTCAGATTTTTGATCTTGATGTGAGAGACGATCTTGGATTGCATGGATTCCAACTGCAATCGCTGAGCATCGGTGACGGGGCGGCCCTGCTGTTCCTGGCGGCCGAGGGCTTCGAGCTGGCGCTCGAATTCCGCGAGTAATCGGCCGGCTTCGGGATCGTCGGTCACGGCTTTCTGGGCGGATTTGAATCGCTCGACGGTCGGATGCTCCTTGAGCATCTGGCCCAGTTTCTCGGCCGCATGAAGGATTTGCTGCGTGTCTACGGGCATGTCGCTCCTTGTTGGGGAGTCACTATAATCGAGTCGTTGGACATTTGTCATGGGTAGATACGATCGTCAGCAAATCCTCCCGCAAATCGGCCCCGATGGTCAGGAACGATTGGGGCGTGCGCGCGTGCTGCTCGTGGGGTGCGGGGCGTTGGGATCGGTCGTGGCGGAGATGCTCGTCCGAAGCGGGGTGGGATGGGTGCGAATTGTGGATCGCGATTTGGTTGAGTTGAGCAATCTTCAGCGGCAGGTTCTGTTTGATGAGAGCGATGCCGCACAGGAATTGCCCAAGGCTATCGCGGCTGCCGAGCGATTACGGAAAATCAATTCGCAGGTGCGGATCGAGCCGATCGTCACGGATGTCAATGCGGCGAATATCGAGTCTTTGGCGGAGGCAACGGGTCTGATTCTGGACGGCACCGACAACGTCGCGACGCGATATCTGATTAACGATCTGGCCGTGAAGCATCGGATTCCCTGGGTTTACGGCGGCTGTGTCGGCGTGGCCGGACGGGTGTGGGGAATCTGGCCTCGGCAAACGGCCTGCCTGCGCTGCGTTTTTCCGAAACCACCGCAGGCGGATGAATTGCCGACGTGCGACACGGCTGGCGTGCTCGGGTCGGCAGCGGTGGTGGTGGGGGGATTGCAGGCGGCGATGGCCATTCGAATGCTGGTTGAAGGGCCGCAACGCAGCGGCGAACTGCCGGGCCTGATCTCGCTCGATGCCTGGAGCGGGCAATTTCGTACGATGGCCTCGGCGAGCAAATGGGTGGCGGATTGTCCTTGCTGCGGGCAGGGAAATTTTCCTTTTCTCTCGACGAACGGCAACGATTTCACTACAAACCTTTGCGGACGGCATGCTGTGCAGGTTGTTCGCGGCCCAGCGCCGGTCAAAATCGACCTGTCCGTGACTGCCGAAAAGTGGCGAAAAATTGGGGCGGTGGCAACATCGCCCTGGTTCGTTCGCTGCAAACTGAACGATCCGGCCGGCATCGATCTGACCCTTTTCGCCGACGGCCGGCTCGTGGTTCATGGATCGACCGAACCGTCGCGAGCCAGATCGTTGTATGCAAGATTCGTTGGCAGCTAGAGTTAACTACATACTTGACTGAATCCTACTTCCCCCTAGCATTAGTAGGAATTTATGAGAACCGTCGCATCGCATCCAGCGGAACAAGCTCGCTCGGTGTTGGAGCTTATCGGTAACACGCCGATGCTGCGGTTCAAGCGCATCAGCGAGGATGCGGCGCCCGTGGAATTGCTCGCCAAGGCGGAATGGTACAACCCCGGCGGCAGCGTCAAGGACCGGGCGGCCTTGAGCATGATTCTCGACGGCGAGCGCCGGGGGCTGCTGACGCCGGACAAAATCCTCATCGATGCCACCAGCGGCAACACTGGCATCGCCTATGCCATGATCGCCGCCGAGCGAGGTTATCGCGTCAAGCTGGCGCTTCCAAAAAATGCCAGCCCTGAGCGAAAGCAATGCCTTCTGGCTTATGGCGCGGAGTTGATTCTGACCGATCCCACCGGCGGAACGGACGGCGCGCAGCGACATGTCCGCAAGCTGGTCGATGCCGATCCGGAAAAGTATTTCTATCCCGACCAGTACAACAACGACGCGAATTGGCGGGCCCATTACGAAACAACCGCCATGGAAATCTGGAAACAGACCGAGGGGCGCGTCACGCATTTCGTCACTGGTCTGGGAACCAGCGGAACATTTGTCGGCGTCACGCGCAGGCTCAAGGAACTGAATCCGGCTATCCAGTGCATCAGCATGCAGCCCGATGCGCCATTGCATGGTTTGGAAGGGCTCAAGTATATGCCTACCGCATTGGTGCCGGGCATTTACGATGAATCGCTCGCGGACGACCAGATCGAAGTTGCTACGGAAGATGCGCAGAAAATGGTTTTGCGGCTGGCCCGACAGGAAGGATTGCTCGTGGGGGTTTCGTCGGGTGCGAATCTTTTCGCCGCGCTTCAGGTTGCCGGCGGACTCAAAGAGGGTGTCGTCGTGACGATCTTCTGCGATTCGGCCGCGAAGTATCTGTCGGAAACTTTCTGGAACGAATCAAGCGACGCGGAGAAATTGTCATGAGCTTGGTATTGACCGGCGAGCAGTGGATTCAGATCGAACGTGAAGGCGCCGCGGCGTATCCGAACGAATGTTGCGGGGCGATGCTGGGCCGGGATAATCGCCCGGGAAATCCCGAGGGATCGGGCGCCCAGCGCATCGTGCAGCGGCTGGAGCCGCTGACCAACGCGTTTTCAGCCGATGAGCGGTATCACCGCTTTTCGCTGGAGCCGCGACAGTTGATGCTGCTGGAAAAACGCGCCGCCGGCGCGGGGCTGGCTGTGCTGGGGTTTTACCACAGCCATCCCGACCATCCGGCCAGGCCGAGCGAATACGATCGATTGAACGCCTGGCCGTTTTACAGTTATGTCATCGTCGCCATCGCCAAGGGCAACGCCGCCGCGATGACGAGTTGGCGTTTGGACGAATCGACCGAACAATTCAAACCCGAGGAAATTATCCGCACCAGCGGCGAAAGGACCACCATGAGCGGCGAATATGCGCATCCTGAATTGCTCGTCGGTACCGCCTGGGTTGCTGAACACACCAGCGATCCGAAAGTGAAGATTGTGGAAGTGGACGTGGACACGGCCTCTTACGACAAGGGGCACGTGCGCAACGCGATTGGATGGAACTGGAAGACGGATTTGAACGATCAGGTGCGGCGGGACGTGATCGATCCGCGGACGTTCGCGGAACTGAACAAGGCCGCTGGCATTCGCAACGACGACACCGTCGTTTTTTACGGCGACAACAACAACTGGTTTGCCGCGTGGGCGCTATGGCAGTTCAAATATCACGGCCACCAGGACGTTCGTCTGATGAATGGCGGGCGTAAAAAGTGGGAACTGGAGAAGCGCGAGCTGGTGACGGCCCGGCCGTCGTTTCCACGTAGCGACTACAAGCTTCCCGGCGCGGATGAAACCGTCCGGGCGTATCGGGATGAAGTGGTCGGCGCGCTGAACAACGAGGGAATCAACCTCGTTGACGTGCGTTCGCCGGATGAATTCAGCGGCAAGGTGATCGCGCCGCCGGGAATGAACGAAACGGCCCAGCGCGGCGGGCATATTCCCGGCGCCAAGAACATTCCCTGGGCGAAAACCGCCAACGAAGACGGCACGTTCAAAAGCACCCAGGACCTCCGCAAGCTTTACGCCGACGCCGGCGTCGATCTGGCCAAGCCGACGATTTCTTATTGCCGCATCGGCGAGCGGTCGAGTCATACATGGTTCGTGCTGAAGTACCTCCTTGGCGTGGATAACGTGAAGAACTACGATGGGAGTTGGACCGAATGGGGCAACTTGATCGGCGCCCCGATCGAAACCGGCGAGAATATTTCATCGCCGGCGCCGGATGTGAAATGCACATGACGACCGACGCTTTTCGCAAATATCGGGAGAGGTAACCATGCCGCTAAGACCCCAGGGACGAATTTTCAACGACATCACGGAAACGATCGGCGGCACGCCGTTGGTGCGGCTTAATCGGTTGATTCCCAAGGATCACGCCACGGTGCTGGTGAAATGCGAATTCTTTAATCCGCTGTCGAGCGTGAAGGATCGCATCGGCGTTGCGATGATCGACGCCGCTGAGCGCGCCGGCAAGATCAACAAGGAGACGGTCATCGTCGAACCCACCAGCGGAAATACCGGGATCGCGTTGGCGTTTGTCTGTGCGGCCCGGGGATACCGGCTGATTCTTACGATGCCGCAGAGCATGAGCATCGAGCGTCGGCGGCTGCTGAAGGCGCTGGGGGCGGAGGTGGAATTGACTCCGGCGGAGGAGGGAATGCGCGGGGCCATCGACCGGGCCGAGGCCATTTTGAAGCAGAACAAGAACAGCTACATGCCCCAGCAATTCAGCAACGACGCCAATCCGGAAATTCATCGCCAGACGACTGCCGAGGAAATCTGGCAGGACACTGGCGGGAAAGTGGACATTTTGGTGTCGGGGGTTGGAACGGGCGGGACAATCACGGGCGTGTCCGAAATCATCAAGCCGCGCAAGCCAAGCTTCAAGGCGATCGCGGTCGAGCCGGTCTCCAGCCCGGTCATTACGCAGACGCTTCAGCACCAGGTGGTGAAGCCGGGCCGGCACAAAATCCAGGGGATCGGCGCCGGATTCGTCCCGGTGAATTTGCATACGAAGATCGTGGACGAGGTGATTCAGATCACGGACGAAGAGGCGTTCGTGTGGGCGCGGCGATTGGCGAAGGAGGAGGGAATCTTCGGCGGGATCAGTTCCGGCGGCAACGTCGCCGCCGCCGCCAAGGTCGCCGCCCGGCCGGAAAACAAGGGAAAAATGATCGTCACGATCATGTGTAGCTTCGGCGAGCGGTATCTCAGCACGCCGCTGTATGATGAGGAATGAAAAATCGAATTGAACCGCGAAGAAATGCATTTTTAGCTACAGATGAAAAGCGGATGCACACAGATAAAATCAAAACGCAATTTCCATCTGTGTGCATCCACCTTTCATCCGTGGCTGAAGATCTTCTAGTTTTTTGTTTTGAAAAGGAACATTGACAACCATGGCTGAGCAAAAAGCAACGAACATCACCTGGCATGAAGGCTCCGTCACGCGCGAGGAACGGCAACGGCTTTTGAATCAGAAGGGCGTCACCGTCTGGATGACCGGGCTGTCGGCTTCGGGCAAAAGCACCATCGCCTGCATCCTCGAACAAATGCTGCTTCACAAGAAAAAGCATGCGTATCGACTGGACGGCGACAATATCCGAATGGGGTTGAACAAGAACCTCGGCTTTTCAGCGGAAGACCGCACCGAAAATATTCGCCGCATCGGCGAAGTCGCCAAACTATTCACCGATGCCGGCGTGATCGCGGTCACGAGCTTCATCAGTCCTTACAAAAAAGACCGTGATGCCGTTCGCGCCGGCATGAAGCCGGGTGAGTTCATCGAAGTTTATGTGCAGGTTTCGTTGTCCGAGGCCGAGAAGCGTGATCCGAAGGGTCTATACAAAAAGGCGCGAGCCGGGCAGATCAAGGGCTTTACCGGCATCGACGATCCGTACGAAGCGCCGGAGAAGCCGGAGATTCTGATCGAAACCGAAAAAACCAAGGCCGAGGACGCGGCCAAAAGAATTTTGGTGTATTTAGAAGAGCAAGGCTATTTGCGGGAATGAATGGTTTGTTTATGGCTTGCGCGTTCGTCGATCTTCATTGCCATTCCACGGCTTCCGACGGCACGTTGTCGCCGACGGATGTCGTGCGCCTTGCAGTCGAGCGGGATTTGTCGGCGTTGGCGCTGACGGATCACGACACCATCGCCGGCGTCGCCGAGGCCGCCGCCGAGGCGCGGAAGGTCGGCATCGATTTTGTTCCCGGAATCGAGATCAGCGCGGAATATCCGCATCCGGGGACGATGCACCTGCTGGGCTACGGCGTCGATCCGCAGAGTCCGACGCTTCGCGATCTCACCAAACAACTTATTGCCGGTCGCGACGACCGCAATCCCAGAATCATCGCCAAGCTTCGGGGCCTGGGCGTGTCAATCACGATGGACGAGGTGGAGGCCGAAGCCGGGGGGAATGTCATCGGCCGCCCGCACATCGCGGCGATCCTCGCGCGAAAAGGGTACGTCAGCTCGATCAAGCAGGCGTTCGACAAGTATTTGGCGCCGGGAGGCTTGGCCTATTTCGACAAGGAGCGTCTTTCGCCGAAAAAGGCGATCCGGATGATCCTCGAGTGTGGCGGCTTGCCGGTGCTGGCGCATCCGGTCCAGCTTCGGTATCAGAATGATGCACAGCTTGAGCGTGTCGTGAAGGACCTGATCGACATGGGCCTGGCCGGCATGGAGGTTATCCACAGCGATCACACCGCCGCCATGGTTGAGCAGTACACCGCTCTTGCGGATCGCTTCGGGCTGATCAAAACCGGCGGAAGCGATTTCCACGGGACGAACAAGCAGATCGATTTGGGCACGGCCGCGGGCCGGCGCATCCCGCGCAGATTCTTCGACGATCTGCTCGCCGCGGTCGAGAATCGCAAATCTACCGCATCGCCAATGACCAATGACAAATGAGACCGTTGCTCAACTCGATTTGCCCACCTTGAACCAGATGTTCGAGTCGAGCGATCCCCTGCGCATCGCCGAGTGGGCCGCGGCACAGTTCCGGGATGAGTTGATGATGTCATCATCATTCGGCGCCGACTCGGCCGTGATGCTTCATCTGGCTCACCGCGTGAAGCCGGACATTCGCATCGTTTTCGTCGATACGGGTTATCTGTTTCCCGAAACCCACGCTTTCATGGAACAGCTTCGCCTGCGTCTGAATCTGAATGTTTGGATTTATCGAACGCGGAACGACCCAGTTGCCTACCTGCACCATGCCGGCGAGGAGAATCCGAACTGGCGAAAGGACATCGACGCCTGCTGCGCCGCGAACAAGAACGAGCCGTTCGAGCGGGCGATGAAGGAACTTGTGCCGCGTGGCTGGCTGCGGGGAATTCGCAGAGATCAGGCGCGGACAAGAGCCGATCGGCAATTCATCGAATGGTCGAACCGCTACAACTGCCACGCGATCTCGCCGCTGCTCAATTGGACGGGCCGGGAGATTCACGCGTATTTGAAAAAGCACGATCTTCCGCGGCATCCGCTGTGGGAGCGGGGATACGCATCGATCGGCTGCAACCCGCTGAGTTGCACGCGGCCGGTCGGCGAGGGGGAAGACTCGCGCTCCGGCCGATGGGCGGAGCATGACAAGATCGAATGCGGGATCAATGTCGATAAGAATTCGCTGGATTCGGCGAATCTGTGATTCGCCAACCGCGAAGATGTTTGGCCACCGATGTAAATCGGATGTCCCCAGATAAAACGCAATAAGGTGAATTGATTTGCTTCTGACTGATCTGTGTGCATCTGATTTATATCTGTGGCAAACTTGAATTGTCGACCCGTCCTCGCGTTCGAATTCGAGTCTTGGCGAACCGTTGGCGCTCGGATATAAGAACCGGTCTTGAAATTCGGCGGTCAATCGGAGTTTAAATGGAACGTACGCTCATCATTCTCAAGCCCGATGCGGTGCAGCGCGGGCTGTGCGGGCAGATCATCGATCGATTCGAAAAAAAGGGCCTGCAAATCGTCGGCCTGAAGTTCATGAAGATCGGTTCGGTGTTGGCCCAGACGCATTATTCGCCGCATAAGGGCAAGCCGTTTTATGAGGGATTGGTAAAATTTATGACCAGCTCGCCGGTAGTCGTTCTGGCACTGGCGGGGAAAGATGCGATCGCGATTTCGCGGAAGATGATGGGGGCGACGTTCGGATCGAAGGCCGAGCCGGGCACCATCCGCGGCGATTTCGGCGTGAGCAATTCGTTCAACCTGATTCACGGATCGGATTCGGCGGAGAGCGCGCAGCGGGAACTGGGGCTGTTCTTCAAAACGGAGGAACTGCAGGACTGGAACCCCGCCATCCAACCATGGGTGTATGATCTGTCCAAGGGTCAACCGGAGTGAGCGATGGGCTTTCGCAATGTGGTCAACGACGGTTCGTCCAATCCGCCACGGTTGCGATTCCAACAGTGTACGTCGTCGATGGCCGGTGAGAGTCAGGGGTCGGCGCCGGAGTTTTTGAATCGGATGGCCGGGGCGGGGTTTTCGGGGTTTGAAGCGCACTGTCAAAGTGAGCAGAACGCGGATGAGTTGGCGGCGATGCTGCGCGAACGGGGGCTGGCGATCGGATATTCGGCCGTGGGCGCAGAGGCGGACGATCTGCTCGCACCGCTGGAACTGGCCCATCGGATGCGGGCGGACTATCTGTCGGTGCGGGTGACGGGATCGCTGAAATCCTCGCCGCAGATCGCGCATATTCTGAAGGAGATGTACGACTTGGTGAACGATGCGGGGTTGCCGCTGTTCATCGAAACCCACGGCGCAAGCGTGACGCAGGACCTTCGGCGAACCGTCAAGGTCGTCAAACGCTTCAAGAAAGTTCGATTGACCGGCGATGTCAGCCACTATGCGGCCGTGGGGGAATTCGGCCCGGCGTGGAGCGAGGATGTCTGGGACCATTTTCAGCGAATCGCCGACCGCAGCGGCAACTGGCACGGGCGGCTGGGCGACGACGCGGCATCGAGCGAAACGGCCCAGCAGTTTAAACGGCTATGGACAATTGGGTTCGGGGCTTGGCTCAAGAAAGCACGGCCGGGCGATGTGTTGCCGTTCTGCTGCGAGTCGGCGACGGGGGCATGGGAGCACACGTTGGCGATCAAGGGCCTGGCCGAAGAGGGGTGGGCCGATGCGCTGGCCGAGCAGCGCGCGAGAGACGCACCGGCGGAGATTGATGAGTCGCCAGCGCCTGCCGACATCGCGGCCGATCCGGGGATGCATTAGATCCAACAAAAAATGGGGCGCGTTCGGGCTTATGATCCGAGCTTGGCCTTCGCGTCGGCGGGGACGTCGATCGTGGTTGAGCCAACGTCTTTGAATTCGGTCGTCGTCGTGCGATCGACGTCGCGGTCGTTGTCGTTGAAACTGACCGTGCCGGTGACATGGAATTCAACTTTGGTCAGGTCGCCGTCCTTGATCCACAGCTTGATCGATCCCTTGGGATTGGTGACCTGCATCTGCGGGACGTTGCTGTCCGGATTTGTCGTTGCCCGGCGGGGGCGGAACGTCAGCATTTCTTTCGCCGCGTCTTCCGTCATATCGGCGCTGTATCCGTCGTCGGTTTTCTGGATGTTCTGCAGCTTGGACACAAGGTCCTGGGCCTGGGCGGTTGGGGTCTTGTAGTTCTGAATCATGATGGTCAGAAACCGCTCGGGAGAAAATCCTTCCTGGTCAGCGGCCGCGGCGGTCAGCTCGGCCTTCGATTTCCAGCCGTCGTCCATTTTGACCGCGGCATTGTCGCCCTTCATGAGAATTTCGTAAGAATTGTCCCGCATCTGCAATGACAGCGAGGTGAGACCGTCCTTTTGAGTTTTGCCGGTTTGTGGCCCGCCGCGGAATCCGCCCTCGACGGTGGTGGTCCATGTATAGTTGGGGCTGTCGGCCAATTTCTGAATCGCCGCCTGGATGTCGTCCTTCGGGTCCGCGTGAGCGGCGAGTGCCGAAAAAGCCAGAACCGAAATCGTGGTGATGAGTACGCGGTGCAGCATGGAAAACTCCTTCGCAGAGGAACCAGATCGAGGATAACAGCAACCCGCAGGCGGGAATGATACTCACGCGTGTCGAACAAATGCAACATTTTTGCGGGGCTTGACTAAAGGGGCGAAAATGAACCCTGCATGAAATTGGCCATGTCTGCGTCGGGTGTGGGGTGGCTTTCCACACGGACGAAGCCAGACTGGAGCGGCCACACTTACCCTCGCCGGAGCGAATAATTACTGCGGTTCGACGACCATCGGGACCACATCGGACCGCGCTCAGACGGGTTCCAGCCAGCACGAGACGATCGGATATGGCAGCGGTACGTTGATGCTGGATTTCAGGGCGGCGGGGGCGCTATCCACCAACATTCTCTGCAACAACGGCACGACCGCGGGAGAACTGATCATGGAAGGCGGCACGCTGGAGAAATCCCCATTGCGGCACGGGGGCGACAAACAGTTCGCTGCCGGCGACGAATCTGCTTGGAACCGATCTGTTGCCGTTGATGGGGGAACGACGTGACGATTTCCCCCCGGCTCGACCGGTTTCACGCCGCCGCGGCCCAGCGGGATGTACACTTTTTTGATCCGACATCTTGGGGCCAGCACGAGCTATCAGTTTGATTACGGCGTGACCACGGTTCCGGAACCCGCGACGTTGGGATTGGTTGCATGCGAAGCGATGCCGGATTTACGCCGCCGAACCCGGCGACCTTCGGTCGCCCGCTAAATAGATCAAAGCAACATCAGGCCGGGTTGTTCCAATGAGGCTTTAAGCGTCTTGAGGAAGTTGGCAGCGACCGCGCCGTCCACGACGCGGTGATCGGCCGACAGGGTCAGCGTTATCATCGTGCGGGCAACGATTTGATCGTTGAAAACGACGGCCCGTTTCGCGGCCGCCGCTACGGCGAGAATGGCTACCTGCGGCGGGTTGATAATCGCGGAGAATTCACGGATGCCGTAGGTGCCGAGGTTGCTGACCGTGAATGTTCCGCCGGTCATTTCTTCCTGCTTGAGTCGCTGGGCGCGGGCGCGATCGACCAGATCGACGCTGCGCTGGCGGATTTCTTTGAGGCCCATGAGATGAATGTTTCGCAGGACCGGGACGATCAGGCCGTCGGGAATGGAGACGGCCATCCCGAGGTGAACGTCGCCGTATCGGGTGATTTCCGTGCCGTTGAATGTAGCGTTGAGCGCCGGGTGCCGCAGCAGGGCGGTGGCCACGGCCTTGGAAATAAAATCGCCCAGGCTCAGACGGATTTTTTCCGGTTCGAGGAGATCGTTCAACTCGGCCCGCAACTGGGTCAGGTCTTCCACGTCCACGTCGATCGATTCGTAAAAGTGCGGGATATTCTGCTTGGAAGCCAGTAGGCTCTTGGCGATGGCGGTGCGCATCTTGGTCAGGGGGATGACCTGCGTTTGGCCGCTGCCAAGTTGCGGCGTCGATGCGATGGGAGGCGAAGCGGCGGAAGAGCCGTAGGACAGAACATCCGCTTTGACGATTCGCCCGCCCGGGCCGGAGCCGCGGAGGGCGTGAAGGTCGATGTTTTTATCTTCGGCGATTCGCCGGGCCAGGGGGGATACGTGGAGGCGGTCGCCGCCGTTGCCCTGGTGAAGCGGCGGAACGGCAACGGCGGTGTGGCGCGTGGCGCCGTGACCGACATCGTCGGGCTCGCGCATCTCGCCGCGGGTGGCGCCGGCAAAGTGGGCGCTGGGGGCGGCCGGCACGGCCGCGGGTTTGCGTGAGGCGGCGACTTCCTGCCGTGACGCCGGCTGCGGAGCGGCGGGGGGTGCGGAAGCGCGGCCCGCGATTTTCTTCTTTACGTCGGCCGGGTTTTCCGAACCCGTGGCGATGACCGCCAGCAGCGATCCGACGAGCGCCTTCTGGCCTTCAGCCACCACCAGCGCCGCCATGACTCCGGCATCGAACGATTCCATTTCCATGACGGCCTTGTCGGTTTCCACCTCGGCGATCTTGTCGCCGGCGGAGACTTTTTCGCCCTCTTTTTTCAGCCATTTGACGAGAGTACCTTCGGTCATCGTGTCGCTGAGCTGGGGCATGGTGATGTCTGCGGACATGAGTTGTTTACCTGTAGCAGGCTTCCTTGACTGCGGCCACGATGCGATCCACGCTGGGCATCATGGCTTCTTCCAGTGGATGCGAGAAGGGGACGGGAATCTCGTCGCTATGAACATATTCGATGGGGGCGTCGAGGTCGTCAAAGCATCGCTTTTGGATTTTGAGAAGGATGCCCGCGCCCATGCCGCAATAGCCCCAGTCCTCGTCAACGATGACGCAGCGATTGGTCTTCTGGATGGATTGAGCGATGGTGTCAACGTCCAGCGGCCGCAGCGTGCGGAGGTCGATCAGTTCGGCGTCAATACCGTGTTCCAGTTGCAAAGCCTGGACGGTGGGGCGGACGACGCGCTGCAGCGGCCGGCCGTAGCTGACGACGGTGACATCTGCGCCTTCGCGCTCAACGCGTGCTTTGCCAATGGGCAGAAGATATTCCTCATCGGGGACCTCGCCTTTTTCGGCGAGCATTTTTTCCGATTCGAGAAAAATGACCGGATCGTCGCAGCGGATAGAGGATTTGAGCAGGCCCTTGGCGTCGTACGGCGTGCTGGGGGCGACGACGATCAGGCCGGGGATTCGGGAATAAACCGATTCCATGCGATGGCTGTGCGTGGCGCCAAGCTGATGGGCGATGCCGTTGCCGCCGCGGAAGACGATGGGGACTTTGAATTGTCCTCCGGACATGTAGCGGACGTTGGCGGCGTTGTTGACGATCTGGTCAAGACAGACGAGCGTGAAGGACCAGCTCATGAATTCGATGATCGGACGCAGACCGCAACAGGCAGCCCCGACGCCGAGGCCGGCGAAGCCAGCTTCGCTGATGGGGGTATCGAAAACGCGGCGCGGGCCGAATTTTTCGAGCATTCCCTCGGAGACCTTGTAGGCCCCGTGGTATTGGGCGACTTCCTCGCCCATGAGAAAGACGTTTTCGTCGCGCTCCATTTCCTCGGTCATCGCGGCACGGAGGGCTTCTCGGAATTGAATGGCTGGCATTTGACCTCAGGTGCTATTGGCTGATCCACTCGCATCTATACCGGCTCACGTACATGCAATGCGGTGATCTGATTCTTTCGTATAACTTGTATTCCGGTTCTTGGAAGAACCAGGACAATCGCCGTACCGCCCATTGCTATTTGAAGCCGCTCCTGCACTTCATACCGATCGCCGCTTGCCATCACGACATCAAACGGCACGAAGGGAACGGCATTGGCGTACCGCCGCAATTCGTCTTCAAAATCAATTTGTTCCGGCGGGCGCTCAGCCATCGCGATTACCTCGGCTCGAACGGGTATTTCTCCGCCAGAACGTCATTGAACCGGTCTTCGACATCCGGGAATGGATCGGCGTCGGCCTGCGCGGCGGCCTGGCTGATCTCGGCGGCCACGCTCTGTTCGATTTCCTGAAGCTGTTCGCTGGTAATCAGGCCGGCGGTTTTGAGGCGATCGGTGTAAAGCGGGATGGGGTCTCGTAATTTGGCGCGTTCGGCTTCTTCCTTGGAGCGGTATTTCAATGGGTCCGACATCGAATGGCCGCGGAACCGATAAGTGTTGGCTACGATGTAACTCGGACCATCGCCGCGGGCAGCGCGATCTTTGGCGTCGGAAAAGCCGCTGATCACCAGATCGATATCGTTTCCATCCACGGCGTAATGCGGCATGGCGTATGCGCTGCCGCGTTTCACCAGGTCCTTTTCCGCGCTGGCGCGTTCAACCTGGGTGCCCATGGCGATGCCGTTATTCTCGACGATAAAAATGCAGGGCAATTTGTAAAGGCTGCCAAGATTGAGCGCTTCGTTGAATGTCCCCTGATTGACGGCGCCGTCGCCCATGAAGCAGAAAGTGACACCGCCGGTTTTCTTGTACCACTGCGCGAACGCCATTCCGGTGCCCAGGGGGATTTGGCCGCCGACGATTCCATGGCCGCCGTTGTTGCCAACATCGGCCTGGAACAGGTGCATCGACCCGCCCTTTCCCTTGGAGCAGCCGGTAGCCTTGCCGTACAGTTCGGCCATGGCGGTGTGTGGGGGCATTCCCAGGGCGAGGCTGTGGCCGTGGCAGCGGTAGCCGTTGACGAGATAGTCTTTGGATGGGTCGAAAATGGCGGCGGTGCCGACGGCGATGGCTTCCTGACCACTGTAGAGATGGCAGAACCCGCCAATCTTCTGGCCCGGCCGGGTGTACTCCTGATAGGTCCGTTCCTCGAAGCGCCGGATCAGGATCATCATCCGAAGTCGCTCGCGTTCCAGGCGACCGTCGGATTTTTTGGTTGAGGTTCGCCGGCCTACTTGATCGGCTACGGTCATTTCAACAGCTCCATTGATTACGTGGGTGGTCATATTTGTTACGGCGGCGGCGTCCCAGTGTAGTGGATTTTACCACCCCATCAAAGCACCCGCCGACGCACGGTTATATCCTCATTTATCGGCCGGACGACGGATTTACTCAACTCTCGACAGGGCCGATAGTTTCGGGCCTTATGACAGTATAGGGAATCCGCAGAAAAAAGTCGCTGTGGAAGTTTGGCGGGCCCGTTTTTGGGGGGTGTTTGAACGCCCCGATGATCCCTCTAACCCGGATTATTCCGCTGCCTCCGCGCGCGACGGGCCTCCTTGTGGTTTAATGTCTTTTATCAGGAAGAGTTAAACCGTGCAGGGAGGCCGCGTATGTCGTCGCAGAGTGCTGAACAGCTTTCGTTTGATTTTCT
>DATAWP010000044.1:0-25387 GCA_036267155.1 Tepidisphaeraceae bacterium
ATTGGTATTTGGATTACGACGGCAACGGCGTAATCAACAGCATCGACTTCGGCTACTTCGCGACGAATTTCGGCCGTTCGATGTCGATTCCCTCGATGCCGAGCGTGACGCTGCTGACGGCCGCCGCGCCGCCGCCGGCCCTGACGCCAACCGTGAAGCTGGCCGCCGTGGACCCGACGCTACCCTCGACGCCGACGCCAACGCCGACTATAACCAGCACGTCCAAAACGAAAGCGTCATTGACGACGTCGGAGACGACGCTCCCGGCGCCTGAGAAGCATGAAACGAAGCAGGTTCGACATCGGCACCAATCGTGAGACGTCTGTTATCGAAGGCATTGATGGTCCTGATGATCGCCAGCGCCGCGGCGATGCTGGCGTTTGGCCCACGGCCGGAGTTGGGCGCGCCGCCCCATCGGGTTCGAATCCAATACTGGGAGAAATGGACCGGACTCGAAGGGCAGCAGATGAAGGAGATTGTCGATACGTTCAACAACACGGTCGGCAAGGAAGAAGGGATCTGGGTCGATTTCGTGTCGATGAGCCAGATCGATCGCAAGACGCTGATCTCAACGGCCGCCGGTGTTCCACCGGATGTCGCGGGGCTTTGGGATACGCAGGTTCTGCAATTCGCTTCGATGAACGCGCTGGAGCCGCTGGACAGTTATGCCCAGCAGTACGGCCTGACGCGGGATCACTACAAGCACGTTTTCTATGACGGCTGCAAATATCACGGGAGGCTGTACGCGATCCCGAGCACGGTCTGGTGCGTCGCGCTGTTGTGGAACAAAGAGATTTTTCAGGAGAAGGCGGCCGAGCTTCGCGCGGCCGGCCTGGACCCCGACCGGGCCCCACGGACCATCGCGGAACTGGATAAATACGCGGCGGCGATCGACACCTGGGAAATCCGCGGAGGAACCAGGCATCTCAAGCTCACGGGTTATATTCCCCTGGAGCCGGGCACGGCGACCAATGTGATCGGCTATTGGTTCGGCGCCTCGATCGCCAATCCCAGCGGAACCAAGGTCGAGTTGACATCGCCGCAGATGTTTGCCGCGTATAACTGGGTTCGCAGCTACAGTGAGCGGTTGGGCAAGGATCAACTGGCCGAGTTCCGCAGCGGATTTAACAGCGGGGCCACCGGGTTGTTTGATACGCCGCAGAATCCCTTTCTCGTCGGCTGGAATTCAATGGAACAACAGGGCCCGTGGATGGCGGCATTCATTGAAAAGCTGAAGCCGTCGATGAATCGCTGGCATGTCCCGGTCGAACAGCTTCAGCGGGAGAAGAATTTCGACAGCGTTGCCATCGGCATGAGCGAGGAGCAGGTTCAGAAGTTGCTGGGACCGGGAGATTCTCCGTCAAACGGATTCGCCGTTGCGCCGGCGACGCCCAGCGGGACGGAAATGCTGCATTGGCTGGCCGGTATTAAAGACCTGTACGTCGCGTTCATCGATGGGAAGGTTTCGGCGAAGGAGGCAAAATGGTTGCCGGCGAAAATGCGGCAAAAATATTGCCAATGGGGCGCGGCGGCGTTCCCATCGGATATGCCGGGATTGAAGGACGTCACCTGGGCCGGCATGGACGTGTGGGTGATTCCCAGCACTTCCAAGCACAAAAAGCAGGCGATGGAGTTCATCGCCTTCGCCAGCCGTCAGGACCAGATCGAAAAACTCAGTTCGGAGCATTGTAATCTTTCGCCATTGGCGGTGGAAAGCCGGGAATATTGGGATAATCATCCGAATCCGTATGTGGATGTGTATGAAGAACTGGCCGCCAGTCCCAACGCGCGCCCGCTGCCGCGGCTGATCAATTGGCCGCAGATCTATGATGAGCTGACGCAGGTGGCGGAGCGATCGTCCCTGCTGCAGGGGACGACGGCGCAGATTCTTTCCGAGGCGCAGGAGCGATGCCAAAAGGAATTGAACAAGGCTTTGAACGTGCCGGAAAACACGAATCTTGATAGCGGCAGCGAAAAATCACAATGAACCGGGAACTTCGTCAATTCGGCAAAGGGATGGCGTTTTTATCGCCGTGGCTGATCGGGTTTTTGGTTTTCACGCTGCTGCCGATCGCGGTGTCGTTTTATTTCAGCTTGTGCAAATTCGATTTGCTGCAAGCGCCGCGGTTTATCGGCGCGCACAATTACACCGATCTGCTGCACGACCAGACTTTCTGGAAGGCGACATGGAACACGTTCTATTACACCGCGATGGCGTTGCCGGCGGGACTGCTCGTGTCGCTGGGGCTCGCGATGCTTCTGAACGTCGATATTCCGGGACAAGCGATCTGGCGAACGATCATCTTCATGCCGTCGCTGGTTCCGATCGTCGCGTCGGCGATGCTCTGGATGTGGCTGCTCAATCCCCGCTTGGGTTTGATCAACGTCCTGCTGGCTCGCCTCTTTGCGCTGCTGCATCTGCACGTTTCGACTCCTCCGTGGCTGGCCGATCCGCGCTGGGCGATGCCGGCGCTGGCGCTGATGAGCCTCTGGGGGGTGGGGAATGCGGTGGTGATTTATCTGGCCGGTTTGCAGGATGTGCCGGTTGAATTGTACGAGGCGGCGGAGCTGGACGGCGCGGGAGTTTTCGGCCGAATCTGGCACGTCACCATTCCGATGGTCTCGCCGGTTATTTTTTTCAATCTCATCATGGCCATTATCGGGGCGCTTCAGGTTTTCGACGTTCCGTACATCATGACCAACGGCGGACCGGTGCATTCCACCTATTTCATGTCGATGTATCTCTACGACAACGCGTTCGTATATCTGCAAATGGGATATGCCAGCGCCATTGCCTGGATCATGCTTCTGATCGTTTTGGCGCTCACGGGCGTGGCGTTCTGGTCGAGCAGCAGGTGGGTGCACTATCAGGGCAAATAAATGAGTACGCTTCCGACGGAATCCCCGCAGATGTTGAACCAGCGCCAGACGGCGATCGTCGCGCCGGCCATCACGCGCAGGGCGCGGCGCAAGCGGCATCCCCATCGCTGGGTGGCGCTGCTGGCGATCGTGTTCATCTGCTGCGGGTTTATTCTGCCGTTTCTCTGGATGATCTCCACGAGCCTCAAGACCGTCAGCCAGACGATGACCGATCCGCCCCAGATCATTCCGCATCCCGCGGTGCCGGGGAATTATTGGAAGGTCATCATCTCCGACAAGGTGGATTTTCCGCTCTACACGCGTAATACGCTGGTGATCGCGGCCCTGTCGGTGCTGGGCACAACGCTGTCCAGCGCGGTAGCGGCGTACGGATTTGCCAAGATCCGGTTCAGGGGCCGCGGAATTCTGTTCGTGCTGATGCTTTCGACGATGATGATTCCTTTTCCGGTGATGATGCTGCCGCTGTTCATGATTTTCCGGTTCATCGGCGATCACACTCCGCTGCAAATGCTGGGCACCTTCCGGCCCTTGTGGCTGCCGACATGGTTCGGCAGCGCGTTCAGCATTTTTCTGCTCCGGCAATTTTTCCTGACGATTCCCGACGACCTCGGCGAGGCCGCCCGCATCGACGGGTGCAGCGAATGGGGAATCTTCTGGCGGATCATGTTGCCGCTGAGCCGGCCGGCGCTGGCTGTGGTGGCGCTATTCTCGTTCATGTGGGCGTGGAACAATTTCCTGGGGCCGCTGCTGTATCTCCAGCGTCCCGAACAATACACGCTGGCCCTGGGACTTCAGGCCTTCCAAAGTCAGCAGGGGGGAACCGATTGGAATCTGCTCATGGCCGCGTCGATGCTGGTCATGTTACCGGTGATTCTGCTGTTCTTCCTGGCGCAGAAGACATTCATTCGCGGCATCGCCACCACCGGATTGAAATAAGGGACATGTTTTACCGCCGAGACGCAGCGGAGAAAGATCGCTTTAGCATGAATCGCGCACAGAACTTGTGCGACGAATTGAATTGATTTTTTCTCTGCGTGCTCCGCGTCTTGATCGCAGCGGGCGGTGAGTCTCATCAAGGCGTGATGTATCGGTCCGGCAATTTTCCGTCGGGCGATCTTACGTCCAGCTTTCCAATCTGAGCGCGCGGCACCCATTCGTGGCCGTCGCCGGGCAGCTTGACTTCCATTCCTTCCAGGCTGATCGGTGGATATGACATGAAATCCAGCACGGTCCTCTGGACCGGCAAGCCGCTTTTCACGGCATCATCGTATTTCTGCTGAAGCTGCTCGCGGGCTTCGGGAGTGAATCGCATCAGGTATCCGATGAAGCGGTGGCTGCCAGACTCGGCAAGCACCGCCTCGACGGCGGTTTTGCCATCGTGATCGAACGGGGGGAATTTGTAGATGCTGTCTTTGAAATAAGTTTGGCCGTCGTCGTCGGAATAATACGCGCGGGTTGGATCGCCTCTGCTGCCGGTGGGCCACAAGTAATAGGCCGCGATGCCTGATGCGCAGAGGAAAAGGATGGTCACGATCGCCCAGCCGACCTTGCGGCTATTTTGCAGCGATTCACGAATCGAAAAATCGTAGGCGCTTGGAGGCATGGCCGTGGCGACTAAAGCGTTGCAAGGTCAACCCCGGGGCCGTTTCACGTGGCAACCGATCCCGCATGATTGCAACCTTGAAATGGCGATCAAGGCTGGGTGATGTATTGATCCGGTAGGTCTCCGCTGGGCGATCTGACATCCAGGGTTGAAATCCGGGAAATAGGAATCCACGGGTGGCCGCTCCCTGGCAACTTCACTTCCATTTCATTGCCCGCTACGGCCGCCATGTAATCCAGGACGATCCTTTGAACGGGCAAGCCATTCTTCACGGCGTCGTCGTATTTTTTTTGCAGTGCTTCCCTTGCCTGA
Source organism: Tepidisphaeraceae bacterium (assembly GCA_036267155.1). Classification (GTDB taxonomy): domain Bacteria; phylum Planctomycetota; class Phycisphaerae; order Tepidisphaerales; family Tepidisphaeraceae; genus PALSA-1353. Next base: position 4,796 of record DATAWP010000044.1, read on the forward strand.
GGCGTATATCGCATCAGATAGCCGAGGAAGTAATGACCCTTTGACACGGCGAGAACAGCTTGAACGGCAGTTTTGCCGTCGTGCTCGAAGGGCGGGAACTTGTACACACTGTCCTTGAAATAGGATTGGCCATCATCGTCGGAATAATAGAGCCGGGTGACGTCGGGTCGCCGGGAAGCAAGAGAAAAATAATAATGACCAAAAACAATGGCGGCCACCGCCAAGAGCGCCACGGCCACACCCACTCCCACTTTACTGTCGTTCAGCTTTGTCCGGAGACTCATGGGCATGTACAATTCTCAAACCTTCATCTTTCGGACCATCGAGAGGAATCCAAAACTGCCAAGCTCCTTCGACTATTTACCTACCCCATCAAGGCACCGGTCCCCAGCCAATGCTAGTTGTTATCGAAATGTCTTTCGCCGTGACTTGAAGCAGCGTCCTTGATTCAACATGCCCGTCGACGAAGAGGGCGTTTACGGTTGTATTGTCCATGTGTCGGAATCGCATGTTGCAAAGAGCATCATAGCCATCGGTAGTCCTGGTGATATCCTTGTTTTCAGCCTGCACCGTATACAACGTTACGTTATCGTTTTCAGCACTGCAGTTGGAGACGCCAAGCATGGGGGGGTAGTGAGCCCCCGTAGCTGTCGGATTTCCAAGCGAAACGGGGTTTGCATAAGGACGGTGGGACAGAGGACTGGCGGGCACAGGATAATAACTGCCGTAGGTGCTGCTGTCATATTCAATCGCCGAACCATCCATCTGCTCCGCCAAGTATCCGTAATAATCGCCAACAGGACTCACAGTCTCCCCGTCACTAACATTTTGCGCCCCGCACCAGACCATCATCGTCTCGGTGGGCCTTCTGATGCTGCCCATTTGCCTTAATGCCATAAACCCGGTGACATTCCCATTTTGTTTGGCCCTGGGGTCGAGCATGTCAGTATCGATGAGTACAGCAGGATTACCTTGGTAGTCGGACACCCTGGTTTGATATGCAAGCCCCGCTGTGTCGTAGTCGTGGAACACGGCCAGAAAATCGACGGCCAAATTCCCTTCGTACTGAGCCTGAAAACCGAACCCAAACGGATCCCACACCGGCACCCCCGCATCCCCCGGCGCTTTGGTGTTCGTCAATCGCGACAGGCTGTCGATCCAAGTCCAACAAGAGCAACCGTCAGCCGCAAGATCGTATGGCGGAGTGTAGGCGTAGCCGTTAGGGTCTGCCCCTCCCCCTTCGGCGTTCATGGCGGCAAAGCCGTATGGCAGATATCCGCTATTCTCTGCGGAATACTCTTGCACGAGTTGCCCAATATTGCGCAGGTTCGACATGCAGCCGACCAGGGCAGCCTGCTCTCGCGCGCGATTGAGCGCTGGCAGCAACATGGAAATCAACAGTGCGATGATCCCGATGACCACCAGAAGTTCCACAAGTGTAAACCCTCGCCGGACGCACTTAATCGACATGCGCACTCCTCTCGGAATCCATTAGATGGCGTTATCATATATATGAAATCGATGATGTCAACACTTTTGTTATTTTCGACGCGTCGAAAAAATGGCCGGCGTCTACGCAAAATGGGCGCGGGCCGGTAAAATCGCTCAAAATGCGGGGTGGGGCGGTTTTTGGGCGATTGAAATGGGGTGGGCAACACGGCGGCTGAAGCCGCCGCGCCGCGCGGGAAGTCGTGATTCGATGGGGTTTTTTAAAAGCCTCTCAATGCGAAGTCACACCGCCGAATTCGTCTTCACGAAGTCGATGATGTCGTGGATGTACGCGAATGCCAGGCCCGTAACGGTGTCGGCGCAGCCGTAGTAGATGGCCAATCGGCCGGTCGGGGCGTCGAGCAGCGTTGCACAGGGGAAGACCACGTTGGGGACGTCGCCGACGCATTCGTATTGCGTCTGCGGGGACATCAGGTAGGGGGCGGCGCGATGCATTACCTTCCACGGCTTTTCCAAGTCCAGCAGGCAAGCGGAGAAGCTGTAGACGAAACCGTTGCAGCTTGTCAGCACGCCGTGATAGAGCAGAAGCCAGCCTTCGCTGGTTTCCAGGGGGATCGGGCCCGCGCCGATTTTGGTGGATTCCCAAGGCTGCCTGGGGGCCATCACGAAACGGTGCTTGCCCCAATAGGTCAGATCAGGGCTTTGGCTGAGGAACATTTCGCCAAACGGCGTGTGGCCCCGATCGCTGGGCCGGCTGAGCATCATGAAATTGCCGTTGATCTTTCGCGGGAACAGGACGCCGTTGCGGTTGTAGGGCAGATAGGCGTTTTCGAATTGATGAAAGGTTTTGAAGTCTTTGGTCCAGCCGACGCCGATGGTCGGGCCGTGATAGCCGTTGCACCAGGTCACATAATAACGGTCGTCAATCCAGCAGACGCGGGGGTCGTAACCATATTCCCATTTGGCCAATTCCGGATCATCGCATTGGAAGCGGATGGGTTCAGAGCTGATATTCCAATTGAATCCATCTTCACTTTTGCCGGCGTAGAGGCCCATCCGCCGCTGCTTGTCGTCGCAGCGGAACACCCCGGCAAACGCGCCCTGGAAGGGGACGGCGGCGCTGTTGAAGATGCTGTTGGAAGTGCTGGTGAGGTTTCGGGGGATAATGGGGTTTCGGCTGTAGCGCCAAACAACGTCGGCACTACCCTTGGGCCGATCTTCCCATGGAATTTTGGGTAAGGGTTGTCCCCCAACGATGTTGTGTTTTGAAGCGTTTGCTGACATGGCTCCCTATTTCTTGGTGAGTTCTGGTTCCCGTGGCAAATTAGCAGTTTGCCGCACCGCGGGCTACGGTGTATAGAGTTATATGGCCAATGCGCGGGGGTCTCACTGGATTTTTAGCCGCTTTTACGGCCAGCATAAACGGGCATTGGCCCCGATTCCGCAGCCCCGCGGCAAATTTCCTTTGACAGCCGCGCAAATTACTTTATACTAATTCATATATATTTTCCAGCAAAAAACTCGTTTCTGATTGGCGAATCGGTGAATGAGTAGACCCACATCTTCATTGAAAGGAGCAGGAAATGCGGAAGGCCAAGGCTCTGTCGGTGGTTGCAGCGGCTGTTTTTGCCGTCGCTGCGAAGAATGCGCTCGCTGATACATCACTTTTTAACACCCAGGCAGACTTCGGCGGAAGCGGTTATGCCGCGGGTGGACCGGGTTATGCCACCGGGTTCAACGGTGGAGACGCTAATACCCCAGGGTATTACAATCCAGGTACGACACCGACGGCGGCGTCGATCGCGGCTGGGCAGCAGACCGGCGCGGCAGGGTGGGGCGATTACGACGGAGCCGGTGGCGTCTATAACCTTGATACAGATGGCGCCTCCATCGTTTACAACAACACCTCCCTTTCCGGCGCTACGACGGCAGTGAACGGACTTAGTAACTACGCAAACGATTACGCCGCTACCAGCTATCCGACTTCGCCCGTACCGCCGTTCAACGCGGCCGGGAGTGATCCGAATATCGGCGCGTCGTGGGTGGGGTTAACCGGGGCCGCGGGCTCGCTGACCATTGTGGACATGAGCGGCGGGGGCACCGCCGGGCACGAGAGCCAGATCAATACCGGTGAAATGGTGGTGGCGAATTCGACCGCCAGCGCGGCGTTCCTGACCAACCTGCAGAACAGCACCGCGATAGCCATTGACTTCACCGCTCCCGGAGGCGGAACAACTTTAACTCCCCTGAGTACTTCGGTGGGCAATTATTATATTATTAATTTCGGGACCTTCGCTTCGGTCACTGGTAGTACTACTGACACAGGCTACAACACCTCGTCATACAACTGGGACAATACGACTGCCACACTTGCAGGCAAGGATCAGGGTTTTTACGGTGATCAGCCGGGCGCCTTTACTGTGGTGCATGGTTCGGGCGCCAGCAGCTACTTCACCGCGTATATTCCGTATTCATATCCAACCGGCGCGAACGCCGCTGTCGATGCCGCGTCTCTCCAGATGTTCATCGCCATTAATTCTCAAAACTACGCAGACGGCAATGTCACGATCGGGAACATCCGTACTGTTTCGCCGACTTGGTCGGCGAGCGGTAGTGGTCTCAGCTGGAATACAGGCGCGACGCTTGTTGCCGACAGCGCCGATCCGGGCGGAAGCAACATAAACACTGAGACCTTGGATGACAGTACGACAAATGGTGGTGCCCAGGGCAACTGGATCGGCAGTACCGGCGTGCTTGGCCTGGGTGCGCCCAGTGGCTCAGGCATCAGCGTCACCTTCGGCGATCTCGAAACCGGAAATGCCTCGGTTGGCCTGGATACCAACCAGACCGTCGGCACCCTTAACTTTGACAGCGTCGGCGGCATCTATAACGCGGGCAATCCCACCGGAGATCCTGTGGTCCCGCCGTTCATCCAGGGCGCCATTCAATATAATCTGACGGCTTCCTCCACCGCGGGCACCGGCGCCGGCGGCACATTGATCATGGACAATACGGTCAACTCCGCGCCGGCGGCTATTAACGACACCAGCACGTCGGCGTTTCAATACATCACCGCCCCCGTGCTGTTGAATTCCAGCACGATTGTCACCGTTTCCAACGCGGGAGACTCCGTATTCTTCGGCTCGGCTAATAACGCCGAAGGTAACCCCGTCGGCGGTATCAGCGGGGTTGGCGGGATGACAATAGCTGGTCCCGGAACGGTTCAGTTCGCGTTTGCCAACCAATACTCCGGCGGAACAATCGTCAGCAGCGGGTCAACGCTGATCGCTTCCGCGGGTAATGCGTTGCCCAGCGGCTACGGCGTGGTGAATAACGGCACTCTTGATGTCACCGGTGGTTCCGATAGTTTGGGAGCGGCCGGGGTGAGCGCACTGACGGGAAGTGGCGCTCTGTCCATCGGCGCCACCGGGAGTCCTGCCACGGTGCAATTGGCCGTCGGCAGCGGTGGGGCGACGCAAGGCAGCCTGACTATTGCTGCCAATTCGTCCCTGGATATCGGCAATAACCATATCATTCTCAGTGATGCGGCTGGCGCGATCGATTCCACGATCCGCAGCTACCTGACCGCCGGTTACAACAACGGCAACTGGAACGGCAACGGTGCCATTGGCAGCATCATCACTTCCTCCGTGACCGGAACCAAGTATGGCATCGGCTATGCCGACGGCGCGGATGGCGGAGTCAGCGGCATCAGCTCGGGCCAACTCGAAGTGAAGTACACGCTCTACGGCGACGCCAATCTCGACGGCTCGGTGAACAGCATCGACTTTGGCGACATGGCGGCGAACTTCGGCAAGTCGGGCAAGGTCTGGGATCAGGGCGATTTCAATTACGACGGCACGGTGAACAGCATCGACTTCGGATTACTCGCCGGCAACTTCGGCAAATCCGTCGGCGGCAACGCTGACGTAACCTCCGCCGATTGGGCCGCGCTCGATGCCTTCGCGGCGGCGAACGGTTTGATGGCTGATGTTCCGGAGCCGGCATCCATGGGAATTCTGGCCGTCTCCGGTCTCGCGATCCTCGCCCGGCGCAGGCGCTCACCGCAGTCGCGCGCTGGATGAAGCGAAACGACGGCGTTTGAAGAATTGCGAGTTCTTCGGCGGTTGAAAAGAGGGCAAATTGCCAACCTCAACGTTGGGAGTTTGCCCTCTTTGTTTCTAGGAAGGCCCGCACCTTACGGGGTGGGAAGTGATGAGCTGACTCTGCGAACGACGACAATCGTTTGATCGTCTATCGGTTCGATCTTGCCTTGCCATTGCTGAACGGCCGTTCTCAGGGCGGCGATGATCTGGATCGACGGGCGGCCGCGGGAATTGAACAGGATTTCTTTTATCTTCTCGACGCCGAACATCACTCCGTCGGGGGCGGGGGCTTCGAAGATGCCGTCGCTGAAGACCACGAGCATGCCGCCGGCCTGAATCTGCAGCGGCGGCGTCGTTTCTTCGCCGGCCCAATTCGGTTCGATGCCCAGCGGCAAGCTGGTGGAGTCCAGCTCCAGCAGATTTCCGTTGCCGTCGGCACACCAGTACATCGGTCCGTGACCGGCGCTGGCCCATTCAAGGCGCCCATCGAGGCCGAGGAATCCAAGGAATGCGGTAACGAATCGGCTGTGATCCAGATCGTTGGCAAGGCGGTTGTTGACTCGGGAGAGCAGCTCATACGGATGAGTTTCGAACTCTGAAAGGGTGCGCACGAGGGTGCGCACCTGCGAGACGATCATGGCCGGCGCAAGGCCGTGTCCGGAGGCGTCGGCGAGGAGGATGGCGAGCCGGCCATCACGCATCTCCCACAAGTCGTAGCAATCGCCGCCGGTCACGCTCGCCGCGATGGCCCATCCCTCGGCTTCGAATCCGGCTACTTTCGGAGGCTTCGCTGGGATGAGCGCAACCTGCACCTGGCGGGCGAGTTCCATTTCCCGGCTGAAAATCGCCACCTCCGTGGCGATCCGGTTGCGTTCGATTCCCTCGATAATCAGGCGGTCGAGCGTGCAGGCGGCCCAGACAGTGATGATCGCCACAATGGGGCTGGCGATTCCGACGATCCATTTTTGCCAATCGAACAGCACGTATCCGTTCACCAGCGCGTAAGCGACCAGCAGACCTAACACGAGCAGGCTGGCGCGCGGCGGCGAAAACCGGCCCTGCAGCGTTGCAGCGCCGACGCCGAGGATGATCGTGAGCAGCACCGCTACCCAGGTCGGCGCAACGTGCCACCAGTGGCCGGTGAGGACGGCGTTGGCGATCACGCCGTGAACCACCACGCCGGGGCAGTGAAGATGCAGGCTCGTGCTGACCTGGTCCTGAAAACCGGTGGCCGTAAATCCCACCAGAATTCCTTTGCCGGCGATCTGGGAGGCGAGCCATCGCCTTTGAGCTTCGACTTGAGCGTGAAGCTGGTGGTTTTGCGCGACGGTGTTCTTCAGCGCATCGACGGCATCCTGCAGCAAAACCTTTTGGAGCCGCTCGTCGGGCTTCAACTCTTTGTCCGGCGTTTGCGCGAACATCTCGAGCCAGCCGGATTCTTTCAATTCTTTGAGCGTGACATCGGCCATCCTTTCGCGGGCGTGTGTGTCTCGCGGATCGGGCAGGGCGGCGGCGTATTTCCTGGCCAGCGACGGATCCAGGGCCAGCTTATCCGCACGGTCGTTGTCGAGAATGTGAGAAATCGCCTCGTCGATCGTCGCGCTATTTTTCTTGATCGCATCCTCGGCAGCGCAAATGTCCGAGATCTTCGCGATGGAGATATGGTCCGCGGCGATGCGATGCGCCGGCCAATCATACATCGTCTCCCAATCCCGCCCGCCGAACCAGGGAACGGCAACGATCAGCGGCACATCGCGGCCCAGCGCCTTGGAGTGGTAGACGTAGGTCGGAATGGAAATCGTTCGGCCCCGGGCGGGGATGATAATGTTCGAACCCTCGAAGCGAACGGCGGTCGGATCGGCTCCGAGCATGACGCAGGCCGTGGCAAGGCCCATCTGGGGATAGAGCCGATGGTTGTATTCAGCGAAGAGCGGAACGGAACGTACGGTGGCGTTGTCAAAGATGTCGTAATTCGCAAACGCGCAGTCGGCGGCGGCGGCACTGAATTGAGGCAGGGGAATGGCGCTGAGCGTGCCCTGCGCGGGGGCGAGCGACAAGGTTTGCCGCGGCGCTCCGAAACGGTAAACCGCGTGCGCGGCGCTGGAAATTTCATACTGATCCGCGAGGGTCCTGATCAGCGGCGAATTGACGTCGGGGCTGGTGTGCGGCAAAAGGCGCGGGATCAACGCCTCGACGGTTGCCGGCCCCCGGTCCAGTTGGCGGTCGATCCGCGCCTTCATCGCCTCGCGCCGGGCGCGGAGGAACAGATCATCAATCGCCGGCCCACTGAGTTGCGTCTCGCCCGCGGCGATCAGGCGTTTGCCGAAGGCTTCGGGGGTGATCTCCAGATTGTCGGTAAACCAATCGACGGCGCGCGTCAGCGCCGGCGACTGGGCTTCGCCGGATTCCAGTTTGAACGACGTGGCCAGCACGGCGTTGCCGCTTTTTCTCAATACCCGGGCGAGTTCGGCGTCGTCATCTTCCGTGTGCAGCCCCGTCGAGTCCTGAACGAGCAAGGGGGCCTGCGGCTCGGAAAAAAGAATGTCCAGGCCGAGCGCACTTGGATGAGCGCGGCGCAATTCATCCAAAATGCGCGCCAGCATCCCTCGCCGCCAGGGCCACCTGCCGAGCGCCTCCAGCGAGGCATCGTCAATATCGACATGAACAAACCGCGTGGTCGGCGGAGGCGCGTCGAGTTGGCAGTAAATCACGCGCTGGTCGTACAGCCAATACTCCAGCGAGTCCAGCAGGCCGAGTGAATTGGCCACCAGCACCGCCGCCGTGACCAGAATGCCAATGGCAATGCTGCGGAAGAACAGCCGGCGTTCAAGACGGGCCATATCAACTCATGCGGCGAAGCCACTAGCATCGCCGAAGCATGGCGGTATGTAAAATCTTCCCGTTATTTTTGGCGACGGCGGAGAAGCCCCGCTGACGCCAGGCCCAAAAGGCCAATGGTGGCAGGCTCGGGAACAGTTGACGACGAGTAGATGTATTGCCCCCCGTCGGGATCGTTGGTGGTCGTGTCCATATTTCCGTTGGCGTCTTCGACAGTGAGGAAGCTATCGGGACCGGCGAACGTCATGCCGATTCCAGGGTCAAAGCCCGGGCCGCCGCCGATGGCGACGAGATTAAGCTGATAAAAGAGTTGATCCTGCGTGGCGAGAAGCGCCAGATTTTTGAGACTTGACTGGAGAACAAAATGGATGTCGTCAACGACTCCCGTTTCCACGCCGCCTTGGGTATCGCCAACGTCCATGACGGTATCCTCCAGGGGATTGCCGTTCGTTTCCTGCACGTCGACGTAGCCGCCGGTGCTTAGCAGGACTTCGAATCCCGTTACCGAGTACGCGCCCAAGCCCTGCACGGAGTATCCCAACGCAAATTCGTTACCGGGGTCGAGGGCGAGCTGAAATTTGGTCGGGTCGAAGCTGGCGTCCAACATGCCTTCGATGGGGATAGCGGTGCTTAGATCAAATCCGGATGTTAGGGAATCGGGCGAATTCTGGATCGACAGAACGGGGTCGGTTTCCAGCTTCCAAACGTTGGTGGCGCTGGTGGGCAGCAATCCCACGCTGGTGTTCACCTCGTGTAGCTCTTTTTCCAACGCGCCGTGGGCGACGGAAACAAATCCCAGACAAAGCATCGTCGCCGCAATCGCCGAGGCAGGCGCGGATATAGCGGTTGCCAGAATCCTGCGATGCGCGGCGCACACAATCCCCCTGGTACCCGGATGAGCGGACATGTATATCTCCCTTTCCGGTGCCGTACGGGCGCACCGTTCCTAAGTTGGTGACAGCGCCGATCACACCATGGAGACCGTACCCTGTCGCTCGAGTTAGATATTCAGAGCGAACCGCGGGCCGGAGGAGAAAGGTCGGGAAAATATAGACGTAAAATTATTTCAGATATGTAGTTATGATTTAGACGCAGTAGTGTCGCGCATTAGGTAAACCTACCAAAATAGACAGCCGGAGCCTTCAGAAAGGCATGGGATTGGTACGATTTTGTGCCGTAAATATATTTGAATAAACAAGTTATGAGTTTAGCTAGTCGTTTTAACCTGTCGGGTGGTTATTTTAAACATACCATCCCCACGGTGGACACGTGATCCAGCGCTCAGAAGCGGCAAAGCCGCTCTAGTTTGAACCAGCGCGAATACAGAACAGCAAACGTGATGCCGCTGAAAAAATGCATTGGATGCATCAACGACGGACTAAGACTCCATTTTTTGTGGGTAGATACCGTGAGGTTTGGGCCGCGGTTTTGACGGCGGGATGGGCAACGCTCGTTGATGCCTGGACTGCGGCGGGTTGGACCGCGGCGGGTTGGACCGCATTGTTGAAACTACCGGGACCGATCCCAGGGTTTGGATTGCCGACTGGATCGTCGGGAGTCAACTGCTCAAGGAGCCCAACCGGTGGGATCGGGACCAGGGCGGAGAAAAGTTGTCCGGGCTGCAGGGTGCGCGTCACCTGGGTGCTTTTGATCAGCGAAACACCGTCGCTGGCGAAGTAGTATTCGTTAACAAGTACGCCGTTGGCGAAGACGCCGACTGTGAATGACGTGGCCGCACCGGAAATGCTTTGCGCGGCAATGCCATAAAGTCCCGAGGGGAACGAGCCGGTCCAGTAGGCGATTTCCTGACCGCCGGTGGGGCCGCCGCGATCATCGTAGGGGATATGTCCGCCGCTGGGGGAATTCTGATAGCCGTAACCCGGATAGAGAAACTCGCCCTGCTGAAAGCCGTTGAGAATGTTGATAAGCGGATCGCCTTTGTCGAGGCCAACCTCGAGGTTCAGATCGGCGTTTCCGGTCCAGCGGAGGACAAAATCGAGTGAGCCCGGGAGTCCGGCAGGCAATTCGGAATCGTACTGCGGCCTGCCGCCGGTGACGACCGGAATGTTGGCGATGGGGTCGTAGGACAGAACGGCTCCGCGAGCAACCTCGGAGGCGAGAAGGGACTGATCCGCCGAGGAAAGGGACGGGGCATAGCGCGGATCGATCACGGTTTCGTTGAGGGCGGTGTCGGCTGCGCCATTCGTGCCGGCCAGCGCCCTCGCAAAGGCGCCGTTCTTCTTACCAACCGAAACGGTTGCACGGTTGTACAGAAACGAGGCGCGACCCGTGTAACTGATGGCCTCGGGCTTAAACGGCGGCTGATCAAATAGGGTCACGTTGGTTCCCCGCACCGCAAGGGTGCTGCTGGGGCTGATGATGCTCGCTTCGTGCTCGAGGCCGGCGGCTTCGATGTCGTAGTGCGTGCGGCCGTATTTCATGATCAGATCGGTCGTAATCTTGTTGCCGTGCCGGGCAGCTTCTTCGACGCGCACGGTGCCGAGGCGGTCGAGCGTGAAGGTCTGATCCGGCGGGATGACGCACGTGACGGAGCTATGCGGACCGGTCCGAAGCTCGGCGCCTTCGGAGATGAGCATTTGGGGAGCCGCGATGCGCCATGGCTGTCCCTGCCCGTCGCGAACCTGCACCAAGCCGCTGACCGCGGTGATGTAAATCTGCATCGCGCCGCTCGCCTGGGGCTGGGACGACGGGCCGGCCGCCGTCGCGGGCTGGGCCTGCGGCGTGTCTGCGGCTTGGGCGGAGGCCAGGCAGAAACTTCCAGCGAATGCGACGCTCATGGCAACGCTCATGGCAAGGCGAAGGAACCGCATGGGGACCTCACTTCTACGGAGTGGGAATGTTGGCCGCGACGGGCTTTTCAAAGTCGTCGACTCTTCCGATGACGCCGACGAATTCGGCGCCGCTGAATGTCTGTTGCGGGCTGCTGGGGGTGAAGATTCCCTCATAGACCACTTCTCGCAGGTCGTAACGCTCCGTCGGACCGAAAACGTGCATCGCCCAGCCGCCGCGGATACCGAGCATTTTCACCACGATGATCGCGAGGGTTCCGCGCCGGATATCGCTATCGGCGGGCTCGTTGAACGAAGCTTTTAACATTCCGCGGGATTTGAGGGCCGCGACGCGCTGGTCGTAGTTGGCGCATTTGTCGTGGCCGTCGAGGTCCAGCAGGATGCCGTGGAATGCGTCGTCGTTGCTGGTGAGACGGCGGTTGGCCAATTCGTGCCAGAAGCTGAGCTGCGAGTTCACATCGTCGCCGGAGAACTTCGCGGTGACGGGTTGAGCGACGTGCGCTGATTGACAGCCACACGAGAGCGCCGCCAGCGCGCAGCCAACTGTTACGATTGCCGCCCCTGCGAATCGTTGGATTCGTGACAAAGCTCTCCCGGCCAATGATGATTTAGAAGGCAAAGGTGGCTCCAGTATACAGGAACTGTCGCGCCTTGGACTGCGCAAAGGCCGCGGGGTTGGCGAAAAACGCGCCGTAACGGGCGGTCAATGTGATGTCGCTGGTGATTTCCCAGTTCAGGTAAAGGTCCGGCTCCCAGCCGAGGTATTTTTCGCCCGGATTGGTCGGTTCGTCGATCGGGGCATCGGAATTTTCCTTCGCGAAGACGTACCAATCGGTGCCTATCTGCAGACGACGGAACATGTCGGTATTGGACAAGGGGAATGTTGACAGGCCGACGCGCAGGACCATCAGGTTGGAAACAGCCGCGCCGAACGCCAGGCCCGTGCTGAGAAGTCCAAACGAGTTAAACGCCCGGTCGGTGGTGTTTGGGGCGTTGCCGTTGAATGTGGTGTTGGTCAATCCGCGGTCGGTGTCGCCGCTGGCGACGATGCCCTCGAGGGTCACTCGGCTGTTATGAACGTCCTGGGGAACATAGTCGATTTTGAAATCGCCGGCGTACGCGAGGATGGGATCGCGCGTCTGGGGGATCGGCACCAGCGTAAAACCTTCGACCTGCGAACTGGTCGAAAGATCGTTGCCGCCTTCCATCACTCCTTCGATTCCGTACCGCAAATGATCGGATATCTGGCCCGTCGAACCGATGCCGATATACGTGCTGTTGTAGCTGTACTTCGTCACGATCGGACCGATCACGGAGAGGTTATCCTGATTGTAATCCCGCTGGATCAGGCCGTAGATATACGGATGCTGCTGTCCGATGGCGACGCTCATCATCGCGCCGAAGAATCCCCTGCGGGTGTCGTAATCGAATGCCGGGCGATCCGGCTCAAAATCGATGGTCCGCGTCGGTGTAACGCCGGCAACGCCGGTGATGGCCACGGGCCCGTAGCTGACGGTTGGCATCACGCCGTCAACAACTTCCGCCATCGTCAAGCCGTTGCCCCAATAGACGAGGTCCCGGCCGCCCTCGAAGGCAATGTCGCCGGGGATCTGTTTTCCGTAATACGCTGACTCGTATTTTTGCAAATCAAACTTGTAGAAAGCCCGATCGTACGGCGTGTCGAGGTCCAACAATCGGCTGCCAAATCCGTCGAAGCTGTCGCCGGGGTTGAAATCGTTGTACTGAAGCCGTCCGAGCAGAAATACCTGATTGGCCTCGTCGAAATCAAGGCGGGCGTATCCGACCAGGTCGTATTCGCGCAGCCCGTGGTTGTCGTGGTTGGAATCGTCAATGGAATAATACTGCGGCGAGAAGTATCCACCGTAATCAAACAGCATGCGCTGGCCGGGCGGGATTTCCGGATTGACGAGCAGGCGCGTGTTCAGGTCGAATTGCTGCAACTCCGCGACCCGATTTTGCTGCTGCTCGGCAAGTGCCGCATTGTTGCTCTGTGCCGATGCGACGCTGCCGATGAAAATCAATGCCGCGAAAGCGCCCCCCGCCCATAATTGCCGCATGAAGCATCCTTCCGGACGGGCGAGCGATTTGGCACGAACCCGCTGAGCATGATGCCCGTGAATGGCTCAGCGGCTGCCAATTCCGACAATATCCTGAAGTGCAATTTGTTGCAAGTTTTTCTTCGGCCGCGACATGCGCGAACGGGTCAGGCGGATCAACCGTTTCTGAGTGAATCAACCGCTTCGGATAACCGGCGGCAATCCGCAGGGGTGTTGTAAACCTGGCAGCAGGGCCGCACAAAAGTCCGGCCGGCCCACTGCATCACCGGTACTTCAATCTGGTGCTCGGCGTACAACCGCTGCCAAAGCGCTTTCGCCTGCGATTCATCCAACCGATCCAATGGAGCGGGCAGCGGCACCGTGACCATGGAGCCGAGCACTCGCCCGTCCGGGGGGCTGATCGGTTCAACGCGCCAGCTCTGGCACAACATCGCCCCGGTCCACACTGCCAGGGCGTGGTTGTGGGCCATCACGCGCTCGAATCCGAGATCGGCCAGGAAAGCGATCGCCTTGGGGATGGCAAGCCACGCGCCGAAGTCCCGGGTGCCTTGCCAGGCGAATTCCTTGGAAAAACCAGTTTCAAAGTGATGGCTGATGACAAGCGGATGCACGCGGGATTGCCGATCGGGTCGAACCCACAGAAAGGCGCTGCCCTTGGGGGCGCAGGCCCATTTGTGCAGATTGCCCGCGTAATACGCGGCGCCGAGTCGCGAAACATTCAGCGGCAACATTCCCGGCCCGTGCGCGCCGTCAATCAGCACGTCGACGTTGCGCGCGCTGCAGCCGGCGATGATTTTTTCCACAGGGAAGATCAGGGCGGTGGGGGAGGTGATGTGGTCGATCACCAGCAGTCTGGTTTTCGCCGAAATGGATTTGAGAACCACCTCGGCAACCTGGTCGCCGGATTCAACCGGCAGCGGCACATCAATTTCCCGGTAAGTCGCCTTCGATTTGCCCGCGACGTATCGCATCGCCTGACGGACGGCGTTGTACACGTGCGTCGTGGTGAGTAATTCATCGCCGGATTGAAAATCCAGGGAGCGTAGAACGGCGTTGATGCCCTCGGTGGCATTGGTGACGAAGCCGAAATCTTCCGCGCTCATTCCGAGCCACGATCCCACCTTGTTTTTAACATCCGCGATCAAATCCGGCATTCGGCGTACAATGAATTCCACAGGTTCGGATTCGATCCGCTGGCGCCAAAGATTGTGTTCCTCGAACACCACCCGCGGCACCGCGCCGAAGGAGCCATGGTTGAGGAACGCAATCCGCTGGTCCAGCAGCCAATCGGATCGCGCATTTTCTCGCAGAGGCGGCGGAGGTTGTGGCAAGTCCTCGTGCACCATGTTGATTCCAGGCCTATACTAATGGACGGAGATCAAACGTGAAAACCCAACCAACCACATTCTCGCAGGCAATATTCGCGGCCGGATGCTTCTGGGGCGTCGAAGCGGCGTTCCGAAAAATGAACGGCGTCGTCGAAACCGAGGTCGGCTACACCGGCGGAAAAACCGCCGATCCAACCTATAAACAGGTTTGCTCCGACCGGACCGGGCACGCCGAGGCGGTGCGGGTAACGTTCGATCCGGCGAAGGTGAGCTATGCCGAATTGCTGGACGCCTTTTGGAGCAGCCACGATCCAACGACGGTCGATCGGCAGGGGCCGGATGTGGGATCGCAATATCGCTCAGCGATTTTTTTCAATGACGACGAGCAGGAGCGGCTGGCGCGCGAGTCGATGAAGGAAGTGGACGCATCGCGCGCTTTCAGGCGCAAGATCGTCACCCAGATCGCGCCCGCTGAAAAGTTCTATTCGGCGGAGGACTATCACCAACAGTACTTCGAGAAGCAGGGGGCGGCCGAGTCGTGCCATGTGGGACCGGCGGAGATTCATACAAAGCTCGCGGCCGGCGCCGCGGCCAAACGCCAGGCGGCCGGCCCGCCCGGTTGTGCGGCGGATAATCCAAATTCCGCGTGCGGCGTCAGTCATTGGCAGGTAAGCGACGAGGAGCTTCGGAAGCGATTGACGCCGGAGCAGTACGCCATCGCCCGCCAGGCGGGCACCGAGCGCGCTTTCACCGGAAAATATTGGAACGATCATCGGCCCGGAACGTATCGCTGCGCGGTGTGCGGCCAGGATTTATTTGATGCCGGGACCAAATTCGATTCCGGCACGGGCTGGCCCAGCTTTTTCACGCCGATCAGCCAAGACGCGGTGACCGAGCGCACCGACGACGCGCATGGGATGCGCCGAACGGAAGTTTTGTGCTCGCGATGCCAATCG
Source organism: Tepidisphaeraceae bacterium (assembly GCA_036267155.1). Classification (GTDB taxonomy): domain Bacteria; phylum Planctomycetota; class Phycisphaerae; order Tepidisphaerales; family Tepidisphaeraceae; genus PALSA-1353. The sequence continues at coordinate 20,361 of DATAWP010000044.1, forward strand.
CACCTCGGCCATGTCTTCGACGACGGCCCGCGACCAACGGGCAAGCGATATTGCATGAATTCCGCTGTTTTGGATTTGAAGGTCGATTCAAAGCAACCGACGTAGCGAAAAATCCGGGGGGAAAGAATTTTGGCCACAGATATAAATCAGATGCACACAGATAATGCAAAGATAAGAAAGAATCATTTCCATTGTCTGTCATCTGTGTGCATCTGATTTTTATCTGTGGCAATAACGCATTTTGCTTTTTTGTTATGGTGCATGGCCGCGGCGGCGTGGGCGCGGATGATCTGGCCCATACAGATGATTCTCCAGGTCCGCAACGAGAGCAAGCTAAAGATTGCGCGCGGGGATCGGCAGAGCGTCAGGATGGCGGACCATTTCTTTGCGACGGCGGTGGCGAAGCGAAGCTGCCGCGTGGCGGCGAGGGCTTCGCATAAATCCATCCGAATCGCTTCCAGTCGGAAATACGCGGGTAATGTCGGGGCGCCGTGGCGCTGAACGACGGACAAAACCTCGTCGATCCGTTTGCGCCCGCCGGAGCCGGTTTTGCTCGTGTCGAGCCAGCGGTAGTTTGCCAGCACGCGCGGAATGAACGCGAATTGCGTGCGAGTGGAGAGCTTGAGCCACAGGTCGTAATCCATCGACCAGCAGAGCGATGGGTCCAGCCCCCCGGCCGATTCGAAAACGGATCGGCGGAAAAAGACCGCGGGTTGAACCAGGAAATCGGAATAATACAGCAGTCGATGCCGGCTGAACGGCTCGATGTTCTGGCATCGGCCGATGCGATGTCCGGCGGCGTCGATGAAATCGGCGTTGCCGTAAACCACGCCGACTTCCGGATGGGCGGCGAAGAAATTCGCCGCCGCGGAAACCGCGCCGGGAGCGTAGGTGTCGTCGGAGTTCAGCCAGGCAAGAATCTCGCCGGTGGTTTGGGCAAAACCCTTGTTGATGGCGTCGGCCTGACCGTGGTCGGGTTGCGAAATCCAGCGGAGGCGCGAGTCATATTTGCGCAGAAGATCGAGTGTGCCATCCGTCGATCCGCCATCGGCGACGAAGTATTCCAGCCGCGGATAATCCTGTTCCAAAACGCTTTGGATGGTCGCTTCGATGAAAGCGGCCTGCCCGAGCGTTGGGGTGACAATGGAAACTGACGGAAGCGGTTCGGGCATTCTCTGATTCGGTTGATGGCCCCTTCACTGGGGACCGTGAGGATAACATAAAACACCCGCGGCCTGATATGGTGTTCACCGGCGGCTTTATCCGATAACGGATACTGCGCCCAGTGGGTCCGGGATGCTTGTTCCGCAAATGCGCCGAGCCTGCGAGCTAGCCAACGCATGGGAATTCATCTCGCGAATGCCTGAGGGTCTCGACACGCCGGTGGGCGACGGCGGCTCGACATTATCCGGCGGCCAGCGCCTGGCGATCGCCCGCGCCCCGTTTGGCCGAGCCGGATTTCTTCATCTTCGACGAAGCCACCAGCGCGCTGGACACCGTGAGCGAGGGCCTGGTGCAGCGGGCCATGGAAAACGCGATCGCCGGCAAGACCGCCCTGATCATCGCGCACCGACTGGCGACCGTGAAGAATTGCGATCGCATTCTGGTGATCGCCGATGGGCGGATCGTGCAGGATGGAAATTATGACGGGTTGGTGGCCCAGCCGGGGATGTTCAGCGATCTGGTTCAGGGGCAGGTGTTCAAAGGGCGAATGGAATCGGCTGGCGTCATCATTTCTTCTATCCCATCCTGCTCCGGGCTGAACAACCTTCGATGTCCCAATATGTCCCAAAAGCCACACGTTTCCGCGAACGTGTTTGGGGCATTTGTCAGAATTTGGCGATAGGCGGGGGAAATCAGCGGGCAAAGCGAATCCTCCAACAGCGGAGCCGCGGCGAATCTAACGAGGGGAAAACATCCTCCTCTATATTAGTGGCCGGCAGGTGAAAGATTAGCACGTGTTTTTAAAATTTTTCAAAATCACTTATCTGGGATTACCACGGTCGAAGACAACGCCACAACCAACGCCGAGCAATCCTGCAATCGTTCCCCCAGGCCGGCGGGTTCGATTCGGCAAGCGGTGTCCGGCAAAACTTCCGCGCGGAATTGGGCGCGGACTATGTCGAGCCAAAGTGGGCCGAAATGGGATGCCAGGCTGCCGAGCAGAATCGCATCGGGGCGGAGAAAGTCCGCGAGATTGGCGCAGACTTCGCCGACGGCTTTTGCGTTGATCGCGATCACTTCGGTCGCGTCGCGGTCGGCGGTTTGCCAGAGTCGGGCCAGTTCCTCTCCGGAAGGTGGTGCGGGCCAGCGACCGGGAAATCGCCAGTTGGCGATTTTGCCGAGGGAGGCGCCGGCGCAGAAGGATTCAACGCTGCCGCGTTTGCCGAAGGCTTCGGGACCGTCGTCGCGATGGCGGGCGTGGCCGATCTCCAGGCTCTTGCCGGCGGAGCCGCGGTAGATTTTGCCGTCGAAGACCAAACCCGCGCCGAAGCCGGTGCCGCAGGTGAGGTAAATCAATCTCGTCGTGCCGCGGCCTGAGCCCCAATGGAATTCAGCGAGGCAGCAGGCGGCCGCGTCGTGTTCGATTTGGGTCGGCAATCGCAGGCGATCTTGCAGGATGGATTTCAGGGGGATGTCGGCCCAGCCGGGAAGGTTCGGCGGGGATTGAATGATGCCGCGGTCGGCGTCCAGCGGGCCGCCGATGGATGCGCCGACGGCGATAATGCCGCAGTGGGTTCGCAATAGTTTTTGGGCGTGAGCGCACAGGTCGTCGATCATCGGCTGGGGACCGCGAGCGGAATTCGACGGCCATTGGATGCGGTCGATCATTTGGCCGTCGCGCCGGCCGACCATCGCGGCGCACTTGGTGCCGCCGATGTCGAGACCGAGAAATAAATCTGGATTCATTTAACGTCCGGCGTTTCGGAAGGTCTCGGCGAGCTTGGCGAATTCCTCGGCTTCCCACCAACCATCGCGATACAGAACGCGGTAACGAAAATTCAGCGTGCGGTCCTTGAGGACGGTCATGGGCTCGTGAAAGAGGAACGCGGCGTTCATAAAGCCGTAGCGTTCGTCGGTCTTTCCATACCAGGGCGAAGGGCTGCGGGGATTGTCGGGATGATCGATCATGCCGAGGGAGATTTTGGCGCTTGGGTTTCCGTCAACCACGGCGTGGAAAATTGCCCAGGGATGCGGCTTGCCGGTCATGGTTCGGATGGGTGGGCCGCTTGGCGCGAGGAAGCCGGCGCCGTGAACCTCGTAGGGAGCGCGGAACGTAAGGCCGCCGTAGCCGCCCCATGTGGTGTAGGGCGTGCGATCGAGCAGAAGATCCTGAAGCGGCTGGAGCGATGTCGTCCAGTCGATCTGGCGAGTTTCGTTGGGAAGAACGGTGAAGCCGATGGTGCGATGCTCGTCAATGACCGGACCGGTCGCCTGCGAGGTCCACTGGAGATCGTGGACGATGCGCAGTGTGTTGGGGGCAGACATTTCGCAACGGGGTTGGCCGACGGTTTTCTGGATTCCATACGGCGGATGTTCTTCCCAGAAATTGGATTGATTGATGAATTTGATGGCGAACCAAAGCCCGCGATGCCAGAGGTGATCGGGCGGCTGGAATCCGGTTATCTCACGCCCGGCGGCCGTGCGCAGGGGATGAAAACAAGGCTTGGGAAGTTTTTGGTCGAATTGATAACTGGCGATCGGAGAATCGTCGGTTTGGTGAAGATCGATCCGGCCATCGCGGGATTGGTTGAATGTCAACGTCATGGTTTTACTCGGATTGCCGCAATTCGCCGGCGGTTTTGCCGGTGTGTTTGCGAATCCATCGGCAGAAATAGGTCGCTTCGCGGAAGCCGCATTTTTCGGCGACGGCGGCGATTTTGTCGGGAGTGTACCGCAAGAGGCTCTTGGCTTCCTGCAGGCGAACGTGCGTCAGGTAATCGATGATCGTCACGCCGGTCTGCTTGTGAAAAAGCCGGCTGAGCGATCCGCGATGATAGCTCAGTTCCGCCGCGATTCGTTCGGCGGAGAGATCGGGGTCGGCGAATTCCTGCTCGATGATGTTGCGGGCCCGCTGGACGAGTGGGGCGGTCTTGGGCGAGCGGATTGAATTGGCAAGATCGTAAAGCATCTGGATGGCGGCCAAGCTGCAGCGGCGGCAACCCTGGAGGGTGTGGTCTTTCAGGCCATCCATCAGGGCGTATATTTTTTCCAGCGGCGGAGGAGTGCAGTTGAATACGCCGACGTTCAGCCCGAGTTGGAGCACAAATTCCTCTGCCAATGGGCCATCGAGCGTGAACCAGCAGAATTCGTTGACGGGCTTGAGCGCCCAGAAACAATGCGGGATCGTGGGAAGATAGATCGCCACCATGCCCGGCCCGAAATTGAATCGCTGCGAACCGATCTTCATGCACCCCAAACCGGAGATGGCCCACTTGGCCATGACGATTCGTTTGGACCATGTTTGCTCGAATCGGCCGTGCGAAACTTTGACGTGCTGAACGGTGCGAAGGGCAACGGGCACGTTGGACGGCGCTTCGTTGCGCGGACGCTCGATAGCGACGCCGCCGATGCGGCGCGCAGGGACTTCATCGAATTGAACATCCTGGTGGTGGGCCATACCCGGATCGATCAATTATCGGAGTACCGAGGGTTTCAGCAAGTAAAAGCCCCAGCACGATGCCGGGGCTATTGGAGGAGGACTCATGCAACTGCGGAAGCTTGATTCAAGCATTCACACGGCGTCGCCGACGGGCGAGGACGCCGATAAGGCCGACCGCCGCCAAGCTCGTGGTCGCCGGTTCGGGAACCTCGGCCGTCAGACCATTGGCCGCGGCGAAGGCGTCGAGCGCGGCCCAATCGGCAGCGGTTACGTCAGCGTTGCCGCCGACGGATTTGCCGAAGTTGCCGGCCAACAATCCGAAGTCGATGCTGTTCACCGCGCCGTCGTAATTGAAATCGCCCTGATCCCAGACTTTGCCGGACTTGCCGAAGTTGGCGGCCATGTCGCCGAAGTCGATGCTGTT
>DATAWP010000045.1:0-24537 GCA_036267155.1 Tepidisphaeraceae bacterium
ACCAAGGCGACGACGCGTAGCCGGACTGAGAGGTTGGCCGGCCACATTGGGACTGAGACACTGCCCAGACTCCTACGGGGGGCTGCAGTAACGAATCTTCCGCAATGCACGCAAGTGTGACGGAGCGACGCCGCGTGTGGGACGAAGTCCTTCGGGATGTAAACCACTGTCAGGGGTTAGAAAGTTCTGATCAACCCCAGAGGAAGGCACGGCTAACTCTGTGCCAGCAGCCGCGGTAAGACAGAGGTGCCAAGCGTTAGGCGGAATCACTGGGCTTAAAGCGTGTGTAGGTGGACTGGTAAGTACCTTGTGAAATCCCACGGCTTAACCGTGGAACTGCTGGGTATACTGCTGGTCTTGAGCAACCTAGGGGCGAGCGGAACAAATGGTGGAGCGGTGAAATGCGTAGATATCATTTGGAACGCCAATGGTGAAAACAGCTCGCTGGGGGTTTGCTGACACTGAGACACGAAAGCCAGGGGAGCAAACGGGATTAGATACCCCGGTAGTCCTGGCCATAAACGATGTCCACTAGATCGCAGTGGCTCTGACGCCATTGCGGTCGAAGCCAAAGTGCTAAGTGGACCGCCTGGGAAGTACGGTCGCAAGGCTAAAACTCAAAGGAATTGACGGGGGCTCACACAAGCGGTGGAGCATGTGGTTTAATTCGAAGCAACGCGCAGAACCTTACCTGGGTTTGACATGCCAGGATTATCCCTGTGAAAGCAGGGTAGGCCCTTCGGGGTACAACTGGTACAGGTGCTGCATGGCTGTCGTCAGCTCGTGTCGTGAGATGTCGGGTTAAGTCCCTTAACGAGCGAAACCTTTGCCCTTAGTTACCATCGAGTAAAGTCGGGGACTCTAAGGGGACTGCCGGTGTCAAACCGGAGGAAGGTGGAGATGACGTCAAGTCCTCATGGCCTTTATGCCCAGGGCTACACACGTGCTACAATGGGATGCATAAAGCGAACCTAAAGTGCAAACTCATGGAAATCGCAAAAATCATCCCTCAGTTCAGATCGGAGGCTGCAACTCGCCTCCGTGAAGCTGGAATCGCTAGTAATCGCGGATCAGCTACGCCGCGGTGAATGTGTTCCTGAGCCTTGTACACACCGCCCGTCAAGTCATGGGAGCCGGAAATAGCCGAAGCCGCCTCACTACTGAGGTGTCTACGCTAGGTTCGGTGACTGGGACTAAGTCGTAACAAGGTAGCCGTAGGGGAACCTGCGGCTGGATCACCTCCTTTCTAAGGGATTTTCTTAGAACAGGTCCGAGAGCAATCTCGGACCGGAAATGTCAGCACAGCCTCGTTCATGGTGCAGAATCATGATGCGGCCGTCGGCGACGACGGCCCAAGGCTTCCGACTATTCATTTGTCAAAGATCAGACAAAAGCCCGGCCTGCTTGCAGGCCGGGCTTCTTTTTTTCGACATGCCGATATTCGCCCCCGGATATTACGTCCCCACGACCGTCGCCATCTGCCGCGATTGCCCTTCGGCCGATCCCAGCCGCAATGCGGAATTGTTGACGAAAATCTTCGGCCTGCTCATCCCCCATTTCCACAGCCGAAATTGCACGCTGGTGCGAAGAACCCCAATTCCGTAAGTCACCGACCGCCGAAAATTGATCGAGCTGGCTTCGCTGAAGTATTTCGTCGGGCAGGAGATTTCCCCGATCGTGAAACCGAACGCCGCCAACTGTGCGATCATCTGGTTGTCGAAAACAAAGTCATCCGAATCGGCCAGCAGCGGCAACTCCTGCAGGACTTTCTTCGAAAACGCGCGGTAACCCGTGTGGAATTCCGTCAATTTCGTCCCCAGCAGGAGATTCTCGACAGCGCTCAGCGCCCGGTTGGCCACATACTTCCAGAGCGGCATTCCACCCTTGCGGGCCGTGCCGATCCGCGATCCCAGCACCGCGTCGTAAATGCCGGACGCGACCATTCCCGCCATCGCCGTCACCAGCCGCGGGTCATACTGATAATCCGGATGGACCATCACCACGATGTCCGCCCCAGCCGCAAGGGCTTCAAAATAGCAGGTTTTCTGGTTGGCCCCATAGCCGAGATTCTGTCGGTGCGAAATGGTTCTGATTCCCAACCGCCGGGCGATCTCGGCCGTCTCATCGCCCCCCGCGTCGTCTACCAGAAGCACCTCGTCCACCACATCCAGCGGCAAATCGTGGAAGGTTCGCTCGACCGTTTTGGCCGCGCGGTAGGCCGGAAGCACGACGATAACCTTTTGATTATGAAGCATCAGCAGCCTCGGCCCGGCATCGCCGATATTGCAAAATTATACCCAATCCGCCGGCTTTTGACGATGATCTTGGCCGAATTGGTCCTTCACCCCTTTTCATCCGGGCCGCTGTCGCCATAATGGAGCTGCTGTAGTTGTCAGAGGTATGTCCTTATGGGTCCAACCAATATTGCGCTGGTGAAACTATATCAAGCCGATCAGAAACTCCGCGAAGCCCAGGCTCGGCTGGATGCGGTAAGCAAAAACGTCCGCATTCAGGAGCGGAAAGTCAACGAACTTTCCGAGCGTCTGCGCCTGAGCCAGGCCACGCTCAAGGATCAGCAGTCTCAGTCCGCCCAGTTCGACTTGGATCTGAAAACCCGCGACGCCAAAATCGAACGCCTTCGCGCCCAGCAGCAGAACGCCAAGAACAATCGCGAATATCAAACCTTCCTCGTCGAGATTAACACCGAAAAAGTTGACAAGTCCAAGACCGAGGACCAACTCCTCAAAGTCATGGAATCGCTGGATAAGCTTCAGGCGGAAACGAAGGAGCTGACGGGCCTGCTCGATGCTGAGAAGGCCAAGATGGAGACGATGCGCGGCGAGATCAGCGACCGCGTCAAGCAGCTTCAGGTCGAGATTGACGCTCTGCGTCCCAAGCGTGACGCCGCCGCGGCCGCCGTTCCGCACGCGGCCCTCCAAGCGTTCGAACGCTTTGCCGATCGCTTCGAAGGCGAAGCCATGAGCGCCCTGGCCAAGCCCGACCGCCGGCGCGAGGAATATGCCTGCACCGCCTGCAACATGGATCTCGTCACTGACGTTTACAACAAGCTCCACACCCGCGACGAGTTGGTCTTCTGCCCCAGTTGTCGCCGTATCCTTTATATTCCCGATGATCTCCCCGTCGAGTTGGCCGTCAACAAAGTGAAGGAGAAGAAAGAACCCCGGATGAAGACGAGCAATTTGAAAGCCTCCGTCGGCCGGCAAACCGCCGCCGAGGACGTCGTCAAATCCATCACGGTCGAGGACGATTCACCCGCCGAAGGTCCCGCTTAAAAGCCGCTTCAGGAATCTTCCCGTGGCCCCCCCGACTTCAGTCGTCAGGATTGAAACAGGATTTAAACCGTCACCCGCAGGCGCTTCACCCCTCTGAACGTCAATCCCTTTTGCCATTTGAGCCGTTTCGCCGCCAATTTCATGCGCGGCAATCGGCTGCTCATCTCCTGCAGAACAATTTGCATTTCCATCCGTGCCAGGGCCGCCCCCAGGCAAAAGTGAATTCCCGATCCGAATGCCAGATGCTTATTTTCCGTTCTCCGGATATCCAGCCGATCGGGATCGCTGAATTTCGCCGGATCGCGATTGGCCGCCCCCAGCGCCCCCAGCACAATTTCGCCCGGCGGAATCGTTTGGCCGCTTAGCTCGATCGCTTCGCCGCTCAGCCGGCTGGTCCATTGCACCGGGGAGTCGTATCTCAGCAATTCCTCCACCGCCGAATCGATCAATGCGGGCTCCCGAACCAGCGTTTCCCACTGATCGCGGTTTCGCAGCAGCGCCAGCATTCCGTTGCCGATCAGGTTGGTGGTGGTTTCGTGCCCCGCCGACAGCAGCAAAACGCAGTTGGAAAAAATCTCCTCGCGGTTCAGGCCTTCCGGCTCGTATTCCGTCTCCAGGAGCCGGGACAAAAGCGTGTTGTTTGATTTTCCTTTGAACTGGTACACGACCTGATCGAAATAGCCGCGAAGCTCCGTCCAGGCCCCATTGGCGCGCGCCTGCTGACCACCGGAGGGATTCAACGACAGCGCCGCGGCTAATTCGTCCGACCATTGCTTGATCCGCGGGTAATCCTCCGCCGGAAATCCCAGCAGCTCGGCGATGACGATGACCGGAAGCGGATAGGCCAAATCCGCGACGATATCCATTTGCCCGCTGGCGGCGACACGATCGATGTGCTTTCGCGCGATCAGCTCGATTCTGGGGCGCAGCTCGGCCAACGAAGCCGGCGTGAACGCTCGCGAAAAAATACCCCGGACGCGCGTATGACCGGGCGGATCCAAAAACAGCATCGAAACGGCTTCGACCTCAACCCGTGTATCCTCGCCGGCCACGTCAAGCTGCTTGCGGACGAGGCGCGGCAAACGCTCGGGCGCGAACGGGTCCTTGCGAAATCGCGGATCGCGCAGCATCTCCATCACATCGTCGTACCGCGTCAAAACCCACGCCGGCGCCAACGGGTCTTTCCGCACCGGATGCCGCTCGCGCAGCCATCGATACAGCGGATAAGGGTCGTTCACGAAACCGGGATGACCCAGGCTTTTCTTCCCATAAACATTCCAAAGAATCCGCGGCATGCGAGCGGCCTTTTGCACTGGCCGCAATACCGCCGCCAACGCCGCCGGGCGAACCGCCGCGAATCCCCATCCACCGCGCCGCCGAGGCATTCCATCGGTGATCCATCTCCGCATGGCGGCGTCGGCGTGCGTCGGCGTCAGGCCGGCGTCGTTCAGCTTCTTGCCCAGTTCCAGATCGCTCGCGCGCGTCAGCGCGCTGATGACATGTTCGGTCCCCACGTGCGCGTGGCGTAATCGCGTTGCCTCCGCCGATGCCGCCTTCAGGATTCTCAGCGCCGATCCATCCAGCCGCCGCGCCCGCTGCGACGGCGGAAAAGTCCCCGGCATCGTCGATTCCCCTCTGCTGAGGATTCGATCCGCCTTCACGCCGCATTGCTCCAGAAGATACGCTCCGGCGCTCTCGCGATCGCAGGCGATGACGGCGAACAGATCTTCCACATCCGCAACGTCTCGTCCCAGACGGGCAGCCTCGTCCAACGCCGATACCAAAGCTCGCCGCATTCGCGGTGGGAACTTTCTCCACATGCCCTCGATTGTAGCGGTGCGCGATCGCCAATTGCCAATGGAAGAACCCAAACGCATCATTGATCCCAGCGCGGCGCGGCGGCTTGGGCCGCCGTGTTGCCACTCATTCAAAAACCTCAATTACCCAACAGATCGCCCCCGATCGGTATAATGGACCGCGATTAAGGAAGGCGTTCCGACATGTACAGCAAGGTTCTCATCACACTCGACGCGACGCCGACTGATCGCGTTATCCTCGACCATGTTCGCCCGCTGGTGAAACTGATGAAGAGCCACATCGTCCTGCTGCACGTAGCCGATGGTTGGGCGGCGCGCACCTACGGCTCGGATGCAGTCAGCCCGGAAATTGACGAAGACCGCGCCTACCTGGAAAAAATCCGCGCCGAACTGGCTTCCGAAGGATTGAGCGTCGAAACGCATCTGGCATTCGGCGATCCGGTCACCGAAATTGTCCGGTGGGTACAGGAATGCGGCTGCGATCTGATCGCCATGAGCACGCACGGCCATCGATTCGTCGGCGATCTACTGCTCGGCACCACCGCCAGCCGGGTTCAGCATCGAGTCGATGTACCCGTTCTTCTGCTGAAAGCCTCGCCGTAGCCGATAATAGGCCATTGGGGACCGGCGCGGGTCGGCATTTCCCTTCACTCGATATTTTCGGAAAATAAAATAGCCAGAAATGCAGACTTCCCCATATAGTACGCCGCACGGCAGAGCCAACCATGACCCGCGTGAACGAAAATGAAACCCGCCCGAAAGATTCGGGGCAATCGAACGCATCCGAACAAAACGATCACAGGCCTGAAGACCCGCGGACCGATCCCCAGCCGCCGCAAAAGCCGTTCTACAAGCGGCCCGGGCCGATAATCTTCCTGATCGTTCTCCTGGTCGGCGGCGCGACTGTGGGTTTGATCTATTGGCTCAACGCGCGCCACTACGAATCGACCGACGACGCTTTCATCGAAGGCCATGTCATTGCCGTAAGCCCAAAAGTCTCCGGCATCGTGCAGAAGGTTTACATCGACGATAATTCTCGCGTCAAATCCGGAGATCTTCTCGTCGAACTCGACGACCGCGATTATCGGGCCGCGCTCGTTCAAGCCCAGGGCGATGATGCATCGGCCGAGGGAAAAGTGCAGGAAGCCAAGGCACAGGTGCCCGTCGCCCAGGCCAACGTCGGCGAGGCCGATGCGGAGCTTCTCGTCGCCCAGGCCAACGCGCAGAATTCCAACGATGATTTGAATCGTTTTCTGGCTCTTGACGTGCGCGCCCGCTCAAAACAGCAGATGGACAATGCGACCGCCGCCCAGCGCACGACCGCCGCCCAGGTGGAAGATGCCAAAGCAAAAGTTGCCGCCGCCAAAGCGCAGCTTGATGATGCGCGGGTCGCCGTCCAAACCGCGCAAGGCAATTTGAAAGCTGCGGAAGGCGCCCTGCAGCAGGCTCGCAACAACCTTGGGTATTGCAAGATTCACGCCGAATCCGACGGCGTCATCACCCGTAAAAATGTCGAGCCGGGAACGTACATCCAGGTCGATCAGCCGATGTTTTCCATCGTTGAATACGATGTGTGGGTCGTCGCGAATTTCAAGGAAACCCAGCTTGATCGCATTCAGCCCGGCCAGCCGGTCGAGATTTTCGTGGACGCCTATCCCGGCCGCTCGATCACGGGAAAGGTGCAAAGCGTTCAAGACGGAACGGGATCGGCTTTCAGTCTCCTGCCGCCCGAAAACGCCACGGGCAATTACGTCAAGATCGTTCAGCGCATCCCCGTCAAGATCGTGTTCGATCCTCACCAGAACGACGATTCGGACCATCTGCTTTCACCCGGCATGTCGGTGGAACCGAGCGTCAGGGTCAGGTGAGGTCCCATGTCTGAGAGCCGCCCCCCCGTCAATCCCTGGCTCATCGCGGTCGTCGTCTCCATGGCAACGTTCATGGAGGTGCTCGATACCAGCATCGCCAACGTGTCGCTCGATCACATCGCCGGCGGCATGGCCGCCAGCCTCGATGAATCCACATGGGTTCTCACCAGCTACCTTGTCAGCAACGCGATCGTTCTGCCAATCAGCGGCTGGCTTGCATCGGTCATCGGTCGCAAACGTTTTTACATGCTCTGCGTCGCCCTGTTCACAGGCAGCTCGCTGCTGTGCGGCTTGGCTCCGACGCTGCCGTTTTTGATCCTTTTCCGCGTGTTGCAGGGCATCGGGGGCGGCGGGCTGCAGCCCAGCGAGCAATCCATTCTCACCGATACCTTTCCGCAGGCGAAGCGCGGACAGGCTTTCGCCCTCTATGGCGTCGCCGTCGTCGTTGCCCCCGCCATCGGGCCCACTCTGGGTGGCTGGATCACCGATAATTATTCCTGGCGATGGATTTTCTTCATCAATATCCCCGTTGGAGTTCTCAGTCTTGTTCTGGTCCATTTTCTCCTGCACGATTCCGCCGAGGCTAAAGCCGAGCGGCGCGAAAAGCTCAGGCATGGCCTGAAGGTCGATTACCTCGGCTTCGGCTTGGTGGCCATCGGCCTGGGCTGCCTTCAGGTCGTTCTGGACAAGGGCCAGGAAGACGACTGGCTCTCCTCCCATTTCATCCTCATCTTTGCCATCCTCGCCGTCGTCGGAATTGTCGGAGCGATCGTCTGGGAATTCATCACACCAACTCCCATCGTCGATCTGCCCCTTTTCAAGAATTTCAATTTCGCATTTAACTGCATGGCGATGTTCGCCGTCGGCTTTATCCTCTTCGGCACGACGCAGCTTCTGCCGCAGTACACCCAAACCCTGCTCGGCTACACCGCCACGGAAGCCGGCCTCGTCATCTCACCCGGTGGATTCGCGGTCATGGCCATGATGCCCCTCGTGGGATACCTCGTCACCCATTATCAGCCGAAATGGCTCATCGCCTTCGGCATGTTCATCGAGGGATGTTCCCTGTTTTACATGACGAATTTTGACACCCAGGTTTCCTTCTCCACGCTCGCCTGGGCGCGAGTTTTTCAGGCTGCCGGACTGGCATTCCTGTTCGTTCCCATTAACACCGCCGCTTATATTGGCCTTCCCCGCGGAAAAACCAACAACGCCTCCGCACTCATCAATCTCGCGCGAAATCTCGGCGGCAGCTTCGGCGTCTCCCTGGCCAACACCATGCTGATCCGCCGCACCCAGTTCCACCAGAGCCGCCTCCTCAGTTCCTCCAACTTCAACTCCTCCTCCTATCACCAAACCGTCAATTCCATCGCCCGCACTTTGATGCATCGCGGCGTGAATCCCATCGTGGCCGCCGACCGCGCCGTCGCGATCCTGTACAACAGCGTCCTACAACAGGCCACCATGCTGTCCTACCTGGACGTGTTCAAAATGCTTGGCATCGCCGCATTTCTCATGATCGGTTTAGTGGTGTTCCTGAAAAAGATTCAGCCGGGAGAACACGTCCAGGCCGCCCATTGAGCGGTCCCTTTGGAGCTTCGCCATGAAAAGCAAAATCAAATTTCGGTTTGCACTTTTACTGATGGTCCTTTCCGGCTGCGAGGTCGGGCCCGATTATCGTCCGCCGAAAATGAAGGTCGCTCCCTCTTACGGCGATACGCCCGCCACCCAGCCGGCCAGTTCCGTCAGTTCCAACAGCGCCAACATGGTTCGCTGGTGGCGCTCCTTCAACGATCCGGAATTGGACTCGCTCGTCAATCGCGCGGAAGCGAATAATCTCGATCTTCGCAGCGCCGAGTCCCGCCTGCTTCAGGCACGCGCCCAGCGCGGCGTGGTCGGCTCAGAGCTTTGGCCCCAGATCAACGCCGACGGCGGATATCAGCACGCACGCGGCAGCAAAAATGTTGTGATTCCCCTGGGCGCGTTCACCGGCGGCAAACCGCTGGTATCCGGCGCCGGTCCAGTCGCGACGCCCGACCAAGTTACCGCCGCACAGGCCGGCGGCCCGGAAAGCCCGCTGGGCAATGGCGGATTCCCCGGCGTCACGACCGATCTTTACCAGGCCGGCTTCGACGCATCCTGGGAGATCGACGTTTTCGGCGGCCAGCGGCGCGCCATCGAGGCCGCCAACGCCGACACCGCCGCCGCACTGGAAGACCGGCGCGATATCATGGTCTCGCTCGTCGCCGAGGTTGCCCGCAATTACATCCAACTTCGCACCGCACAGTTGGAATCGAGCATCGCCGAGCAGAATCTCCACGATCAGCAGGACACACTGGATTTGACGCGCTCGCGCTATCAGGCCGGCTTCGCGACGGAGTTGGATGTCGCACGCCAGGCCGCGCAAGTCGCCAGCACCGCCGCGACCCTTCCCGCCATCGAGGCCCAGGTCCGCCAGTTCATTCACGCCCTGGGCGTTCTTCTTGGCCAAGATCCCGAATCGCTCTCCGCGGAATTATCGACATCCGCCCCGATCCCTCCGGTCCCGCCGCAGGTTCCCATCGGTGTCCCCGCGGACCTTTTGCGCCGCCGTCCCGACATCCGCCGGGCCGAGCGCCAACTCGCCGCCGCCTCCGCACGCATCGGCGTCGCCACCGCGGATTTCTATCCGAAATTCAGTCTCACCGGCTCGTTCGGTTTGGACAGCTCGCAGATCAAACAGCTCTTCGACTGGAACAGCCGGTATTTCGCCCTCAGCCCCGGCATCTCCTGGCCGATCTTCGACGCCGGCCGAATCCGCAGCAATGTCGAGGTGCAAAAGGAACTGACTCGTCAGGCGGCCACTTCCTACGAATCCGCCGTGCTCAACGCCATGCGGGAGGTGGAAGATTCCCTGGCCTCCTATCGCACCGAGCAGCTTCGCCGCAAGTCCCTCGCGGATGCCGTGGATGAGTCGCGCCAGGCCGCCGATCTGGCCCGCCAGCAATACGAGAAGGGCGTCGTCGATTTTCTCGAAGTGCTCGACGCCCAGCGAACGCTGCTGGAAGCCCAGGATGTTCTGGCCCAAAGCGACAGCGCCATCTCGCTCGATTTGGTGAGCCTCTACAAAGCTCTCGGCGGCGGCTGGCAAACGCCCGTGACGCAATAGCGGGAGCCCCGCATGTACATGCGGGGCTTCATTCCCATCTGCGCACCATTCCGCCCTCCGCGACGTGCTTCGGAAAATAGGTTTTCAATAAATAATCAAAATGCGGCCGATCGCGAACCCGCGTCGAATCCCATCCGCGCGAGAGCCACGGCCGATCACAGGTGCCATTGAGCTTCGCCACGGTTTGTCCGACCTTTCGCTTCATACGCACAATCACCGTTTCAACAAATCTCCGCGCCGGACATGCCGGACGACAAAATTTCGCAACCCCGCATGTACATGCGGGGCTTCGGAAGGAGACCAACACATGAAAATGAGTCGGCGTAACGGCCGCCCCGTGCAATCGCACTGCTCGTTCCGTCGCGATGTTCTCCACCACGCCAAGGATTGCCTCTTGCGCAATTCCCTCGACTCTTGCCGGCGAATTCTTCGCATGTTGCATTCGCCATTGAGCCAGTCGCCGATTGGATTTCTGCAATCCTTCGTCGCGTTGAACAAAACCCTTGGGATGATCCTCCGACCACGATCGGTAGGCGTGGATGGTGAAAAGAAATACCGGCATAGATTCGCCTCATCGCAGCCCCGCATGTACATGCGGGGCTTAGTCGGGCAAATTGATCGTCCTCACCCGCCGGCCCTCGATGCGCAAACGCCCCTCCTGAAAAAGCCGCACAGCCTGCGGATACGCGATCTTCTCCTCTTCGAACACGCGATGAGCCAGCGATTCCGGCGTATCGTCTTCCATCACGGGACACGTTCGCTGCAAAATAATCGGGCCGGTGTCGAAAGCGCGATCGACGAAATGAACGGTGCAGCCGCTCACTTTGCAGCCATAATCCAGCACCGCCTGATGAACGCGCCGGCCGTACATGCCCTTGCCCCCAAAGCTGGGGAGCAGGGCGGGATGGATGTTCATGATCCGGCCGTCCCAGGATGATGGGATATCGAGCAGCGACAACCAGCCGCCCAGACAAACCAATTCGGCGCCGGCCCCCTGGCAAATCGCAAATACGTCCCGGCTGAATTTCTCGGCCTCGAAATACTTCGCGGCCTCCACGGTTTGACAGGACAAGCCCGCTTCGCGCGCTCGCTCGATGCCCCCGATTCCGGTGCGCGATGCCACCACGGCAACGATGTTCGCGTTCAGCCGGCCTTCGTCGATGTAATCGACCAGGTTTTGCAGCGTGGTCCCCGACCCGCTGATGAGAACCGCGAGTTGGATCGGTGGTCGCGGCATCGGGATCATTTCGCTTGTACGGCTCGCACCGCCGCCGCATCGCGCCGCGACAGATCCGGATACTCCGCATCTTCCCCAACATCCGGCCGGCGTTTCCAGCTCCGGTCGCACGCCTTGTACTTTTCACGCCGGTCCACCACTTCAACACGCCACTCGCCGCTGGCAAAGCTATGAAACCCGGCCCCGACCACGTCTTCCAAGTCCGGGCCACATCCTTCCAAATCCTTCCGGGCTTCATCGCTCAGGTGGTAAACGATCTCCGCGTCGAGCGCCTTGTTCAAACCGACGGATTTTTTTAGCACATCGAGCTGGGCCGTCGCCTGATCGCGAGCATCCCGAAGCAAAGCCCATCGCGTTTGATCCTTCGCCGACGGCTCGAATTCGAACTTAGGCAACGACAACAAATGAACGCTTTCCGCATTCGCATCTTGATCGGACTTGTGCGGCAAATGTTCCCACGCCTCATCCGCGGTGAATACGAGTATCGGCGCCAATAACCGAATGATCGCATCGGCCATCTGATACATCACTCGCTGGCATCGCCGCCGAAGGGGCGAGTTCGGCAGCTCGCAGTACAACCGGTCTTTCATCGCCGTGCTGTAGATCGTGCTGACCTGCACCGCGCAGAAATCGTGCAAACGCCGAAAAACGCGGTGCAACTGGTAACTTTCATATTCCCTTTTTACTTCCCGAATCAACTGATCGAGTTCGAACAATACCCACCCATCCAATCCGCGCGTGTCGATCGGCGTGGAATCCGTCTTCGGATCGAAATCATAAAGATTGCTCAGCAAAAACCGCAGCGTGTTGCGGATTTTGCGGTATTTATCGCCGAATTCCTGGATAGCCGACGGACTGGCGGGGATATCGTTTTGATAATCAACGCTCGAGCACCACAGCCGCAGAAGATCGGCCCCGTGCTTGTTGATCTCCTGCGTGGCGGTGACGTATTCCTTGTCGGATTTGCTGACCTTGGTGCCGTCGGGTTTCACGACGAAGCCGTGAGTAACCACCTGCTTGAACGGCGGCTTGCCGGTCGTGCCGAGACTGAGCAAAAGCGAAAGCTGAAACCACCCTCGGTGCTGATCGGACCCTTCCAGATACAGATCAGCCGGAAAACTCAAGTCTTTTCGCTGCTGAAGCACGGCATGCCAACTGCTTCCCGATTCGAACCAGACATCGAAGATGTCCTTTTCTTTTCGCAGTGTCTCCGCCGAAAACCCGGTCGGATATTTGAAATCCGCCCCGAGAAGTTCCTTCGGCGATTCCGTAAACCACTCGCCGCTTCCCTTTTCCGCGAATCGCTTGGCCACCGCCCGGACCGATTGCGAAGTGAGTAGCGCTTCGCCCTTCTCGTTGTAAAAGACCGGAATTGGCAATCCCCACGCCCGCTGGCGCGAAACACACCAATCGGGCCGGGACTCCAGCATTCCGGCAAGCCTCGCTTGTCCCCACCTGGGAACGAAATCAACCTGCCCGTTCACCACTTCTAACGCCCGCTGGCGCAGCGACCGCGGCTTCCCATCCCCAATCGCCAGCGGTTTGTCCACCGAGACGAACCACTGCTCGGTTGCTCGGAAAATGATCGGCTTCTTACTTCGCCAATCGTGCGGATAGCTGTGAACGATCTTTTCCTCCGCGAAGAGCAAGCCTCGCTTTTTTAGTTCAGCAATGATGAGCGGATTTGATTCCCACACCGTTTTTCCCCGGATGAATTGCGGCACGCTCTCATCGAACCGTCCACTGGCCAGTACTGGGCTGTAAACCTCCAGGCCTTCGCGAATACCCGTGTTGTAGTCATCTTCGCCGTGCCCTGGGGCGGAGTGTACCAATCCGGTCCCGTCGGTCGTTGTGACGTAATCGGCCACTACCACGCGTCCCAGAAGGTTGTCGATAAACGGATGGCGATAGGTGTTGCCGACAAACTTATTGCCCAGGTCGCTGCCGACGACTTCAAACGACTCGATCCCGGAACGATCTTTGAAAACACGTTCAGCCAGGTCCGTCGCCACGATGCCGATTCGATCCTGCCCATCGCGACGGTATTTCACCTTGGCATAGTTCACGTCCGGATTCACCGCCACCGCCAGATTCGCCGGCAATGTCCACGGAGTGGTTGTCCAGATGATCAAAAAACTGTTTTTCTCCGCTGGGTGATCCAGAGGAAATTCCACATAGACGCTCGTATCCTCCACATCCTTGTATTCCAATTCCGCATCAGCCAGCGCGGTCTGATTTTCGATCGACCACGGAACGGGCTTGAGCTTTTTGTACACCAAATCCGCTTCGACGAATTTTGCGAAGACCTCGAGCGTCTGCGCTTCGTAATCCCGGCTCATGGTGACATACGGATTCGCCCACTCGCCGAGAATTCCCAATCGCTGAAACTGCTCGCCCTGGACTTTGACGTATTTTTCGGCGTATTCGCGGCAAAGCCGCCGGACCTCGGTGACATTCATCTGCCGAAGCTTCGGCCCCAAATCCTGCTGAATCTTGTGCTCGATCGGCAAGCCATGGCAATCCCAGCCGGGAACGTACGGAGTCTGATATCCCTGCATCGAGCGAAAGCGAAGGATCACATCCTTCAGCGTTTTGTTGATGAGATGTCCGATATGAATGTCGCCGTTGGCGAACGGCGGGCCATCGTGCAGAATCCATTTCGGGTCGTTGGCGTGACGCTCCATCAGCTTTTCGTACAAGCGCAATTCATTCCATTTTTTCAGCCGCGTCGGTTCGTTAGCGGTGAGCTTGGCCTCCATCGCAAACGCGGTCTGCGGGAGGTTCAGCGTGGTCTTGTAATTCTTCTTTTCTTCCATCGGATCTCTCAGAGTCCCGGCGCGCCGGGACGGCCAAATAAAAAACCCCGCCATCGGGCAGGGCTTGGAAATTCTGGATGAACGCTCGGCCCTACCCGTGTTGTCGCGGGATAATAATGGTTATTCGGGCAATGATCGCGGCTTTTCGCATATATTTCAGGGATTTTATCGGAAAAATCCGGGGTCTGCAATAACTGAACTCCTTTTTTGCGGAGAGACGGATCAGGATTTTTGTCGGTTGCGGTTGTCGTGACGGCCGAAATGGCCGGCCCGCAGATAAGAAATCTCTGTCGCCACGGACGCCGCCGGCTGGCCTGGTGAGGTTTCGGCGGACCTTTTGCGGACCGCGAATCGAGTCAGCCGCCGTAACTTGGCGAAGCAATTTGGGCCGTTGGGCCGGTTTCGCTTGGCACCAGATGAATTTTCCGCCATTTTCCGCCGGTGAATCGGAGAAGCATGTACACGCCAAGAATCCAACCGTAGATGCACCCCATGATCCACGGGCCCGCGGCGCCGGCGCTCGGCACCCAGCGTGCCATCGCGTACCCGCCGAAGACGCTGATTGACCAGCACAGGCACGCCATCACCACCATCGGGACGAAGGTATCACCGGCTCCGCGCAAAGCCCCGCTGTAGATGATGTACATCGCGTCGGAAATCTCATAAACCGCGGCGAAGATGAGATACATCGAGCCAATGCGGATGACGGCTGGGTCGGTGCTGAACAGCCGGATCAGTTGTGTGCGGGCGACGATGTAAATGACTCCGCAAACCAGCACGTACCCGCAGGCGATTCCGAACGCCAGATGCGCCCGGTGCGCGGCGATATCCGGGCGCTGCCGGCCGATGTATCGACCGACCAGCGCAGTGACCGCAGCCGAAAGGCCGACGGCCGGCAGAAAGCTGACGACCAGGTAGCGGAACATGAACGCATTGGCGGCCATCGCGTCCTGCCCAAGCAATCCCAGCACGGCGTTGCCGAATATCGACCAGGCCAGAACGTCGCTGAACCATTGAAGGCCCGACGGGATGCCGACTTTGATGAGCGTCATAAATTCGTGCCACCGTGGCCGCACGTCCATCGCATGAAATGAATCTCTGATTCGTTTGCGAAAAACCAGAACGATCAGGACGACCATTTCGCAGGTGACGCCGAGGTTTTGCGCCCACGCCGCACCGGCGATGCCCCAGGAATGGAATCCGCAGTGTCCCAGCACGACGCACCAGGCGGCGAAGGCGTTGATGCTCACGCCGATGACGGCAGCCACCAGCAGGGTGTTGGGATGATCGATTCCCAGCGAGAACTGTCCCAGCGCCGTCGAGATCAGCTTGATCGCCGCCGACAGCATCACGATGCGGAAATAGGTCGCCTCCATGGCCGTCTCGGCCGCGGGATGATGGAAAAGCTTGAAGATCGGATCGGCGAGCAAACCCAGCGGCTGCAACAGCAAGCCGAAAATAATCGCCAGCCAGATTCCCTGCCAAAGGAATCTCCCGCACCGCTGGAAATCGCGGGACCCGAAGCTTTGGCTGACGAGGCTGTTGACGATGATGAGCGTTCCCATTCCCAACGACAGCGGCGCGAACGCGAGCATTCCACTGTTGGACGCGGCGGTGGGGGGGATGACGCCCAGGCGCGACAGAATCCACGTGTCGATGAACTGCATGACCGTGTAAGACACCATCTGGGCCACGGTCGGCACGGCGAGGGCGAGAAGCTCAACGATGGGCCGGCGCGGGGAATCGGTCATGGGCACGGGAAGTTTAAGCTTCGGGGATAAAAAGCAAATTCCAAATCCGAAATTCGAACGACGAAATCAACCCATTTAGCCCCCGGTGATTCACCGGGGGCTAAATGGGTTGATTTCGTCGTTCGAATTTTTGTGTCATGCGGCCGACGCCTGCGCCCGCATCGCCTGCTTTGGCGTTTGGCACAGCCGAAGAATTGGGCCGTGGAAATAATTCCGGATGATTTTGAACTGCGGCTCGATCTGCGCGGGATCGGGATGGGTGATGATGACTCCATCAATGCCGCCGCCTTCAAATGCTCGGCTGGCCGGAACGATGGGCAAGTCGCGATAGACCAGCTTGTCGAACGCGGGATTGTCGTCCGAGATGCAGCGCAATTGCAGTCCGCTGGATCGGCAGGCGTTGTAGGTGGCCCAGATGTTGTCGCTGAAGTCGGCAAGGACCACCCGCCACACGCTGTTGCGACGCGCCCAGTCTCCGATCATGTCGGCGTGGCGGCGATATTCAAACACGGTCTCGATCGCATGCCGCGAAACAGCATCGGGAGCGGTGACGATTTGCATCAGCGAGCGAAGACGGGCCCACCAAATCCCCGCCGTGGCGGCACGGCCTTGGCCGGCGTGGGCGGCCAGGGCTTGGTACCGCATGCGCCAATCATGCCAGTAAATTTCCGCCAGCCGCCGGGGCAGATGCCGCGTGGCGATGTTGAGCTGGTCGCGGATTTGATCGCGAATCTCCGACGGATTGGCGCGGTCTTGCTTTGCAAACGCCGCCTGGATTCGAAAGAGGATGTCGTCACGACGGTCGATGCGAAACCCCGCGTTCGCGATTCGAAGGCTCAGATCGTATTCCGCCGCCTGGCCGGCCGACCGGGCGAAACCCCCGACCCGGTCCAGAACGGACTTGCGGAAACAGGTGGTTCCGAGCGTCACCAGCGATGGCAACGAACACGCGGCCGCGCTGTCGTCAGGCAGCACCAGCCGGCCCGCAACGGCGCCGATCTCGGCGTCGGAATCGAGATGCGATATCAGCGAGGCGATCGCCGGTCCGTCGCTCGGATAGGCGTCATCTCGAAGATTCAATACATATTGCCCCCTGCACGCCGCCAACGCCCGATCGGCGGCGGCGGGGCCCTGGTCGAGGCGGTTGCGGATCAGATGAATGTTCGGCAGTTCCGCCCGGACCGCGGCGGCGGTGTCGTCGGTGGAGGCGTTGTCCACGAGAAACGCCTCCCACTGACCCGCCGCCATGGGGGTGCTTGCGGATACAAACCGGAGAATGTCCAACGCCGCTTGGCAACGATTGTGCGCTGTAAGGATATAACTAAGTCGCATGTCTTTCCCAATTATCGGACGATGCAGGGCCGCAAGTTTAGTTCGATCGGCCGTTCGTCCGATAAATAATTTCATGGCGGCGAATCAGAAGATTTGCAGTTTGGAACAACTGGCGCTGGTGCGGCAAAATGCCCGCGACGCCGGCCGCATTGTCGTGCTTTGTCATGGATGCTTCGACATCATTCATCCAGGACACATTCAGCATTTGGAATATGCCAGGTCGTTGGGAGACGAACTGATCGTGACGGTCAGCGCCGATTCGCAGGTCAGCAAAGGCGTGGATCGGCCGCTCATTCCGGATGATTTGCGGGCCGGCAGCCTCGCGGCGCTTCAATGCGTGGATTGGGTCCATGTCAATCCGCATCCGACGGCCGTTGAGTTGTTGGACGAACTTCGGCCGGACATTTACGTCAAGGGCAAGGAATACGAGAACAATCACGACCCGCGTTTCCTCGCCGAGCAGCAGACGGTGACAAAGCACCGGGGCCGGGTTGTTTTTTCCAGCGGAGACGTGGTGTACTCATCCACCGCCCTGATTCAGGCGATCGAGGGCCGCGAGTCGTTTTCCGATGAGAAAGTCGCCCGCTTCCGTGAAAAATTCGGCCTGTCCGGCCAATCGCTGAGCCGGCTGATCCACAAATTCCGCGGTCAAAAGGTGGTCGTGGTGGGGGACTACATCGTGGATCGGTACCACTTCTGCGACGCCACTGGAATCGCCGGCGAAGGCCCGATGATGGCCCTTCGGCAACTTCAGAGCCAGGATTTCGACGGCGGAGCCGCGGTGATCGCGCTTCATCTCGCCGGACTGGGAGCGCAGCCAACCCTGGTAACCGGCCTGGGCGCCGATCCGGAATCCCATCAAACGGCGATGCGCCTCAAGGGCCACGGACTGGTGGTGGAATCTTCCGGGCATCGGCAGCAGATCGTGACCAAGAGCCGATATCTGGCCGACGAAACCAAATTATTCAAGGTGGACCGTGGAACGATCGATCCGATCGATTCTCAATGCGCCGCCGGCCTCGGCGAGAAAATCCTGGCTGCGGCGCAAGGCGCGGCTGCGGTGGTCTTCGCGGATTTTGGATATGGATTGATTACCCAATCGCTTCTGGATCGCATCATGCCTCCGCTGCGCAAAATGGTGCCGACCGTGACGGCGGACGTCAGCGGCCGCCAGAGCAGCCTGCTGTGGTTCAAATCCGTGGACCTGCTCTGCCCGACGGAGCGGGAAATGCGCGAAACCCTGCACGATTTTTCCAGCGGGTTGGGCGCGGTGGTGTGGCGGCTGCTGAGCGAAACCGGGGCGCGCCAGGCGATCATCACCCTTGGCAAGCAGGGCCTCGTGACCTTCAGCCCGCCCCAGCGGGCAGCGGATGCGCCTCTGGGACGCCTGGCCAGTGAATATCTCCCGGCTCTTTCCGATCGCGTGGTCGATCCGCTTGGTTGCGGCGATGCGCTCCTGGCGACGGCAAGCCTTGCCCTGGCCTGCGGCGGTTCACTTCAGGCGGCGGCCTATTTGGGTTCCGTCGCGGCGGCAATGGAAATCCAGCAGGTGGGCAATCGACCGATCACCAGCGAGAAATTGACCAACGCCGTCAACGACCGCGTCTCGGCCGCCGCCGCTCGGCTGGCATCGTGAGGGGGGATCCGTTCTTCCCGCGCCGCTTTAGCGGTTGACGGGTGGACGCTGATTCGCCGGCACCAGTTCGCCGAACTGCTGCTCATATCGCTTGATCAACTGCTGCAACGACTGTCCGAGCCGTTTGGCGCTCAGATAAGACATGACCACCCGGTCGCTGATCTTGAGCAGAACCTGTTGCTGGCCCGTCTGCGGATTGGGGTTGGGCATGTTGAAGCCCAGATCAATGATGACTTCGTCGGCGGTGACGTGAATGCGGTACGTGTTGCTGTAAATCTGCCGCAGCTCGCGCTCGTCCAGAAGAACCTGAACACCGGGTTGCGGGCTGTCTTGTGTTTCCTCTGCCATGCTTCTCCTATCGTTTGAAGGCGGGCCATTGTGGCGATTTGAGGGGAAAAGTCCAACGGTCCGCCTGGCTAACTGATACCCGCAAAGTCCTGGGTCATCGTATTTTCTTTTCGACTTCGTTCCTCAACTGTTGCGCTATTTTTTCAATAACGGGCGTCCACCGCCCGTACGATTCCTGGCGAAACAGCCGCATGGTTGGATACCACGCGGTGTCGTCGCCCCGCAGGTACCAGCGGAAATCCGGAACGAACGGAATCAGCGTCCAAACCGGTCTCGCCAGCGCGCCCGCGAGGTGAGCGACGGCGGTGTCCACGCTGATCACCAGATCCAGTTGCTCGAGGAACGCGGCGGTCTCCGCGAAATCATTCAGCGATTGCGTGAAATCGATCAACTCGAGCCCCGGCGGCGGGACCGCCTTTTTATTCTCCTTCGATTTTTGCAGGCTGAAAAACGCGACGCCTTCCACTTTAGCCAGTTCAGGCAGCCCCGCGGGGTCGATCGAGCGATTCTGGTCGTTTTTGTGTTTTGGATTCCCCGCCCACGCCAGACCCACGCGGACCCTGCTCGCGGCCGCCGTCGCGGACTGAACGCGCGTTTGCCAGATTTTGCAGCGGGCCGGATCGGCTCTCAGGTAGGGAACCTCCGCGGGAATATTTTGCGGCGTGGTGCCCAGGGCCAGCGGAAGACTCATCAGCGGAATGTGCCAGTCGTAACTCGGCAACTCTTCATTCTCCGCGTACACAAGGCGGACGCCGGTGCATGTTTCCATCAACGACTTCAGCGACCACGGGCATTGCATGATGATGCGCGCTCCGCGCTGGGCAAAGATCGAAGCATAGCGCGCGAACTGAATGACATCGCCGACCCCTTGTTCGGAATAGAGAAGAATCGTCTTGCCGGCAACGTCGGGATGTCCGATAGGAGGCAAGCCCCATTGCCGCCGGGGATCGAGCCGTTTGTTGGCTTCGAACGTATCGCAGAACCAGCGCGCCTCGTATTCGCGCCAGCCGCGCTCGAAATCGCCCATGGTGATGAGGCACATGGCCCATTGCCCGCGTGCTTCTCCATCGGAGGGATTCAATTCGAGCACGCGGCCCCAGATTTCCGTGGCTTCGTCGAATCGGCCAAGCGTCTTCATCCCGTCCGTCACCAGTTTGATAGTTGCCGCGCCCGGCAATTTGCCCGGAGGCACTGCAAATATCACATCCCTCGCCGCGCTGTGCTGGTTGTCTTTGCACAGGGCCAGGATCAGATCGTGGCGGATTCCTTCGACCAGCGGATTCAGGTCCAGCGACTTCTTCAGCGTGTCGATCGCGTCTTTCACGTCGCCGCGCTTGGCCAAACAAACGCCCAGGCGATGCCACTGTTCCGCCCCGTCCGCACGAAGCTCGATCGCCTTGCGTCGGGCCGCGATGGCCCGGTCGACATCATCCAGTCGTTCGCAAGCCAAACCGAGATTGGACCACGCGTCAAAATACTTTGGTTCCGCGTCAACGGCCTGCTGAAAAAGATCGCGAGCTTCGGAAAGCCGATCGCGCTCGCCGACGACGATGCCCAGATGGTTCAGAGCCGCCGCAAGCCCCGGCGCCGCCGCGAGAATCTGCCGATAAATGCCCTCCGCTTCGGCCAGCTTGCCTTGAGATTTGCATTGTTCGGCCAGTTGCATCGCCTGTGGCAGAGTCATCGGAGCCATCCCGAAATAGTAACTGAAAATCCCAATTCCGAAATCCGAACGACGCTCCTAACCCCATTTAGCCCCCGGTGATTCACCGGGGGCCAATTGTCCTTCCTCCGCATTTCGAATTTCCGATTTTTCCCGATATCCTGTTGACCATGGAAATCCGCAACATGACGGCGGCCGATCTGAAGGGAGCGAAGGACATCGATGCCACCGCGCAGTCCGCCCAATATCTCCACGTCGAGCGCAGTGGCGAAGGCCTGTCGATATCGTGGAAAACACAAATGCGCCCGCTGCGGGAAAAACGCACGCATCGACATCCGCTCGGAGATGAGCAGGAGTTTGCGATCAAGCAAATCGTCACCGGAGCCGATGAAGGTGTTGCTCTGGTGGCCGAGCACGAGGGACGCCCCGTCGCCGCCGCCGCCGCCCGGCCCGACCCGCTGGCGGGGGTCTTGCGATTAATTGATTTGCGCGTTGATTTTGAATTCCGCCGGCAGGGATTGGCGTCCGCGCTCATGTTCCAGATGATTCACGAAGCCCGGCGGAAAGGTTTGCGGGCCATCGCCGCGGAATCGGCCGCGGACGATTTCCCGGCGCTGCAGCTCCTCGCCAAGTTGGGCTTCGAGCCCGCCGGGCTGGACACCCATTACCGCTCGAATCACGATCTCGTGAAGGAATCGGTGATTCTTTTTTTCTATCTCACGCTGAATTGAAGGCCGCCATGAGTGATGAATTGCTTCAGGAAATTCAGGGCCATCCTTACGATCCTCGCGAAATCGCCGATCAACTGAAAAATATGGGCGCTGAAGAATCCGCCGTTGCGCTGGAACTGTTGCCTGTCAAAGTCGCCGCCGCCGCGGCCCAGAACGTCGGCGCCCATCCCGCCGGCGAGATCTTCCGGCGCATGGAGCCCGCGCGGGCGGCGAAGGTGATTTCAGCCATGACTCCGGAAATCGCCTCCGCTGTCCTCTCCGCCATGGCGCCGGACGATCGCGTCGATCTGCTCGGATATCTCAACCGGGATGTGCACGATGCCCTTCTGCGCGGGCTTGGCGCATCGCAGGCGGCCGAGGCACGCGAGCTGGAGCAATATCCCCCCGACACCGCCGGCGGAATCATGACCACCCAGGTCACGGCCCTGCTCCAGGATTTCACCGTCGAGAAGGCGATCGCCGAGCTTCGGCGAATTCACGAGGAACTGGGCCAAATGTATTACGTCTACGTCGTCGACGAGCAGCGCCGGCTCGTGGGCGTGCTGTCGATGCGCAACCTGATCCTGGCCAAACCCGATAGCTCCCTGGGCCAGATCATGATCCCCGGCGTCAGGTCCGTGCCGGCCACGATGGATCAGGAGGAAGTCGCCCGCCAGATGCGATCGTCGCGTTTTCTCGCATTGCCGGTGGTCGACGCCAATCAGCACCTGTGCGGCCTGATCACCCTCGACGATGTGATCGATGTCATTCAGGAAGAAGCTACGGAAGACGTGCAGCGCATGTTCGGCGCTGGAGCCGAGGAACGATTGAACAGCTCCTGGCAGTTCAGTTTTTCCAAGCGCATCTGGTGGCTGCAAGTGAACCTGGGGACGGCGTTCCTGGCCGCACTGGTGGTGTCTATGTTCGGCGGCATCATCAGCCGGCTTTCAGTGCTGGCGTTCTTTATCCCGGTCGTCTCAAGCATGGGAAGCAACGCTGGAGCGCAGGCGATGTCGGTGGCGATCCGCGGCATCACGCACGGCCGCACCGATCGCAAACTGCTGCATCACGTCCTGGCGAGGGAAACCATCGTCGGCCTGCTGAGCGGCGTGGTCATCGGCATCACCACCGCGATCATCGCGATGATATGGCAATTTCACCATGGCCTCGTGCTGGGCGCGGTTGTTGGCGCCGCCATCATCCTCACCCAAACCCTGGCCTGCGTCAGCGGAGCGGCCATCCCGTTTGTCATGCGTCGCCTGGGATTCGATCCGGCTCAATCCGCCACGATCTTCGCCACGACGATCACGGACGTGGCCGGCTTCGCAAGCCTGCTGGGATTAGCGACGATCTGCGCCGGATGGATGCGGTAGGAAAATTCGAAATTCGAAATCCGAATGAAGAAACGACGACCGTTTCGAACTTCGTCATTCGAATTTGATTCGAATTTCGAGTTTCGGATTTCGAATTTACCCCTCATCCCGCCTTTTTCATCGAGATTCCCGCGGCCTTGGCCAGGGCCTCGGCCTTGTCGGTTTTTTCCCAGCTGAAACCGCCGTCTGGTCCGGGCGGGCGGCCGAAATGGCCGTGGCGGGCGGTTTGTTTGTAGATCGGCCGCAGCAAATCGAGATGCCGAATGATGCCGCGCGGCGTCAGGGGGAAATGCGTCTTGATCAGATCCGCGATTTGATCCTCGGGAATAACGGCGGTGTTTTCCGTGCTGACGGTCACGGAAACGGGATGCGCGACGCCGATCGCGTAGGCGAGTTGGACTTCCGCGCTGTGGGCCAGGCGTGCAGCCACGATGTTCTTGGCGATGTACCGGGCCATGTAGCAGGCGCTGCGATCCACCTTGGAGGGGTCCTTGCCGCTGAACGCGCCGCCGCCGTGAGCGCCGCGGCCGCCATAGCTGTCAACGATGATCTTTCGCCCGGTCAGGCCCGTGTCGCCGTTCGGACCGCCCACCACGAATTTGCCGGTGGGATTGATGTGGAAAACGATCTCGTCGTTCCACAGCTTTTTGGGGATGATCGGCTTGATGACGTGCTCGATGATTTGCCGCCGGGCTTTTTCGTTGATGCGGTCCTGCTTCTTGTCCAGCACGGTTTCATCGTGCTGCGTCGAGATGACGATCGTGTGAACGCGCGTGGGCCGCTCGCCGACGTACTCAACGGTCACCTGACTCTTGCCGTCGGGTCGGAGCCACGGAAGCTTTCCCTTGAACCGCATCTCCGCCATCCGTTCGACGAGCCGATGGGCCAGATGAATCGGCAGCGGCATGAGTTCCGGAGTTTCGTCGCAGGCGTATCCGAACATCAGGCCCTGATCGCCCGCTCCCTGTTCCCGGGTGTCGTCGTCGGCGCGATCGACGCCGCGGGCGATGTCGGGGGATTGTGAATGAAGCGCCGTTAGCACGCCGCAGCTTTGGTAGTCGAAGCCGATCTCCGGATGCGTGTAGCCGATGTCGCGGATGGTGTCGCGGGCGATCTGGGCGGCGTCAATGTACGCCTCGGTGGTGATTTCGCCGGCCAAGACGACTTGGCCCGTGGTGACGAGCGTTTCACACGCAACCCGGCTTCGCGGATCCTGCGCCAGAAGGGCGTCAAGAACGGCGTCGCTGATCTGATCGGCCACCTTATCGGGATGGCCCATGGTGACGGATTCGCTCGTGAATAGATGGGTTTTGCGTTGAAATTCCGGGGACATTAAAAGCCTCCAAAGGGACTAGTTTAAGCGGAGAAGCCAGAATTTACAGTTTCGCGACGCGTTGGGCAAGAAGTAACTGTTTACCGTGCAGCGGCATTTTACCAGGCGCGCGATTTTGTCAGTCGTGGTAATTTGCATGGGCCATGGAAGGCCGGGAGTTAAAACTCTATGAGCAACGCACGCAGGAAGTGCAGTTCCTGCGGTCCGAAAAC
>DATAWP010000046.1:0-66696 GCA_036267155.1 Tepidisphaeraceae bacterium
GCGGTTTCATCAATGCCTTGGGCAATGACATAGCGGGACAGAACAGCACGTTCAACAATCTGCTGGGGGCCAACTTCAACGTGCAGACGGACAACACTTACTACGGGTACGGTTCGAATCAAACCGCCCCCGATGTATTCAGCAATGCCGGTACGTTCACGAAGTCGCTGACCACCGGCACGACGACCATGGATGCGGAATTCAACAGCAGCGGGCAGGTGAACGTCCAGACCGGAACGCTGGCGCTGGCGGGAGGGGGCAGTGAATCAGGGAGTTTCAGCGTCAGCAGCGGTGCGAAGCTCAACATGAGCGGGACCTTCACCTTCACCGCCAGCAGCAGTGTGAGCGGGGCGGGCACGGCGGGGTTCTCCAGCGGAACATCGACCTTCAACGCGGGGGCGACACTTAATCCTGCGAAGGGGATTACGATCACCGGGGGAACGGTGCAACTCGACTCGGTTCAAACGCTAGCGTCCCTGACGATCAGCGGGGGCTCGCTGAACTTGACGAACACTCACCTTTTTATCAATTACGGCACCAATCCCGATCCGGTCGCCACGATCCGCGGGTACCTAGCGTCCGGCTATCAGGGTGGCAATTGGGGCGGATCCGGTATTGATTCCTCCGCAGCCGGGCACAATGCCGCCTACGCCCTGGGATATGCCGACTCGGCCGACCCCGGCAATCCGGCCCAACTGGCCTCCGGCACGATCGAAATCAAATATACCCTCTATGGGGATACGAATCTCGACGGTTCGGTCAACAGCATCGACTTCGGCAACCTCGCGACCAACTTCGGCAAGTCGGGAAAAGTCTGGGACCAGGGCGACTTCAACTACGACGGCACGGTCAACAGCATCGACTTCGGGCTATTGGCCGGCAACTTCGGCAAATCGGCCGGCAGCAATGCCGATGTGGTTTCCGCCGCCGATTGGGCCGCTTTGGACGCCTTCGCGGCGGCAAACGGTCTGATGGCCGATGTCCCTGAACCTACGTTCCTCGGCCTTTCCATGCTGGCAGGCATCGGCGTTCTGGCGCGTCGGCGGTGTAAGCAACGCAGTTAGGTGTGGATGATCCATCCGTGCGGTTTCCGCAAAACCCGGCATACTGGGCAAACCGGCGGATGGCGTTTTTCATCCAACATTCATGTCGGATATCTAGGATTGCCATAGCATACGCCCTCATGCGAGTGAATTCGCCGTGAGGTAGAAGTTTTGATTTGGCAAAGGGAAGCATCAGCCGCGCAGTGGAAGGAGAAACCCGTGAGTGGGAAAAATGAGTTCCGCCGGTCGGCATCGCGCGCTTTGGCGATTGCCTGCGCGGCGGCCCTTTCATCAGCGGTCGTCCACGCGGACAGCACAATTTACGAATACCAATTTACCGCTGACACGTTCAACCCGACGCACGTTGCAAGCAACCTCGTCGGCTCAGCATTTGAATACACCAACGCCAATCCCGGCTATCCGCCTTTGAACAACCCGCCATTTATCGTGCAAGGAGGCATCGATCCCGACGACCCGGCCTATTTTGTCGCCCAAGGCGACTGGTATCCCGCGGAGGACGGGCTTAACGAGAACTATTACACGTTCAATGTTTCCGTGGCGCCGGGATTCATACTCAATGCCAGTTCGTTTTCTGTTTTCGCCAACGCGCGACAAGCGGTCTTGTTCGATTCGCAGGTTGCGTATTCGACGAGTTCGAATTTCAGCAACCCAGTGAATTTCGACACGACGCCGTTTTTGATCCCGGCGCAGAATGTGTGGAACACGTTCACCGCTTCGGATGCCCCGATCGCCAATGGCACCGGCACCTATTACTTTCGAATTTACGGTCAATTTGATCCCAACGGCTCAGGCTCGATCAGCGATCTGCTGAACATGGGGAACATCTCTCTGGTTGGCGCGGTTCAAACCGATCCTAACCCAACCAATATGTATTGGGATCCCGCCAACATCGGTTCCTCAGGCAGCGGAGGAACCGGGACCTGGACCGGCACAACTCCCTGGGCGGACGGGGCTATCGATTATGCCTGGAGCAGCACGATTGCCGAGACGGCAAACTTCGGCGGGGCGAGCGGGGGTAACGTGGCGCTGGGTGGCAATGTCACTGCGCTATATGGCATGAACTTCACCACGTCTGGCTACAACATCACCGGAAACAGCGGTCAAACCCTCACCGTCGGCGGGACGATCACGACCAGCGACGATGCCACGATCAGCGCCGCCGTGAACACGGCGGCCACCGGCACGCTGACAAAGGCCGGAACTGCAACCCTGACAATCGCCGGCTCGGCCAGCTTTGCCTCCGGAACGGCGCTGTCGGTCACGGGCGGAACATTGAAACTCGTGGCTGATGTCGTCGGTTCTTCAACCGCCAGCATCTCGTCCGGCGCGGTTCTGGAATACAACGATTCGGCCAATACATTCCAGACGCCGATCACGTACTCGGGGGCCGGAACATTGCGCGAGACCGGTTCGGGGAATCTCATTTTTGGCGCATTCGGCGATGTGAACGTGGATTTATCCGCCGGCGGTCTGATTGATGTCGAAGGGGGCACTCTTACCGGCAGTTCCAGCTACGGTGGAATCTGGACCAGCAATCAGGGTTCGCTCAACATCGCCGCCGACGCCTCTTTCAATGCGGTGGAATCCGGGCTCACCGGTACGATGCAGATCGACGCCTTAAACGGGGCTGGTTCGTTCCTGGGCGGATATTTCGGCGTGACAACGGTGACCCTCGGCGTGGCCGGGGGAAGTGGATTGTTCAGCGGCTCGCTTCAGGACAATCCCGACGCACAACTGGGAATCGTCAAGACCGGCAATGGAACAGAAACGTTCACTGGCTCGAACAGTTACAGCGGCGGCACGAACATTAACAGCGGCAAGTTGATTATCGGTGCATCCGGCGCGATGCCGGACTCCGCAGTCGTTGTGCAGGGCACCGGCGATCTGATGTTTGCTTCGGGGATCGGCGGCGTCACTATCCAGGCGCTGACCGTCATCGGCTCGGGTCGCCTCGATCTCACCAACAATCACTTGTACATCGACTACGGTGCTGACGACCCGGTTTCCGCGATCCGAATCTATCTGACCAGCGGCTACAACGGCGGAACCTGGAATGGAATTGGCATTGACAGTTCCTCGGTGGCGGCCAATCCCAACTTTTCCGTCGGCTACGCTGACTATGCCGACCCCGGCAATCCTGCCGGCTTGGTTCCGAATCAGCTTGAAGTCAAATACACGCTGGCTGGCGACACCAATCTCGACGGCATCGTCAACAGCGTGGATTTCGGCAACATGGCCGCGAACTTCGGCAAATCCGGCAAAGTCTGGGACCAGGGCGACTTCGACTACGACGGGGTCGTCAACAGCATCGATTTCGGATTGCTGGCCGGCAACTTCGGCAAATCCGTCGGCAGCAACGCCGACGTGGCCAGTGCTGCCGACTGGGCCGCTTTGGACGCCTTCGCGGCCGCCAACGGGCTGCTGGCCGATGTTCCCGAGCCGGCCAGCGCGTCTATTTTCGTGATGGCTGGATTGGCAATTCTTTCGCGCCGCCGGCGGCGCGGTCCCGCTTTCCGCAGTAGATTTCGCGGATGCTAATTTGTACTGGCAAGTCGCAGGCCACTTATCCCCATCTGTAAGTAAGAATTCCCAGCCCCGAGCACCCTACGGGCGAAGTGCCAGTGCCAGGTCGATTCTTTAGGCTTATTTTTTTCTTGACAATTTGACCTGCTTCGTTAAATTAAGTAAACGCTTACTAAAGGACTTGCACATATTGAGATTATAACGCGGCATATCAGCGTTGGGATGCAATTCCACATGGCAGCCAACTTTTTGAGACAACCGGACAGGCAGCGTTTCTCAGTTCGCCACGGTTTTACCTTGGTCGAATTGCTCGTCGTTATCGGGATTATCGCCATCCTGGTCGGGGTTCTACTTCCCGCCCTTCAGCGCGCTCGGGAACAGGCGAACCTGGTGGTGTGCCAGTCAAATCTTAGGCAGATCGGGCAGGCAATTGGAATCTACGTCATTGATAACCAGGGGACGCTCCCTTATGGCTATTGGAACGGCTATGGCTCTTACAACGTCAACCCCCGTTGGGATCCCACTGCCGCCGCCGATTATACGAAGGCCGCCGACTGGACGACCCTGATTCAAAATGATCTGAACGGTTCGATCAGCAGCGCATACAATACTGGCACTTCATCGTCAAAGCAGTTTTTGTCTTCTCTCCGGGCCGTGTTTTGTTGTCCGGATGCCCCTCCGGGGCCTCTCAATGACCCGAACAATCTCATCTACCAATATATTTGCCATCCGCGCCTGATGCCCGTCTTAGGCACCCCCGACATGGCGTCGTCAATCTATCCCAAACCGTTCCTGATCCCATACAAAGTTGGCAGAATCAAGCGAAGCAGCGAGATCGCATATATCTTCGACGCTACTCTGGTGGAAATGCCAAGCGGTGCGTGGCGCGTCGCTGGAGATCCAGTCGGAACAGGGCTAAGCAAGGGCTACATCTATTGGACGGGCAATTTCGGCGACCTCACGGACAATTACGCCGCGATGACCGGGATAACTCCCCGCCCTACGCAAGCAACTCCCGTCGATATGACTTCTGATTGGAACCAAGCGAACGTTCCGAACGTTATCAATCACGACGACACGGATCCGAACAATCCGCTAAACCCGTTCGACGTTCGATTCCGCCACATGGGCAACACCAGGGCCAACGCACTGATGGTGGACGGCCACGTGGAGAGCTTCACGTTTAACCCACGGACCAACGTAACGTCTTTGCTCGACAAAAATATATTCGTTAATACGCAGTAATTGATCGCCAGTGTGATCTGCGAGCCGCTTTGGGCTCACGGCGGAGGTGACCGGAGGAGAACGATTCTACTTGGAGGGTTCATGTTCATCAGAAGGAAAAACTCAGTGGCAATCGCGCTGGCGTCGTCATTTGCCGTGTCGGCGCTTTTTGCGGCGTCGGCTCGCGCGGCAACGACTGTTGGGGATTGGGAGAATAACAACAATGAAGGGTGGTTCGATTGGACCGCCAGCAATGGTGGAAGCGATAACGGCGGCAACCCCGGCGGTACCCCCGCAACCGATCTGCCTCCATCGGTATACAGCTATACCTCCGAAGGGGCGACCCTTGGAAGTTCCGCCCTCACGATGGCCCCGCCCAACGGCTACAACCAGAACCTCTCGTGGAAAAGCGAATGGGAAAACGATAGCGAAGGCAACAGCGCTATGGCGGACGTGGTCAACAACACGGATTTTGCCATTGACGTGACCTACAATGCCGCCGAGATGGCCGCGGTCACCTACTCCAGCATTTACTTAACCATTAACTTCGGGTCTGCTGGCGGCACCAACACCGGCTTCCTCACCCTCGACCCTACTACCAACAACCCTCAGGGCACTTACGCCGGCCTGCCCGCCTACGATACGGGCAACCCGTACTATCCCGGCGGTTGGGATGGGACCGATTATCCCGGCACGACCACTCGGACCATGATTTGGGATTACGGCGACTATGTCCCGGCCATGATCAACGGAAACGCGAACACCATGACGCTGAGCCAACTGATTGGCTCGAATCCAGAGTATGTCGAGTTTATCCTCACCACCAACGATGATGGCACGCCCGTTTACCATTTCGACAACGCGAGTTTGACCAACCCCCAGATCAATGCGACTTTTGTCGCCGGGGCTAGCCCCACCGGGCCATATAACTGGGGCACTCTTGCCAACTGGAGTTCCGACACCACCTCGTCGTCCAACACGGTTTGGACCAGCAACACCGAGGCCTTACCGTCCAATGCGGGCGACATCGTCAACTTCGGCTTTACCGAAATCCCCTCCGGCATAACCGAAACAATTGACCTCAACAGCACTGAGGAGTTCCAAGTCAACGTCGGCACGCTGAACTTCAACAACTCGGATTCGTCCTACGTCATCGCGCAAGGCACCGGGGGAACTCTGACCCTTAACGGCGACGTGACGAATTATGAGTACAGCCAGACGTTTGCCGATTCGACCATGGTTGTGACCGACAGCCCCGCCCAGATCAACGATGAAGCCGGCAATCATACGATTTCCGCTCCGGTGTATCTGGCGACCAATGCCACGATCGCCGTCGGGCGGGCAACCGATACATTTACCATTTCCGGCAATATCAGCGGTGCCGCCGGCACGGGCATTACTCTGGCAGCCACAGGTAGCGCCCAAAGCATGGGGACCGTTCTCCTGAGCGGATCCAACACCTATACAGGCGGAACCACCGTGACCGGCGGAACGCTGCTCATCGGGGCTGCCGGCGCCCTTCCGGCCAACAATGCGGTCTCCATCACCGGCGGCATCCTCGAACTCGCCGCCAACACCGGCGGCGAAACGTTGTCGTCGTTGTCCGTCTCCGCCGGCGGGTTCCTGGATGTGGGCAACAACCACGTCATCATCAGCGATCCGGGCGGCAGCATCGATACAACGATCCGCGGATACCTGGCCAACGGCTACAACAACGGCAATTGGAACGGCACCAGCGGCGCGGCGACCGGCGGCGGAATCGGGACCTCCTCCGCTACCGGCACCAAGTATGGCATCGGCTATGCCGACGGCGCCGATGGCGGCATCAGCGGCATCACCTCCGGACAGCTCGAAGTGAAGTACACCCTGTACGGCGACGCCAACCTCGACGGATCGGTCAACAGCATCGACTTCGGCGACATGGCCGCGAACTTCGGCAAGTCGGGAAAAGTCTGGGATCAGGGCGACTTCAACTATGACGGCGTGGTCAACAGTGTTGACTTCGGCCTGTTGGCCGGCAACTTCGGCAAATCCGCCGGCGGCGATGCGGATGTAACCTCCGCCGATTGGGCCGCTTTGGACGCCTTCGCGTCCGCCAACGGTCTGATGGCCGATGTTCCGGAACCCACTGCCGCAGTCTTGGCGATGGTGGCCGGAACGGGAATTCTGTTTCGTCGCCGGCGTCGGCAGTAATGGCAGGCCGCTTCGGTGCACTCTGGCCAGGGGGGAAGTGCAGCGCGTGGCGCGCTCGACGCGTTCTTGACCCGTATTACTCTGCGGACATTTCGGTGCCGGCGAAAATGCGGGCGCCTCATGAAAGCTTATGTGATCGGCGGCGGCAAAGCGCCAGAAAGCCAGCGCCTAGCAGGGCAAATGATGCCGGCTCGGGGAGGGGCACCGGGCTTTCGGCGATCACGGAGATAATGTCGCCGTAGGCGGCGCCGGTGGGATCGTCGTCGGCGGCAATGCCGCTGGCGCCTCCCTTGTAGCCGAAAACCAAATACCCATCGAGAAGCTCTTCCAGCGACAGACTTTCAATTGGCTGGCCGTCGCCGGTTCCGTTGGTATAGGTTCCGTTGACGCTGGCTTCTGGGTCGATGAATGAGATGTCCCCCTCGTTTTCGGTTTCGTCGTAGTCGATTCCGTACAGGTTCACCCAATGTGCGCCGCCGACTAAATTGCCCTCGGAATCGGCCCATCCGAACAACATTTCGACGTCTTCGCCCGCTTTGAGTTGCCCTTGGATGAACTCGGCGGTGGGGATCTCCGGGGCGACGCCACCGATCCACGGTCCGTTAGCCTTTTGCTCAAAGCCACCGGTGACGGGGGCACTTTGTCCGACCGTTTGGATCGCTATCTGGTTCCCGTTGGCATCTCTTATTCCGTACCCGTCGTTCTCAAGGCTCATCAGGTAATTCTCTTTTCCCTCCACCAACTGCTGTGTCGTCGTACCGTTCCCGTTGTTTCCTGTATAACTGTCGAGCGTAGTGATGGTGTCATAGCCAATCGGGGCGTAGCCGGGGCCGGAACTGGGATCGGCCCCACCGAGCCCGGTGATTCCCTGGTCCTGAAGAAAAACAAAGGAATTGGCCACCGACGTCTCGCCGCAGTTGACCTGTGGGTGAGGCAGCAGGTACTGTCCGTTTTCCTCCGCAAGCTGGTCGAAATGCCCTCGCGCCGTGTCGCTCTGAGAGGCTTCAAGAATAATGTCGTCTGCTCGAGCGGCGGTCGAACCGAAGAAAGCCGCCGCCGCGGCTGCGATGGCCACGACTCGTAATAATTGCAAAGCCTCGACGGCGAGTGCCGACTGCAAAAAAGATCTGCGCGTGTCGATTTGGTTGCCCATAACTGCCTCCGAACCATCAAAATGATGATGACGTGATTCCCAGGATCAATAGGATCCCGCTTTTACGCAATCGCGAAAAAGGCTCCGCAAATCGCGACGAGCAACAGATAGCAAATTAAGTGACTCAAGTCAATAAAAGCCTGTTTTTTCCACCGGCGAATGGTGGAAAGGTTGTTCCGGCCGATTTGTTATGCCGTCGCCGGCGGCGGTGATGGCAGGTCAATTCGATATCGGCACTTTTCCTTTTCGCCGCGCTCGTAGAGCGGGTGATCTGTCGGCACGGGAACGATTTCGACCAGATTACCGCCAAGTCGCTCACAAGTCCGGCGCGAAGCAAAATTATCCGGATTGCACGTGATCCACAGCGGGTCAATTCCGTGCAGATGGGCCAGCGGCATCAGTAGCCGGCACGCGCGCTCGGCGTAATGGCGGCCGCGCGCCGGCGGATACACGTGATACCCGATGTGCCCGCTGTACATCACCGTTTCGTAATTGTTGCTGATCCGCAGTCCGATCCCGCCGGCCATCGGCAATTCGGAATTTTCCCTCTCGCGCATCCAGAAATGATAAGCCGGCGCCAAGCGCGTGGCCGCCTGCTGCCGGCCGCCGGGGCACGATCTCAGGAAATCCATCAGTTGTTCCCGCGACGTGTCCGCCAATGCCGGCGCATCCCGCATGGACAGCGGATGCCGGCACGATTTCAGCACCTCGTCCACCCAATGCTCGGATGGAACGACCAACTCCAGATCCGCGTCAACCAGCGGGCCCGGATCCAAAAACTTGAACGAGGGGGTCGAAAAGTGGGAAAAGGGAAGACAATCACGCAGGCGAAAAGGCATCGGACCATCTTCCGCCACAGAGCCGGGCGCGCCGCCCAGGTCCGGGCCGGCATGACTTTCTTCTTTCAATGCGACGAAAACAAATTCGCCTTGTCTCCGAACACCGCCGTGAACCGCATCAGCAGCACCAGAAAGCAAAGGATGTTCACCAGCGTCGCCACCACAGCGAGGACGGTATAGACATTATTCGACGGCTTCACGACCAGCGGCCGATCACCTGTTGCGATACGACTCATGACTAACTCCAATCACAAATATTTTACGATCCGCGAAGCTGCGTCTTGACCTCGAAGCCCTTTTGCACCTGGTTGACCTTGTCCGTGTCCCCCTCCAGACGGCCGATGGAATTGTCCGTGTCCACCGTGTCGATCGTCACGATCCCCAGGAATTGCGGGCCGTTCACGACGTAAAACTTCATTCCCTTTTCCACGCCGTCGGCGCTGCCCACTGAAATCGTCACGAAGGTGTTGCCGTTGATGACGCTCTTGTCGCGCACCACGCCCTCGATGGACGGCGCGCCCAGCCCGTTGGCAACCGGCGCCGCCAGGATCTGTTGGGGATCATATCCCCTCTCCTGGAGCGCGCCCGCGAGCTTCTGTTGATTTTCCTTCTGTGCGGCAAGCTGCTCCTGCGTCTCCTCCTGCGTTGCACGCAGGCTCTCCAGAGTGCTGGTCAATTCCGCATTTCGCCGGCCAAACTCTTCGTTCTGCTTCACCAAAGTATCGTTGGACGTGCGAAGCTGCGTCACCTGGTCCTGCAGCTTGTTGGCGGTGGAAGTCGTCAACTGCACGTTGCTGTTGGCCGTGTTCACCGCCGCCTGGAAGTTGGTGTTGTCCGCGTTCAGGCGGGCGATCGTGACGCGCGCTTCATTCAGCTTCGATTGCCAGCCGGCGATATCGGTGGCGTAGTTGGTGTTGTCCTTCTCGTGCTGCTGCACCTCGGCGTTGTACTGGTCCTCGGCCTTTTGCTTGGCCGCCAGATTCGACGCCGCCTGCATCCGCTCGGACGACAACTGCTGATTCGCCGCATCCAACAGCGGCTGCAATGGCTGCGCCTTGTTCACGAACACGACGATCGCCGCCGCGTTCAACATAGACACGATCACCAGTAACACGACAAACAATTTCGTAAGGGGGCTCAAATGCTGCTCCTTGGACTGCTCCCACAAACCCCAGCGAAACTCCGCCTTTGTGGGGCCAAACTATCCTAATGATAGGCTTATTCCTGTCAAGTTTTTTCAATTGGCCCGCTGTGCCCCATCCCTTCCAATTCCCGCCCGTCAATCGAGTTGCGGTCAATAGGCGTTGGACACGGTGGGGGCCCGCAACTGCAATATTCCCGTTGCCGCCGAGATTCGCACCTCCGCCTGCGGGTCCTTTAATAAATCGGCCAAGTACCCCTGCAAGTCCGACCGTCCGATCGCCCCCATCGCCAGTGCCGCCAGCGACCGCTGCCGCGGGTCTTTGCTGCTGGCGGCCGGCACCGCAATGTTCCATCCTTCGTCGGATCCCAGCATTCCCATCCCCCTCGCCGCCGCCAGCGATACTTCAACATAATCATTCGTCAATTCGCCCCTTATATGTTGAATGACGCGTTGGTCTCCCGTTTCGGCAAGAGCTTGCAGAGCGACCATCTGATCGTCCGGATACGCGCTGATGGAATAGGCAACCAAATATGTCAGGCCGCGCTCATCGCCCAATCGCCAAAGCGCCTCCGCCGCCTCGAGCCTCACCGCCGGAACGAGGTCCGATAACAGCCTCACCAGCATCGGCGTGGCCGACGGGTTCTTCAGAAATCCCAGCACCATGGCCACCGTTGCGCGAACATGTGGATCGGGCGCCTCCGCCAGTTTTTCCAGGTCATGGCTCAGCCGGGTGTCGCCCAGGCGATACAGCGCGAACCGGACGCCGGCCTGTACCCGCAGGTTGGGATCGTAGGCCATCGCTCGGAGCGGCTCATACGCGTCCACCAATTTCATTTGTCCCGCGGCCATCGCCGCCGCGAAGCGCACCGGCGCGTCCGGATCGTGCAACCCCGTCAACACGGCATTGGCCGCATCCGATGGATCGACATCGCTCAGCGCCTCGATAGCATTGCTTCGCAGGAACGGGTCCGGCGAATTCGTTTCCGACATCAGTTCCGCGATCGCCTCGGCGCGCAGCTTCGGGTCGATTGGCCTGGGCGAATACTTCGGCGCCGCCGCCACCGGCGGGGTAGGCGCCGGAATTTTCGGATCATACTTCGGATGCGATGCGCACCCTGCGACGACCATCACCAACAACACGCCGATCGTTTTTTTCATGACCTCTGCTCTTTGCGCTTGTATTCGAACCATGCCCATGCCGCGAGGATCGCCGAGCCGCCGACGCACGCTCCGGCGAACAGATCGCCGAACTTCGTATAGAATGTCAATCGCCGGTCGATCATGATCTGCTCGACGCTGGTTCCTTCCTCGCGGACCGGTAAAAGATCGCTCGGAAGGCCGTTGGAATCAATAAACCCGCTGATGCCGGTGTTGACGCTGCGCGCCGTCCAGACGCGGTTCTCGATGCTGCGGAAGATCGCCGCCTGGAGATGTTGCGCATTCTCATTAGCCTTGAACCACCCGTCATTGGTCAAGTTCACCAGAAAATCGGCCCGCTTTCCCTCCGCGCCTCTGGGACGAAACATCGCCGAGCAAATCCGGGCATCGATATCCTCAAAGCAAATGGGCGTTACGAATCGCCATTCCTGTCCGTCGTCGCCCGTCAGATGAAAAACGGTCAGCGCATCGCTCTTGCCGGGTTGCATGACATAATCCGCGTAATACCTCGGCCCCAGCGCCACCGATAGCCGGTAGAGCCAATTCGCCCAGTCCTTCCCTGGAATATATTCTCCCCACGGAACCAGGTGAATCTTATCGTATCGGTGCCCCAGGGAATCGTCCATCCGGCCTTCTCGATCGAAAAAATAAGCCGTGTTCCGTTTGTCGTGCGCCACCACATCCGACTCGCCGTCGCGAACTTCCGATCGCCAGTCCGCGGCGTAATCCCCACCCGTCACCAGCGCCACGTGATATTTTGCACAGAGGCGGCTGATGCGTTCATACAGATCCTCGCATACCGAATCCATCTCCCGCGCCTCATGGTTCAGCGGCCACATCATCGTTTCCGACCAGACCACCAGGTCGATTTTCCCCGGGTTCCTGTCGATGGCCGAAATCGTTTGCCCCACGTGAAATGCCAGCCGCTGTGAAATCGTCGCGCCCTTTTCGCCGGAATTGCTCTGCGGATCATTTGCCTGAACCACCGCGACCGTCGGCCCCGGCGACAGCGACCGCGGCGTTTGCGCCATGCGATAGACCCCATACCCCGCGATGACGATCAGCATTCCCAACAGCGCCGCGGCCGCCGGAATCAGCCGCTTGGGCCGATCACGATTCAACCACGCCATCGCCACCAGCGCGTTCAGCGTTACCACCCAGAAGCTTACTCCATACACTCCGGCGATATCCGCGATCTGGCACATGCCGAGATTCGGGGTTTGCGTCTGTCCCAGAAACAGCCACGGCAATCCGGTGAAGATCACACCCCGCAGCCATTCAAACGCCGTCCACACCAGGGCAATCCCCAGCACGCCGCTCAAGATTCTCC
Source organism: Tepidisphaeraceae bacterium (assembly GCA_036267155.1). Lineage (GTDB taxonomy): Bacteria > Planctomycetota > Phycisphaerae > Tepidisphaerales > Tepidisphaeraceae > PALSA-1353. The sequence goes on from DATAWP010000046.1 coordinate 12,629, forward strand.
CTCGTAACAATCCCGCCCCGCGAATGACCAGGGCCGTCAACCCCCAATACAACCCGCAGAAGATCATCAGCGCCGCCATGCCGGGCCAACTAATGTAGGACATCCACCACATGTTTGCCGTAAAGAAGGCGGTGCCCGCGCCCCAGCTCCAGAAGAACGCCGATTTCTTCGACCTGGCCCCAGCCAGAAAAACCAGCCATGGCGCTAGTCCCACCCACGCCAGATAGAACTGATCCACCGGCGCGAACGCCAGCGTCAGCAGCGCAACGCTGCCGGCGAGCAACGCGATGGTTCTGAAAACGCCCGTGCGCGGCTGATCGACATCGGTCATCACCCGTATTTCTAACCGAATCCCCCACCCCGTTCATCTTCCCCAAAACAAAAGCCCCGGGAGCTTGCTCCCGGGGCCATCGCGTATTTCGATGAAAAGATCTTGATTAAACCATCGCCCGCCGCGCGCGGCGAACAATTCCGATCGCGCCCAATCCCGCCAGCGTTGCCAGTGCGGCGCCCGCGGAATTCGGTAGCGGCACCACCGACGCGCCTGACGTGGCGCCGGTGACCGTTTCCCCGAGGCTGAAAATCGCCGAATCACCCGGCGAACCATCTGGGGCAAGTTCCGCACTCAAATTGTAATCGAATGCATCATCACCCGTGAACACCGCAGGGAGGGAGGTATCTAAAAGAGACCCCGAATTGCCATGGTTGCCGGCCGCGACGGATGTTGCCGAAGGGGTGTAAACGAATTGCACTGTCGTCCCCAATGGGTCTGTCTGGGTCGCAGTATTCGAGGTCACGGTCAGCGTGTCGTCATCCGGCGTTGCATCCACGTTTAGGTTGACGTTATCGGTGAAATCGAGCGATATGGACGAATCACTGGTGTTATTCACCGCGACCTGTTCATTGACCGCTGAACTGCCGCTGCCGGCATTGCCCCCGGTGAGAATGTCCGTCACCGTCATCGTGAACCCGGTCCCCTGGTAACTGACCGATGCGACTCCGTCGCTGAAGGAGGAGCCCGTCACCGTCAGTTCGTCAAGCGTCGTAAATGAGCTTGATCCATTGATGTCCAAAAGTAACGATTCGCCTCCGGCGGGCGATCCGCCGTATTGGTCAACGCCATCGACGATCCACTGAGAGATAAACGGAACCCCGTTCGTATTAATTGTCAACGACGAATTTCCGTTGGTGATGCTGGCGCCCCGCGCATTGGCGGCGAAAATAACGCCGGCCAAGGCCGCTGGAACAAGGAACAGAACTTTGTTCTTGACATTGCGAAACATCTTTCTCTCCTTAGATCAAATCAAGAAAACGTGACCCACCGAGAACATCGCCGCCGGATTGAATGTTGGGACTCTCCGTACGGGGCGAACCCACATATCCTACCTCCGTATTTCCCCTCAGCAAACGAAAAATAGACTTGCGCCGGCCCGTGTCCTCAGCAAACGTAGTTAAGTTGGGCGAGATGATCGAATTGCATCGACGCGGTCATTACCGATGCAGCCCCGGTGCGCTTAACTCCTGTAAATACAAGAGTCCCATAAAGGAATCGTCCCGATCGAAGTCGATCGGCCCCGCCCAACTCGCCGACTCGCCGTTGCTCTGCATGTGCTGGATAAAATTGAACCGCAAAAGCCGCGGCTTGACGGAGTTGCCGTTGAGCAAAAGTTGCCAGGGGATGGCCACTTCACCGGGCCACGCGCCCTGCCGCGGGTCGGCGGAATAACGCACCGCCGTCCCGTCGATTTCACGCCAGGGATCGGCATTCATCCGCGGGTCCAGCCGGCGCTTCACCATGCACACGCCGTTCGGCTTGCACACCACGTACGTCAGCGGCCCCAGCGAATTGTCATCGTAGATCGGCTGCACCAATATTTCGCACAGGTCCTCACCCCACGCCCGGCGAAATTCGTAGTTCACGAAATTCTGGTGAAGCGCCTGCCGCGGCGAAACACCGTTCACGCGAAACGCAACGTAAAAATCATCATCGCTCCATCCCGTGTAAATCTGCGACGTCTGCGACGACGGCTCGATCCGCCAATGCTGAATCGACGGCCGATCCATCATCTTGGTCAGTTGGCCATCGTGAATCAGATCGTCGCCGCTCCAGTCGTCCAGGTTGCCGTCGATGCGAAGATTTCCCTCTCGCCGCGCGCTCGTCGCAACCGGAAGCGCCGCCTGGGTCACGTACGCATTGCGCGTGTACCCATCGACGAAGGTGATCTCGATCGGCCTTCTTGAATCCGGCGTGATGCGGTCCAGGTTCACCCGCGCGTTCATCGAAAAACGCTGCACCCAATATGTTCGCAGCGCGCCGATGAGTTGCGGCTCCGGTTTGAATTGCCACGCATCCCCGGCCCGGGTCCATCTCAATTGATTTTGATCCGGCCGACTATCGCCGGCGTTGTAGATATCCACGCCCAGCCGCAAAAATGCCCATTTGTCTCCGTTGGACCGGCTCGGATCGTCCCAGAACCACTCCGCCGTCCGCGGCAAAACGTACGGCCTTTCCTTTGGCTCCTGCCAGCGAACGATGTCGAGATTCAGATCGCTTTCCCGGCTCTTGACCGCCGGATCATCCGGCGACGCGGCCGGCGGACACACCAATATCGCCCGCGCCAGCAGCGCGTGCGCCTCGTCCCAGGTCTTTTGATCCACCGTCCCGCTGAGCAGCTCGTATTCCGGGTCGGGCGCCTGCACCGGCCGAAGCTCCACCTGCCGGGTAATCAATCGCGCCAGCAGCAGTGCATCCGTCCGCATTCCACGCTGCTCCGCCAGCAAAAGATATTCGTAATCCTGCTGGGCGCGGCGAAGCCATTTCAGTTGAATGCTCGCCACCGGCTCGTCCACGCCGAACCAACTCCCCGGATAAAACCACGTCAGTTTGCTCGGATCGGCCGCCGCGGTTGGATCGTCCTGGTCCGGCAACGCATCGGACCAGCGAATCAAATCCGCGTGCCGCAGGTACGCCAGCCATGCCCAAAGCCGCACGTCCTGCTCATTGGTTCCCGCGCCGATGTACGGGTCCAGCCCCGGCGCGTCGCTCTGCAGCCAATGTTCCGGCCGGCGCAATTCCGTCGGCCACGATTGTGTCGGCGAATCGAACACCAGCCCCGGCGCCAGCGAAATAATTCGGCCAACCGTCGCCGGATTCAGCGCCAGCGGGTCGTCCGATGAAGCAAATTGAAGTTGATCGTCCTCCAGCGGAATGCCCACGCGCACGAGTGGATGCGTATCCAGGATTGCCCGCGCCGCCATCGAAAGCTGAATGCTTTCCAGCGCCGTGGCCCGCCCCGGCGACCGCTTCGGCAGAAATACCGCCGAGCGACTCAACCAATCCTGCCGATTGAAATGCGTCGAGGCGTTCGACCAATACTCGCGCTGGCTGGCCGCGTCATAATTGTTCAGATAATCCACGCCTGGCAGCGGCCAATATCCCAGCGGCGCCTTGTCCGCAAATGCATCCCCGCTCAGCCACGGCGAAACAATCGTATCGAAATCCGACCAGTCTACCTCCGGCGTCTCCGTCACAGGCCACTTGACGGTCGGCTGCAGGCGCGGCGCAACCACCTCGGTCCGATTCCGCTCCGCCAGCGAAACCAATTGATCCAATGTTTTGATCGCCGCCGCATAGGTGTGGTCGTCCCGGTTCATCAGCCGCGGCGTGATCGCTTCGAAATTGTCTGGATAAAGTTGCCGAAGGCGATCCCAGTTAATGTCGCTCACCATCAGCAGGTGGCGATCTTGCGGAATCGCGAAATCGAAAACGTGCAGCGAAACCTGCACGCCCGACGGCGCCGGCGTTTGCCCAGGAAATCCCAACCCGCACGTGATCGTGTAATCCGCGGTCGGCGCGTCGCTGGGAACATGAATGTCGATCCAGACGATCGCCGGCTTTGAATCTCCATCAGCACGGCTTTGCGGATCAAATGGATGCGCGGGATTGCGCAAAGTCGAAAGATCCACAACCCCGTTCTCGCATCGCATCGGCAACAGCGCCCGCGGCAACAGCTTCGCGCCCGCGGCCAATCCGGTTTGTCGAACATAACCAGCGCGGTTGGTAGCCACCGGCATCGGCAGAACCTGATAGGCCGAGAAATTCTCCATCGCCATCGTCGGCGAAACGTGGAGTTGCAGAGCCGGCTTGAGATTTGTTTGCGGCAAGTTGCCGATGCGCACAGCGAAGCTGATCCATTCATTCTTCGCCGCCGAAAGCTGCACCGCCCCGCCAATTTCCTGCGGCTCCAGCGGACTGTTCATATCCATGGCCTGGATCGTGGTTCCGGGCACGATGTGGGCCGATTTGGTGACCTTGGTCGGTTGGCATCCTCCAGCCAGCGCAAGAATGATGAAGGCCGCACAAAGAACGCCTGCGGCCGAGAATTGCGTAGTTGATGCGCACCCAACGCGGGTTTGCCGCATGTTTCGTCGACTTCCCATCGACACCCTTTGATTCATCGAGCCTGTCCAGCACATCTGAAAATCAAAATCTTCCGCCCCAAACCCGCGAGAACCAGACCGAAATCGGCCATTTGACCCAGAATCAGGCGTCGGCGAGCGGGAGCGATTGTCTCCAATAATGCCCCGTGGCACAACTTTTGTTCTTCCACACGCAGGAAGGATGAAATCAATGTTGATGATGTTAGACATCAGGGATGTTTGAGACGGTTGATAATACAAAAGGCGTCGTTCGTGAACCTCACGAACTTCGCCAACAAGCCTCGTTTCCTCCTCCGCCAGGCCGCACGGCACTAACCCTCCGCCGTGCGGCCTATTTATTTCCCCATGTCCCCATCCGCCAGAACATTCACCGTGCAATCCACCACCGGATCGGGGCACGACCAGACCAGAAAAAACATCGCCTCGCGCGCCAGCCGCTGAGCCGGATGATCCAATAACAGCGCCGACCCTTTGTGCAGCGCCACCGCGGCCTGCGTGATACGCACCGCCAGATCATTGCAAGAGGCACGGACTCGCGGCCCGGCTTCCGCCGCATCCGCTTCCCGTCCCGGTTTGCACAGCTCCAACACTTCATTCCTCACCGCCGAAAGTTGATCGCCAAACCGGCTCGCCAGCGATCGTCCCCGATCCGAATCGTGCCGCGAAATAAGCTCCAGCGTTCCCCGGCACAATCCCAGCGCCAAAAATGCCTGCCCCAGCGGAACCCCCCGCGACCGCCCCGCAAGCGCCTTGGCCACCGGCCCGCGCAAAATCCACCGCTGGTCTAGCCGCACACCGGGCAACTCGATGCGCGACGTCCAACTCGCCCGCAACGCCACGAGTTCCATCGGGTCCCCAACCAAAACGCCCGGCACGTCCATCGGCAACACAAACAGAATCTGTCGCCCATCGTCAAGTACCGCGCCAGCAACGACGAACTTGGCCTTGGCCGCACCGGTAGACCACGGAATCACTCCCTCGAGCCGATACCCGCCCCCGTCGGCGATCGCCCGCAATCCGCCCTGCTGACTGGTAGTAAGTTGCGCGATCCCAATCGTCGCAAAAAATTCCCCTTGCCCCATCTCCGGAAGAATTGCTTCGCGCAGCGGCGACCCTTCTGCCCCGTCGATCAACCCAATAGCCGAGTCCCGCTGCGAAACAATGAGGGCAGTCGCCACCGATGCAGAAGCGATCGCCTCGTAGCGCAGGTGCAGTTCCAACGGATCGATTTCCTCCCCGCCGAACCGCTGCGGCACGAACCACCGCCACGCCCCGGCGTCTCCCAGATCGCGCAGATCTTCCGCCGGCCAATCTCCGCTACGATCCAACGGCGTCGCCCGCTCGCGGATCGCTGAAAGAACATCATTCAAGCCTTCAAAAGCCATCTCCATCGGCATCGCGAGTCATTATAGCTTCAAGAAAATACATTTTGGCCACAGATATAAATCAGATGAGCACAGATCAATCAGAATCCCAAAGGCAAATTCTTGATTTTGTTTTCAACTGTGTGCATCTGATTTATATCTGTGGCTAAAACTCTTCGTGTTTGTTTTCTCTTGATTCCGAGTTGCATCAAGCCGATAATGCGGTTTATGAACCATCGTTCGATCCGATTGATGGCGATGCGATTGGGATAGCCGCACTCGAGGTCCGCCCCGAGTGAGTCTATCCCGTGCGCAGCGTCTTCAGTCGAATCCGACGATGGTTTTTTTGTTGCCTCTCATTTGAAAGATTTCCCATGAGCAAGACCTTTTACATCACCACGCCGATTTATTATCCCAACGGCGAGCCGCACCTGGGGCACGTTTACACCACCATTGCCACCGATGCCCTGGCCCGCTTCCACAGGCTCAACGGTGAGCAAACCTTCTTCCTCACCGGCACCGACGAGCACGGAATCAAAATGGTCAAAACCGCCGCCGCGCAGAACATTTCGCCGGGCGACCTCGCCGACCGCATGGTCGCGGTTTTCCAGAACTTCTGGAAAGAAATCGGCATCAGCAACGACGATTTCATCCGCACCACCGAGCCGCGGCATAAGACCGCGGTGCAGGAAATCATCCGCCGACTGCTGGCCAATGACGACATCTATCTCGGCAGCTACGAAGGCTGGTACGACGAGGGCCAGGAGGAATTCGTCACCGAAACGGACGCCAAGGCTCACGAATACAAATCCGCCATCAGCGGCCGGCCCCTGACGCGGTATTCCGAAAAAAGCTATTTCTTTCGCCTGAAAAAATACGTTCCGCGTCTGCTTGAGTACATCGAGCAGAACCCCGATTTCATCCAGCCGGTGATTCGCCGCAACGAGGTCCTCAGCAAATTGAAGCAGGGCGTGGAGGATTTCTCCATCAGCCGATCATCGCTGAAATGGGGCATTCCCCTGCCCAACGATCCCGAGCACGTCCTGTACGTCTGGATCGACGCCCTGAGCAACTACATCACCGCCCTGGGCTATGCCTCATCCGACCAAACCCTCTTCGAAAAATTCTGGCCCGCCAGCATTCACGTGATCGGGAAGGAAATCCTCTGGTTCCACACCGTCTATTGGCCCGCGATTTTGTTTTCTCTCAATCTCCCGCAACCCAAAAAAGTTTTTGCCCACGGCTGGTGGACCAGCGGCGGAAAGAAAATGAGTAAGTCGATGGGCAATTTCATCGACCTGACGAAACTGCGCCAGGTGATCGGCACCTATTCGCTCGACGCGCTGCGATATTACCTGCTGCGCGCCGCCCCCTTCGGCAGCGATTTGGACTGGACCGACGCCGATTTCCTCAAATCCTTCAACGAGCTGAAAAACGTCGTCGGCAACTGCCTGAACCGCACGATCAAAATGATCGACCGCTACCGCGCCGGCGTCCTCCCAGCGCCCGGCGACCTGCAACAAATCGACCGCGACATTCTCGCTCACGGCGAAAAGTTGCCCTCCCAACTCGCCGCCGCCTACGACCGCGTCGAGTTGCAGCAATGCGCCGAACTGCCCGTGCAATTGGCCAGGCTGACCAACGGCTACATCGACTCCACCGAGCCGTTCAAATTGGCCAAGGACCCCTCGCAGGCCAAGCGACTGGACACGGTCCTGAACGTGGCCGCACGCTCGATCCACAAATGCCTGATCGGCCTGCTCCCAATCCTCCCGCAAAAAGCGGTCGAGGGATTGGCACAACTGAAAGTCGAAGCAGCCGGCAAGACATTGGCGTGGCTGTACGAGAACTCTCCCGCGGCCGGCACGAAGCTTGGCGATGCACAGCCGTTGTTTCCGAATGTCGTCGCGCCCGGAACCATCGTTTGAGCCCCCTCATTGACGTTCAAATCCCGTCTCCCTGTAGGTAACGAGACAGAATCGAACGAGTGTGATAGTGTCCGGTGGGAACGGCCTGATCGTCCGGAGAAGGCATGCGGTATCCATTTTGTTTGCAAGCGGCGAGCACGATGATCCTACTCCTCTTTTGGTCATCGACGAGCGTCGCAAAGTCCCAGAGCGCGCCAGCCACGCAAACTAGCGCTCCGCAGCCCACATTCGTTGGATTTTACATCAATGACATTTACGAATTGGACTTGAAAAGGTCTACCTATACAGCCGATTTTTACGTCTGGATGCGATGGCGAGGTGAGATCGACCCAAGTAGTATCGAATTCCTCAACGGCAACCTAGATTTGAAGGAGCATCCGTATTACCTGGAAGCGGATGGCGCCAAGTACGTTTCCTACCATTGCCGCGGAACCTTCCACACCACGTTTGACTATCGTCGGTATCCACTGGATGACCATCAGTTGGTTATCGAGATGGAGGACGGAGATTACGAATCGGGACAGCTGCAATACGTTGTCGACCGCGACAATATGAACGGACTGCCGGCGGCGACACTCGCCGGCTGGACCTGCGATCGACCACGATTTGAGGTTCGTGAGCACATATATGAAACCAATTTTGGAGACCCTTCGCAGCCGTTCGATAAAACGTCGGCTTATTCTCGCCTGTATTGTTCAATTCATATTTCGCGCCACAGTTTTTCGGTTTATATAAAGACATTCCTGGCACTATTCATTTCAGTCGCGATCGCGTTCCTGTCCTTCGTGCTCAAGCCAAGCGAAACAGATCCGCGGTTCGGCGTCGGCGTGGCAGCAATCTTCGGCGCTGTAAGTTCGGAGATTGTTACGACGAGCAATCTGCCGGAAATGCCCTATTTGACTCTCGCTGACAAAATCCACCTTTTCAGTTTGTTCGTCATCTTTCTGTCTCTGCTGCAATCGTGCGTTTCACTACGGCTGTTCCGACAGGGCAATTCCGCTCTTGCCACTCGCACCGATCGGATTTCGCTTTTTGCATTCCCGATCTTTTACGCAGCTATCGTTTCATTGTTGACGTTCGTTCACTGACAAAGATATGGGCGCGCGTCCACCGGCGTTCCAAGTCAGCTTCTCCGTGTTCATATCTTAGGGAGTGCTCTGTCCCAAAGTAGGGGAACTGTCGCATGACGGCGTCACGACAGCGGATTCAGAGGCAGGGACAACCTTCTCCGTAACTTCGGGCGGCGCTTGAATGGCCGTTTTGCTACGTGAGTTGCGCGATGCCATTCGATTGACGCGCCGGACGGCTGTTTCTGCCTCTGGACCCTCCACGGTTTCGCGCTTGATTACTTCGCTACGAAGCACTTTGAGGATTTCCTCATCCCCCACCAAAACATCCACCACGCGCCTAAGCTCGCGACGAATTGCGCCGACGATATTGTCGTTGTTCAGTATCAATGCAGAGAGTAGGTATCGGCTGGTGGCATCTTGTCGGTCTCGCAACTCGTCTTGCACCCCCTTGACAAACCCTTCTTTCATGAACGGGGCCAAGCATTCCGTGCAATCGTCTCTCTTCAAATCCAATGTAGTTAGGTCCACCTCTATGAGCAGTCGCTTGTCGATCGGCTTCGCAAACAAAACTTGATAAAGCCGCCAAACAGAACCATTGGTCAGTACAACCCAGACAACCCCTTCGTTTGCAGCGTAGTCAATCGCCTGTTTGACGTGTCGATCATCTAAGGTCGTACCGGCTGATTTTACTTCTGCAAGCTCGATGATCTTTTTTTCGATGCTGACCGCGAGATCACAATAAGTACCACGAATCGTATGCTCGCTGGTTACTTCTGTGTATTTATCAAATCCGAACACCTCTGCCATGACGTCCTTCACCAATGTCACGGTGTCAGCTTCAGACACATCTCGCGTTTTTTGTTGTTCAATAATGGGCAAAAGCCGCTTGAGACCGGACACAGCTCGTTCTGCCGATCGCTTGGAAATTGCCATGCTGAACCTCGCTTAGGTGAAGATGTCGGAAACCCAATAGAAATTATGCCATTCATCAATCTGGTTCGTCAACCGGCTGCAAAAGCAGAAGGAATTTCCCGTCCAGCTTGTCGACGACTCGAACCGCGGCCTCAATCTCTCGCGTGACCGCTCCGCTTGCGGCGGCCCAATTTCTGCAATACCCATTGGCGGATCAGTTCAGCCTGGGAAACGCCTTTGGATTCGGCGAGCCGGCGAACCGCTTTGGCGTCACGCGACTGTAAGTGCAGGCGAATTGAATCATCGCTGGAAAACGCGGGCTCGGTCACTTCCTCCAGCTCGTTTTCAAAGTCCGTCAGATCGTGCGTCTCCCAAAAACGGGCGAGCCGGCAAAATCGATTAGTTCGTGATAACTTGCTCGTTTTCATCGCTCATGGGCTATTTCAGCATTTCCACAACGCCCATCTGTGATCGCAGTATCGCATTGACAAGTTTTGTCAGATTTGCCCCCGCATGCCTGTTTTTACCGAGCAGTTTTTGCCGCACGTCATCATCGAGGTAGATGGGAACCTGCAACGTTTTTGCCGGCCGATACAGCCTGCCTTGGACGGCCTTGGAAAAGTCGTAGTGTTTTTTCATCGCTTTCGCTCCAGGTACGTTGCCCGCTCGCGCTCATTGGCTCGGCGAGCGGAAATGATTCTCACGATTTCATCACCCGATTCGTCCAGCTCGGGCCACGTATGGATCACGACCAGGACTCTACCCATCACCGATATTCCCATACTTGCCCAACGATCCTCCTGCTTGGAATGCTTCTCGTCGTGCACGGTCAAAATCGATTCGTCCGAAAAGATCGTGCACGCCTCTTCAAACGAAGCGCGATGCTTCCGCCGATTATCGGCCGCTTTATACCGGTCCCAGCGAAATCGCATCGGTAAGTTCCATAACTCCTGACCAGGAAACACATCGTATAGGCGAGCCGAATGCGGATCAATCTGTATAAAAATTCGGGACGCTCTTCTCCGCATCACGAGGCGCAATCCTCCGGCGACCATTTGCGATCGTTTCAGATGATTTGCCCGCGCGAAGGCGTCGACTTGCTGGAGCAGTCAGCGCTCGATGCTGACGGGGACGATCGCCGCGCCTTGGCCGATTCTGGGCCGACCGAGGGCGCGCTTGACGGCCTTCCACCGTTTACGTTCTGCCGGCGTGAGCGCCCGGCCGGGCAGGCCCCGGCCGAGATCTTCCTTCTCGAAGGGCGCGACTTCCGCCGCCCTCTCGGCATCGGAAAGAGCCAGGAATCTCTCGATGGGCGTCTTTTTACTCGTCTTTTTCATAAGCACAGCATAACAAAGACGAGTTCAGGCAGAGGCGCCGAGGCGCAGAGGGTGAAAAGGAATAAAATCTCTGCGCCTTTGCGCCTCCGCGTGAGATTTCCTGCATTTTGGGACATACGGAATCCGTGGATATTCAGAACCGGTTTGTTTTATGATTCGCGGCCATGCCAATGACCACATCCAAGAAAACGGTGCATCGCTGTTCCTGGGCGGAGAACGATCCGCTCATGCAAGCTTACCACGATGAAGAATGGGGCGTGCCGGAGTACGACAGCCGGGCGCTTTGGGAAAAACTGATGCTCGATGGATTTCAGGCGGGGCTTTCCTGGAGCATCATTCTCCGAAAGCGCGACGCATTTCGTAAGGCGTTCAAGAACTTCGATCCGGAAGCGGTCGCGCGCTTTCGTGAAGCGGATGTGGTGCGGCTCCTGAAAAATCCCGGCATCGTTCGATCCCGCGCCAAGATCGAGGCGACCATCGGCGGCGCTCGCGCCTATCTCGCGATGCAAGCCGCGGGAGAGGAGTTTTCGAACTTCGTCTGGAACTGGGTGGGCGGGAAGCCGATTCAGAACAGCGGCGATGTGCCCGCCAAGACTCCGCTCTCCGAAGAGATATCCAAGGCGCTGAAGAAGCGAGGATTCAAATTCGTCGGCCCTGTCATCGTCTATGCATGGATGCAGGCGGTCGGAATCGTCAACGATCACGCGGCCAACTGCTTTCGGAGGAAGACGGTTCGGACCAATCGCCGGCATTAGCGAGAAAAAACCCGGTGTGTCGGTCACGCCGGGTTCCAATCAAGCAGCGCTGATTCCCAACGCTGCTTGCTAATGCGACAGATGCGCCCACACGCCCTCGGCGGCCCCGGCCGCCTGGGTCTGGGCGATGTGAATGTTCTCGGCTCAATTTCAGGACCGAGCGCGTGTTCGGGCGGCTTTGCGGGCCGACGCCCTGCGGGCGCTGGCCGGCCGCGATGCCGATGCACGGCCGCCGAGGCGTCCGCCCTTGTGATAGGACGAATGATCCTCGGAGCGTCCGCGGCCCGAGCCGCTTCGCTTGCCGCCGTGCGTGCTCTTGTTCACCGTGGCCCAGGCGCGCCGCTCCGACTCCTTTTTGCCTAAGCCGCGTTTTTCGTAGCCTTCCTCAATATGTTCCGCTTGCCGTTTTTGTTTGTTCGAATAGGACGATTTGTCGCCACGAGGCATGAATTCCTCCTCGGACGGAATATCCGTCCAAAAGCAAAACACGTCGGATGCGACGGGACACTTTGTCACAAATTCGCCGTCCGACCTTGTCGCCATTACGAAATGCAAGCGGCGCGCCAGCCGGATCGCCGGTGGACGGGATATAAATCGGTGGATCAATCCGTTGGAGTTTTTCGACAGTGCCGGGCAGTGTCGACCCGGACCGGGGCGACACGCCCGGCTCTGTGGTTGAATCACCGTCCCGTCTTCGATGGCCGGTCTTCATCGGCCCTGCCGAGAGAGCGCGGGCGACAGGCGGGCACGACTTGGTTAGAATTCGATGCCCGTGTCGCATCTTTACCCGATATTTCTGGATGTTTCGCAGCGCCGAGTGGTGATCGTCGGCGGCGGAGCCGTCGCGGCTCGCAAAGCGGCGGGAATCCTCGCGGCGGGGGCCAAATCCGTCCGGGCCGTGGCTCCAAAGTTCGTTCGGGAATTTCCGAAGGAATTCCAGAAAAAGCTCGCCAATTTCGAGCCGGCCGATCTGGACGGCGCGGAACTGGTTTTTGCGGCGACCGATTCGGCGGTGGTGAACGACGCCGTGGTGGCCGAGGCCCGCAAACGCGGGATTTGGGTGCAGCGGGGCGATGAGCAGGAGGATGAGCCGGGCGATTTTATTATCCCCGCGATTCTGCGGTGCGGACCGATTACCGTGGCGGTGTCGGCCAGCGGGTCGCCGGCGCTGGCGGCGGGGCTGAGAGATCGGCTCGCGGGGGGCGTGACCGATGAGTGGGTGAAGTTGGCGGAGGCGATGAAGCAGCTTCGGCCGAAGATCAAAAGCAGCGGGTTGCCGATCTCGCGGCGGCGAGAGATTTTCCGCGCGCTGGCAACGCCCGACGCCGCGGTGGCCCTGGAGTCCGGCGGGATGCATGGGCTGCGTAAATGGCTGCGGGGGAAATTTGCCGATCTTCCGGAGTTCCAATCCGAGGCGGGAGGAGTTGGATGACCGCTCCGATGCCTCCGAATGCCGGTCAGTTTGCGCTGTTGTCGGGCGCGATCGGCCTGTTCGTGCTGGGCGGCGCAATCTCCGTAGCCCGATTATGGAGACCCACCAACTCCCTGCGCCTGGCGGCCAAGTCGATGGCATATTTCGGAATTTGCCTGGCGCTGGGCGCATTGATCTGGCACTGCTGGCGACGGGGAAGCTGGCTTCCTCTGGAGGATAATTTTGAAGCCCTGGTGGCGTTGGCGATTATGCTGGCGGGGTTCACGCTGTACGTCCAGCGCGCCAGGCCGATTCCGGGGTTGGATTGGTTTCTGATGCCGATCGTGATTGTGATGCTGCTCTGGGCGGGTTTGTTCGGCAAAATCAAACCGCGTGCGACCAAGCCGGACGAACTGTGGAACCTGGCGCATCGGCTAAGCAGTTTTACCGGCGTGGCGGCGTTCGGGGTGGCGGCCGGCGTCGGAACGATGTATCTCCTCGCCAGCGCCAAGCTCCGGCGCAAAGCCGCCATCAGCTCGGCGCCGATGGGGAGTCTGGAACGGTTGGAAAACCTGACGCATTGGGCCTTAAGCTTTGGTTTTGCTCTCCTGACCGTCGGAATTATCACGGGGCTGGTCAAGATTCTGGAAAAAGGCGGTAACACGCAGCTGGGGCCGCACTGGATGACCAGCCCCAAGGTGATTCTGGCATTTACGGGCTGGGTGGTGTATGCGATTGCCCTGCACACGCCGATCACCCCGGCGGTCAGGGGCCGGAAATCGGCGATGCTCAGCATCGTGGGATTCGCGCTGATGATCGCGACGATGCTGGCGGTATTGTGTATGCCCAATGGGCGGTAGCGACTAATGCAGCGATTGATGCTTCTGGGACTGAATCACAAGACCGCCCCGCTGGAGCTGCGCGAGAAGCTGAACTTTTCCCCGCCGCAGCGGAGGGAAGCGCTGGCGGCGTTGCGAGATCGGTTCGGCCAATGCGAGGCGGTGCTCCTGTCCACGTGCAACCGCGTGGAATTGTATCTGGTTCGCCAAAAGCACGGCCATCCGCGCGCATCGGAGTTGGCCGAATTCCTCGCCGCCGGCCGCGACGTGAATCTCGTGGAATTGCAATCGAGCTTATACGAAAAAAGCGAGCGCGACGTGGTGAGCCATTTGTTTTCCGTGGCGTCATCGCTGGATTCGATGGTGCTGGGTGAGACTCAGATCGTGGGTCAGGTGCGCGAGGCGTACGAAACCGCCCGCGTTGCCGGCACCGCCGGGCCGATGCTCCATCCGCTGTTTCAGCGGGCATCGGCCGTGGCCAGGCAGGTCATGAGCCAGACCACGCTCGGCGAAGGCCGATCTTCCGTCGCCACCGTTGCCGTGGAATATGCCCGCCGCATTTTTGACGGATTTTCCGATAAGACGGTGCTGAGCATCGGGGCGGGAAAGATGGCGGGCCTGCTGCTGGAGAATCTGGCGGCGCTGAAGCCGAGCAAGCTGCTGGTCTGCAACCGCGATGCCGCGAAGGCGGAGTCGCTGGCCCAGAATTTCGGCGCCGCAGCGGTGGCGCTGGATCGTTTGGCCGATCACCTGGCGGTTGCTGACATCGTGGTCAGCAGCACTGGCTCGACCCAGCCGATCATCGCCCGCGCGGTCTTCGAGGGTGTGATGCGCCGGCGACGGTACAAGCCGGTCTTTTTGATCGACATCGCCGTGCCGCGCGACGTGGCGGCGGATGTGGGGAAGATCGAGAACGTTTATCTGTATAACCTCGACGATTTGCAGCAGGCCGTGATGGCGACGCAGGACCAGCGCAGCGCCGCTGCCGAGTCGGCCGGGAAAATCGTCGAGCAGCACGTGAACGAATTCGTCGCCTGGCACCGGGCGCGGATGGTCGGGCCACTGATCGATCAACTCTATCAGCGGTCTCACGCCTTGGCCCAGGAGGAATTGACGCGGATCGTCGGCAAACTCTCGGCCGTGTCGGATGACGACAAGCGCCAGTTGGAAGACCTGATGCGGCGCATCGTCAACAAGCTACTGCATGATCCGGTTCAGGCGATGCGCGACGGCGACGGCGGCCATGCGCCGATGTCGCAGTATCTGCACGCGGTTCAGAAGCTGTTCAAGCTGGAAGACCACGCCCTGGACGACGTGGACAAAAGTGACGGGCACGAAGCGTGACCTGGACCGGATGTCTCAAATCTCGCGCCGGCGCGATGGCCATCGGCGCAGCGGTTTTTCTGGCAATTTTTTTTGGACTGGCCGGGCCGTCGTGGGAACTGGCGATTTACCGGCTCCTGCAGGATGGAGGCTGCGCCGTCCTGTGGCTCATATCCATGGGCGGAATCGGCTGGATTTTCTGGCGATTTCTGCGGCCCGAGATCTCATCGCCTGCCGGCGCAACCTGCGTCGCGCTGGGGATTGGAATCACCAGTCTTGCAATTCTGGTGCTGGGGCTGATCGGTTGGATGAATCAGTGGTGGGCATTCGGAATCGTCGGGACTGGCGCGGCGATTGCCGTCATCCTTCTCTTCGCCCGCAACAGGAATCGCAATCTAGCCCCATGGGTTACTGAGCCGGCAGGTTGGGGATGGTTGTGGATTGCCGCCGCGGCGGTGGCGGGGGTGGTGACTCTCGCGGCGTTTTTCCCGCCGGGGCTTTTGTGGGGTGATGAGCCCAACGGCTACGATGTCGTCGAATACCATCTCCAGGTGCCGCGCGAATGGTACGAAGCCGGCCGAATCATTCCGCTGCATCACAACGTCTTTTCGTATTTTCCGTTCAACGTGGAGATGCAATACCTGCTGGCGATGTGGCTGCACGGCGGATCGCGCGGCCCCTGGGCGGGAATGTATCTGGCGCAACTGATGCACACCGCGATCTGCGGCGTGGCCGCGTGGGCGGTGTACGGATTGGCCGGCGGGGGAAAACGCGGGATCGTCGCGGGATTAATTACCGCCGCGATCCCGTGGACGGGATTGCTCGCTGCCGTTTCATACAACGATGGCGGAACGCTGCTGTTCGGAATTCTGGCGATCGGCTGGGCGATTCGAGGGCGCGGTTGGCGCGAATTTCTGATCGCCGGAGCGATGGCGGGATTCGCAATGGGGACCAAGCTGTCGGTGGTTCCACTTCTGCTCGCGGCGCCGGTCGTCATCTGCGCTGGGAAAAAATATTTGGTTGGATGCGTTTTGTATTTGGCGATGGGCTTACTGGTTCTTTCGCCGTGGCTCATTCGCAATTGGCAATGGACCGGCAATCCCGTTTTTCCCGAGGCGATGAGCGTATTTGGGAAGGGAGATTTCAGCGGCGTGCAGGCCGAGCGATGGCGGCAGGCGTACCTCCCGGACGTGGCGTATCGTTCGCCGGCCGGCCGGATACGGGCTTTGTGGGACCAGGTCGTCGCCGATTGGAGATACGGATATGTCCTGCTGCCGCTCGGTTGCGCAGCGGTCATCCTGACCCGTAAAAATCAGGCGACGATTTGCCTGGCGATCCTGCTGATCGTTCAGACCGGCTTCTGGCTTTGCTTCACCCACCTCCAAAGCCGCTTCATGGTGATGATTATTCCGATGATCGCATTGCTCATTGCCCAATATGAATCGCGCGGCTGGACGGCGCTGTGCGCCGTGATTGCGGTGGGATTGGCCTGTTTTTCCATCGCGATGCTGATCGGCAAAATGACGCGATACCTGCAAACGGACCACGACAAGGTATCGCTCATCGGCCGTGAGAACCTGGAGGGATTCCGAATGCTCGACACTCGGACGCTGAAGGACGATCAATCACTCGATCTCGTCGGCGACGCGGGTGCATTCTGGTACCAGGTCCCGATGTCGCGGCTGCACTACAAGACGGTGTTCGACGTGGACACGAGCGATCCGAATCAGTCCATCGACCAGGCGTGGCTGGCGGGAATGCCGAAGAACGCCGTGGTGTGGCGGGACAACGAGGAACTGAAGCGGTTCGCGCGAACGTACTATGGGATAAAATCAGAAATCAGAAATCCGAATGGCGAATCAAAACCGAAATCCGAATGATTGAAACGGTCTTCGTTTCGGATTTGGTCATTCGGGCTTGATTTGTTATTCGGATTTCAGGTTTCGGTTTTTTCCCCCGATGCCCAGGTCTTCATACACCGCCTCCAGCGTGGCCCGCATTCGGCGCTGGTGGGCGTCTTCGCCGGGCATTCCGTTGAAGATGACGACGATCGCCACGCCATATTCGGGGTCGGCCATGGCGACGGAGGATTGGCTTCCGCCGTGGCCGAAGGCGCGGAGGGATGCGCGATTGCCGAAGCCATAGGGGATGGCTTCGCCGTAGTGGGCGGAGTTGACGATGAAACCGAGTCCCCAGTCGATGATGTGCTTGAAAGTGATGTCGTGCATCCCGATGCGTTGCCGGGAAGTCAGGGTTTCCACCGTTTGCGGCTTGAGCAGTCCCGGCGCGCCGGGATGGGCCAAAAGCATTTCGTAAAATCGGCCGAGTTGGTGAGCTGGACCACGGCCGCTGGCGCCGGGGGAGCAGACGGCGCAGCCGGATTGCGTGTCGAAAAATGCGGGGCGGCCGTTTGATTGGTTGGTAAGTTCCAGCGGTGCGATGCGGGCGGCGTAAGCACGGTATTGGTCCGGCGACATGGCGAAGAAACAATCGGTCATACCCAATGGCCGGAAAACTTCCTCGGCAATGAACGCTTCGTAGGGGCGATGAGTGGGATCGAGCCGGCGGATAATTTCGCCGAGGAGGTACCAGGTGGTGAACGGGTGATATCCGGCCGTTTGGCCGGGAATCCATCGCGGCTCCAGGGGAGCGTTGCAGATTCGCGAAATCATCTCCTGCCAGGATGGCGACCATTCCACCCAGCGCAACCCAGCCGTGTGAGTCAGCAGATGGCGAATGGTCACGGCCTGCTTTCCCCTGGCGGCGAATTCTGGGATGAATCGGACGACGGGGTCGTCGAGATCGAGTTGGCCGGCTTCCCAAAACTGCGCGATGGCGACGGCGGCGAAGGGTTTGCCGGCGGAAAGCCACAGGGGAATCGAATTGGGCGTCATATCTACGCCGGGACGGGATTGGCCGAACGCGGCATCAGCCAGGGTCTGGCCGTGGCGGGAGATGTATAGCTGCGCGCCGAGGTGGAGATTTTGCGATCGCCCGGCGTCGATAGCGGCGGCGGTTTTGGGGAATTGGCCGGCGAATTCGGACATCGTGCCGGGGATGATACGGCCTCGGCATCAATGATCGAAGGCTCTGACGCTGGGGCCGGGGCGGCACGCCACGGCTCTGTTTAATTATCAGGACCAGCTCGGCTCCGCGACGGCGCGGGTTGTGGTCGCCGGGACGCGGAGGCGAGCGTGATCCCACAGCAATTGCGCGGCTGGCTCCAGCGTCCAGCGATGCGCATCGAACCAGACGCACGCGGCATCAAAATCGACGGCGGTACGGAACTGGTCATTGTCGGCCAACTGAAACATTGCAAACGCAGAGACCAAGGCGTCTTCCGGCATTCGCCGGATGGGGATTTTTGGCCAAATGCCGGTCGGCTGTTGAAGCATAGCCAGATAGTCCATGCCGCGATCAATCGCCTGGCCATGGCCGTTCTGCAATGACAACGCCCGGAGGCACAGGGCGGTCGTGGCGACATCACCCCAGCCGCCATCGGATTCCTGCAGTGAGACCAGGGTCCGGATGAGGCGGGAACAAATGGCGGCGTGCGGTTGGTGAAGTTCGTCAAGCCGAACCAGCGCCAGGGCGGCGGCGCAAGCCGTGGGGGTCAGGGCCAATTCGCCCGCCGCGGAGGCTTCGACCCGGGGGGACATCAGTTCCTGGAGAAGCCGGTCATACTTCCGGGCGCCCCATAATCTTTCGATGTAGCGTACTGTGAGCATCGTCGCTCCTTGATCGGGTTATGTTAGGGTAAATAATACCTAACAAAACCCGTATGTCAAAGGGGAAAATAAAAGATTTTTTGTCGCAGGGGTCAAACAAGGCGGCTGAAGCGGCCAAGCCGCGATGGAATCGGGGGTTCGTTGGGGTTTTTCGAAAAACCGCTATTCGACAATCGGGCGTGTTTATTTAGAATCGCGATTTCGGCACGGACCTGGTGAAACCGCTGAACATTCTTTTTCGGTACACGCTAAACAACGTGGTCTTCGGGATCACGCTGATGGTGATGGTTGCGCTGTATATCGCCATCGGCTCGGGGATGCCCTCGGTGCGGGAATACTTTGAGATGGACCCATTGCAGTTCTTCAACGCCTGGCCGTTGAAGGTGATGATGCTGCTCTTGTGCATAACCCTGGCCGTGGTGACGTTGAATCGTATTCCATTAACGCCCCCCCGATACGGGGTGTGGTGCATCCATGCGGGGATCATTGTTCTCATCACCGGCACGTCGCTGTATTACCACCTGAAGGTCGAGGGCAAGACGTTGATTCCTCTGGGTCATACCGTGAACCTGTTTTACGATTCGGGCGAGCGGGCGCTGTATGCGCGGGTGCTCAAGGGAGAAACGTACGGCATGCACCCGCTGCCGTCGCTGCCAAGATATGGGTCATACGATGATGCGCACGATCCGGGCCGGCTGCGGCGAAAGGATCTCACCGGCATCCATTCGTTTATTCCCGTTGGACTTCAACAACTCGATACGTCCAACGAGCTTTCGAGTTGGCTGGGCTTGTCGCAGCCGGTGAAGTTGGATGTGGTGGGATACTATTCCTACGCGGACATCGTCGAGGATGTGGTGAACGATCCCGCCTCGAAAGATGTTGGAGTGGAAGTTGATGTGCCGCGTTCGGGGTTGCAGAATAGCGCGCGGATCATGCTGCGGGCGACGGACCCGACGGCTTCGCATCAATTCTTTGGACCGACGGAATTGGAATATCGGCAGGTGTCGCCGGAATCGCTTGCGGAAATCCGCGCGTCGGTGGACCGGCTGTTCGAATTGAGCGCGGCGCTGCCGGGAAAGCCGGCGCAGAATCTGCAAATTGGAATCGGCAAGCCGGTGGAGCTGCCGCAAGGCGGATACACCGTCACGGTCGATGGTTACGATCCGGCGTTCCAGCTATTCGGTTCCGAAGAGCGCGTGCAGGCGCTGACGCTGCACGTCGTGCATAAAACCGGGACCGGGCAGACGGAATTTTGGCGGATGATCCTGGGCGGGCGGGCGTTGCAGACGGATTTCAAAATGGATCCCGCAACGACGCCGCCGTTCGTGAAAGGGAACCGGCAGAAAGAGCCGATCGACAAGGATCTCGCGCTGATGTTTCACGTGTCCGATGATGCCGCGCTGTTGCCCAGCGCCAGCGACGACAAGCACGTTCTGCTAACGGCTGGGGATCGGACGCTGATTGATATTCACACAACCTTTTCGAAAGCGGCGGAGGTGCGGGATTTCAGCAACGGCGGGCAGATCGAGCTTCCGATGGACAGTGGTCCGGTCACGGCGCACGTACTGCGGAAGGACCATTTTGATGTGCTGACCCACGTCGAGCAGACCCCGCCGCACCAGCGAAAAAAGGATGATGACGAAGCGGGGATCAAGCAGGTGGCGGTGGTGCGGGTGGCGTGCGGGGATTGGTCGCAGGAGGTGACGATTCCGTGCGATTTATACGCGGCTCCGGACCCGATGGTGCTGGAGCCGATGATGCCCTGGGCGATGGGGGTGGTGCAAATCCCCGGTGCGTCGGCGGCGCTGCAATTACAGCTTGGCTACGCCTGCCTGCCCATGCCGGCAGCGCTGAAGCTGAAGAAATTTGAGATGGTGCCATATTCCGGCGGAGCCCTGGCCAACGGTTTGTTTCGCGATTTCCGCTCGACGCTGGAGATGACGGATTCCAACGGCGACACCGAGACGGCCGTGGCGAGTTTGAATGAGCCGATTTATTTCGATCACGGGAACTGGATATTTTTTCAGGCGGGATACGATCCGGACGGGCAGTCTTCGACGATCGGCGTGGGAAACCGGCCGGGCGTGGGCGTCATGCTGGGGGGATGCGTCATGATCGTGTTGGGGTTGCTGTATGCGTTTTATGTGAAACCGATCGTGATTCGTCGGATGAAGGCGGCGGCGATTGCCAAGGCGGCGGGGAAGAAAAGGGAACTCGTGGGAAGCGGAACGGTGACGGTATGAATAAGAGAATAAGCTCCGCGGCGCCGTGGGCTTTGATGGTGATGGCGTGCGTTTTTGGGCTCGGTGCGGCAGCCGCGCGCGCGGAGGATTTTGCGGACGAGATTGATCTATCGCCGCTGCGCACGTTGGCGGTTCAGCATAACGATACGATGAAAACGCTGGACACCTTCGCCCGGCAGGCGATCTGGCAAATGACCGGCCATGAAAAACTGGACGGGCATGAGGCGGTCTACACGCTCCTGGATATGTCGTTTCACCCGGATGAGTATGTGAACCGCGACATCATCAAGATCGTGAATGTGCCGCTGCGCGAGGAATTCGAAAACCTGGATTCGATTGACGATCAGGAGAAACAGCGGATCATCAAGCAGGGAACGGTTTCGCTGGCGTTTCTGGAACGGCCGGAGGTCGATGCGCTGCTGGTGAAGGTGCAGGCGTCATCGGTGGCCAAAAGCAAGGCGATCAACCAGGTGATGGGGGCGCGGGCGACGATGGAGGAGATTTGTCAATTGGAATGGGGGTTCATTCCAGCGGCGATCGTTCCGCCGGCGGAGTCGGGGGGAGATGGATTGTGGCATCGGCCGATCGAGATGATCGGGGCCGTGCCGGCACTGGCGGATATTCTCAAGCAGCATGGCACGGCTCCCCAGACGCCGCCGCAGGGGTATGAGGACAAACAGCAGATTCTGTCCAGCATGTTCGGCGCTACCGGGGGTCTCATGCGCGGCTGGGACGACCACGATGCCTCGGTCTTTAACGAAAGCGCCCAAAACCTGGCCAACCTGATGCAGCAGATGAACCCCGCGGCGTATCCGTCGCACGCCAAGCGGGCGGTGGAAGTGATCTACAACCGCCTGACGATGCTGACGATCCCCGGCGCGATTTTTTACTTCGTGGCGTTCGTGCTGTTTCTGATGTCTGCCCAGGCCGGCGTGCCGAAATTGCACTCGTGGGCTTTGGCGTTCATGGTCATCGGACTGATTGTGCATTCGACGGGGATCGGGATTCGCTGGTGGCTGGTGGGGGGGATCTTTCCGCCGATCAAAAATGAATTCGAGAGCGTGATGTGCTCGGCGTGGTTCGGGGCGGTGGTAGGATTGGCGCTGGAACTGCGCAAGCCGCGCGGGTTCTTCGGAGCGGCGGCCAGCTTCGTGGGAATGCTCTCGCTCGTGGCGATTTTCGCGGCTCCGTACGTCACCGACCGCCAGATCGGCGGCGAAATCGGGCAGGTGCAGGGAATCCTGATGAGCTACTGGCTCTACATCCACGTCACAATGGTCACGGCCAGCTATTCACTGATCGGGATGGGATTCTTGCTCAGCACGTGGTGGCTGGTGCGCTATTACACCGGCGGCAAGGCGGTGATGGCGGCGTCGCCGTCAACGGCGCCGGGGCGGACGTTTATGTCGACGCTCGATCTGTGCAACCTGACGGTTCTTCAACTCGCGTTCTGGATGCTGGGCGCGGGAATTATTTTCGGGGCGATCTGGGCGGACCAGAGCTGGGGCCGGCCCTGGGGCTGGGACCCCAAGGAGACTTTTGCGCTGGTGACTTGGATGGTTTACCTCATCGCCGTGCACGTGCGCGTGGTGACCGTCAACAAAGCATGGTGGACGGCTCTGCTGGGCTTTGCCGGGTTCTGGATCATGCTCTTCAACTGGATCGGCGTAAATTTTCTGCTGGTGGGATTACACAGCTACGCCTGATTCAGTTAGTCGGCTGTCCTACGCGGACCTCACCGCAAATTGCCCCAACTGTGATGCCACGATCTCATCCACGGTCGCCTTGGCCTCGTGCAGCGTCGGCTTGGTGCAGACCTGATGATTCTTGCCGGGCTGACTGACCGTGAATCGTTCGATCTTCTCCTCCGTTTGATCGGTGGAAAAGACGTGATGCAGGATCGCGTGCCCGCGGTAAATATGCGTTTGCTTCAGGGCCATTATCTCATCCCTCCTAAGGATTGAGCGTTGGATCGGCTCGTTCACTGAAATTCTTGACGAGACATGAGCACAAGCGGCATCGGCAAGGGGGTTCGGCGGGCCGTTTATCCGGCGCGCAACCGGAAGTGATTCGCGTGCG
Organism: Tepidisphaeraceae bacterium; assembly: GCA_036267155.1. GTDB lineage: Bacteria > Planctomycetota > Phycisphaerae > Tepidisphaerales > Tepidisphaeraceae > PALSA-1353. The sequence goes on from DATAWP010000046.1 coordinate 36,058, forward strand.
GCCGCTGCGCCGTGGGAAGTTGGGGCAGAAGAATCACTGAATGCGGGCAAACGCGGGGATGCGGGTGAAAGCGGGGGATTTTTGCGGGTTTATTCCGTGAGCTACGTCTCACAGACGAACGCTGACGCCCGCGACCCATTCCAGTGTATTTGACGCCTTGTTCAGGCCGATGTTCGCCCCCGTGTCCAACACGACGTTGTCGTTCAGCGGGTAGGTGAAGCCGACATCCAAGGTTTGCTGTGATTCCTGATGGAATTCCGTGGTCACGAGTGACCAGTATTCGACGTAGATGTCGACGTTTCCGAAAAAGACTCGGTCGATGGAAGCGGAATTCTGCCATCCGGTCACGTCGCCGCTGTTTTCCACGTTGCGCTGCCAGGAGATGGTCGGCTGAATACCCAGATGAAACCCCGCGGGCAGATTCATCAGAAACGGTAAACCGACAAATAATTCGGCATGGCCGTTGCCCAGTTCCCGGCGGGCGGTGGGAATTTTGAATTGCGGCTGAATCCCGAAGGCCGTGGCCCAGAGATCGTCGCCGCTTTCGTTGCCCCAGAAGTTGAGCTTTCCCCCCACGACCGTATCGCCGAAGCCGTTTTGCCGCATGGATTGGTTGGCGACGTAGTCGCTGTACCGCAGAAAATCGTAGGAATTAACAATGGCGTTCAGTTCCAGGTCGTTCAGAATGCCGAGGCGAAAATTGAATTGGCCCAGTCCGAGCGTTTCGATTCGGGCGTTGGCTCCTCGATATCGATCGCGGTCATACGTGTAATCGAATGCTCCCGTTTCGATCTGAAGATGCCCGGCGTCGATGGTGTGCGGTGTGTTGGTCTTATTGGGCCGGTCGGTGTCCATATCTCGCAGTTGGTCGGACGGCGTCGGATGAAGCAGCGTGTAATGCCACTTGTCCGATGGTTGAGTGGAAGCGATGGTGGACGACGCGGCGGCATGACCGAGCGTCAGAAACCCCGCCACAAGAATGAAGGCCGCTGCGATGGTTGTGCAATTCAGAGTCGTATCATCCTCCGGTGATGACTTGCCAGGCTTGCCGCAGCGCGTCCGGGAGACCATAGATGTCGAGTGCAGTGATCAGGATAGCGCTGGTCCAGCCGGTGATGAGCAGGAACCAGCCGTTCCGCCACGCCCCCATTCGTTTGCGGGAACTGGTAAAATGAAGCAACGGGAACATCGCCAGGGGCAATTGCAGGGCCAACACCACCTGGCTGAGGTTAATTAGATCGGTGGTGCTGCTGTCGCCGCGGATACCGATGACCAGAACGGCGGGAATGATCGCCAGCAGGCGGGTGATGATTCGGCGGACCCATGGCTGGAGTCTCCAGTGCATGAATCCTTCCATCACGACCTGGCCGGCCAGCGTGCCGGTGATGGTGCTGGCCTGGCCGCTGGCCAGCAGCGCGATGGCGAACAGCGGGCTGGCGGCGGCAACGCCCAGCAGCGGAGCGAGGGTTAAATACGCCATCCGAATCCAGTCCGTATCGTCATTGAATGGAATCGTCCGCCCGCCCGCGATCGTTATGCTGGTTTTCCCGTAGAACACCATCGCGGCCAGCACGAGAATGGCGGCGTTCACCAGGAACGCCAGCGTGAGGGCCACGGCGGAATCGATCGTGTTGAATCGAATGGCCGCGCGGATTGCGCCCTCATTCTTCTGCAATTTTCGGCTCTGGACCAACGCCGAATGCAGATAGAGATTATGCGGCATCACGGTCGCCCCGATGATCCCGATCGCCATGTACAGCATCCCCACCTGCCGGAAACCCGGGGTGAGGAGGGCATATCCCATTTCACGGAAGCTCGGCTTGGTCTGTGGAATGACAAAAATCTCAAGGAAATAGCAGAGCGCAATCGTCGAGATCAGCACCAGCACCACGGCTTCGATTTTCCGCATGCCGTACCGTTGAAGGGCCAGCAGAAGCAGCACGTCGCCGGCGGTGATGATCACTGCCCAGAACAGCGGAATATAGTTGTGGGTCAGCAAGTTGATCGCAACGGCGCTTCCCAGCACTTCGGCCAGGTCGCAGGCGCCGATCGCCAACTCGCAGAGCAGCCAGTTGGGCCAGCGCGTCCATTTGGGATACCAGTCGCGGCAACACTGGGCCAAATCTTTGCCCGTGACCACGCCTAGCCTCGCCGCGATGACCTGAAGGAAGATGGCCATCACACTGGCGACAGCGACCACCCAGAGCAGAGCGTATTTGAATTGCGCCCCACTCTGCAGATCCGTGCCCCAGTTGCCCGGATCCATGTAGCCGATGCTGATCAACAGCGCCGGCCCGACGTACGCGCGCCACTGCTTCCAGAATCCGGCGAGATAATGCGGCACGCTGACGCTGCCGTGCAACCCCTCGAGAGACAAGTGGCTCACGTGGGCAGCGCCGGCCGTCTCCGCTGCTGGGGGCGGCGGAGACGCCACGTTGTTCGGAGATTTCTCAACAGCCTGATTGCCCATCTGAATTTCGCAACATCAACATTGCTATTTTGACTAGTCAAAGTAACAATACCGAGTATTCATAATTTGTCAATCGGAACATTGGCCGATAAACTTTTGTCGGGTCAAATAAAATGGGCGGCGCATGGCAACCAGCACGGTGGAAAACTACCTGAAGCAGCTCTATTTGGAGCAGCGCGTCGGCGGGGGCGGGATGGTCGCGATGGGCCGTGTCGCCGCCGCCATGGGCGTCGTGCCCGGCACGGCCACGTCCATGGTCAAGGCCCTGGCCGATTCCGGACTGGTGGAATACGAACCCCGCGGCGGCGTAGCGCTGACCCGCAGCGGCGAGCAATTGGCTCTGCACGTTTTACGCCGCCATCGCTTGGTTGAGCTTTTCCTCGTCAAGGTGCTGGGGCTGGATTGGTCTCTCGTGCATGACGAAGCTGATGCCCTTGAGCATGCCATTTCCGATCAGGTCCTGGAGCGGATCGACGCCGTGCTCGGGCATCCGACGGCCGATCCTCATGGCGATCCCATTCCCACGGCCAAGGGGCATGTCCACGAGCCTCGCCGCATGAGCCTGGCCGATTGCCCCATCGGCTCGCCGCAGCAAGTGGCGCGGATTCTCGATCAGGGCCCCGAATTCCTGCAATTTGTGGAACGGAACGGATTAAAGCCCGGCACGACGGTCACGGTCGCCCGTCGCGAGCCGGCTGCCGAGGCCGTTCGGGTTCGCGTTGCACGGGGGGGCGAAGTATCGCTCGGCGTGGCGGCGGCGGCGAAGATTCTGGTGGAATCCCCCGCGCCCAAAACGCAGTAGCCGATCCAAGGCAAGGTCAACCTCACGCATTCACGCGGAATGGGCCGATAAATTAAAGCAAAGTATGGCAGATTGCGGATTTCTGACGTTCGCCGTGCAGCGTTGCGAACTAGAATATGGTATGAAGGATGTCTCTTAAACGATCAGTCGTGACCCACTTCAGCCTCGATTGATTTGCAGAGCGTCAAAATATTGAAGCGAAAAGAAACGATCTCCACTCGCCAGGCCGGGCGCAGATCATTTTGGAGCGAATTCAAATGACAAGTACCACGCCGACCGAAACCATGATTGCAGGGGACGGCGAACCTCACGGGCGAGTTCCTTTACCGAAGCTGAAATTCAGCGGCTCCGACCGTTTTCTACGCGAGCTGCGCAAACGCGTTGACGCCTACTTCGATCGCACCGGCCGGTCTCGCCGGGATTGTCCGCAAATGTACTTCAAGACCGCGACCATCATGGCGTGGTTCGCCACCGCCTATGTCCTGTTGCTTTTTGTTGCACACAGTTGGTGGTTGGCTCTGCCGCTGGCGGTGGTTCTGGGGCTTGCGATGGCGGCCATTGGTTTCAATATCCAGCACGACGGCGGTCACCGGGCCTATTCCGATCGCCGGTGGATTAACAAGATCATGGCCCTCTCGCTGGACCTGATGGGCGGCAGTTCCTATCTCTGGGATTGGAAGCACAATTCGATCCATCACACGTATCCGAACGTGAACGGCCACGACGACGACATCAATCTCGGATTTCTCGGCCGCCTCTCGCCCCAGCAGCCGCGATTCTGGTTCCATCGCCTGCAAGGCATTTACCTGTGGCTCCTGTACGGATTCCTGGCCATCAAATGGCATCTGGTGGACGACTTCTATCAAGTCTCCACCGGCTACATCGGCGGGCACAAAATCCCCCGGCCCAAGGGAAAAGACCTGGTCGTGTTCATCGCCGGCAAAGTCTGTTTCTTCTCACTCGCGTTCGTCATTCCCATGCTGCTGCATCCCTGGTGGGCGGTGCTGAGCGTTTATGCAATCGCCGCGTTTGTCAGCGGCGTCGTCCTGAGTGTGGTGTTCCAACTCGCTCACTGCGTGGGCGAGGCCGAATTCCCCGTGCCCACCGTCGAAGAAGGGGGCGCTCAGCGCATTCAAACCGAATGGGCCGTGCATCAGGTCCAGACGACCGTCGATTTCGCCAGGGGCAACCCAGTCCTCTGCTGGTTCCTGGGCGGCCTCAATTTCCAGATCGAGCATCACCTCTTCCACAAGATTTGCCACGTCCACTATCCGGCCTTGTCAAAAGTGGTGGAGGAAGCCTGCCGCGAATTCGGTGTTCAATACAACTCCCACAAATCATTTTTCTCCGCAGTCTCGTCGCACTTCCATTGGCTGGTGGAGATGGGACGACGCCCCGTGAATTTAACGCCGCAGATACCGGCCGCGTGATCGGCAGCGGCCATCATCGCGAAATATCGCTGAATATGATGTTGCCAACGGTCACGCGGAATTGAGCTAACCGCCCGAAGGTGATAGTGTCTAGTCCTTGGTGGGAAGGGCTGGGGCAGTTTTAATTGCTCCTCATTCTGTAACACCCTTATTGCACCGGCAACAGTTCTTAAATTGGTGCTGTTGGTGGTCCCCCTCAAGCTGTTGGAAGAATGGGCTTCTAAAGAGCGGCCCGAAATATAAAGCGGACGTGGCAAACCATGTCGCGTTATCACGGGTCAATCAATGAACACGCAATTGGATCAAGACAAGGAGAAGACAATGAACGGCGGAAGATGGTTACGCAAAGCTTCAACCTATGGCAGCCTGTTGGCCGTCGTTGCACTAATCGGGTTTTCCGGCTGTGTCCCGGTGGTATTTTTCGGGCCCCCAGCACCGGTTTATTACGGGCCGCCGGTGTATGTGCCGCCTCCCCAGCCATACTATGCGCCGCCTCCCGAAGCAGAGGCGCCGCCCGCGCCGGAATCGAGCGACACCGACCTCCAGCAATTGGTCGCTCCGATCGCTCTGTATCCTGATCCTATCCTGGCCGATATATTGCCCGCCTCGACCTTTCCGGATCAGATTCAGGCCGCGGCTCAATGGATGCAGGAAAACCCTTCCCCGTCGGACGATGCGATCGCCGCTCAGCCGTGGGATCCCTCCGTCCAGGCGCTGGTTCATTATCCGACCGTGCTGACATACATGAGCGGTGAAATCGCCTGGACGCAATCCCTCGGATCGGCTGTCACCAACGAGCAACCCGACGTCATGGCCGCCGTGCAGGACTTGCGGGCCCAAGCCCTAGCGCAGGGCAATCTGGTTAATACCCCGCAGCAGGTCGTCGTTCAGGAAGGCACGACGATCTCTATCCAGCCGGCGGACCCAGCGGCCATCTTCATCCCCGTTTATGACCCGGTGGCTGTGTACGCCAGACCATGGGCCATTACCTTCGGACCCGCATACGTGCCCGGTGTTTGGCTCGGCTATGGATTCGATTGGAATAATCATTACTTCTACCACGGCGATTGGCGTGGCGGATGGGTGCACGGCCCCTATGGCTGGCGCCGCGACCCGAATTGGCGAGGACCCGGTCGCTGGGAACGCGACGGGCGCTGGGGACGGCCGCCGTACGTGCGTCCGGGACACTATGCCTTCCGCCATGAAGTCGCGACGCATCGAGGTGAATGGCATCACGTAGAAGCCAGACACCGCGAAGAAGTTCACAGCGCACGCGCTCACGGCGACCTGCGGGCCGCAGATCATCGCAGCGACGCTGGATCCGGCGCTAAGCCTGGCGCACAAGAGAAGAAGAAAGCGCAGCCCCAGGCCAAGCCCGCCGAAAAGAAGAAATATTAAAGCGGAATTGAACCGCGGTTCAATTTCTTTATCTCGATTTCCACATCACCAGCGAAAATCTCATCGCGGCGCGGCCGCTTGGGCCGCCGTGTTGCTTTTCTCAATTGGCAATACCCAATTGGCAATTGATAACCGCCCCTGCGATAATCGCATCTGAATTTTGCGCAACTAACATCGTCGTGGCGGCATAGGAAATCACACGACTTCTGGCCAGCTTAAAGGACGGCGACCGCACCGCCGCGGCGGCCAAGCTCATGCCCCTGGTCTACGATGAATTCCGCGCCCTTGCCGCCCGGCATCTGCGCCACGAAAGGCCCAACCATACCCTCCAGCCGACCGCTCTCGTTCACGAAGCGTATCCACGGCGGCGGGCAAGCAGGCCGATCGTGCCCAAGCCAAGCAGCAATATTGATCCCGGCTCGGGAACTGTCACGGAGAAGACGGTACCATCGCCATTGGCCCCGCCCGCGCTCGTCGTGCCGTAGAGGGTGCTGCCCGAGAGGGTCAGGCCGGCGTAGGGGTCGTCCCCGATGGAGCCGTTGAACGACGCCAGCACGGTGGGCGTGCCGCCGGTCACGGGGACGGAGAAGACTTCGCCATCGCCATTGGCCCCGCCATCTGCCGTCGTGCCGTAGAGGGTGCTGCCCGAGAGGGTCAGGCCGGCGTGGGGGTAGTTCCCATTGGAGCCGTTGAACGACGCCAGCACGGTGGGCGTGCCGCCGGTCACCGGGACGGAGAAGACTTCGCCATCGCCATTGGCCCCGCCAAAGTACGTCGTGCCGTAGAGGGTGCTGCCCGAGAGGGTCAGGCCGGCATAAGGGTTTTCCCCGTTGGAGCCGTTGAACGACACCAGCACGGTGGGCGTGCCGCCGGTCACCGGGACGGAGAAGACTTCGCCATCGCCATTGGCCCCGCCCAGGTATGTCGTGCCGTAGAGGGTGCTGCCCGAGAGGGTCAGGCCGGCAAGAGGGTCTGCTCCGTCGGAGCCGTTGAACGACGCCAGCACGGTGGGCGTGCCGCCGGTCACGGGGATGGAGAAGACTTCGCCATCGCCGTTGGCCCCGCCAAGTTGCGTCGTGCCGTAGAGGGTGCTGCCCGAGAGGGTCAGGCCGGCGTAGGGGGAGTTCCCGTTGGAGCCGTTGAACGACGCCAGCACGGTGGGCGTGCCGCCGGTCACGGGGACGGAGAAGACTTCGCCAAAGGGATTGATGGCCCCCCCGCTGCTCGTCGTGCCGTAGAGGGTGCTGCCCGAGAGGATCAGGCCGGCTGTAGGTTCTCCCCCGTCGGGAAAGTAGAGCGACGCCAGCACGGTGGGCGTGCCGCCGGTCACCGGGACGGAGAAGACTTCGCCAGCGCCGTTGGCCCCGCCATATACGGTCGTGCCGTAGAGGGTGCTGCCCGAGAGGGTCAGGCCGGCAACAGGGTTTCTCCCGTTGGAGTCGTTGAACGACGCCAACGTGGTGATGGTGTATTGGCCCAGGGCCGGTTTGCTGGGCGCCAGGCAAAACGCGATGGCGACCGACGAGACAACGAGCAATTGATGTGTGCGAAGTTTCATCTTCTCTCCCTGAATAATTGACTCTTCAGTCCGGCTGACGCCCCCGACAAAGCAACTTCCTGGAAGCCGGCCGTTGCCCATCCGGATGCCCGCCGCCGCGCGGCTTTCCACTCCGACCGCAGCGGCAGGCTAATGCACGATCCGGTGCAAAGCAAGCATATTTTTGTTAATTTTATGCAACGCATATAACGCAGGTGCGGCATGAATGTTCAAGTACGGAGGAATGAAAGGGAACGCAACTGGATGCCATTCGGATAAGCCATAAATCACTGATGTAAATGATATTACTACATCCATGATGATTAAAGGGTCACCACTCATTTCTGAATGAACTGCGACGGTTCTAACTCCTATTGTGGAAATGGCGATGTCGCCCACCGCGGCGTGACCGTCGCATTTTTCGAATTTGAACCATGACGGTGACACCGAGGCCCCTGGCGCTATCGAAAACGCGGAAGGTGTCACCAAGCGGGCGCAAGTTTGCGGTGATGATCCGTAGCCGTTTGATGATTCTGGATTTGCTTCATGCGGCGAAATCAGAAGTCTTGTGGTTCGTTGCGCTGGGGCGATAATCGGTTGAGGAATTTCGGCGGATTGTCGGTGGTCAATGCCCGCATCGGAAATCACACAACTTCTGGCCAGCTTAAAGGACGGAGACCGCACCGCGGCGGCGGCCAAGCTCATGCCCCTGGTTTATGATGAATTCCGCGCCCTTGCCGCCCGGCATCTGCGGCACGAACGGCCCAACCATACCCTCCAGCCGACCGCTCTCGTTCACGAGGCGTATTTACGGCTGATCGATCAAACGCGTGTCGATTGGCAGGGCCGTACGCATTTTTTCGCGGTAGGGGCGCAGGCGATCCGGCGAATCCTGGTGGATCACGCCCGCCAACGAAAACGCCAAAAGCGCGGCGGCAGCGCCGGCCGGGTGACGCTCGACGAATCCGTCGCATTGACGCCCCAGCGCGACGAGGAAATCCTCGCCCTCGACGAGGCGATGGAAAACCTCGCCAAACTGGATGCCCGTCAGGCCCAGGTCGTCGAAATGCGTTTTTTCGCCGGCATGAACGTCGAGGAGGTCGCGCAAGTTCTAGGCGTTTCAAAACGCACGGTCGAAGGGGATTGGACCATGGCCCGCGCATGGTTGATGCGTGAACTGAGCCGCTAAACGACCGCTCCCGATTCAGTGACGCCAATTCCTTTTTTAGCCGCGTCGCCCGCGACGCGCGTTGCCCCCACGCCCCATAACCGCTCGACCAGCGCGGCTCAACTCAAGGCTTTCCGCTTTCGCGGGAGCTACTTAGAATATGCCCGTGAGCATGACTGCCGAACGATACAAGAAAGTCAAAGAAGTCTTTCTCGCCGTCTGCGAACGTCCCGACGAAGAGCAGGACGGCGCCGCCGCCGGTCTGTGCGGCGACGATGCGGAACTGAAAGCCGAGGTCCATTCCCTGTTGCAATCGCATCGGAATGCCGCCAAGGCCGGGAGCACCATTTTTCTCGCCCAGACCGCCGAGCCCGCCAACTCCACCACCGAAGCCGATCCCCCCGCGGCGAGCGAGCAAATCGAATCGCCTCGGCCCAGAATCGCTCCACGACCGCAGCCGAAAAGATCCATTGCCGGCATGTCCTACCACTCGCACAGTTCGCACACCGGCACGGTCCACGGTGATACCGCCAATTTCACGGGTAAGGGACGATTTGATTCCGGCACGGTCCTGGCCGAGCGATACCGCATCGTGAGCCTTCTGGGCCTGGGCGGGATGGGCGAGGTATATCGCGCTGACGACATTACCCTCGAACAGCCGGTGGCTCTGAAATTCTTGCCCCCGCTATTTGAATCAAACCCCGCCTGGCTCGAGCGGTTTCACAACGAAGTTCGGCTCTCCCGCCAGGTGACCCATCCCAATGTTTGCCGGGTCTTCGATCTCGGCCAGGTGGATGGCGAGCAGTTCATCTCCATGGAATTTGTGGATGGCGAAGACCTCGCTTCGCTCCTGCGCCGGATCGGACGCCTCCCGCGCGACAAGGCCATTCAAATCGCCCGGCAACTGTGCGCCGGCCTCGCCGCCGCGCACGACAAGGGCGTTTTGCACCGCGATCTGAAACCAGCCAACGTCATGCTCGACGGCCGGGGCCAGGTTCGCATCACCGACTTCGGCATTTCCGGCCGGGTGGACGGCGGCCACGACGCCACGGCCGGCACTCCCGCGTATATGGCCCCCGAGCAGTTTTCCCAGGGCGAAGCCACCGTCCGAAGCGACATCTATGCCCTGGGCCTTGTGCTGTACGAGATTTTCACTGGCCGGCCCGCGTTCGCCGCTCATTCGATGCCGGAATATGCCCGCCTCCATCGCCATACCTCGCCGACGCATCCCTCGACATTCATCGAGGACATGGACCCGCTCGCCGAGCGCGTCATCATGCGTTGTCTGGAGAAAGATCCCAGCAAGCGCCCCGGCAGCGCCCTGGCCGTGGCCGCCGCGCTGCCCGGCGGCGATCCATTGGCCGCCGCCCTGGCGGCGGGCGAAACACCGAGCCCCGAGATGGTCGCCGCCGCCGGCGATACCTCCGGCCTGACCACCACCCGCGCCGGCGTCCTGCTGTCGCTGACCCTGCTTGGCCTGACGATTGTCGTCATGCTGGCCGGCAGCGGTAATTTCCTACCCCACGTCCCGGCCAATGATCCGCCGGAGGTTCTGGCGGATCGTGTGCACGATGTCCTGCTCGCGGCGGGATATTCCGATACCCTCAGCAGCCGGGCCCAGGGGTTTGCATTGGATGACCAATACATCGCATGGCTCCAGGCGACCGATCGCACCGCCACGCGCTGGAGCCGCCTCGCCCAGACCCGCCCAGGCGCCGTGATCTTCTGGTACCGCGAAAGCCCGCAGTACATGATCTCCAAAGACGACATCGGCATGGTCACGCTCGACGAGCCGGCCCGTAGCGTTCCCGGAATGCGAACGGTCGTCGTTGACCTCGCCGGACATCTCAAGCAGTTCGAGATTCTTCCCCGCGATTCCGAATTCCGCGCCGAAGGAGGCGCTTCGCCGGCGAAGGCCGATTTTTCGCCGCTGTTCAAGGCGGCGGATTTGCATCAGGAAGATTTCGTCCCGATCCAACCCTCCGCCACCCCGCCCATGTTCGCCGACACCCGCCTGGCCTGGCGAGGACATTATCCCGAGCGGCCCGACGCGCCGGTCGAGGTCAACGCCGCCTCATTCCAGGGCCGCCCCGTCTTTTTCGATCTCGTCGAAGCGTGGAAAACCAACGCAACGAAAATGGGCATCGAGTCGTCGCAGGATATTCCCATCGGACGCAACGTCGTCTTGCACGCAACCCTCATCTTCGTGATGACCATCAGCGCCCTCGTGCTGGCCTGGCGAAATATCCGCGCAGGCCGCGGCGATTCCGCCGGCGCGCAAAAGCTGGCGGGCGTTTTTCTCATCCTTGGAATCCTCAGTTGGATGCTCGGCGCCAGCCATGTCCCCGAATTCTTTTTGGAAATGCGACTTTTTTTCCGCGTGCTTGGCTTCATCCTTGTCCCCGCCGGGATCGTCTGGATGTTCTACCTGGCCCTGGAGCCCTACGTTCGCCGCATCTGGCCGGAAACCGTTATCTCCTGGAGTCGCCTGCTCACCGGCCGGCTGGATGATCCACTGGTAGCTTCGCACGTGCTGGTCGGGCTCGCCGTGGCCGGAGCCGCCACCGTCATCGCCGAACTCGCCAACATCGTCGCCATGCACCTTGGACACGCCGCCCCGGTGCCCAACATGTCCGTGCTCGTGCGCTTCCTCGCCAAGGAAAATCCCGCCGCCATGTCCCTGCGGGCGCTGCTCGAAGCGCTGTACATGGGAATGCTCTACCTCCTCTCGCTTGTGCTCTTCCAATTGATGATCGGCCGGCGATGGATCGCGTTGATTACGTTCGTTGTGCTCGTCTCCGCCAGTATCGCCGCCGAGAACTGGCCGGATATCGGCTGGGTCCAGTGCCTCCAGGCATTGCTGGTGACGGGTTTGATTGCGATGCTGCTGGTGCGGTTCGGGCTCGTCGCCACGCTCGCGGCGCTGTGGGCGATTTATCTGCTGCGCGATGTTCCCATCACCAACGACATGACCGTCTGGTACGCCCGGCAAACGCGCTTCGCCGTCGGACTCCTCTCGGTGGTGGCCGTGGCCGCCGCTTTCTTCGCGACCCGTAGTTGGCGTCACAAAACCGCCCCCGCATCGCCACGCCCATCCGGCTCCGGCGCAAGGGTATAATCCCATCATGCCCCGCTTCATCGCGGCCATCGACCAGGGCACCACCAGCACACGCTGCATGATCCTCGACCGCGACGGCCCCGTCGCCGCCGCCCAAAAAGAACACCGCCAGATCTTCCCCCGCCCCGGCTGGGTCGAGCACGATCCCCTGGAAATCCTCCGCAAAACCGAGCAAGTCATCGCCGAAGCCGTCGTCCAGGCGGGCGCCCAACCGGGCGACATCGCCGCAATCGGAATTGCCAATCAGCGCGAAACCACCGTCGTCTGGGACCGCAACACCGGTCAGCCGCTGTGCAACGCCATCGTCTGGCAGGACACGCGCACCAAACCGATCTGCGACGAACTGGCCACCCACGGCGGCATCGACCGCTTTCGCGCAACCACCGGCCTGCCGCTGGCAACCTACTTCTCCGGCCCGAAATTACGATGGATTCTCGAAAACGATCCATCGATTCGCCAAGCCGCCCAGCGCGGCGATGCCCTCTTCGGCACCGTCGATTCCTGGCTCATCTGGAACCTCACCGGCGCCGCGCGCGGCGGCCATCACGTCACCGATGTCACCAACGCCAGCCGAACGTTGCTGATGAATCTCGCAACTCTCCGCTGGGACGATGCGATGATCGACCATCTCCGCATCGACCCAAAGATGCTGCCGCGCATCACGCCGTCCATCGATCCAGCCGGATGGGGACGTACCATCCCCAATGGCCCCTTCGGCGATTCAATTCCCGTTTGCGGAAATCTCGGCGATCAGCAGGCCGCACTCTTCGGACAATGCTGCTTCGAACCAGGCGAATCGAAAAACACCTATGGCACCGGCTGTTTTCTGCTCGTCAACACCGGCACATCCCCGGTCGTTTCCACCCGCGGCATGATCACGACCGTCGCCTCTCAAAAATCCGGCGAACCCGCGCGATATGCCCTGGAAGGTTCGATCGCCGTGGCTGGCTCCCTCGTCCAGTGGCTGCGCGACAACCTGGCGATGATTCGCGATTCTGCCGAGATCGAATCCGTCGCTTCCGGCGTCCCCGACAGCGGCGGCATCTACATCGTTCCCGCATTTTCCGGATTGTTCGCCCCGTACTGGCGCTCCGACGCTCGCGGCCTCGTCGCCGGCTTGACTGGCTTCACCAATCGCCATCATCTCGCCCGCGCCGTCCTCGAAGCCGTTGCTTTCCAAACCCGCGACGTGGTCGATGCCATGACCGCCGACTCCGCCACGCCCCTGACCCGTATGAAAGTAGACGGCGGCATGACCGTCAACAACCTGCTGATGCAGTTCCAGGCCGACCTCCTCGGCGTCCCTGTCATCCGCAGCAAAGTACGCGAGACGACCGCACTCGGCGCCGCATACGCCGCCGGCTTGGCCATCGGATTCTGGCGCGATCTCGACGACCTCCGCAGCAAATGGCACGCCGACCAAACCTGGGAGCCAACCATGTCCGAATCTGATCGCCAGCATCGGCTTGCCGGCTGGCACAAGGCGGTCCAGCGCGCAATGGGATGGGTATAGAAATAGGTATTCGGGGCAAGAATTGAACCGCGGCGTCGCAGAGAACGCAGAGAAAACCGCAGATTCAATCGTCCAAAACTTCCCGCTTTCTCTGCGTCCTCAGCCGCTCCGCGGTCCTATCCGTTTTCTCGAGCACCAGAAGCGGCGAGGGATCGGCTTTATCGCGCTGGGTGAATATTGAAATGAAACGGCAGCGCTAATCCGGCAACTTCGCCGCCAATACATCCACCTTCTCGATCGACGGTGGCTTGGCCAGCAGTTCCGGCGCCTTGGCCATCAGCGCGGCGGCGACCTTGCCGGAGAGGTGCGCCTGGCGGCCTTTCTCATCTGGAAATGCATCGAAAATCCCAAATTTCGTTGCCCCCATCCGAATCGCAAACCACGCAACGGTCGCCGGCTCACTCTGCACGAGTGGCAAAGCCCCGCTCAGAAACTGCGCCACCTCGTTCTCTTTGCCCGGCTTGGCTTCCAGGATCACCAGCAATGCGGTATTCACCATGACATGACTCCTTCCAAAAGTTGAAGGATTGTAGGCACTCCGAGTCCAGCGGAATCGGCTTTATTGCCCTGGACCAACTGGCCCATCCGCCAAAAATTCGGGTAAGCTTCATGGCAATGTCCCGGCGAATCCTGCTTTTGATCACCGACTTGCAGATCGGCGGAACGCCGACTGTGGTTCGCGAGTTGGCCTTCCGCTTGGCCAAAGAGCCGGACGTTTACGTTCACGTCGCTTGTCTGGACCGCTGGGGCCCCGTGGCCGACCAATTGCGCGACCGCGGCATTCCCGTCACCGCATTGAACGCCTCCTGTCGATTCGACGTCCGCGTTATTTTTCGCCTGAGCCGCCTCATTTGCCGCGAACGGATCGACACCGTTTTCAGCTTCCTGATCCACGCCAACGCCGCCGCCGCCCTGGCTCGCCTCGGCATTCCCAAACCTGTAAAAAAAATAGGGCCGGCCCCCAAAACGGGGACGCAGCTAGTTTTCGCGCCTCCCCCAAAACTAGCTGCGTCCCCGTTTCAGAGGATTCGCTTCCTCCAATCGATTCAGACCGCGCAGCCAACTCCGCGTTGGCATTGGATGCTCCAGCAAATGATTCACCACGCGGCCCGGCGAATCGTCGTCCCCTCGCCCTCCGTCGCCGAGGCCGCTCGAAAGTGGGCCGCCGTCCCGCCGGAAAAAATCGAAATCGTTCCCAACGCCGTCGAACTCGCCGAATTCTCCCTCCTGCGCCGCAATCCCCCCGGCAACCGAGTTGGATTCATCGGCCGGCTCGATCCGGTCAAGCGCATCGAAGACCTGATCGCCGCCATCTCCCTGCTGAAGGGGAACGTCTCCCTGGACATCTTCGGCGAAGGCCCCGAGCGCCGGAAAATCGAATCACTCATCGATGGCCTCGACCTGCATCATCCTGTGGACTTGCACGGCGCCGTCGGCGGCCCGGCCGAGGCATTAGCCGGAATCGACGTGCTGGTATTGCCCTCGGATGCCGAGGGATTCGGCTTGGTCCTCATCGAAGCGATGGCCGCCGGCGTCCCGGTCATCGGCACTAATGTGCCGGGGATTCGCGACGTGATTCGGGATGGTGAAAACGGCCTGCTGGTTCCCCCGCGCAATCCCCAGGCGCTGGCCAACGCTATCGAAAAAGTGTTGTCCGACCCCTCACTGCATGAAAAACTCTCCGCCGGCGGACGGGCATCCGTCCAGGGACGTTTCACTTGGCCGAGCGTATACGAGCAGTATCGCGCACTGCTGGTCTGAAGGCTCTCCAACGCTGAAAGCTCCCCGGAAATCCGCGCCGATCATTTAAATAAGCCTGGATTGATTCTCGACGGGCTATCTGCGTTGCAAAATCCGGTAATTGGTCAATCGTATTCCAACGGCTGCTCGCCCTTGGGGCGGGTCTTCCAGCGGCGATGGACCCACAAGTATTGGCCCGGATCATCGCGGATGAATGTTTCGATGGCCGTTGTGTAGCGTTGCGTGATGTAGCGCAGGGGATCGGGCTGGTCTTTCCAATCTTTCGGCCAGATGATGTCCTGCGTGCCGACCTGGAATCGGAACCGGCCGCCCAGGCGTCTCGCGTAGCCGATCACCACCGGCGCATCGTATTGCATGGCCAGCAGGCCGATGGATTTATACGTGCTGGCTTTTCGGCCGAAGAAATCGACGAAAATTCCTTTGCCGCCGGCGTTCTGGTCTGCGACGAATCCAACGACTCCGCCGTCGGCCAGGAGCTGCGTGATTTCCGAGGTTGCGCCTTTCTTGCCGACGATCTTCTGGCCCTGTCGTTCGCGGACGCCGAAGACCCAATCGTTGATGTACGGGTTGTCCAGCGGCCGGGCGACGGCGGTGCTTTCAAATCCCAGCGTCGCCAGAACGTAGCCGAGAATCTCCCAGTTTCCGTAATGGGCGGTGAGCATGATCAGGCCCTGATTGCGGGTCATGAGCAGCTCCAGCGGCTTTCTGAAGTTGTCGAGTTCGATATATTTTCGCCAGGTGTCGATGCGGATAAGCCGGGTCGTATAAAATACCTCGACGCCGAGCATGAACATGTTCTGCACGCCTTCTTTTGCGAGGCGATTGCACTGCATTTCCGAGAACTCGGGAAAGCAGCGGTGGAGATTGGCGACGGCCCGTGCGCGGTGCTTGTGATCGAAATGATGCCAGATAGTCCCAAGCAGACGCGCGGTTCTCAGGTTCGCATCGACCGGAAACCAATGCATTGCCATTGAGGTGATGCGCAGGCCGATGTAAGCCAGACGATCCACAAAGTCGTTACGCGGCTTTGGCATTGTGGGGGATTGTCGGATGTCACTCGTCATTTGTCATTTGCCGTGAACCGTGTTGCGAGTGATGCTCCGCGCCCTATGAGCGTGAAGCATCGCCGAAGGAATGTCATGGATGTTGCTGGTTTCCTGATGATTGCTGCGGGACGTGCTTTTCTATAAAAGCGGGCGAGGAGGTTCGAACTCCCGACATTCAGCTTGGGAAGCTAGGAAATCCATTTCCGAAAAGCTACGAATCCGTCGGATTTTCAGGCATTTTATGCACTGCGCGTAGACTTGTAAAGTGTCTCGAATCGTTTCATTGTGTTTACTGGGGTTACGGTACATACCGGCACTGAATCCGGTAATTACCGGATTGACGACTGCATCGTTGTACGGAAGTGGGCGGAGAAATGCGCACGTGGCCGTGGTGGTGCTTGTTCAGCGGCAAGCGTTTCGTCGTGGTGTTCCCGTCGTTGATGGAAGCGATCCGCCTTGAATTTGTAATCGGCCACCAAGCGCGTGCTGGCCCGCATCCTGCGGCGTCTGCGGCGGCGACGGTTGGCTTCGGGGCCGATGAAGGGAGGATCGTCTTCGTCGCTCTGCGGCTCAGCCACAGGCGTGGCGCGCTCTTCGCCGGGCGCGTCCTCAACGGGGCCGAGAATTTCGTTGAGCAGAAACTCGGCGGCCGGTACACTGCCCTTTTCTACGTCAACTTTAACATCGGCGAGGAATTCGCGGGCCTGGCCTTCCGTGCGAAGTTGCGACAGCCGGTAATTGTACTGGTCGAGTTTGGTCATGGTGATTGCGTTAAAGGTATCGGGCGTCGGGGTTATATTCGCCGGTGTAGGGCTGAATCATCTCGCGCACCGGATATCCAATTGAATACTCTAAACACAGCCGAGCGGCGGCGACACTTCCCGTTTTCATGGCCAAGTCAAAAAAGCGTCGAGCAAGCCGGCGTAGGTCGTTTTGGTTTAATTCTAAATTGAACGCCTTGCGTAATTCGCTGGGCAAGCTTGGACCGGCCGGGCGGCCGGGGCCGGCCGTGCAGCCGGAAACGAATTTGCCGTTGCTGCCACGCTCGGTTTCTCGCGGTTTAGAAAAGCGTTGCCGAACCATCTTCATTTCACCGAATTATTAAATGGCGGCGGGCGCGCTTGCCGTGTTACACCCGCCGCCGCGAGGCACCAATCAAAAACAATTTAAAACGGCGATGGGCCAGCGTGTTCAGCACCACCGCCGTGCGAGGACAAAAACCGAAGATCAACCTTAGGAGCGGCGGTGCGTGTCGGTGGCCAAACTCGACGACGCCCGCCGCTCAGAGAAGGTTTTTTACGCCCCGCTCGGATGATCCGCGCCGGTAAACGTACTTTGCTGCGCCTGCTTTGCCTGTTCCGCCGGTGCGCCGATTTCCGCATCCTGCGCGCTTGATCCCTGCGCACGATTACGAATTTCATCCAGCACTTGCCTCGCTTTGCTGCGGCCCAGCGCCGCTTCGGCCGTGGCAACATTAATATTATGCAGCGCTTCAACGCTGTCCAGATCGTCGAGCGCTTGGTAATGGTCCGGTGAGACAGTGCGGAGAAAATTGTCCTTGAGTTCTGCGGCGCGCTGTGGGCTTTTAATAATCCGCTTATTTTCATTGGGATGCTCATCGGTGAGCGCCGCATCAAGAATAGGCTTTCCGTCTTGTCGCCGCGATGCGTTCGTCAGAATGCTCTGCACCACGAGCGGGTCTTCGGCGCGCAGTTGATCGCGCATTTTGTCGAGCCTCATATGAGTTAACAAATCCTGCTTCGAATTCGCCGGTGTAAATTGCGGCGCGTTATTGGCGTGGTAGTTACGAAATCCCTGGATGGATCGTGTCGTAATGGCAGCGGAGCGCAGGATTGTTTTGTGCGCCTTGTCCCGCGCATGCTCTATGGCGTGATTTTTGCCGGCAGGCGTCAGTAGGGCGTTGTGCCCGGCATCCTGCTTCGCGCCGTTGAAATCCTCCAACGCGTTACTGAAGCTTCTCACCTGCTCATCGATTGCGGTTTTCCACGTGGGCTGCGCCGTAGGTGGAAGCGCATTGCCACCCAGCAGACCAAATTTATTTAGGATGGTCGTAGGTTTAGTCACGGGCGCAGCTTGCCCGGCGGCCACTGTCACCGCGTTGGGATTTACTGCGCCGTGGAGTTCGTTGGGATTGAGTTGAATATCTGCTGGCATGATGTTCTCCAAAAAGATTTCCGGTTTCATTTCGCCGGGCCGACGACGGCCAGGCTGTTGCATTTAAAATGTGCTCTAAAAGGTGTCAGGCTCTGGCGCGCACCTGAACTGAATCTAGCACGGCGACAAGGGCGTGGGGGGAGGGGGGCGGGACGCTCCGTAGCTACATAGTAGTGTGAGTCAGTACCGATGGGGGTCAGAATTGGTCGGTCATCGCGGTCGTCGATGAGGATGCCCGAGAAGCTTTTGATCCACCAATTCAAAAGCGCTGCCGTTGGCCTTTGCTCGTATATTTTGCGCAGCCACCGATACAAAGCGCGTCCGGTGCGCTCCAGTTTGTAGTCGCTGATATCGGCATTGCGGTTGCGCTTAATTCGCAGTCGCCTACCGAGGCGTGCGAAATTCACGGTTACGAGTTTGAAATTGTCGTGCCAAAATTCAGCGTGATTGATTTTAAGGATGTCACCAATCCGCTGGACGTTGAAGACACGCATAACCGATTGAGCACTCGTCACGGTCTTTTCCACCCGGAGTACGAACGATTCAGGGCGCACGTAAATCTTCCACTGACTGCGCCCCCACTTCCGGATACAACTTAAATATTCCCGATCATAAAACCACGGGCAGTAAATGGAGCGTGGGAAGACAATGTGGTTGACGATGAAATCGTAGAACTCGCGCACAGCTTTGCGCGTGTCAAAAACAAAATCGAGCGCCACGTCGATGCGTACAACATTGACAAAGTGGTGCGGGCAGAATGTGTCGAGGGTATCGACGATTTCCCGTAGGCGATGGGGCTTGGGCTGTAGCGTCACAGTGTGTCCGATGATTTGTTCCACTCCATCGTATTCCTGTCGCACCGGCTCCTCATGGGGCCGTGACTCGCACATGGGGGCGAGCCAGTCGATGATGTCTGGCGGAAGGGGTTTCGTTGAAAAAAGACGCATTGTATCGATCCGAGATTTTGATTGCACCGCGCGCGGCAGTGCGGCTACAATTGGCATGGTGAATTTCTCAACGCCGCCCGGCTTATGACCCCGGACGGCGTTTTTTCGTTGGGGTTAAGTCATCCTGCCCCCGCCGGGACCGGCCGGCGGCTGAATTTCGCACGGGGTCGGTTCGGACTTCCACCTATGCCTTGGGCTTCTAGCCGAGCTTTTGCGGCGGCGTGCTGGTGCTGGACGGCGCTGGAAATCGGGGGCAGCGGGTTGCTGGTCGCTTGACAACCACCGCTTAGCGCCGCAAAAAATCTGGCAACGGCCGGCCGCGTTGTGGCCAATCCGCTGGCCGTTCTGATTGATTCGAGCTTCACGCCGCCCTTACCGGCCAATACCCAGCGAAAGACTGCGCTCCGGCTCAGCAGTCGCCCCCGTGGGCGGGGGATACAAGACAAGCTGGGTACGTCCGAAAGCAGGATCGGACTAGCGCCTGCCCGTAGATCGTCGATGATAGAATTTGTGTGCGTCATTATTCAGATATAGGCTCGGCCCTGAACGAGCTGCTACGATCTAATACAACGCGAAAATGCCACTTCAAGAGATTGGTTTCGCCAATAAAAAAGGCCCGTGATTATCACGGGCATGTAGTGAATCTGAATTGGTGGGATTTAATCAACCAACTGACGCAACGATTTGCCGGGCTTTTTCCCGATCCCCCTCTGCATAAATTTCTGATGTATCCATTTTGGAGTGACCCAGTAACAAGCTGGTAATTTCCAGTCCGTGTTGCTTGCGCATGTCGGTTGCAAATGTGTGGCGCAACTGGTTGGCGTGAAACCGATGATCTTTATGCCAATGCTTAATTTCCTGCGCATCGGTTAATTCAGGTGGTGGTGGAAATGCCGCATCGCATCCACGATAAATTGTCCGCAAGTAGACCGCTTCCGTAAATACATGTCCGGGCTTGCGCATGGGCTTGGCTTTGACATTTGATCCAGCAACATTGCCACACGACAATGGCGTGTTCCGCTTAATCCGCCGCTGCTCCCTATGCCATGCCGCTGATTCAATTGGCTGGAAAAGGAAATCATCTAAATTGACTCGCCAAAAGGGTTTAATGATTCCTTGCGCACGCTTACCAAGGTCAATCACTCGATCTAGGCCATGATGCAGGTTCTTGTGCTGGAAGGGGCGGTATTGCCACACGCTGCCGGTGGTGTCAATTTCCTTTGCGCGCATGATGCATACTTCACCTGGGCGCATCCCCGTTAATAATTGCAGCCGGATCATCGCCTTTATCTGCGGTGACACGTACGGCAGCATTTCTTCCACGTGCGCAACGGGAACGGGTTTAACTTTGGTGGATTCACGGACGCCGAATTGATTTATTTCCAGCGCTTTCACGCTCAGTAATTTGACGTAATTCTCCATGGATTTAATCAGTTCATTTTCCACGGCATAAGAAAACACGTTGCGGATGCGGTGTATTTGGCGGTTGATGTAATTGCGCGACCAGTTTTCACTTAGCATTTCATCCCGCACCGTCCGCAATGCCACGGCTCCAAATTGTTCCGCTGGTGAATCCCCGTATTTGCAGACTAGAATTTTCAAGGCTGGTTTGTAATTCTCGAATTCCCCCCGAATCTTGCCGTCGTTGGATCGGTATCTGCGCCGGGCGTGTTCCAGAAAGCTATCAACGAGAACGGCGATGGTATGACCGTCCGAGTCCGGGGGTGGGGGCAAACACCGGCCACGGTGTTGCCATTCCCCCACACGTTGATCGTAGAGCCTTCGGCTTTGGGGTGTGCCGTGAACGCCTAAATACACGTCCTGGCCGTTGAGCGTTACAACCGCCTGGCCGGATGGCTTGTGCAACCGATACGATGGGACTTGTCGGGGCTTTGGTGTGGTCATAAGCGAGCCTTTCCAACCCGGAAATCCGGTACATACCGGATTTACTTCGGATTCGAGGCCGCTTACCCCAACACGGGATAGTACGCTAAATCATGCGTTCGGCTGGATTTACTTCCAAAGCGGGCGAGGAGGTTCGAACTCCCGACATTCAGCTTGGGAAGCTGACGCTCTACCAACTGAGCTACGCCCGCGAACTTCGCCGGAATCTTAACGCGCGCTGGGAATGCGATCAAACCATGGGGTCGCGCCT
This sequence comes from Tepidisphaeraceae bacterium, assembly GCA_036267155.1. GTDB lineage: Bacteria > Planctomycetota > Phycisphaerae > Tepidisphaerales > Tepidisphaeraceae > PALSA-1353. The sequence continues at coordinate 57,578 of DATAWP010000046.1, forward strand.
TCGCCTGAACGCCTGAACGCCTGAACGACCGCTCAGCGAAACCTGTTTTTCGACGGCGCCGTTACCACAACTGGGAAACCGGGCATTATCGCCCCTCGTCCCAATTTCGCGGCGGATTCCGAAGCGACATCATTTTCTACAAATCCAGTGCCGATAGATAACCGAGTTCGAGGCCCACGTTCGGAGGCCGGATTTTCTCGCCGCACAGGAATCAACGAAAATGGGATCAACCTCCGCTCGGAGGCGGCGTATTCTTCTAAAGGCCATCGCGCCGCTGCTCGTGACGCTGCCGGCCCGCTTTGCGTGGGCCGCTCCGCACGGCGGCAAGGTCATCGCCGGCTCGGCCGCCATTTCCGGCTCGGGAAATGCCTTGATCGTGCGCCAAGCCACGAATCGGGCCATCATCAACTGGACCGACTTTTCGATTTCCTCATCCCAGACGGTGCAATTTGTTCTTCCGTCGGTTTCGTCGGCCGTGCTCAATCGCGTGACATCGCTCACACCCAGCCATTTGAACGGAACCATGCTCTCCAACGGAGCGGTTTATCTCATCAATCCCAGCGGCATCCTGGTCGGCCCCGCCGGGCAGATCGATGTGCATGGCTTCGTGGCGTCATCGCTGGACGTGAACAACGCGGCGTTTCTGGCCGGCGGCGATCTTCTATTTTCCGGAAGTTCCAGCGCGGCCGTTGCGAACCAAGGCGTCATTTCCGCGCCCGGCGGCGACGTTGTGCTGATCGCGCAACGGGTCCGCAACGACGGCCGGATCACGGCCCCCGGTGGATCGGTCACGCTGGCGGCGGGAACCCAGGTTCTCTTGCAGCAGACCACCAGCCCCGGCCTGACGGTACGGGTCGTCGGCGACGGATCGGCCACGAACAGCGGCGTGATCCAAACCACGCTTGCCCAACTCGCCGCCAACGGCGGCAACGCCTTCGCCCTGGCGATCAACAACACCGGCATCATTCGCGCCACCGGCGTGCAAAATGCCAATGGCCACATTTATCTCACCGGCGGCTCCACGGGCGCGGTGGCCAACAGCGGCACGCTCGACGCCTCCTCAGCCACGGGCCTCGGCGGCGAAATCGTCGTCACCGGACAAACCATCGCGATTGATTCACAGGCCGATCTCACCGCCGCCGGCGCTACGGGTGGCGGTGAGATTCTAGTCGGCGGCGGTTGGGAGGGCGCTGATCCTGCGATTGCCGAAGCGCTGACTACGACCGTGCAAAGCGGCGCCGTCCTGAACGCCTCGGCCACCGGATTCGGCGATGGCGGCACCATTGTTGTCCGCTCGGATGTGGACAATCCGGCTTCGCTCACGCGAGCCTACGGCTCGTTCCTTGCCACCGGCGGTCCAAGCGGCGGCCGCGGAGGACGCATCGAAACCTCCGGATATTCGCTAGATGTCGCCAGCGCCACGGTGTCGGCATCCGCGTCGAGTGGCCAGGCCGGCCAGTGGCTACTGGACCCGTACAACGTCACCATCAGCAGCAGCGCCACCAGCAACATGACTGAAACCGGCACTTGGTCCCCAACGGCCACCGCGAATATCAACGTCGCCGACATCAATAACGCCCTCAACGGCGGCAGCAGCGTCACCATCTACACCGGCGGCAGCAACGGGGGCGGCGATCTGGGCAATATCATCGTCAACGCCGCCATCGCCAAAACCTCCGGCGCTTCCGCCGTCACGCTCACTCTCGAGGCGGACAACAACATCACCGTCAATCAATCCATCACCGGCAGCAGCGGCGAATTGAACATTGTTCTGGACGCCCACTACGGTACATCCGGCGTGATCATCCTCGGATCGAATCTGAGCACCAACGGCGGAAACATCAGCTTCGGCACCGGCCGAACCTCCGGCGGCGCGCTGGTCGGCGGAGACGTGTATCTGGATGGATCGGGTGCGCAAACGCTCGCTACCGGCGGCGGCGCCGTCACGTTTAATGGCCAGGTGCTGATCGCCAATCCCTCGGGCCTCATCATTAACAGTGCCGGCGGAGCCGTTGATTTTGAAAGCACCGTGGACTCCGGCGATTCTTATGCCCTCGGCAGCGACGGCAGCGTGACGTGGGATCAGGCGGTTGTCGACGCAAAGGGATCGACCGCCGGCGGCGCCGGGGTCGGTGATACATATCTAGCCACGATTACGTCCTCACTCCAAAACCAGGTTGCCGCCAACGCCGCTGGATACGAACCGGCGTGGCTTGGCGGAAAGCGACTTGTTCCCGATCCCAACAGCTCGACCGATCCCACCAGTCAAGTGTGGTATTGGGTCACCGGTCCGCTCGGACTGGCAAACGGCGGCACGGGAACTCCATTTTTCACGGAGTATTACACGGATTTGGTTACCAATGCTCCTGACGGAACTCCGATCAACAACGCCTTTGCAAACTGGAACAACGGCGAGCCGAACAACGACGGCGGGGCGAATACAACGCAGAATCGTGAATCAGCATTGGAGTTTGAGGGAACCACCTCGATCTGGAATGATTTGCCCGAAAATTCCAGCACCAATCCGTATCTTGTCGAAACCAACCTCGCTCCCAGCCCAATGACCATCAACGCCGGTGCGGGGCAGGTTACGTTCAGGGGCTTAGTCGGCGGCAACAAGGTACTGGCCAGCCTTACCGTCACCGGGCCGGTGGCGATCAAGGGCGGCGGCGTCACCACCACCGGGGCGCAGACCTACAACAATCCCGTCACGCTCAGCACCAGCGCCATTCTGTCCGTTACCAGCGCCGACCTGAACATCGATCAGAACATAACCTATTCCGGCAACTCCACCGCCGGCCTGACGCTCCAGGCGTCCGGCAACGTGACCATGGGGTCCAACACCGCGATTGCCGCCAGCGGTTCCGGAGCGCTGAACGTCACGATCGACACTCACAACAGCGCCGGAGTCGATTCAGGAAATTCCGGAGCGATCGTGCTGAACACCGGCGCTTCCATCTCATCCAATGGCGGAAGCATTACATTCGGGGGCGGCGTCAGCCCAGCCTCAACCCCGGCGTACGGTAACAGCACCTATATCAACGGCATCGATCTGAACAGTGTCACCCTGAACTCCAGCGGCGGCGCGATCACGCTCAATGGGACCGCCGACGGGGGAGCCGGCGTGCAAAGCAACAATGCTTCTATTTCCGCCTCCGGCGGCGCCGTCTCCATCACCAGCACGGGGGGCGTAAACTTCAGCACCAGTACGCTCACTGCCACCGATCTCCTGCTCAGTGGTTCCGGAACCTTCACGCTGACGGATGCGTCCAATGCCATCGGCACGCTGGCTGCGAACGTGACCGGCGGAAATATCCTGTTCACCAACAGCTCGAGTCTCACTGTTGGCAGCATTAGCGGAACGAATGGCGTCACCAACACCGGAGGGACCGTCACGCTCGTCGCCAACGGCACATCGTCCGATGTCACCTTGAACAACGCCGTCGCCGGAGTTGGCAGCGGCAACACGGTTGTCCTCGCCGCGGGACGCAACTTTATCAACAACGACGGATCGTCGGCCATCAGTCCGGGTTCCGACCGGTTTCTTGTTTATTCCACCGGTCTCCCGGCCGACACGTTTGGCGGCTTGAGCGGCGGCCATTTATACGATGAGACCTACGCCGGCAATCCCCCAGGCGGCGTCACCGCTTCGGGCGATCGGTTCCTCTTCAGCGCCGCGCCCATTCTCACCTTTACCGCGATCGATCAAACCAAAGTGTACGGCCAGGCCAATCCCTCATTGACGTATATGGTGAACGGCCTGATCGGCGGCGACACGATTTCCCAAGCCATTTCGGGGACGCCGACGGTTTCGACGACAGCGACCGCCGCCAGCGGCGTGAACAGTTACGCGATCGATGCTGCCAGCGGCTCACTGGCCTCCTTAATGGGTTATGACTTCAACTTCGTCGCCGGCAATCTGACGGTGACGCGTGCGGCCTTGACCATCACGGCCAACGATCAGACCCGCCCGATCGGCGCACCCAATCCGGCTTTCACCGCGAGCTTCGACGGATTGGTCGGCGGCGATCCGCCGTCCGCCGTCGCCGGATTGGTTTTCAGCACCACGGCCAACAGCTATTCGCAACTCGGCCAATATCCGATCGACATTTCCGGCGGGTCCAGCCCGAATTACACCATTACTCTCGTTGACGGCACGTTGCAGGTGACGAGCATTTCCACGCAGGGCCTGCGCACGGAAGCGCAATCGCAGCAAACTCTGGCCCCCAATTTCACCCCGAGTTCCCTGATTTCGCCGGTCGCTGCGCCCACCGCGGAAACCGCGGCGCCGCCGGCGACGGGATTGGCCCAGCTTGGCGCCGTCCAGGGATACGTTTTCTATCGCGACACGGCGCCGATGCGAAACGACGATATGGCTGTACTGTCCATCCAATCGGGTCGGGTCCTTCTCGACGCGATCACGCACGTCAGTTCTTTCGATTTGTCCGGATCGAAAGGTCTCAACTCGACAGTCGCAAACGACAATCCATAGATCGTCAAACGGGCCGCAAGGAAAGGGTTGTATGTCCAAACAAATCTTCGTCGCAGCGATCATGGCGTTGTTGCTGGCGCGGACCGCCTCGGCACAGGATGCCCAGCGTCTGGCCCCGAAAGTGCCGCCGGCCAATCCGCCCGCGCAACTTCGTCCACCCGCGGCAACCACGCAGCCGCAAGGCAGCCAACTGGTCGTCGAGCATTTGCAGGGGCTCGTCTTCCTCGACTCTCCCGAAAAGGTTCATGAGTCGTCCGATGTGCGCGGCATCGACGTCAGCGGAGCTTCGCTGCTCAGTTCCCCGAAATTCACCGCCGGCGTGTCGGGTTATCTCGGCAAGCCGTTGACTCTCGCCAAGCTCAACGAGATCTGCCAGTTTGTGGTTGCTTATTGCCGCGGCATTGATCGGCCCGTGGTTGACGCGATCGTTCCCCAGCAGGATGTCACCACCGGCACCGTGCAGATCGTCGTTCTGCAGGGCCACATCGGAAAAATCATCGCCGAGGGAAATAAGTTTTTCCCAAGCAAGATGCTCATCAGTGCCGTTCGCGCCAAAAGCGGAGATGAGATTTCCCAAAATCAGCTTTTGAACGATGTCGATTGGCTCAATCGCAATCCCTTCCGCCGGACCGACGTGGTCCTCCAGCGCGGCTCCGAGTTCGGCCAAACCGATGTCGTCCTCGATACCGAAGACCATTTTCCCCTCCGTCTGTATACCGGTTATGAAAACACCGGCACCGTCGCCACCGGCGAAGACCGTTGGATGGCCGGCCTGAACTGGGGCGAAGCCTTCGGCCTCGACGACCAGTTCAACTATCAATACACCATGGGCGACAACACCGAACGCTTCCAGGCTCACAGCGCCAGTTATGTCGCCCCGCTCCCATGGCGCGATGTCCTGACGATCTTCGGCAACTGGTCCACCAGCGACGTGCAGACCGATCCGAACATTTTCCAGACCGGCCAGAGTTGGCAAATCAGCGCCCGTTATGAAATCCCACTGCCCCGAATGTGCGGCATCACCCAATCCATTCAGTTCGGCGGCGATTTTAAGCGATCGAACACCAACGCCGACTTCGGGGGATTCAGCGTTTACTCCTCCTACGTGAACGTGGTTCAGTTCATGCTCGGATACAACGCTGCCGAAACGGATTCTCGCGGCTCCGGCGACTTGTCCCTGGCGGGATATTTTTCACCCGGATACATCGGCTCTCAGGACGACCGGGCTGACTATGACAACGCCCGCGTTGGCGCCGATCCGCAATACGCCTACGGCCTGTTGACGACCGATCGCACAACCAATCTCCCGGCCAACTTCTCCTGGCTCGTGCGCTTTCAGGGCCAACTTGCCACCGGCCCGCTGCTCGGCAGCGAGCAGCTCGGCGTCGGCGGAATCGATTCCGTCCGCGGATATTTCGAACGCGAAGGCAATGGCGACGACGGATTGATTCTCTCCAACGAATTGCACACGCCGCCGATGAGCTTCCTGAAAATCGCCGGCCGCAAGGACCAACTCTATTTCCTCGCCTTCCTGGATTATGGCGTGGCCTACATGCGCGATGCCCAGCCGGGCCAGTTCAGCCAGGAAAACTTTCTCGGCGCCGGCCCAGGCGTCAGCTATCACCTCGGACCCTGGCTCAGCGTCGATTACGCCTACGGCTGGCGCCTCGCCAACGGTGACCCCACCGTCCACGCCTCCGGCCGAAATCACCTCCGCATCCTGGCCAGCTTCACCTATTGACACCGATTAAAGCGGATGGCATTTGCCATTCCCGCAAAAGCCACAGGATGGCAATGCTGTGGGTATCACCCCAGTGTGATCCGCACTCCGCCCGGCTCGTCTTCCAAATAGGCAAAACACGATGCAGCAACCGCTTGCTGAACACGGCGAAGCTTTGGTATCCTTGCGGACATGACACTCCGCCCATTTCTTCAGAGAATCGTCATTGCGATGACCTTCTGCTTCTCCACCCGCTCCGTCCTTGCCGACTCTCCTCCCGTTCAACCGTACATCTGGAAAAGCGTGCAGATAGTCGGCGGCGGCTTCGTCGATGGCATCGTCTTTCATCCCAGCGAAAAAGGCTTGCGCTACGCCCGCACCGACATCGGCGGAGCCTATCGCTGGGACGATCAGCAGAAACAATGGATGCCGATCCTCGATTGGGTTTCCTACAAAGACAACAGCCTGATGGGCGTCGAAAGCATCGCCGTCGATCCAGCCGACCCCAATCGCCTCTATCTCGCGTGCGGGATGTACACCAACGTCACGTCGCCCAACGCCGCGATTCTGCGTTCCGACGATCGTGGAGTCACCTTCCAGCGCACGGACATGCCTTTCAAAATGGGCGGCAACGAAGACGGCCGCGGCAACGGCGAACGCCTGCAGGTCGATCCCAACGACAGCAACGTCATCTATTTCGGCTCGCGCCACGCCGGACTGTGGCGAAGCACCGATCGGGCCGTCACCTGGTCCAGGGTCTCCAGTTTTCCAGATGTGGCCGAGGCCCCGGCCGCGGAGCCCAGCGGGCGGCGCCGGCGTTTCGGTTTTGCGCCCCAGTCTTCCGGAGTGGTTTTTGAAATCTTCGACCCGCGCGGTGCAGCCGTCGGCTCGCCCAGCTCGACGATTTACGTCGGCGTGTCGCTGATGGGCCGTGACAACTTTTATCGCAGCACCGACGCCGGCGCAACCTGGGCGCCCGTCCCCGGCCAGCCGACCAACTATCGCCCCTCGCACGGCGTGCTGGCCTCCAACGGAACCATCTATCTCTCCTACGGCACCGCCCCCGGCCCGAGCCGAATGACCGACGGCGCGATCTGGAAATTCGACACGAGCAATGGCCAGTGGACCGATATCACTCCCGAAAAGCCCGACCCGGCTAAAGATCGCCGCTTCGGCTACGGCGCCGTTTCCGTCGACGCTCACAACCCCGATGCCCTCATCGCCAGCACCTTCGGCCATCCCGACGGCGAAGAACTTTTCCGCAGCACCGATGCCGGGAAAACCTGGCGGCCCATTTTCCACAAGGGCGGTGGAACGTTTGATTATTCTCTTGCTCCTTACGTTTCCCACACGCCGATTCACTGGCTGCTCGACATCCAGATCGATCCGTGCGATCCGAATCACGCGATGTTCACCACCGGCTACGGCGGGTGGGAAACCTTCGACCTCACCGATGCCGACGCCGGCAAACCAACCCACTGGAGCATCATGGCCAAGGGCATCGAGGAAACCGTCGCCCTGCAAATCGTCAGCCCGCCCAGCGGCGCGCATCTGATCAGCGGCATCGGCGATTACGGCGGATTCGTTCACTGGGACCTGGACAAACCCAACCCCGACGGCAACTGCGATCATCCCAATTTCGGCAACACCACCGGCGTCGCCTTCGCCCAGAACAATCCCGACATCATCGTCCGCGTCGGCCGCGTCGCGGGCAGTCAACGCAACGGAAAGATCAATCTCGGCTACTCTCTCGACGGCGGCAAAACCTGGCAGCCGTCGCAATCCATGCCATCCTCCAGCAGCGCTCAAGGCGCCATTGCCGTCAACGGCGACGGAACCCGATGGATCTGGACCCCCGAGCGATCGTCTCCGTACCTCACGCGCGACAAAGGCAAGACCTGGACCCAATGCCCCGGCCTGCCCGAAAGCACCCGCGTCATCGCCGACCCGAATAACGGCCAGCGCTTCTATGCCATGGACCTCTTCAACGGCAAACTTTTCATCAGCAACGACAACGGCGAAACATTCCAAACCAAACCCCTGACCCTCCCCGGCGGCCTGCCTCATCCCGGCGACCGCGGCGACGGCCGCGGCGGCCAGGACTGCATCTACGCCACACCCGGCATCGATGGCGACCTGTGGCTCGCCGCCTACGACGGTCTGTACCACAGCACCGACACCGGCCAAACCTTCACAAAGCTCGGACTGGTCGAGCAAATCCACGGCTTCGGCTTCGGCAAAGCAGCCCCCGGCGCCACCGTGCCCGCGCTCTATTTGATGGGCATCATCAACGGCCAGGACGCCATTTACCGAAGCGACGACTTCGCGAAGAGTTGGACGCGCATCAACGACAACCAGCACCAATACGGCCTGCTCCTGCAAATCACCGGCGACCCGCGCATCTACGGCCGCGTCTACGTCGGCACCCACGGCCGCGGAATCGTCTACGGCGACCCAGCCCGATGATTCCGCGATATATGGACGTGAGACAGGCGAGACACTTTTTCGGGTATAAATTAGTGTTCGCTAACGATATATTTCTTCGCAACCACTTGCCTCCCAAGGTCTTATTGTCAGGCGTCAAACGGACGCTTGCGCGGCGCGCCAAAAAAGTGTCTCATTTGCCCAAATATTGCCATATCCGGGCCGTATTCTCGCCAGGTGGCTTGGCTTACGAGATCGGCTCGAAAGCTCCCGGCGGCATGCTTGCCGCGGCAGGATGAACAAGAGAAAATGCCGAAGGATTGGGCCGTCGTGATCGTCGAGCCTAGCCCGCATTTTGCACCGATTTTTATTGCCGGCGCTATGGCGCGACGGCCCTGCCTCTTGTAGATTCGGGACTTACCACAGTTCCAACTCAACACAAGGAGGCCGGGCCGTGCGAACAGACTGTAATTCATCTTCAAT
>DATAWP010000047.1:0-96938 GCA_036267155.1 Tepidisphaeraceae bacterium
GCTTGTAATCCTGATGAATGACCAGATCGACGGCCGACTGTTTGAACTGTTCCGGATAAGCCTTGCGAGCCATAGCGGATTCCTTTCCCGACCCCATTGTCGGGATTTATCCGCGCGTCCACCATTCGTGGGCAAGGCCAATGCGTCTCTGTGTTCTCTGTGCCCTCCGTGTGCTCTGCGCTCGCTTTCGGTCATCGCCAACGCCAAAGCAATCATTTTTATTGCATTTCATCTGTGTACATCTGATTTAAATCTGTGGCCAAACCTCTTCGCATTTTCGCGGCTTGGCTATTTCGGTCATCGGGTATGCAGCGGCAGCCCCAAACGCTCGGAAATGACCCGCCGCATCACCGGCTGGGGCGCGGTTTTTCCGGTCCAGGTTTCGAATTGGGCCGCGGCCTGACGGACGAACATTTCGACGCCGCTGATCGTTCTGGCCCCCAGGCCCTCGGCCTGCGCAATCAGTTGCGTTTTCAGCGGATTGTAAATCGTGTCGAAGACCAGCGTCCTGGCCGAAAACGGCGGGCGATGCTCGCCCAGGGGATTTTCGCCAATGTTCGGATACATGCCGACTGATGTTGTGTTAATGAATACCTGGAAATCGCTCCGGAGCACCTCGTCGAGCGCCACGGCCGAAACTTTGCCACGGCGGCCATTGAATTCATCCGCAAGACTTTGGGCGCGCTCCCGCGTGCGATTGGAGACAATCACCGTTGCGCCGTAGTGGGCCAGGCCGGCAACGGCGGCGCGGGCCGTTCCGCCCGCCCCGAGAACGGCCACGCGAAGCTCGGCCAGGTTTTCGCGATCCATGTCCAATTCCGTGGTGATGCTGTCGAGAATCGCGGCGTAATCCGTGTTCTTTCCACTCAGCACGGGTGCCGAGCCAGGGCCGCGCCGGATCACGATGGTGTTCACCGCACCGATGATTTGCGCGAGTTCCTCGACGGCGGCCCCGTTCTGCGTCAAATACCGCAGGGCGTTTTCCTTGTGCGGGATCGTCACGGACAAGCCGGAAAGATTCAGCTCCTCGAAGCGCACAAATTCGTCCATGAACGCCTTGAAGCTGGTGTAATCCGGCTCGACGAGCAGCGGAAGATAAACGCCGTCGTATCCCGTGGCCGTGAAGGCGGCATTGTGAATCGCCGGAGACATCGAATGCCGCACCGGATGCGCGACCACGCCAAAAACCTTCGTGGCCGGGCCGATGTCGTCCCAGCGATAGAGATTTTTCATCTCGGCGATCATCACCTGTCCCGGAGCCGTGGCCGATTCGTGATCCAGCGACGCGAACGTCAGGAACGCGCCGAATTTTCTCGCCAACACCCGGCTCAGTAATCCGACCTCACCCATGCACAGGGCAACCGTCGGGCGAGACGGATGGATCAGCAGCTTTAGCGCGTCGAGGTTGTCCAGAATATTTCCCGCTCGCCAGACGATCTTGTTCACCTCGGCGGGCATGGCGTTCATTTCCTCGACGATTTTATTGAGATCGCCCGGCGTGGCCGAGAAATCGTGGGCACTGATGATGAGCCGGGATTGAATTTTATCCGGGATCTGGGGCATCTGCGGAAGCGCCTGGAGTTCCAGATCAACCAGGGCGGCGCCACCGTTGATGGCGGATGCGAGCCGCGACATCCGTTCGGCATCATCCAATTGCGAGTGTCCGCCCTCGGACTGCGATCGGCAGGTGACAACGGCGGGGAGAATCTTATCCTCCAGCAGAAGCATCAGCGCGTTCATGTCGCGCAGCTTGTCGATGCGCAGCTCGACCAAATCCGCGCCCGCGGCCGCTGCCGCGGCGACTTCCCGCCGTGCCTTGGCCAATTCGGTAACGAAAATGGGAACGCACAGATGCGTCATGGCGGCCGCTCAGGCGGGAAGCGGCGCTCCGATGTCCTTCATGCAATGCTCGATCTGCTTTTTCGTGGCGTCGCCGGCTTCCCAAAGAGGCAAGCGCAGCTCGCCGCTGTCGAGGCCCGCCACTTTCATCGCATGTTTGATGCCGACCGGATTTCCGTCGAGGAACATCGCCCGCATGAGGGGAAAGAGCTTGCAATGAAGGGCCGACGCCTGATCGTATTGGTTCGACGCGCAAAGCTTCGTCAGTGTTTTGATCTGCGAGGGGATGACATTGGATAGAACGCTGATGACGCCCCTGCCGCCGACCGACATGATCGGCACCGTCAGCGAATCATCGCCGCTGACGATGATGATGTCGCACAGCGCGTGAATCTCGCTGGTCATGTTCAGATCGCCAGTCGCTTCCTTGACCGCAATGATGTTGCGATGCTTCGCCAGCCGGGCGACGGTCTGCGCGGACATGGTTACGCCGGTGCGGCCGGGAATGTTGTACAACACAATCGGCAGATCGACGCGATCGGCTAACGTCATGAAATGTCGATACAGCCCTTCCTGCGTCGGCTTGTTGTAATACGGATTCACCGACAAACAGGCAGGTGCCCCGGCGCGTTTGGCGATCTGATGAAGTTCAAGAGCTTCGGTTGTGGCGTTGGCGCCGGTGCCGGCGATCACGGGAACCCGGCCGGCCGCGTACTGCACCGTCAATTCGATCACGCGGGCGTGTTCCTTGAAATCGAGCGTCGGCGATTCGCCGGTCGTGCCCACCGGCACCAGAGCGTCGATCCCATTTTTGATTTGGAACTCCACCTGCTCGCGCAGGCGCTGTTCATCGACTTTCCCTTCGCGGAAGGGAGTGATCATTGCGGTCATGGCGCCTTGAATGGTCATAGCAAAACAATTTTAGGTTGATTGGGCCTTTTCTCAAGTAAAGCCGCCGCATCCAGGTCCGACGAGATTCTTAAGAACTTTGAACCGATCCCTCGATTTTACCGCGGCGCGGCGGCTTCAGCCGCCGTGTTCCCCCATTCAAAGGCCTGATTGACGGAATGGCCCTTATCCAGAACCCATTGGTGTCATAGCTGTGGCTCGTGCTGTACGCTCCGGTGCCCGTGGCCATTTCGGTCATGAGGCAGTTATCCCCGTGACTGTCGTACGTGTCGGTGATACTCAGCGTGCTCGTGCCGACGACGTGCGTCTTGGTCAGCTGGTTGCCCACGTTGTCATACGTGTACGTATCCACGTAACACTGTTCTCCAGAGTTGGTCGTCGTGAACCATTCGCTCACCTGTTTCCATTATCATCATTTAAGGTCGTCGTGGTCGATCGCCGAGCTTTCAGTTCGGCAAGATTCGCCTCAATGGCGTGATCGGCGGCAACAGGCTGGTAGTACGTCGTGGCCGATCCCTGGGTGAGGTGACGCGACTGCCAGTTGCGTCGTACGTGTATCCCGTGGTTGTGCTACCGATGGTGGCACTGATAAGACGATTCTGCACTTCGTACGTGTAGTTGCTGGTCACGGAGTTGGGTCACCTATATGCCCACAATTCGCCGCGAGGTTTGCGAAGCTATTGCCATCGTTCGTAGTCATTTATGGTTATCGGCTTGCGTCGCCTTTACTTCAGCCCTCATCTTTGCTTCAGCCGGGACATCGGACCGCGCCATTAAGCCCGTGTCGGGAATTTCGCGCCACATATCTTCAGTAGTTCCATAGCGCCGTGCACTACAACGTTTCGCGATTGTCCAATCATCCTGCAGATCATCGCGCAAACTCATCCGGTTTTCAGGGCTGGGGAATAAGAAGACATAAACTCCCTCAGGGCGCTCTTGCAAAACTACTTTGTATACACCATCCCGGTTTATAATTGCTTCTAGTGCCATGAAACAACCTCAAGGCTGATGTTCCTAATTATAGCACATCCAAAGTCCTAACCACTACTTCCCAATGTATATGCGTTGCGGGAACGGATGGCGGGACATCACTGATATTAAATCGGTGGTCCCCTTCTTCGGGCCGACACGGCCCGGCTCTGTGAAAAGTTATCCATTTGACACGATCGCCAGATATTTTCTCACCGTTTCGGGCAATCCAAACTCCAGCGCCTCGGCGATCAGCGCATGGCCGATGGATACCTCCAATACATTCGGCACCGCCTCAAGAAATGGGCGGAGGTTTTGCAGGTTCAAATCATGTCCGGCGTTCACGCCCAGGCCGACTTCGCCCGCCCGGCGCGCCGCCAGGGCGTACGGCTCGGCGGCTTGCCGATTTCCCTTGGCAAAATCTTCCGCGTACGGAGCGGTGTACAACTCCACCCGATCCACGCCCAGCTTCGCGGCCAGATCCATCGCCGCGGGTTGAGGATCCATAAAAATGCTGACCCGACAACCCAGGGATTTGAGTTGATCGACCACCGGCTGAAGACGCTTCCCATCGCGCATCAGATCCCATCCGTGATCGCTCGTGGAAGCCTCCGGCGAATCCGGCACCAATGTACACTGCGTCGGACGAATGGTTTGAGCATACGGCATGTAGTCGAAAAACGGATTGCCTTCGATATTGAATTCGACGCCGGGATAGTTTTTCAGCAGTTCAGCCAAATCGCGCACGTCCGCCGGGCGGATATGACGTTGATCCGGGCGCGGGTGGACGGTGATGCCGTGCGCGCCGGCGTCCAAGACGAGCTTGGCCGCGTGAACCACGCTGGGAATGCCCACCGGCCGCGTGTTGCGCAGCAACGCCACCCGATTCAGATTGACGCTGAGTTTGGTCACTGTGCGATCTCCGAAATCAACTCGCGCGGACAGCCGATGTCGCCGACGATCACCTTGCCGAGATAGCGTTTGGCCTCCGGCGCGGCGAAGCCGGCTTTTTCGGCGACGAACGTAATGGTGCGCTGGGCGGTTATGCAAGCGGCGCCAAGCGGCCGACCGGTATCGCAATCCAGGCCGCTGGGAATGTCGATGGCCAGAACCGGCGAACCGGTTTGCCCCACCGCGGCAACAATTGCCGGGAACGGCTCGCGCGGCTGGCTGGTCAAACCCGTGCCAAATACCGCATCGACAATCAGAATCGGCCGCTCGCGGACGATCTCGGTCGGGTCGGCCTGCGTGATCGGCAGACCCATCGCCTGCACAACGTCCCAATTCGCTTTAGCTTCCCCGGCATACTTTTTCGGGTCGGTCGTCAGGAAAATCTTGATCCCGAATTGCCGGTTATGAAGATGCCTGGCGATCGCCAGACCGTCGCCGCCGTTGTTTCCACCGCCGCACAGAACCAGCACGAATCGTCGTTGGACCGCCTCAACCATGCTCACCGCGACATTGGCCGCGGCGATCGCGGCGTTTTCCATCAGCACCACGCCGGGGATGTGATAGCGCTCCACCGCCAGGCGGTCGATTTGGCGAACCTGCTCGCGCGTGAGACGAAGCATCCGTTGCATTATACTACCGGGACATGCTGATTCTCCTGACCAATGATGATGGAATTTCCGCTCCGGGGCTGGTGGCTCTGTATCACGAGCTTGTGGAACTCGGCGAAGTGTGGGTAGTGGCGCCCACTTCCGTTCAAAGCGCCGCCAGCCACGGCATCACGCTCTCGGCCCCGCTGCTGACGAGCGTGGTAAAAATCCCCGATGCATTCAGCGGGATCGCGGTGGACGGCCGGCCGGCGGACTGCGTGAAGCTTGCTGTTTCACAAATCCTTCCGCGACGGCCCGATCTGGTCATCAGCGGAATGAACAGCGGAGCGAACGTCGGTATCAACGTCATCTACAGCGGCACGGTTGCCGCGGCGATCGAAGCGGCGTTTCTGGGATTGCCGAGCATCGCAGTTTCGCTGCATCTCCGCGGCGACGTGACGACGGATTATCCGCGGGCCGCGGGGCTGGCGAGGAAGACCATCGATCAGATTTTGAAATCCCACCTGTCTGCCGGGCACGTTGTCAGCGTGAACATTCCCGCGCTCAAGCCGGGCGAATCCCCCGCCGGGGTGAAGATCGTGCGGCAGTGCACCCGGCCGTGGGTGGATACATACGAACGGCGTCGGGACCCGCGCGGGCGGGACTATTTCTGGAATACCAGCGTTTTCACGCTCGGCCCCACCGATGACGACACCGACGTTGCCGCCCTTCGCCAAGGGTACATCACCATCACACCGCTGCAATTTGATTTGACGGACCACCGGCAGTTGAAACATTTACAACAGTAAACAAGCAGGCGTTTGTTTTGGTCGGGAACTGAATCACGAAAACCCATCTGGCGCGTCAGCCGTTGCGTTTTGGGGTTGCCGTCAACGAATCGTCAATTCTTGACCTCAATGCGGTCGCGTTTTGGCTCGCCGTTTCGCAGCGCCCATTTGCGCCAGCGCGTCGGGGTCAGGCCGGTGAACTGTTTGAAGCGACTCGTAAAATGGCTCTGGTGGGCGAAACCGCAGAACTTGGCGATCTCCGCCAGCTCGGACTCCCGGCTGAATAGCATGCTCTTGGCGTAGAAAATCTGGCATTCCAGGAGGAAATGTTTGGGCGTGATGCCCAACAACTCGGTAAACCGGCGATGGAAATGGAACGGGCTGAGATGAACGTGCTTGGAAATTTCGCCGAGCGTCGGCCCGCGGCGGAAATGCTCGTTCATGAACTGGATGGCCGGCACCAGGCGCGACAATTCGGCGTCGGCGGAAAAATCCGCCGCTCGCAGCGATATCCATTCGCAGTAGCCGGGCAACAGCGAGTAGAAAACCACCGCTCCCTCCGCCAGCCCCGGGAAACTCCTGTAGGCGACGGCGCGGAAGTTCCACAACTGACCGCTCGAATCAGGCAGCGCCAGCCGATCGGATATCATCGGTTGGCCCCCAAGCTGCTGGAGCCGATGACGCGCATCGTGATGGAGCTGGTCGCTAAGCCGCTGATCCAGATCGGACAGTCCCTCGGCCACGATCGGCTTGAAGTTCGCGCCGATGACAATCTGCCGGGAATTCGCTCGCTGTACCCATGGCGCCGGCTTGTCGCAATCGGCCGAGGGGCGGGAGGTGCGCGCGTCGGCGGCGACGCGGCTGAACTGAGCCGCGGTCTCCGACACGGCCCTCACGTCGCCGTCGGTGAATCGGCCTTGTTCCGCGCTTCGATATACGTGCAGTGCGCCGCCGAATCCGGGGATCGCCGGCGACTCCACCGGCGCAACGACAAGTTGATTCAATTTCTCGCCGGCGAGAAATCCGCGATAGTAACGCGATTGTTCCATTCCACCGGGCCAACATTCATCGCCACGGAACGCGCGACCATGAATGATGGCTCGCCACGTCGCGGCGTCCTCGGTGTGAAAATCACCGGCGTAGGATCGGCCCCATGCTTCGCCCAAATGAGGCGGTTGAACGATCTGCGAACCCCCCCTCGGCATTGCGCTGACCAACCAAGCCTGTGAAAAATGAACGACCTTGTTAAGACTCTCGAATAACTGCCTATATGACACGGTTCCTCACACGCACGAATACCTATAAATTGAAACACCCCGGCATCCCTTTTGAACACGCCGGTCGCAACATTCCATCAGACGCATGGATATTCAATATATGCTGCGGCAAGAAGTCTAGTTTTATGTCTTTTTTCGACGCATGTTCAAGCGCTGCTTTACAAATAGGCAAGATTCGTGAATTTCGTTTATCCCGTTGCAGATTTATTTCAGTGGGGTGCGTTATATTTGGGCACATCATGCCGTCGAGCCCGCTGTTTTAAGCGACTGCGGTCGGAAGTAACACGACTTTTGACGTGCGGATTTTTGTCAAATTCACTCTCCTGCGATACGCGTCAAACGCGTTGCTTTCCCGCATCCTTTTTATCGCGCAGGACGATCCGGAATTGTTGTGGCTGGGAATCAGACCGCATAAACGGCCTCAGCGCGGATTGAACAAATGCACCCTGTTGAACACACAAGGCAAAGTACCGTCTTCGGCACGAGGCTTGATAACATCACGGCCAAGGAACGTGCCTCAATGTTTGTTCGGTTTACAACCCATCGATTCTGGGACAAGAAAATCCGGATCGGCATTCTCGCGTTAGCGACGTTTATCGCGATGTGTTGATGGATGATTTGGCCGGGCCGCCCGCCCCTTCGCCGGTTGTTTTCGCAACCTCCGCCCTCGCCTGCGGGCTCAATCCGAAGATATGAAACTGATGTGAGATCGGCTCAAACCCGTGTTGCCGGCAAATCTCATCGCGCAACTTGCGCAGCTTGTCGCTGTTGAATTCGATGACCTTGCCCGTTGTCACACAGATGAGATAGTCGTACGCCTGCCGGCCGACGATGACGTCGTAGTACGATTGCTTGTTGTCGAAGAAAACTTGTTTGAGAATACCCGCATCCTGCAGATGGGACAGAGTTCGGTAAACCGTGGCCCTGCTGACGCGATGGCCCAGTTGCCGCAGATCCACCGCCAATTGCTCCGCTTCGAAAAGAGCCGTTTTGCGCAGCACAGCATCGAGGATCATCGCCCGTTCCGGCGTAAACTTGAGCCTCTGGCCCCGCAGGTATTGGCGGAAGATCGCACACACCGGCTCATACGGCCGCGATCGCGGCTCCGCCGAAATCCGCGGAATGCTCGGCAAAATATGCGGCCCGGAACTCATGCAGTCAGTCTACGCCGCTGGCCGCTCTTTGGCCACTAAGAGGGTTTGCCGGTTGCCAATTGCCTATTTCCTATTTCCTATTGAAGGAGGCGATTTCAATAGGCAATAGGAAATTGGCAATTGCAATGCAATTCGTATCGCATTTGCCACCCCTCTCCCCCCACGCGACAATGCCCTGATCCAGTGCAGTTTTCACTTGGCAAACCCATCCTCGTGCTGCTGTTTGCGGCTGCCATCAGCGCCATTGCGGTCTGGAAACAGCCGCCTCTTCCACGCGCCGATCTGGTGCTCTGGTCCTTCGATGAAACCCACGCCAGGACTTTCCGCGACCGCCTGCCCGATGGCCACGGGCGGATCATGCCTTCGCTCGTGAACCAGTTTGAGCGACGCTTGGGGCTGCGGGTTCGGATCAGTCTCATCGGAGAAATGGGCGAAAACATCCGCCTGGCTTCCGCGTTTATGGCGCAAGCGGGACCGCAATCGCCCGATCTGTGCGAAATCGAAATTCATTCAATCGGCCAATTTCTGCGCCCGCCCAACGATGACATCGGCTTGTTGCCGCTGAACGATTTTCTGCGGCAATCCGGCTGGGGTGGCCGCATCATGGCCAGCCGATTCGCCCCGTGGTCCAAAATCGATCCGCGCACCGGCCGGCGCATCATTTACGGAATCCCGGCCGACGTTCATCCCGTGACCATCACCTATCGCAAAGACCTCTTCGACGAAGCGGGAATCAACCTCGACCAGGCGAAAACCTGGCGCGAGTTTCAGGATATGTGTCTGGCGTTTCAAAAATATTGGGCGACCCACGGCCACCGCGATCGCAAAGCTATCGCCCTGTCCACCGGCGGCCCGGACGAAATCGTCGAGATGCTCTTGCAGCGGCACATCAACCTCATCGATCATGCCCAGAAGCTGCATTTCACCGACCCCGAACTTCTCGACACGGCGATCTTTTATGCGCAACTGATTGCCGGCCCGCGGGCGATCGGCGCCGATGTCTCGCCGGGAATTGGTTGGACCGAAGACCTGGCCCGCGGCAACGTGTGCGCGGTCTGCACGCCAGACTGGAAAGCCGCCTATCTCCGCCAATTTTCGCCGCAGCTCGCGGGCAAGGTGCGAATGATGCCCATGCCGAAATTCGAATCCTCCGATGCGCCCACGAGCACCTCCGGCGGAACGATGATCGGAATCTGCCGCAGTTGTCCGCATCCCCGGCAGGCGTGGAAACTCCTGGAATTCCTCTATCTCAGCCCCGAGGCCGCCAAGGCCCGCCTCGCCGCGGGAGATGACGTTCTTCCGGCCATCCCCGAGTATTGGAACCAGCCGATCTATCACCAGCGCGATCCATTTTTCGCCGATGGCGCCGGCGGCCAGCGCATCGGAAATCTGTACATCAACCTCGCCGAACAGATCCCGGAGCGATTCGTCACGCCGTACACCTATCAGGCCGAGTTGGCGCTGGTCGCCGTCTTGCACCGGGCCGAGGAATATATCGCCGACCACGGAACCGCCGAGGGATTGACACAGCCGTGCGCCGCTTGGCTGGCCGAGGCACAGGACGACATGCAACGCCGAATCGACTTCGGGAAATTCGAGCCATGAATCGCGACCGGTGGTGGAAACTGCAAACCCGTGCGGCGCCGTATCTGTTCATCTCACCGTTCGTGGTCATCTTCTGCGTCTTTCTGCTTTATCCCTTGTCCCGCAGCCTTTTCCTGAGCTTTCACAAAACGGTCGGCCCGCGGCATATCGTGTTCGTCGGATGGAGCAACTACCGCTTTCTCCTGGGCCATGATCTTGTCTTTGGCTTGGCCCTGCTGAACACCGCCGCCTACACCGTTGCGTTCCTGGCCCTGCAAATCCCCATGTCTCTGGGCCTTGCCCTGCTGCTGAACAGCCGGCACGTCCGCTTCCGCAATCTTTTCCGCTTCAGCTTTTTTTCGAGCTATCTCGTCGGCCAGGTTTTCGTCGGCGTGATCTTCTTCCAACTGTTCGGCCCCGATGGACTGATCAATCACATCGTCAGCATCCTCGCCGGCCATCGCATCGTGATCCCCTGGCTGAGCAGTCCCAATCTGGCAATGCCGTCGGTGCTGATCGCCAGCCTCTGGCTCGCCACCGGCTACGGCATGGTCTATTTTCTGGCTGCACTGCAGGCGGTCGATCCGGAACTTTACGAAGCCGCCGAGATGGATGGAGCCGGAACACGGGCACAATTCCTCCACATCACTCTCCCCGGCATTCGGCCCATGCTGGCGTACGTCGTCCTCGTCGGCGCCATCGGCGGGTTTCAGCTCTTCGAACTCCCCTTCGTCCTGTTGCAAGGCGCCGGTCCCGACGCCCGCGGAATCACCATCGTCATGTACCTGTTTCTCATGGGATTCAGCACCGGAGATTTGGGCTACGCATCCGCCATCGGCTGGCTGCTGGTCGCCATCCTGCTGCTGCTGAGTCTTATCCGATTCCGCTTCTTCCGTTTCCGGCCGGAGATCGGCACGTGATCCGCCGCATCGCACTGCATCTTCTGCTGATCGTCCTGGCCGCCGTCGCGGTGGTGCCGTTCATCTGGCTCATCTGCGCCGCGTTCAAAACCCCGCAAGACCTGCTCGGCAGCACCCTACTCCCCTGGCGTCATCTCGACCGCCTCACGCTCAACAACTTTCGCGCCCTGCGCGACCAGCCCTTCGCCCATTGGCTGATCAATTCCATCTTCCTCTCATCCCTGCACACGGTTCTGGTCGTGACGCTCAGCAGCATGGGCGGATTCGCGCTGGCCAAGTACGAATTCCCCGGCAAACGCCCGATCATGATCATCATGCTCGGCACGATCCTCCTCCCCTCGCAAGTCCTGGTTCCCGGAAGCTACGAGTTGATGTACCACCTGCATTGGATCGATTCTTATCTGGCCATCATCGTCCCCGGCGCGATCAGCGTCTTCGGCATCATTCTGTTTCGCCAGTCCATGCTGAACGTGCCGGATGAACTGCTCCAATGCGGCCGCCTCGACGGCTGCAGCGAGCTGCGCCTCTGGTGGGACATCGCCCTCCCATCCGTGCGCCCCATGATCGGCGCGTACACGCTCCTGGCTTTCCTGGCCGAATGGAACAGCTTCCTCTGGCCCCAGATCATCCTGCAAAACGAAGCCAAGTACACCTTGCCGATCGGCCTGAACAGCCTCACCGGCCTCCCGGAATACCAGCACAACTACGGCATCGTAATGGCCGCGACATTGGTCAGCATCCTCCCCGTCGCCCTGCTGTTCTTCGCCCTGCAAAAGGACTTCATCAGCGGCCTGTCATCGGGAGCGGTCAAGGGATAAGTGGCTGGAATCGAACAAGCGGGATCTACACCGCGTTGCGCCAGAGGCGGGGCGCCTCAGCATCTTCCGCGGCGCAGATTTCGAAACAAAATATTGAACGTCCCGCAGGTGAACAAATGCTGTCATAATAAGAAGAAGTGCCAATTTAATCGCGACGTATCGTCCTCTGCGGGAGAACCAGATGTCAAATATCACCGGCAGCTACGTCCATTACGATCAATCGGTCGAGCAGAAACAAGATCAGGAGGAGCAGACGATCGCGCAAATGAATGAGCTGATTCACCGAACTCAGGTTCTGCTCAATGACCGATACCGCCATGCCGTGCGGTTTGTGCATTCCAAGAGCCACGGAATCTTGAAAGGTGAATTGGCGGTGAAGGCTGATCTGCCGGCCGAACTCCGCCAGGGGCTGTTCAGCGTCGCGCGGATGTATCCGACGATCATCCGTTTCTCTACCGCTCCCGGGGATATCATGGCGGACAGTGTTTCCACGCCACGCGGGATGGCGGTGAAAGTGGTTGGCATCGAAGGGATGGAAATGGGGCCGGACAACGCGGGGCAGAGCACGCAGGACTTTGCGTTTGTCAATTCCAAGGTGTTTGGGGCTCCGAATGCCAAGGCATTTTTGGGAAACCTGAAGCTGATTGAAAAGACTATCAATGATCCGGAGCTGCTGAAGAAGACCGTGTCCAACATCGCGCGCAGCGTGAACGCCGCTTTGGGGGTGGTCGGCGGGCATAGTGGAACCCTGGAGCAGTTTGGCGCTCCGGAAACGCATCTGCTGGGGGAAACCTATGGCAGTTGCGCGGCCATCCGCTATGGCGATTACATTGCCAAGGTTGCTTTTACGCCGCTGAGCGAAAATCTCAAGGCCCTGGCCGGCAAGCACGTGCCGGTGAACTTTCATTACTCGGGCTTGCGCGATGCGGTCGTGGAGTTCTTCAAAACCGAGACCGCCGTTTGGGAAGTCGGGGTGCAACTGTGCATCGATCTGGAAAAAATGCCGGTCGAGGATCCGTCGAAGGAGTGGCCGGAGAAGCTCAGCCCCTACCGGGCGGTCGGGACCATCACCGCTCGCCCGCAAGATGCTTACAGCCCGGCCCGGCGTGTGTATGCAGATGAAGTGTTGTCTTTCAACCCCTGGCATGCGCTGGCGGCGCATCGTCCGCTGGGGAACATCATGCGGGCGCGTCAATCGACATACGCGGCTTCGTCGAGCTATCGCCGGTCAATGAACGGCCGGACCGCCGGTGAGCCGAGAAGCATCATGGAATTGCCCGAGTGACGCCTGTTTTTTTTCGTTCTTCGCGGCTCAGTTTTTGGAGCGAATTAAAACTGGCGAATTTAATTTAGAGGCTCAACACCAAAGCCAAGGTCGCTCATCTTCTGGGGAAGCGGATTGATTTGGCCCCGCGATGAGCGATTACGTTACGCCAACGCCGCTTTGTCCGTGCCGTTGATTGGACGGGGCCGCTATACTTGCCGATATGCCTTGCCTGCTGCCGATTTTCGCGGTCTTCTTTCCCCGGATCGTGATGATCGCGATCGCCATCTTCACCAACTGGTTCAGTGCGGCGTTCAACACGATTCTCTGGCCGATCATCGGCTTCCTGTTGATGCCGTACACCACCCTGGCCTACATGGCGGCGATGCTGAGGAATCATCACTCCGTCAACGGCGGATGGCTTGTGCTGGTCATCGTCGCAGTGCTCGTTGATCTGGGCGGCCAAGGCGGCTCCACGCGCCGGCGACGCCGGGCGTAAGCGGCGATAGCCGTGGCCGATGCCATTCCCATCCCTGGCGAACGCCCGAAGAATCAGGAAGAATTAAAGAGGCCGCGATTCGATTTTGATTTTTGGGGCCGCGTTAGGGTACGTGTTTTTCGGCATGTCGCGACGGGCCGCATAAATGGCGGAAACGGCGGAAAATGCCGCAGCAATCGGAATAACTTGCGTCACTTTTATTGTGTACAACAAGGAAATGCGGCGAAGCGGACGCCGGGCTCGAATGTTGTCGAGCCGCCGTCAGCTTCGCCGCCCTAGTTTTAAGAAAACAACCAAATTACGCGAGATGACGCCGCTTGAGCCGGCGTCCCAGTCCGATCAAGGCCAAGCCGCCGAGACCGGCCAGGCTTTGCCAATCGGCGGCCGGTAGCGGAACCGCCTGGCCGGAACCGCCGGACGAAGACAATTCCTTCAAGGAAAAATCAGAACCGGCCGGCGCGTCGATCAGAAGATTGTCGCCGGTGGAACTCGCATCGCCGTCACCCCAGGTAGAGGTCACGCCGTCGCCCTGAGTTCCGGTATAGGCCAGAACCGTGTTGCCGGGGCTGAGCGATACGGAACTGTAGTTGTACCCCGTTCCGGTCGGTGGAATAAAAGTGCTGCCGACGCTGTCGAACGTCGCCAGGTCGCTCGTTGTGTTCAAGAGAACAAACGAGAACCCATTGAACGCCGAGCCGGTGTTGTTGACGATCGACTCCGTTGGAATCACGAATTGCGTCGCGGCCGTTCCCGTGAAGCCGGGAATCGGCGCAAAGGTGATCTGGTAACCCTGGTTCGGCGCGGTGAACGTGGCGGTCTTTGCCACATCGACCTGGCCGGAATTGCCGGAGTCCTGCGTCACCGTAAGAGAGACGCCGGTGCTCCAGGATACGTTCCAGCCATCGATTGAAACCTGGGCCGCCGGCGCTGACGATGCGCCGATTGCGCCCAATCCCGCGAGAGCCGCACCCGCGGCTATCGCGACTTTCCTGTAACTCCTACTCATACGAACCTCCCAACTCTTTCAAAATATCGGCCGCTACACATTAGTGACCAACAATGTCCGATATCACATCGGCGGAAATGCGGTCAATCCCGAAACAAAAAATGAACAGCTGGAATAATAAACAATGATCCGCTTCAGAATTGGCGCAACCAGCGCGCAGCGCGAGCTAAAATGCCGGTTATATTTCCATTCAGGTTGTTGAGGTCGGTCTGCCGAATGTAGATAGCCGGCTTGTCCCGGATTATTTTAAATCACGAACATGATGTCCGGCTGATCCGCCTTCACTTTGTGGGTGCGAGCCACATGGCCCCCGTTGCGCGGAGCGCATTTTTTTAGTAACTGAATTCGCCGTAAAAGGCGCTGTTCTCATCCGACCTTTGCCATGGATCGCTGATCTGCCCGGCAACATACGCCGCGTTGATCGTGTATCCGACCTTGCGCCAGGTCAGATGAACCAAAGGCGAATACCACACCAAATTCGGCTGCTTGCAGCACTCGTCGTTGGGCATCCCCTTCACGTCCATCGCGCCGAAGCCGGCGGCGGTCACGTGAAATTCCCTGGCGTAATGCCGAAAGCTCACCACTCCACGCTGGATCGTCACGACGTGGCCGAGGGATTGGCCGTCATGCGAGAGGATCGCGTGAACGGCGGCATTCGCCTGCTGCGCGCTGGCGGAATCGTCGATGATGATTGCTGATTTGCGTGAACCCGCGGTCTGGCCGAGATTTTGGTCGCTGGTGACGACGGCCATCACGCGCACGCCGGATAGATCGACATGGTTCCAGGAACCGGAATTGAATTGCCAGGCCATCACCGCATCGCATCCGGTGGTGACGAGTTCGCCGTTGTAGTGGCACGGGCCTGCGAAGACGCTGGCGGTTCGGGCTTCGACGTAATCGCCGGCCAGGGGGACAGGAATTTTTGCCGATGTATTCGGGCCGATTAAGCTGCAAACCGATGCGATCAATATTGCGAGATTCATAAAAATCTCCTCCTCTTTAAGGGCGCTGCAAGGCCGAGCGGTAGCACTTTCTTCCCGGCACGCAGCGCTCCGGCTGGACGATCTGCCCGTCCGGCCCCACCACCTGTTGGGTATGGTAGCACCAACAATGATGGCTGGCGTCTAAATAATCTTCGGCGCGGGTGGCGATCTGGTCCAGCAGAAAGAACTTTTTCGACCGTAAATCCCCGCAAAATGGGGTTTGCATCACCGGAAGCAATGTCTGCTGGCTCATGAGTTTCTCCATGACTTCAATCACGCATTCTTGAGCTTGTTCAGCGCCCGCCGCAGCAAGGCTTTGGACAGCGGAATTTTATACGCGTTCTTTTCCAGCGGCGACGCGCCTTCAAGAGCGATGTCGGCGGCCGCGTTGATGGTGGCATCGCTCAGCGGTTTGCCGACCAAAACGGCCTCGGCCCTGGGCACGCGCCAGGGGATTGGTGCGACGGCTCCAAGAACGAGCCTCGCCTGCCGCACCGTTCCATCCGGGGCCAGTTCGACCGCCGCCGCCGCCGCGCCCATCGCGAAATCCAGCGATGAGCGCTCCTTGAATTTCACGTAGGTCGATCGCGCCGCCAGCGGCGAGGCGGGAACCTGAACCTGCGTTACGATTTCCGCATCGTCCAGCACGTTCTCCTTCGTCACATCGCTGTCCTTGGGCAACGTGAAGAACTTTTCCAGCGGAACCACCCGACTGCCCTTGGGACCCGCGATGGTGACAGACGCTTCCAATGCCACGAGCATCGTCGCTAGATCGGATGGATGCACGATGAACGATGGGCCGCCACCCAGGATCGCGTTGTATTTGTTCTGGCCCTTTTCGGAGTAGCAGGTGTCGCCGCCCTTCTTGAGGCAGATGATCTCCGGATGGCGGAAGTACCAGCACCGCGGCCGCTGACACAGACTTCCGCCGATCGTGCCCTGATTGCGGAGCTGCACCGTGGCGATGGATTCGGCCGCCTCGGCCAGGCCTGGATAATTCTTCGTGATTTGCGGGTGATTTTCGATTTCCACAAGCTTCGCCAGCGCACCGATTTTCAATCCCGTCTTCGCATCGTTGTCGATCCCGTCCATGCCCGCGATGGTTTTGAGATTCACCACCCGCTTGGGCGTCAGGATTCGCTCTTTCATGGTCGTCAGCAGGTCCTGGCCGCCGGAGAAGGGGCGCGCGATTTCCGTGAAATCGTCGGCGGAAACTTCCGCCAGAAGCTTCACCGCCTCATCCACGGTTGTCGCACTGGACCATTCAAAAGCCTTCATGACTCAGCGTCCTTTCCAGCTCAGGCTTTGGCGCCCATCAGGCCCATGAGAACTTTGTCCGGGGTAATCGGCAATTCGCGAACGCGCACACCGCAGGCGCTGTAGATCGCGTTGGCGATGGCGGCGGCCGGTGGAACCGACGGCGGCTCGCCCACGCCGACGACCTGTTGCCGAGGATCGTCATCATCAATCAGCGGAAGCATTTCCCGCGGCATTTCCAGGCAGCCGGGGATTTTGTAATCCATGAAGCTGGAATTGATCATCACGCCAAGCCGCGCATCCATCACGCGCCCTTCCAGCAGCGCCATGCCGATACCCTGCACCATGCCGCCGTTGATCTGGCTCTCGACGGCAAGCCGATTCAGCGGAAGCCCGCAGTCCTGCACGTCCAATATGCGGATCACCTGGACATGACCGGTTTCGGTATCAACCTCCACTTCGGCGAAGCAGGCTCCGTGCGTCCCGTTGGAGGAAAGACCGCGCTTGAACTTTCCGCGCACCGAAATTCCGGCCGAGGGAAGAGCGGCGCAAGCCTGGCTCCAGGTCAGAGTTTTGCCGCCGGCGCTGATTTTTCGATCGGCAAAGACGATGTCGTCCGCGTTTGCGCCCAGAACGGGGGCCAGCGCTTTTGCGATTTCCGCTTTGGCGTTGATCGCGGCGACTTTCACCGCCGGTGAAAGTGACGCCGCCGTGGTGGAACCACCGGAATAGTTGGCGTTGGTCAGCCTTGTATCGCCGATTTTTTCGTGCACATCGCCCATCTCCAATCCCAGTTCCTCGGCGACGATGGCGACCATGTACGTCCGGGTGCCGGTGCCCAAATCCTGTGAGCCGCAAGAGACGATCACGGCTCCGTCGCGGCCGATGCTGACATCGACAACGCACTGCGCCCTGCCCCCGCCGCCCCAGACGCCGCACGCGCAGCCAAATCCCCGCTTCACGGTGCCCGGCCATCCGCCCGGCGTCCGGCTGCGCCGGTCCCAACCGATTTCCTTCGCCCCACGCTGCAACTGGCGGATATGCACATCATTCTCCGGAAGATTCCGAATCCGAAATTCCACCGGGTCCATCCCGATCTTGTAGGCCAATTCATCCATCAAGGATTCCATGGCAAAGCAGGCTGGCGGGTGACCGGGGGCGCGCAGCGGGCGGGCGGCATCTTCGTTCGTGTGGATCGACCCCGCCTTGCGATAAATATTTTCAGCGCGGTACACGTACGGCTGGCCCGCGAGCCGGGCGCCGCCGATGCCGCCCAGACCGTATTCCTCCACCTGCACGGCCAGCAGTTTTCCATCCCTGCTCACGCCGGCGCGGAACTTTTGAATGCTCCCCGGCCCATTGCCGGCCATGATGAATTCGTCTCGGCGAGGCAGCGCCATCTTGACCGGCACGCCGGCTTGTTTGGAGAGCCTGCACGCCAACTGTCCCTCGACGCCGATGCCGCCTTTGGAACCGAATCCGCCGCCCATGTACTGAACGATGCCGGTGACGTTGCTCTCGTCCAGATCCAGGGTTCTGGCGGCGTCGCCGGGAATCGAAAACGTGCCCTGCGTGGAAACGTACACCGTGGCCGAATCGCCGCCGCGATAGTCCACCACCACCGCATGTGTTTCCAGACAGGTGTGATGCAGCGTGGGACTGCGGTATTCCGCTTCGACCACCGCATCCGCGGATTTGAGCGCATCGGCGACTTTGCCGGAATCGCCGCGCTCGTCGTTCACTCGCGTGTTGTTGATCACGGCCGGGTCATCGGGATAAACCGCCGGAGCGCCAGGCTTGATTGCATCGTCGGCCGTCACCACAAACGGAAGCTCGTTGTATGTAACCTGGATCGCCAGGACCGCGTCCTCCGCGATTTCCGCGGTGGTCGCCGCCACGGCTGCGATGGGATCGCCTTCAAACCGCAACATCCCTCCCACGTCCAGGCGCTTCACCGCGGCCTTCACGCCGGGAATTCTCAGCGCCGGCGACAGGTCCAGCGACTTGATCGTCGCCTTGGCGTGCGGCGAGCACAGAATCCGGCCCTGAAGCATTCCCGGCAGCGAAACATCGTACGTGTAAATCGCCGTGCCGGTCGTCTTGTACGGAAAATCCACGCGCGGCAGGCGCGTGTTGAGCAGACGATGCTTGTCGTTGGGACCCCAACTGAGGATTTCGGAATTTGATTCATTTCGTTCGGCCATGATGGATCACTCCCGTGCCTTTACCGCCTCCAGGGCGGCTTGGAAGATCCGGGGATACGTCCCGCACCGGCAGAAATTTCCTTTGCACCCTTCGCGGATTTCCTCCTCGGTCGCGTTCGGATTTGCTTTCAGCAAGCCGGTGATCGAGGTGACGAATCCATCCGTGCAGTATCCGCACATCATCCCGTCCTTCTCGCCAAACGCCGCCTGGACCGGACTCAAATGCTCCGGCGTACCGATGCCCTCCACCGTCGTGATCTTTCTACCCACCGCGTCGATGGCCAACGTCAGACACCCGTACACCGGCTTGTCATCCAGCAGCACCGTGCAGCAGCCGCAGGTGCCCATGTCGCAGACCAGCTTCGGCCCGGTGATCGGAGGAACCATATTGTTCCGCAGCGCATTCAGCAGCGTCGTCCGCGGCTCCACCGTTACTTTGCGATTGCGCCCGTTCACCTGAAGAACGATCTCAACGTTCCCGCTGACGATGCCGTCCGTCGCGCTCGCCCCCGCGGGCTGGTCAGCGGCTTTCAGCAGCGCATTATCCGCCACCAGCGCCCCAACGCCGACCACGCCAACGCCCTGCAAAAATCTTCTGCGGCTGAATCCCGTCGAAGTATCCCGACCTTTCGCCTTGCCCATGAACAAACCTCCGGCCGTGCTTTTGGCGATCCGATTGTATACTCCCTCACTTTGCCTTAACAGGATGAACTCTTGAAATCTTCGGCTTCATGAAATCCTCACACGCGACTCTTTTTCCTGTCTTGGCCCTCGCACTGGTCGTGGCCGCTACCGCTTTCCGCCCGGGCGACGCGCCCTGGATTGCCGACGAACCGCTCCTCCTCTACGGCGCCATCGAATACAACGCCACTCCTTCCCACCTCTGGAAAATCCACCTCCCCTTTACCCCCGCGCCCTACGGCCTGATCGGCACCCGCGGGGCCCATTATGGCCCGCTGGCCGTCTGGCTCGATCAGATCCTCCTGGTCTTCACGCACAATCCCATCGTGATGATCGCCATCCGTGCCCTCCTCTTCTCCGCCATCACCGCCGCGGCACTTTATTGGCTCGCCAAAACCCTCGGCGTCACGCCCTGGCTGGCCGTCGCCATCATGCTGTCGCCATGGCTTTGGTTCTACAGCCGCCAGCTCTGGGACAACAGCCTCTGCATTCCCTTCTGTGCGATGCTCTTTGCCGCCTATGCGGATTTCATCCTGACTCGTCGCCCTTGGTCCCTGCGGCTCGCGGCACTGTGCGCGATTCTCCTGCTCCTGATCCATCTGATGGCCATCGCCCTCGTCGCCCCCATTGTCCTTCACCTGGCCATTTTCGAATTCCGCTCCCTCTGGCGTTTCAAATGGGACATCGCGGCGATCATCGCGATCGCCACCGCCATCTCCTGGCCGTATTGGTCGAACCTTCTGCACGGCTACCATCAGAACATCCCCGGCGGAACCTCACCGTGGCGCGGGTATTTCTTCCCGATTTTCGGCGCTCACCATCTCACCGCCGCCGGCCTGACAAACGTCCTCGGCAAAAACTGGCATTCCAACGCCATCCTGATTGACGTAACCCTCCTCGCGTACCCCGCCGTCTGGATCGCGATGCTCCTGGCCATCCCCGGCGTATGGCGCATTCTTCGCCGCTCGCCCAAGGCTTCACCGGTCGATCACATCTTCGCCGTCGCGTGGGTTGTCGTCATTTTCCAGTCCCTTCTCGACGGTTCCCTGCACGTCTACGAAGGCCCCCACTATTTCAACGCCACCTGGATCGTTTACGCCGCCTTCGCGTACCTCGCGGCACGCGTGCTGCGTCCCTGGATGATCGCCCTATACGCCGTCGCCCTGCTCATCGTCACCGTCGCGATCGCTCAAACCCTCCACGACAATGCCGGCATCCGCAGCCCCAACTTTGGCACAAGCCTCTCGGAACAGATCGCGGCCGTCCGCCAAATCCAACAGTTCTCCGCGGACAGTCCACTTCAGATCGACATCCCGCAGTGGACCGCGCACCGCGTTGCCTTGACGACTCTACGGGAACTTTTTCCGCCGCCCGCAACCGAGCGCCCCCGTCGCTCGATCATTGTCCGCTATCGCAGCGCCAACCCCGTCGATGCCCATCTCATGGTTTGGGCGTCTGACCCAAACGGCGAGTAACAGAAAAAAAAGCCCCGGGCGTTTTTGACGCGCCCGGGGCAATCCCGCAAGGACTCAACCGTCACCTTATGCCGTTAAACCTTCACCAGCGGCAGCAGCGGGAACTGATCTCCCAAAATCGGCTTGCTGGGCGTTTCCAGCCAATTCTGCAGCACGCTCGCGTACACCGAACGGAAATCGACCACGTATTTCAAATCGCCTTGATCCAGATTCGACATCGACGGATGGTTGGTGACGATCCCCTGCCGAATCCCCGGCCCCATCACGAACATCGGCGCCGCCGCCCCATGATCCGTGCCGTTGCTCGCGTTTTGCTGCACGCGCCGGCCAAATTCGCTGAACGTCATCAGCAAAACCCGATCATCATTTTTCTGTTGCTTCAAATCCTGCCAGAACGCGCTGAGACCTTCGGACAACTGCTTCATCAGCGCATCGTGCCGCGGAAGCTGGGCCGCATGGGTGTCGAATCCGGTCAGCGAGACGTAATACACTCGGGTCGGCAATCCACCGGCGATCATCGCCGCGACGGTTTTCAGGCCGTTGCCGAATTCGGTCGCCGGATAGGTGCCCGACGAAGAATGCGTTCTGGTCAGCCGTAAGATCTCCTCGCTGCTCAATTGCGCATCCATCGCCGTGCGGTGCAGGAAATCCAATTGGTCCGCTGCCGTGAGTTGTTTCGGCGGCGGCGGCAGCGTCGGCGCCAGGTCCGCGTGATTCAGCTTCGCGTAATCCGCCTTGTCCCGGCCGTTGTATCGATAACTGTCCGGCCTCTCGAAACTCAGCGGCAAAACCTTGTCCCCCTCCATCGCCAGCGGCAACTGCTCCCCGATCGCCACCCCCACGCGCGGATCGCACCCCGGGCACGTGTTGTCGAAATACCGGCCCAGCCAACCGCTGTTGGGCTGTTGCCGTTCCGGCTGGGCGCTCTGCCAGATGTCCATCGCCCGGAAATGTGAGCGGTTGGGGTTCGGATACCCCACGCCCTGCACGATCGCCATATCGCCGTTGTCGTACAGCGATTTCAACCCCGTCAGATTCGGATGCAGCCCGATGTAATTATCGATCTTCAAAACCTGCGACGCGGGGTGTGCTATTTTGTTGCGAAGCTGATAGTACGCATCATCGCCGTAGGGGATCACCATGCTAAGCCCGTCGTTGCCGCCGGAAAGCTGCACCACCACCAGGATCTTTCCATCCTTGCCCGTGGGCTGTTGGGTCCGCGAGGAATCCAGCGGATTGTTCAGCGCCAGCACCGTCTGATCCAGAAACGTCGGGATCGTCTGCGCCACCGCCAGCAGCGTCAGGCCCTTCTGCAAAAAGATGCGTCGAGTTGAAACATTCTTTTCCATATCCACTCCATGAGCGCAACTAACACAACTGATATTCCGGCATCGAAACGATCAACTGCACCAGCTTCCGCACGGAATTGCTGTTGGTCGGATCATCCAGCGCATCCACCAACACCTGCTTTTTATCCGCCTCGATGGGATGCTGGATCAGCCGATGGACCCACGCATCGACCACTTTTTCGGCCGAGTCGTCGCCGGTATCGGGATCGAAGCCCGTCGGTCGGGCCTCGCGCCGCGGCAACGGCCGGCCGGTATCCCCCTTGCGGCCCAGTCGCCCCAGCGCCGGCACGCTTCCGCCGGCCAGATATACGCCCGTGTTGTATCGAATGAACAACGTGCTGGTGTTGATCCACATCCGCCCGCCCGGCCAGCCGCGCACGTTCGGCGGCATGAATGGAAGCTGCCCCATCTGATTCAACGCCGACTCCATCGCCGGCGTCGGCGGCATCGACGACAGCCCCAGCATCCGGACCGTCCCCACCACCAGTTGTACCGGACACTTGATCTGCACCCCGATCGACTGCGGGCCGTAAAACGCCCGGCTCGTCAAAATCGTCCGCAGCAGCGGCCGCAACTCATAATGATTCCCATACAACACTTGCCCCAGCGCCGTCGCCAGCACCGGCTCGGAATTGTCGTACGCAAAATATTTGAAAATCTCGCCGGCCACGAATCGCTGGCAAGCCGGATGCTCCAGGATAAAGGTGAGGATGTCGTCCCCGTCGAAGTTCCCGCTTCGGCCGAAGAACGTTTTGATCCCCTCGTCGTGCTGGTTCTTGCGGTAGACGAAATCGACTCCGTCGTGGCCCCACCCGGTGAACGCCCGCGCCGATTGCTTGATGTCGTACTCGGTGTAATTTCCGATGCCGAGGGTGAACAGCTCCATCAGCTCGCGGGCATAATTTTCGTTGGGATGAGCCTTGCGGTTTTCGTTGTTGTTGAGGTAATCCAGCATGGCCGGATCGCGCGAAATCGCCCGCACGAACGGATCAAAATTGCCGGCGGCATTTTGACGCAGCAACTCGTTTTGCCGCCACATCAGAATCGCCGCCC
The DNA here is from genome assembly GCA_036267155.1 of Tepidisphaeraceae bacterium. Taxonomy (GTDB): domain Bacteria; phylum Planctomycetota; class Phycisphaerae; order Tepidisphaerales; family Tepidisphaeraceae; genus PALSA-1353. Next base: position 23,568 of record DATAWP010000047.1, read on the forward strand.
GCTCGTCCTTGGCGCTGGTGGTGAAATGCCCGTGCCAGAAAAACGTCAGCTTCTCCTGCAGCGGATATTTCCCCCACGCCATCCGCTTCAGCCACCAGCCGACCGTCGCCTGAATGGCCTGCCGGTTGGCCTGCATGAACTGCTGAATCAGCTGCTTCTTTTCTTCGCGAGTCTTGCCGGCCAGCCGCCGGGCATATTCCCGAAAATTCGGCGGCGACCCCTCAATGCTCGATAAATTCGGCGAATCGTCTCCATCCTCTTCGTCCGCCGGGGCATCCGGAAAATCCAGCAGCCAGTCCACCGCATTCGACGGCCCCAGCTTTTTGACCTTCTGAATCTCCTCCAGCGTCCCCCCAAACCCCGCCCGATTCAGCAGATGCGCCGCCTTCACATCATCAAATGGGTCCGAATCACTAGGAATATAAGGCGCGAGCAAAGGATGGATGCTTGCCATATCGGCTCCTGAACCTCGACCACAACTATAACGGCCCGGCGGCAGCCTTATTGTCCATCATCCCCAGTACATCGACAAAGTTGCAACTGCTTTGCACGTCCAAGTGTACAAAACCATCCCGAACAGTCTCCAAACACGCCATATCCGTGTGCATTACCGCACCCCGGTGGTCCCACTTTTCCTATTGCCGACCGCTCGTTAAAATGGTTGGTCTGCGGAGCAGAGGGCATCATGGATTTTCGCTTTCAGATTCAGTTGGCCGAAGCATTCGGCGCAGTAAATCGTTGGTATTGTTCGCAATTCTACGGCCGGAATGTGGACGACAGGGAACTGCTGCTGCATTACTACATCAGAAGCGGCGGCGCCGCGGATTTTGCCAGGAGATATTCCCAGGCGGTGGGCCCGCTGAATCGCTGGTACTGCTCCCAGTTCCATCGCCGCGAGACGCACGACCCCGAGATTCTTTGGGAATACTACATCAACCACGCCCCGCCTAGGTGACAGGCAAAGATGAGAGATATGACGCCGACGACGCCCCCGGCGGGATTGAGCCCCGCCCGTTTCATCTCACCCCCAGCATCCTCGCTTATTGCCATAGAATCGCACCTGATAGCCGACATAGATGCGCGTCTTCCAGAACCATCACTTGATCTTGAATACTTCACCGCATTCCGGACAACGCTCTGGCGTTGCACGAATATCGTACCCGCATCTTGGACAACGGTTCCACGCGATTCTCCGCTGACTTGTCCATTTTTTCAGGGTTACAACCACAACTGTAAGAGGGGGAATTGCCAGTAATAGGCAACAAAACCAGACCGGCGAGTACACCCCAGAGCCTGTGGATATATAGCCACCAATATTCCGAGAATAGTAGTAGGGCGCGATGATCGAACGATTACGACTCACGCAAGGATCGAATGCGATTATACCATTCCTAATAAACCCCTTGTGTTCGGTCTTCAAAACGGCGTCTGGAAAATAGTCCACAGGTGCGCCATTTCCGGGAGGCCAACTCTCGCGAAAACTACCGATGTTAACACACGAACGGTACCAACCAATTCCATAAGCCACAAAAGTGCGATTTCGAGCGGAAATCCCGGCCCACGCAACTCCACTCGGTTCGGGATTGCTAGCCCGCACAAGTGCCGCTATAGCTAGCACCGAGGGTATCAATACAATTAAAATTTTTCCAATTCGAAAACACATCTCGGGTTTTTCCTACCGTAGAATAATCCTCTTTCAAATTGGGCGGCCAGCGCCATTAGTTCGGGAATTAAAACGGGGACGCAGTTAGATTAAAACTAGCTGCGTCCCCGTTTCATCTCCTGAGACATATGACGCCGACGACGCCCCGGCGGAATTGAGCCCGCCTGTTGAGACGAATCCCAAGCCTTACGCGGCGTCGCCTGATGTTACGCCCTCGGATCGGTTCTCGCGTAGCAAATCGGAGTGACGAAACCAAAGTAGAACTTTTTGTTAGGGGATTAGTGAGTTGAAGATCGAATTTCCCGCACGAATCAGATGTCCCTCTTAATTCCTCATCGCATCATTGTGAACACGACCAACATCGGCCATCCGATGTACTTTGCGGCCCGTGGATACGTTGCCGCAAAATCCGCGTCCGGGGCCAACTCCTCGACGTTCGTTAGGTGCAAACCCGCCCTGACCGCCGCCAGGACCAATGCCCCAAGTGTGTGCGCAACGCTGCCCGGCTGAACCAACTCGCCCGAAACCGGGTCGGTGAATCGAGCCTGCGAGCCTCGAAGGAACATGCTCGGGTGCATGGCCGACACCACGGCTCGGCCGCCCGGCTTGAGAACGCGGGTGACCTCGGCGAAGAAGCTTCCCACGTCACGCAGATGTTCCAAGACCAGTCCGCTCACGACCAAGTCGAATGAGTCGTTGGAAATCGGCATCGGCTGGTGCAGGTCATGCACAATAAAATGGACCGATTCCATCCCCGGCTTTCGGCGCGCCTCTGCCAACATGCCTTCGGAGAAGTCCACTGCCGTCACGGACGCGCCGGCTTCCGCCAGCCAGACGGTGTGCCGGCCGGTGCCGCAACCCAGGTCAAGAACCGACCGCCCTCGGACATCCCCAACCGCCGCCCGGACGACTGGGGCCTCTAGCGCCTGAAGCGGGTTGGCGTCGTACTCGTAGACCGCCGCCCAGCGGTCATAGCCATGACGCACCGATGCAACTGGGTCTGTCACGCCTAACCTCCAATCCTGCTTCCCGATGGACGGCGCATCGGGTGAGTATCCCACGGCGATGAGGTAGATTCAAACTGCGATTTGCGTTCACTCCCTGCTGCTCGCCGGTCAATTCTGATGTCACTCGATGCGACTGGATGCGATACGCCAAAACCGCCAAACCAAAAGAAGGAATAGATGCCTGCGCGGTTTTGCCTTTAGGCGGATTTCTGTACGGTCGTCATCGAAATGACAGGATTTGAACACTCGTCGCCCCGCTTCGCGTCGTCCGTTGAATCCGGAAGCCTTCGCGCTGTCTGAGGCGTATCGCGAAAAAAATAATTTTCAAATCGCGGATTTTTCTCGCAAAAATAGGCCCAAAACTTTCACCTCCGGGCCTTAATAATAGAGGAGCGACGTTTCCCCATCCCCGCGCATCGGCGCCAGTCATCGGCAAAGAAGGATTTATGTCCAACGAATTCGATTCTCACCCCGACGCCGAACGATCCGCCGCCAAATTCGCCGACGACGACGGGGAGTCCCACGGCCCGGTTCGAAAAAATGGTGGCTTTTGGGACCTCCTGGGACATTGAGCCTCGCAGATGACTCGCCGATGTATTGTGCCCCTCGTTCTTTATCGCGGCGCGGCGGCTTTGGCCGCCGTGTCCCACCATGATGCGATCCGCCCCAATCCGTGTTATTGAATGTCACCTATGCCAAAACAACTTCTCCGCCTCGGCCATTCACCGGACCCCGACGACGCCTTCATGTTTTACGGACTGGCCAAGAATCTGCTGGACACCGGCCCGTACCAATTTCAGCACGTTCTTCAGGACATTCAAACCCTGAACCAGCGGGCCAAGTCGGGCGAACTGGAAATCACTGCGATTTCCATTCACGCCTATCCGTATGTAGCCGACAAATACGCCCTGACCAGTTGCGGCAGCAGTATGGGCGACAAATATGGACCGATGGTCGTCACCCGCCAGCCGACCAAAATCGAAGATTTGAAAGGCAAAACCATCGCCATCCCCGGCGAACTCACCACGGCCTTCCTCGCCCTCCAATTGTGTCTCGGCAAAGCCGGCCAAGCCTTTCACGCCGTCCCGGTCCATTTCGATCAGATTCCACGGTACGTGAAAGACAGCAAAGCGGATGCCGGGCTTATCATTCACGAAGGCCAGCTCACTTATAAACAACTCGGCCTGCACCTGGTCGTCGATCTCGGCGTCTGGTGGCATGAGCAGACCGGCCTCCCCCTGCCGCTCGGCGGCAACTGCATCCGCAAAGACCTCGGCAAAACCGTCTGTCAGGAAGTGACCAACATTTTAAAGCGTTCGATTCAGTTCAGCCTGGATCATCGCAAGGAGGCCGTCGAATACGCCCTGCAATTCGGCCGCGACCTGGACCGCAAGTTGGCCGACGAATTCGTCGGCATGTACGTCAACGATTGGACATTAGACTACGGCCCCCGCGGACGAGAGGCGATTTTGACGCTTCTTAATCATGGAGCAAAGGCGGGCCTGGTGCCGGCCGTTGGGCAAATCGAAATCGTGACGGCGGAACTATGATGCGCTTCTGGATTGTTTCGGTTCTTCTCATCGTCTCGCAAATCCGATCCCCGGTATTTGGTCAGGGAACGCGAGCGGATTACGAGCGGTCAAAGAACCTGGATTGGCTGGCCGAGGGCGAAGTAAAGTATTTTTCCCGTCGCGCTTGCGACTACGCCACCGCTTTCGCAGCCGGAATCCGCTCGATGTGCGCTCCCACCGCGGCCAGTTTCTGCTCGATCTTTTCGTAGCCGCGATCGATGTGATACACGCGGTCGATCCGTGTGGTTCCCTTGGCCACCAAAGCCGCCAGAACCAGTGCGGCGCTGGCGCGGAGATCGCTTGCCATGACGCTGGCGCCCTGCATTTCGCGCACGCCCTGAATGATGGCCGTCGGGCCTTCCTTGCGAACGCGCGCCCCCATGCGGTTCAATTCCCCAACGTGCAAAAACCGATCGGGGAAAATCCGCTCAGTGATCACGCTGATGCCATCCGACAAACAGAGCAGGGCCATGAGCTGTGCCTGCAAATCCGTCGGGAAACCCGGATATGGCTGGGTCGTCATCTCCACCGGATTGACCCGGCGCGAGGCGGTCACGAATACCGTCCCGTTTTCCCGCTCGGTTCGCACGCCGACTTCATCCAGCCGATCCGTCACGGCGATGAGGTGATCCATATTGCAATGCTTCAATTCCAATTCGCCGTTGGTGATTGCGGCCGCGATCATGAACGTGCCGCATTCGATCCGGTCGGGGATGACGCGATGTTCGGTGCCGGCCAGCTTGTCCACGCCATCGATGCGAATCTCCGGCGTTCCATGCCCCTTGATCCGAGCACCCATCTTGATGAGCAGCTCCGCGCAATCCGAAACCTCCGGCTCGCACGCCGCCCCGACCAGAACGGTTTCCCCCTCCGCCAGCGCTGCCGCGCACATGACGTTGATCGTCCCCAGCACCGTCGGCCCCTGCGCTCCGCCGAGATACATCCGGCAACCCTTCAGCCTTCCGCGCACTTCGCCGACGATGTTCCCCATCTCAGTCCGAAAATGCGCCCCCAGTTTTTGCAGCCCGCGCACATGCAGATCGACCGGCCGATCTCCGATGGCGCAGCCGCCTGGAATGCTCACGATCGCCTTGCCGCGCTTGGCCAGCAGCGGCCCCAGCACGCAGATGCTCGCCCGCATCGTCTTGACGATGTCGTAGCGCGCCTCGCACTGCTGCTCATCGGTCGCTTCAATGTCCAATGGCCCATTCAGCGCCGGGCCCACCGCCTTCCCCGGATCGGGCGGCTCATGGCGATAGACGTGACATCCCAGTTCGCCCAGCAGCTTGGTCATGGAATCGATATCCGACAGCCGCGGCACGCCTTTGAGCGTGCTCTTTCCCTCGGCCATCAGGCATGCGGCCATGATGGGCAGCGAGGAGTTCTTGCTGCCGCTGATTTCGATGGTCCCTTTGAGACGATGCCCGCCGTGAATATGAAAGCTGTCCATCTCTCTGCCCGTCCTTGGGCCGGAAAAACCGTCGGTGCACGACTTTTCCTTAAGGCCCGAAACGTCCCGGTGAAGAAGTGTCCTCTGCCACCGGTAAAACCGTTCGGTCTATCGGCCACTCCATTGGCCGACGATCAGTATCAATATTGGCCTCGCAATCAAAGCCGGTTATCGGCCTGAGTTCACGAATCCAACGGCGCGATTATCCCTTCGAGTCGAGGAAATTCAAGGTGGTCTGGAATGAAAACCGAATCTTTTATGTCGCCGTGGGGTAAGGTGGAAGAAAAGTGGTTAGTGGTTGGTGGGTAGTGGCTAGTGACTTCACTAACCACCAACCACTGGCCACCAACCACTCAGTTTCACGTCCACACGGCTGGCGGCGTGATCTGGTCCTCGGGCCGTTTGCCGGGATCGGCCTTTCCGCTGGTCGATAATCGGCTCTCGGCAATCACGTGCATGTCGTGATCGCAATAGATCTGGCAACTCAGCCGCAGCCCGGCCTCCGCGCCCAAGCCCCTGACCGAGAGGATCGTCCGTTCCGCCTGCGTCACCTTGGACGGCTCGCCCGAGAGGAACCGCACCCGGCACGTCGTGCATTTGGCGAATCCGCCGCACGCGTGCATCTGGTCGATCTTTGCCTCATCCGACAGCGCCAACACCAGCCGCTTCCCCTGCGGCACGTCGAACGTCCCCACTCCTTCCACCGTCAATTTTGGCATGAACAGGCTCCTTCAATTCGGCGATCTATCCACAGGTGATTTTCGAGTATTCTTCCCCCGCCGTCAAAGAAATGAAATCTCACCCTCCCGTCTCCGTCTGGTTTATTGAACGCACCATGGGAGGCTGGCCATGTACTTTCGACATCGTGGCTTTTCTCTGGTCGAAGTATTGGTCGTCATGGCCATCATCCTGCTCATACTCGGCTTTCTTCTTCCCTCGGCGTGCCTGTTGGTCAGAGCGGTGAAATCGCTGGGGTTGCCGCATCACTGAAAAGGAACTCTAGTGTGGTGGAATAGAACTTCGCCGAATACAATTCGAACAATGACTTGGAAGGAATTGGCCGCCGTACAACAAGCCGCCGCGCAGTATTTGTTTGGGACAAAGGAGCCGATCTATGAGCGTGCGATCTGTGGTCGCGCCTACTATGCCGCGTACGCGCTGGTTACCTCTCGCTTGTCGGCCACGACCACTTTCAGTCGGGGCTGGAGTAATCCGTCGCATGCGACACTACCTGCATACGTTGACAACATATCCGGATTGCATGACGCCGATCGCCGGGCAGTTCGGCGCGCGCTGCGACGATTGCGGCAACGACGAGAAGATGCGGACTATCGACCTGGGATCACCGTTGATCAACATTCCGCCCGCGAGAGCATGGGCGATGTTTCCCAGCTATTCGCGATCCTGAACCAGAGGCAATAGCATGAATAAGAATAAATTGGTCGAGTTGGTGAAGTCTCACTTGAAAAAGGTTGGTCACGGGATCAGCTTTGAAGTAATAACTGATGGTGTGCGGCAGGAGGAATCGTGGTGGTACGTGCCGGTGCTGGCAACGCGGAAAGGCAAGGATCTTCCGCGGGAGATAACTGTCAATATCTATGCCAACATCGAAGACGAGTTGGAGCGTAAAAAACGCATCAATGTGCTGTTCGTACCCGCCGTTTCCGAGACGGCAGACCAACGCACGTAGTTCGGTTCGGCATCACCTCGCATACTCCACCGACCGCACTTCCCGAATCAACGTCACCTTGATCTCCCCCGGATAATTCAATTCCGTTTCGATCTTCTGGGCGATATCGCGGGCGATCTTCGCGCTCTCGCGATCGTCGATCAGCCGGGCATCCACGATCACGCGCACTTCCCGGCCGGCCTGGATCGCGTACGCCTGGCGAACGCCCTCAAACGTCATCGCTAAATCCTCCAGTTCGCGCAGACGCTTCACGTATCGCTCCAGGCTCTCGCGGCGGGCGCCTGGGCGGCTGGCGCTGATCGCATCGGCCGCCATCACGATCGGCGTGTACGGCGTCGTCGGCGGTACGTCTCCGTGATGCCCCTCCGCCGCGTTCAGCACCGCCTCCGGCTCATCAAATCTCCGCAGAAATTCCTTGCCCAACTGCGGATGCCCGCCTTCCTGCTCGTGATCCATCGCTTTTCCGATGTCGTGCAGCAACCCGGCCCGCCGGGCCAGATTCCCGTCCAAACCCAACTCATCGGCGATCACTTGCGAAAGATATGCCACCTCCATCGAATGCTTCAGCACGTTCTGTCCATAGCTGGTGCGGAATCCCAATCGGCCGAGCATGGGAATCACCGCCTTTGGCAGTTGCAGGTTCGCTTCCTGGGCCGCTTCCTTGCCGATGCGGACCAGTTCTTCCTCCATCTCCTTGCTGGTTGTGGTGACTACTTCTTCAATCCGGGCCGGATGAATTCGTCCATCCTGCACCAGCTTTTCCAGCGACAACCTCGCCACTTCCCGCCGCACCGGATCGAAACAACTCACGACCACCACGCCCGGCGTATCATCAATGATCACATCCACGCCCGTCGCCTTCTCGAAGCTGCGGATGTTGCGCCCTTCCCGGCCAATCACGCGCCCCTTCATATCGTCCGAGGGAATCGCCACCGTGCTGACGGTGTGATCCGACGTCTGCTCGGCAGCGTAACGCTGGATGGCCTGCAAAATAATCTGCCGGCTCTTCTCCTTCGCCTCGTCCTGGGCCTGTTCCGTGATTCGCTGAATCAGCGCCCCCGCTTCCAGCTTGCAATCCTGCTCGATCCGCTTCAGCAGCATCTCCTTTGCCTGTTCCGGCGAGAGGTTCGTCAATTGCAACAGGCGATCGCGCTGCTCGTGCAGCACCTGCCCAAGCTGCTCTTCCTTGGCCGCAAGCGTCTTGTCGCGCTGCGCCAGGCGCGATTCCAGATCGTCCAGATTCTTTTCCTTGACCGAAAGCGTATCCAGCTTGCGATCCAGCGTGTCCTCGCGCTTGGACAGACGGGATTCGAGATTTTTCAGCTCGCTTTTCTTGTTCTCGGTTTCGCGGTCAAATTGCTCTTTGCGCTTCGTCTGCTCCTGCCGGAACGCCAAGTCCATTTCCTTGGTCCGGTTTTGAACCTCGGTCAGCGCGCTGTTCTTGATCTGCTCGGATTCCAGCCTCGCCTTGGACAAGGCGCTGTTGCCGGCCACCTTGAACGCGAGTAAGACGCCGAGACCGCCGATCACTATCCCGATCGCCAGATATACAAGTTCCATGAATTCCGCCCGCCTTCATCCCGGCGCGCCGGGATGAAATCGTTTTGCGGATGTGTTTGGAAAACCCGCTGGAATGACTGATGGACATGCCAAAGCGGTCCCGGCGCGCCGGGATTCACTCCCGGCCAAATGATCCGGGAATATCGCGTAGCCGCTTTGATGTCATTAGGGGAGGTGCGCGCGAAGGCGAGTCGATAAGCCGATGCGTGTTGATGCGCCGCGATTCCGAACAGTCGGAAGGCACACAAATTGGTTGCCGCTGGAACTGCCGCCCAGACCGAGCCTGCGCCGTTTGAAACAGCACAGCCAACAGCCAAAGCGCCAAGCCCACAGCGCCAACCGCCGCCTTCGAAATTACTCCCAAAATGACCACGTTCATGTCGATCTCGTCGCCAGCCCCGTTTGGGCGGTTGGCGAGATGTCTATTCCAGAGGTCTATTGAGCGACGCTCCATCCGCTACAGAGCGCCGCCCCGGCAAGCGCCGGAACACTATTCCCAGCGCCAGCCGAACGAATTATTAATATTCTATGAAACCCCAAGCGTTTTTCAACTCCCAGAGCGCATCAACTCATCCAAAGCCTCCACCACCCGTGCGTGAGGCGTAACCCACCACAACTGCTTGTGATGATGGACGGTACAAACCGTCCCCCTTTCCGGAAACGCCAGCGTGAAATCGCTCTGGCCAAGTCTTTCCAGCAGGTGTTGAATAAACCCCTCAAATTTGGCCGTCTCCATCGTCGAAAATTCGATCGCCGCCGCGTTATTTCGACCCCTCAGCAACTCCACATCCAACCCGAGGCCCTCAATCACCCCCGGCAACCACTCCCGACTTCCATCACTCAGCTCATACGCCCAATGCGCCGCCGGCATCGCCCACACCTCTCCAGCCAAACACCGCTGCCAAGCCCACGTCGCCATCGCCGCCAGATTCGTCTCATACGGCTCCCCCACAGATCGCACCATGGCCAACATCGCCGGCTTAATGGTCGTATCCACCGACCCGATCCATCCGCGCACATGTGCCTCTGCCCCGAATCCAAACGACCCGCCGTTGTAGTAATGGCAGTCCAATCCCTCGTCCGTGAGCCGCTTCAACACGATGGCGTAATCAATGATTTTCGGCATGTGCGTCAGCGCCGATTCCGTCCAACCAATTCCGCGTCATCGCCGGCGAGACAAATCGATATCGCCGCAGACCGGGATATTCCCGCGAACGAAAGAACTTTGAATAGTTTCGCCGCTGCGTACGCCAACTCGTCCACGCCCACACAATAATTGAATCGCTCGAAAAAAAGGATTTTCGCCACGATTCAACATTATTCGTCGCCCAAAGCATCTCTTGCGTGATGCAGCGTCGAACCGTCCGCCGCAATACCTGCCACATCACCAGCCCCATCGGATAGTCCAGCCGGATGAGCGTGTCGGCCCTCGGCCAGATTAATTCACGCAGCTTCGTATAATTCCCACAGACCGCCCATGCGTCACCGGCGAGAGCGGATTCAATCTTCTTCCAAAGCAAATCCGTTGGCGTTTCGGTCCAGTTCGACTCCCAATTCAGCGAATCGATCTCCACGTGAGGCACCCTCAGCCGCTGCGCCAACGCACTGGCAAGGGTCGTCTTGCCGGCGCCACTTGATCCCACAATGACGACGCGCCGCATTCCGCAATCCTTTGAGCATCAGAGCTTGAGCCGTTTTTTCCATGCCGCGAGCTGCTCCTCGAATGGCTTGCCGCCGGCAGCCCCGGCGCTTTGGTATCGCTTCACGACATTCCGCGCCCCTAGCGCATCATAAATATCCTTCCCAATACCCACGCCAGCGCCCTGTGCTTTCACCGCCGCCTCAAACTCTTCGATCTTCAACTCCCCCAGCGAACCCTTCCCTTCCTTCTCGCATTTCGCCACCAGCGCCCCGACAATCTGATGCGCCGTCCGAAACGGCACGCCCTTGGTCACCAGATATTCCGCCAGCGAAGTCGCATCCAAAAACCCCCGATCCAGCGTCGGCTCAATCTTCTCCTTGACGAAATTCGCCGATTCCACAATCGCCGCCGCCATGGTCAGGCACGACGAAACCACGTCATACGCCCGGAAAACGATCCGCTTGTCCTCCTGCAAATCGCGGTTGTATCCAATCGGCAACCCTTTCAGGATGGTCATCAGCGCAAACAAATCCCCATACACATTCCCGCACCGCCCGCGGATCAGTTCCAGCAAATCCGGGTTCTTCTTCTGCGGCATCATCGACGAACTGGTCGTGTATTTATCCGCGATCTTGATGAATCCGAATTCCGTGGACATGTAAATAATCCACTGCTCCGCCCAACGGGAGAGGTGCATGGAGATCATCGAAAGATGAAACAAAAACTCCACGGCCAAATCACGGCTGGCCGTCTCCGCAATGCTATTAGCCGGCGGCCCGTACATGCCCAAAAGCTTGGCCGTCTGGGCCGCGTCCACGGGCAGCGATGTGCCGGCAATCGCTCCCGAACCAAGTGGGCTTACCATCGCTTTGCGCGCAAAGCGGGATGCACGGTTAAAATTCTCCGACAGCATTGAGCACCAGGCCAGCGCCTCCGAGCCCGCGACAATCGGCTGGGCACGCTGGAGATGGGTGTACGACGGCATCACGATATCCCGGCTCCGCTGCGCCAACCGGAAAAATGCGCAGCACAGGGCCTCGAGATTCGCGTCCACCTGCCGGTTCGCCTCGTCCACCCAAAGCAGCAGATCCGTCGCCACCTGATCGTTCCGGCTCCGCCCCGTGTGCAGCTTCTTCCCCGGCTCGCCGATCCGCTCGATCAGTGCCGCCTCGATCACCATGTGAATGTCTTCCAGACTTTCATCAAATTTAAATTTCCCCGCTTCGATGTCGCGCTCGATTCCCTTCAGCCCGTCGATGATTACATCGCGCTCGGCATCCGCGATCAGCCCCACCTTCGCCAGCATCGTCGCATGGGCGATGCTCCCGGCGATGTCGTGCTTGTACAACCGACGGTCGTAGCTGATTGACTCGACAAATTTCTGGGCCAGTTCGTCGGTCGCTTCGCCGATTCGCGCTTGCCAGGATTTCTCGCTTGCCATGATCGGGGATTGTATCGCAAGGCGGCGCGGGCGTCCCGCGCGCCAAAACCCCCGCAAAGCGGGGGGCTAACGGAATTGGCGTTATTGCCGTCCGTTAGCCTCCCGCTTGGCGGGGGATTCGCACCATCTTGAAATGCGGCCCGGCCGTCGGAATCTCGAATTCCTCCGACACAATCTCCCACCCATATTTCCGATAAAACTCCGCCGCCGGCTTGCGGGCGTTGGCCCACAGAATCCGCACTCCCTTTTCCGCCGCCACGCGATCGACTTCCGTCAATATTTGTCGCCCGACGCCGCGACGCTGATAGGCCGGATCGACCGCCATCCCGCGCAATTGGCAGGCGCGCTGGCCGTTCCATTCATTCACCAGAATTGTCGCGCACGCGATCACGTTCCCGCCCTCTTTCGCGGCCAGATGAACGGTCTGCGGGTCGTCGTCACCGGGAAATTTCGCGGCTTCCCTTGGCAACCCGGCGCGCAGCACCGCAAGGCGAAGATCGACGACCTGCTCTACGTCCACGCGCTCAATTTTGATCGCGCTCATTTCCACGCCTGCGGATGGTCCTCTCGCACCATTTCCAACTCCGCCGCCCGCGCGTTGGAGCGGACTTGTTCCTCATTCTTGCAGCCGGGAATGACGCTTGTGACGGCCGGATGCTGCAAGCACCACGCCAGCGCCCACTCGGCCATGTTCGCGCCGGCCGGCACTTCCTTGCGGCGAATCTCTTCCACGTCGCGCAATTTCTGATCGACGGACGCTCGATCCTGCCCGGCTCGCACATCTCGATCCCCAAAGGCCGTGCCCGGCTTATATTTCCCGCTCAAAAAACCGCTCGCCAGCGGCACCCGCGCCAGGACGCCAAGATTCTGTTTCCGGCAAATCCCAAACACCTGCTCCTCCGGCGTCCGGTCCAGCCGGTTGTAAATCACCTGGATCGCCTCCACGTGCCGCTTCGTCGAATCCTCCACCTGGTTCACATTCTTCCGCGTTTGTCCGGAAATTGAATTGCCCAAATGACGGATTTTTCCTGATTTCAGCAGCTTTTCGAGCAACGCCGTCAATTCATCATTGGCGAATTCCTCGTATCGAATGCTGTGGTATTGAAGCAGATCGATGTACTCCGTTTTCAGCGCCTTCAGCGATTCCTCGACTTGCACGGCCACTTGTTGCGCCGAGCGTTCATCGGTCCGGTTCAGATGCCCGTGGAATTTGTGTCCGAATTTGGTGGCCACGATCCACTGCGCCCGATCCCGCTGGATCGCGTTGCCGATAAACGCTTCGGAGGTGTGATCGCCATAGCACTCGGCCGTGTCGATGAGGTTGATTCCTGTTTCGCGGGCGACATCGAACATGCGATCGACTTCATCCTGCCGAAAATCCTTGCCCCATTCCCCGCCGAATTGCCAGGTGCCCATTCCGATGACGGAGACGCGCAAATTGCTTTTTCCCAGCCGTCGATATTTCATGGCGGCATTGTCTGCTGACGTGTGACCGGTGACAAACGGCATCAACAAAAAACCCGCCGATCAAGGCGGGTCTTTTTCAATTCGTAGAATTCACAAACTTCTTCAGCCGGCCGACGCGGGCGCCGGCGCGGGAGCCCCGGCTACCACTCTGCGCACGCGGGTCGCCTTCATTCCCTTGGGTCCGTCCTCGACTTCGTATTCGACCGTTTCGCCATCCTGAAGCGTGCGGAATCCTTCCGCCTCGATGACGGTGTGATGAACAAAAACATCTTTGCCGCCCTTGTCGGAAGAGATGAATCCAAACCCTTTTTGGTCGTTAAACCACTTGACCTTACCCGTGGCCATGAAGCCACTCCTTTCCGAGACATGAATCGACGCCGAGAGCGTCAATCAACCCTGCGGCAACGTCACAATAGGTGTCCGCCGAGCCCTTCCCGAGCGGATCGCGTCTCCCGGTGCCGACGGGACTCATGACGCGCCGTGCAAAAACATACCACGCCCCCACCCGACGCTCCAAAAAAGACCGTGGTTTTCCTCAATCCCCAGCGGACTTATCCACAAAGCCGTGGCGCGATGCGCGAATTTTGCCCATTATTCCAAGTGATTTAGCGTACAACGCTCGGTTCGCTTCGAAAAATCCAGATGCTTTTTAATTTTCGGCATTTGCGACAACTGTAACTGTCTGTGAAAAAACATTTTAGGAATATTCGTCATTTTAGCATCACGTCAGGACTATTTTCAGTATCTGTTAGGATTCCCGGCTCGCTTTTGCGTGTCTCCGGTTCGGAATCATTCGCGGTCGAGCAATTCCTGGAATTATCCACGAGTTATCCACAATCGTCGGTCGAGCTTGATTTTCCCATCTGTTGCGGACACTATCCGCCCCGCTACGCGGATTGCATGAACCTTTTGGAAGTCACCAAGCTCGTCAAATCCTACAGCGGGCGCACGGTCGTCAACGACGTCAGCTTCCTGATCCGTCAGCGTGAAGTCGTTGGCCTCCTTGGCCGAAACGGGGCCGGAAAAACCACCACTTTCCGGATGATCCTCGGCATGGTCGAGCCGGACAGCGGCGCCGTCGCCTTCGATGCCGTGGACATCACCTTCCTGCCGATGTTCAAACGCGCCCGTCTTGGAATCGGATATCTCTCTCAGGAGCGCAGCGACTTCCGCAGGCTAAGCGTTCTTCAAAATCTTCTGGCCATCCTGGAAACCCTGAACCTCACGCGCCGCCAGCGCATGACGCGCGCCCAGGCTCTGCTCGATCAATACGGCCTCACCCGCCAGCGGAATCAGAAGGCCGACACCCTCAGCGGCGGCGAGCGGCGGAAACTCGAAATCGCCCGCGCCCTGGTCACCGATCCCAAGCTCATTCTCCTCGACGAACCTTTCAGCGGCGTCGATCCCATCGCCGTCGAAGATCTCCAAAAGGAAGTTCGCCGGCTCAAGGACGAATTCGGCAAAAGCGTTCTCATCACCGACCACAATGTCGCCCAGACCCTGCGCGTCTGCGATCGCGCCCTGATCATCGCCGACGGCCAGGTCTTCAAAGACGGCACGCCCAAACAGATCATCAACGACCAGGAGGTCCGCAACGCCTATCTCGGCAACACCTTCCGCGGCGATGAATTCGACTAACCCCACAAGAGCCCCCATACCCGCATTTGGCAATTGCCGTTGAGCGACCCTACAATCCGTTTTTGCGGAGTTCCGTTTATGTCTTATCGAAGAAAGCTGGTCCTGGGATGCCTCCTCGCCGCCCTGATTGGCATAGGTATCGCGGCCCTATCGCATTCCAGCGCTCAGTCGGCCGCCACTCAGCCAACGGTCGTCATCTCTCCCCAGGCCCGCGAACTTCTGGATCAGGTTCGGCAGGCATACGCTTCGCTTAAATCCGTTTCGATCTCCGGCACGGTCGAAGGCCGGTTCGACATCGATGGCGTCCGCAAAAGTAACACCGGCGAATTCACCGGCCTCTATTCCTCCACCGGCCAGTTTCGCAGTGAAATGAAGGACAGCAGCGCCGGGACCGGCAATGCGCCCTCGACACAACCCACCAGCGATGCCCTGATGGGAAACGACGGCAAAAAGGTTTATGTTTTCCTGCCCACCCGCAACCGATACATTTTGGCCGATGCGCCCCAGAGCAAGGCTAACCTGGATTCCCTTGGTCCGGATATCGCCGATCTTTTGCGAAGCCAGGACCTGTCGCTCGCCTTGGCGCTGTCGGGTGATGCGGCCGGCGAACTGTTGCAGGATGCCACCTCCGCCCTTCGCGTGGACGATGTGAAGATCAACGGCCAGGCGTTTCCTGCCATCATCCTCCTCTATCCGCAGTACGATGAAACTTTGGCAATCGATCCCCAGACCCATCTCGTGCGCCGGGCCGTGGCCGATCTGTCGAAGAACGCCCGCCTGCAGGGCGCCAGCGAAGTCAAGACGGCCCAGTTGACGATGGATTACGTCAACACTCCCTCCGCCCCGGTGGAAGCGGGACAATTTTCCTGGTCGCCGCCTCCCGGCGCACAGGAGCTGACCGCTGCCGACAGCGGTTCCGATCTGGCAGGCAAACCCGCCCCGGCTTTCTCACTGACGGGCATGAACGGCAAAGTCGTCTCCAGCGAGAGCCTCAAGGGTTCGGTTTACGTTCTGGATTTCTGGGCGACGTGGTGCCCACCGTGTGTGGCGTCGCTGCCGCATCTGGACGGGATTTATAAGGATTTTAAAGACAAGGGCGTGAAGTTCTTCGCCGTCAACGAGCAGGAGGACAAGCCAACCATTCAGAAGTTTGTTTCGGATACCAAGCTCGGTATCCCGGTGCTGATGGATTCCGACGGCAGCGTCGGCCAGTTGTATGATTCCGATGGGGCAATCCCGATCACCATCGTCGTCGGCAAAGACGGCAAGGTCATAAAAGCCGCCCACATGGGAGGCGCCGAGGACGAACTCCCCCCGATTATCAGCGCCGCCGTCAAGCAATAGCCCGGATTCCCCGCACATTTCCCTAAAAGCCCACGGCGTCGTCGTGGACGTTCCCCCGATAAAACCCCCCGCCGGAAATACCAAACCCGCACGAGTTCGTTTTGTAAAAGTGCCCGCTCCATGTAACCGATTATCTTCTGTAAGCCATTGAACGCAAAGAAGGTTGAGAACTTGAACACCGAACTCGTCAAAAAAATTCGCCAGTGCCCCAATTTACCGTCACTGCCCTCCATAGCGGTGCAGATTCTGGAGTTGGCGAGCAAGCCCAATGTTGATATCGCGGAAATAGCCCGGCTGATCTCCAAGGACCCGGCACTCTCCACTAAAATCCTCCGCACCGTCAACAGCAGCTTCTACGGCCGCAGCCAGCACGTCAGCACCATTAGCCATGCCTTGGTCATCCTCGGCCTGCAATCGGTCAAGACGCTGGTCCTGGGATTTTCATTGGTCACGACCCTCAGCAAGGACAAACAGCGCGGATTCAATCACCTGAACTATTGGCGGCGCAGCATCTACGCCGCCACCGCCGCCAGAACCATCGCCATCAAAATGAACATCGTCCAGCAGGAAGAGGCGTTTCTGGGCGCGCTCCTGCAGGACATCGGCATGTTGGTTCTGGATCAGGCCGTGGGCCAGCAATACAGCGAAATCTGCGCCAAATCCTCCACGCATCTCGAGCTGGTCAAAGCTGAAACCGAAGCGCTGGGCATGACCCACGCCGAGATCGGCGCGATCCTTGCCGAGCAATGGAAGCTTCCACCGATCCTGGTCACCACCATCGGCGCCAGCCACGATCCGTCCACCGTCACCGACCGCACGCTCAAAGCCATCTCCCTGCTGGTCCATCTTGCGGGCCTCTGCGCCGATGTATTCGTCGACGCCCAGGCCGCCAACGCGATCGTTCAAGTGCGGGCGCTGTGCGCTTCGGCATTCAAGCTGAGCGAGGCCGATTGCGACAAGCTTCTGGACGAAATCTCCGTCAAGACGAAGGAAGTAGTTTCGCTTTTTGAAATCAAGATCGGCGTGGCCTCAAACTTCGAAGCGATTCTTGAAAAAGCCAACGAAGCCCTGGTTGAACTGACGCTTCAATCCCAGATGCAGGCCAGCAAGCTCCAGCAGCAGAATCAGGTCCTGCAGAAGAGGGCGACCATCGACGCCCTGACAGGTCTGAACAATCGCGCGGTATTTGACGAAAGCCTCAAGCAGCATTTCGCCGCATCGAGGACGGCCGCCAGCCCGCTCACCCTTCTCATGATCGACGTGGACAACTTCAAAGCCATCAACGACCATTGGGGACATCAGATCGGCGATCTGGTTTTGGCTGGCCTGGGAAAGCTCCTCAGAAGCGCCGCCCGACACCAGGATTTGGCCGCACGCTATGGCGGCGAGGAGATGGCCCTGCTGTTGCCGCAAACCCCGCGCGCCGTAGCCGCCGCGCTTGCCGAGACCATTCGTCTCGCCATCGCCAAGAAACCCATGGTCTGCGGAACCCAATCCGTCCCCGTGACAGTTTCGATCGGTGTAGCCACATTGGAGCCGCACAGCCTGATGACCGACCCCTCGCACCTGCTCAAAGCCGCCGACATGGCCGTCTACGCCGCCAAGCATTCCGGCCGCAACTGCGTCAAAATCTTCTCCCTGAAAGACGCGGCGTAACGCAGCCCCACAAGCCGCGGGATCGCCATCCAGCGGGTCTTCGACCGCCTAATAATCCTCCTTCACCGCCTCCTCCAGGTGCATATCCTCCACCCCATCCACTCCGCGCGTCGTAAAATCCTTCACGCCCCGCAGTTCAAACACCGGCTCCTTCTGAGCGTTCTTCGCCGTCACGTGCTGCAAATATAAACCCTGCGTATCCTCGACAATAAACGCCGGCCGAACGTCCGGCTCAGTCACGCTCATCTCCACGTTGGTCAATTCCAGCCCGCGCACGTGCCGGATAAAAAATCCCCACGCCGGCGACCCGCCGAACCGCGAGGGGTCCGGATATGCCTTCACCTCTTCCCACGGCTCGCGCCTCGTCCACGACCCCTTCCCGCCGCCCGGATAAATCAGCCGGAAATTGTGAATGTGCACGTCTTCAACGTCATGCCCCGGAACCCCGCTGATGATGCACGCAAAGCGCACCGCGGCGCTCTGTGAAATAATGTCGCTGATATTCACGTGCCGGATCGCGCCCGTTTGCGAGTCCTTCGGCCCGCGCAGCCGGCTCCCCAGCCGGATGTACAGCGGCGCACTCGTCACATCCCGCATCACGATGTTCGAAATCGCCACGTTGTCGATCACCCCGCCATCCACGCTCTCGATCGCCAGACCCTGGCAATCGTCAAACAAGCAATTCGTGATCGCGATGTTCTTGAACCCCCCGTTCGATTCGGTCCCGAACTTGATCCGCCCGGTCCGTGACGTGTGCTTCTTCTTCCCATCCGGCCCGACGCCGTAGTCCGGCCCGATTTTCTTGAACGTCCCGTCCAGGAGCGACCCTTCCTGATATCCGCCGCTGACCATGCAATTCGAGATCGTCACGTTCTGGGTATCCCGAACATACCCCAACCCGTACGAACTCTTGAGCACGATCGCATCGTCATTCGGTGAATTCACGCTGCAATTCGCGACGGTCACATTCCGGCAACAGTCGATGTCCATCCCGTCCCGATTCGTGTCGATCTTCACGTCGTCGATGGTCAATCCATCCACCGCCGTCGCCAGAATTGCGAAATGTCCCGCCTCATAAATCGAAAAATCCCGAAGAATCACGTTGTGCGCATGCTTCAGCGCGATCGCCTTGTTTCCGATGCCGCTGCCGAGCGTTTCCTTCTCATCCGGATATTCCGGCTTGGTAGTCGGCTGGGTCGCGGGCTCGATCGACGGCTGCGTCGCCGCGAACATCGCCGCGAAATCCTGCGTCGGAATATCCGGCGAAATCTGCGTCGTCGCCCACCGCCAGCGGTGATGCCGCATCTCGTCCGGCTCCGTCACCGGCCCCGGCTCAACCTCATCCGGACCAACCTCCACCTCCCACGGCTCGGCCGTATCATCCGATGGCTGCGTCGTGTCCCGCCACGGCTGCGTCGTCGGTGGCTTGATGGCGTCCGGCTTGGGCTTTGGCGACCCGCGATTCAGCGCATCCTTCCCATCGATCATCCCCGGCCCCAGGATCGCCACGTTATAAACGTTCTCGCCCCAGATCAGGCTGTTGTGCCAATGCGTATGCCCGAAATCCTGATACTGATCCGCGAAGGGAAACGGCTCCGGCGGATCGTATTGCCCCTCGTCGGTCGTCCCCGCCGCCTTGATGATCGCTCCGCTTCCGAGGTAAAGCGTCACATTACTCTTGAGATGAATCGAATAGCAGAGATATGTCCCCGAAGAAAAATCGACCGTTCCTCCGCCAGCCTTCGCCGCGGCATCGATCGCCTTGTTCACGGCCTGGGTGTCGAGATGTTTGCCATCTCCGCGCGCTCCGAAGTTTTTAACTTCAAAGACCCCGCTAGCTGCCTGACACCCCCCCAGCATTGCAAAAATCAAAAGGAATCCCAGCGGTGGAAGGATAATATTTTTCATAGATAACAACCGGAGTATAAAGCCAACCCGCCCCGAAAACCAAAATTAACCCTTCAAAGCCCACGGCGCGGCCGCAGGCTTTGCGTGTAAAATCCCCAAATGCGCTCCCGCGCCTATTTCCCCCCCATCCTGATCTTCGCCGTCGGCGCCTCCCTATGTTATTGGCTCTGGTCCCGCACGGGCGAAATCCTTCTTGACTTCGGCAATGAACTCTACACCGCCTGGCAACTCTCCCAGGGAAAAGTCCTCTATCGCGACATCGCCTACCCCTACGGCCCGCTTTCTCCCACTATCAACGCCACCGTCATGCGCGTATTCGGCCCCAGCCTGACCACCATTCTCACTGCCAATCTCTTTGTCCTGATTCTCACGACTGCCCTGCTCTACCGCCTCTTGCGCATCATCGCCGGCCCATTCACCGCAACAGTCGCCACCATTTGCTTTCTCTGCATCTTCGCTTTAAGCACCCCCACCCGCCTGACCAACTACAACTTCCTCACCCCCTATTCGCATCCGATCATCCATGGATTTCTTCTGTGCCTTGGCACGATTGCCTGCCTCGATTGGTTTTACCGCCGCCGCTCCCAAAGTGCCGTCATCCTCGGCGGACTTCTCACGGGTCTCGCATTCCTCACCAAGCCCGAAATATTCCTCGGCTGCGCCGCGACGTATCTCCTCGGTCTCGTCGCCGCCAACTATCTCACCAGCGCCAAATCCCTTCCCGCCCTTCTCATCGACGCGGTGATCGCAATCCTTCTCCCTCCGCTGGCCACCTACCTGACGTACGCATCTCAAATGCCGATCCATACCGCCCTGGACGGCGTCCTGAGCGGCTGGCAATTCATCAACAAGCCGTACGTCGTCTCCACCCCCTTCTACAAAGGAAGCTTCGGGACAGATGCGCCCTTTGCTAATTCCATCAGAATGTTCGCGTGCGCCGCCCTTTACGCCGCCGCCGCTTCCGTGCTGGCGATCGTCGCCCTGATCATACGCCGGCGATCCGCGATATTGCCTGTCGCCTCAGCCCTCGCCGTCGTCGGCTATTTTTCTCTGACCGAAGCCGGCAACTATTTCGATTCATTTTGGCCCGACGCCGGTTGCGGCTTGCCCCTTTTTTCCATCTTCGCCCTCATTCTCATTTTCTTCCGCCTCACAAGTGCCCGCGCCGATTTCAAAGTCGGCCGCAAAACGCTTCTTGAATGGTCCCTGGCGATTCTCTCCCTCGCATTCCTCACCAAAATCTTTCTTTTCTCTCGAACCTACCACTACGGGTTCATCCTGGCCGTCCCCGCCGGCATGTTGGCGGTGATCGCACTCTTGGATTGGCTGCCGAATTGGATTCAGCGCAGAGGCGGTTCGCGCACCATTATCCAATTCGGCGCGATCAGCCTCCTCGCCGCCTTCGTCTCGCACAACCTGGTCCTCACCCACGAAGTTCTCGCCGAGCGCACCATGCCCATCCCGCTGATCCTCGGCGGCACGGCCTGGACGCGGCCGACCAATTCCGCCGCCGTCGCCGCCATCAACTGGCTCGCTCACACGACCGCCACCGCAGTCGTCATCCCCGACTCCGTCGGCATCAACTACGCCGCCGGCCGCCCCAGTTCCATCCCCTATACCGAATTGAACCCCATGAGTCTGGCCATGTCCGGACCGGACAACGTCCTCGCCGCATTTGACCGCAATCCACCGGACTTCATTTTGCTGATGGATTTCCCCGAACCCGCCTTCGGCGCCCGCACCTTCGGCCGCGACTACGCATTGCCGCTTTCCCATTGGATCGCCCAGCACTATCGCCGCATCGCCACTTTCCACGGCGGCGAACATCCGATCGATCTATGGAAAAGAAAGGGCCATTGATTTTTTTGCGGACAGTCCCGTTCGCCGCGAACTCGCCCCGAACCCTCGGTTCGATTAACATAATCCTGCCGCCGACCGCGCAGAAGAAACACACGCCGCTCCGGTTGCCTACGCGGCTTTGCCGGCAGCGGTCAGCATTTTGATTCCGGCCAGCAGCGCGTTGTTCTCGTGACTTTGGCCGATCGTGATGCGGATTTTGTCCTGCAGGCCAGGGAGATCGAAATAGCGCACTAAGATCCCTTGCTGCTTCAGGCCCTGGTACATCTCCTTGCCGTGGCCGGAAGGGACGGCGGCCAAGATGAAATTGGCCTGACTGGGGAGGACTGTCCAGCCGAGTTGGGTGAGTTCGGCGCTGAGGCGCGTGCGCTCGGATTTGATGTTTTCCCAGGTGCCGCGGGCGTAGGCCTGGTCCTCGATCGCGGCCGTGGCGGCGATAATCGACACGGCGTCGCAGTTGTAGCTGTCTTTTACTTTCATCATTTGCGCGATGACCGTCGGCTGGGCGATGGCGTAGCCGAAGCGTAGGCCGGCGAGGGAATAGGCCTTGCTCAGCGTGCGCGTGATGACCAGGTTGGGGAATTGCTGGATCAGGGCAACGCAGTTGTCATCGGCGAAATCGGCGTAGGCTTCATCGACCAGCAAAAGACCCTGGAAATTTCGGGCCAACTCGGCCACCTTTAGGGGAGAAACGAATGTGCCGCTGGGTGCGTTGGGGTTGGCCAGATAAATTGCGTGGGCGCCGCTGCCGGCAAGCACGTCGACGGGAAGATTCCAATCGCGCTCCCAGGGCAGCGGCTGGGCCTTGGCGTCTTGCAAGCCGGCCAGCACCGAATAGAGCGAATACGTCGGATCGGGAAACGCCAGCGTCCCGCCGGGAGGGACGAAGCATCGCGTGGCGATGGTCAGGAGATCGTCGCTGCCGTTGCCGGCAACGATGTGCTCGCGCGTGACGCCGTGAAGTTTGGCGGCGGCGTCACGAAAAACGTCGGCGGTGGGATTGGGATATCGACGTAATGTTTCGGCACTAAGGGCGGCAATGGCTTGCATCACTCGCTCGCTGGGCTGATAGGGATTTTCGTTGGTGTTCAGCTTGACGACGCGCTCCCCCGCCGCCGGTTGTTCGCCGGGCTCATACCCTTGCATCTCGCGCACGGATGCTCGAACGAATTGCGGAGCCATGGCGAGGAGTATAGTCCATAGAGACGATGAGACAAAGAGACGGGGTGCGCGGATATTCACTCCGTCTCATTGTCTCTATATCTCTTCTTCCCGCACCTCCACGCTCCGCGCATGCCCATCCAGCCCTTCGGCCTTGGCCAGTGCCACAATCGCGCCGGCGTCAGCGCGAAGGCCGTCGGCATCGTAGCGCGCGACGCTGGATCGCTTGAGGAATTCGTACACGCTGATGCCGCTGGAAAAACGGGCGGTGGTGTTGGTCGGCAAACAATGGCTCGGACCAGCAACGTAATCGCCGGCGGCCACGGGAGAATACGGTCCGACGAAGACGGCGCCGGCGTGGTGCAGCTTTTTGAGGACTGTCTGGTTGTCGCGGGTTTGAATATTGACGTGCTCGGCCGCGAAACGGTCCGCCAGCGCGATCAGATCATCCATCGAATCGGCGACGATAATCGCGCTGTGATGGGTGATCGCTTTTTCGGCGGCGGGCCGCCGGGGAAGCGTTGAGATTTGTTTTTCCAACTCGCCGCGAACGGCCTGGGCGAGGGATTGGCTGGTCGTGAGGAGAAAACAACTTCCCGGGTCGTGCTCGGCCTGGGCGAGGAGATCGGCGGCGATGAACTGGGCGTTGCCGGAATCGTCGGCGAGGGTCAGGATTTCGCTGGGGCCCAGGAAGCCATCGATGCCGACGCAGCCGGCAACGGCGCGCTTGGCGAGCTGCACGTAGATGTTGCCGGGACCGACGATCTTATCGACTTTGGGAATGGTGGCCGTGCCGAAGGCCATGGCGGCGATGGCGGCCGCGCCGCCGGCGCGATAGACATCGGTCAGATGCAGTTCGTGACAAGCCGCGAGGACCAGATCGCTGCGGCCGTATTTGCTCGGAGGAGAGCAGACGACGATGCGTTTCACCCCCGCCACCTGGGCGGGAACGGCGAGCATGATCAGGCTCGAGGGATATGCCGCCTTTCCGCCGGGGAAATAGAGTCCCGCCGATTCGACGGGGGTAAAGCGCAAGCCGAGTTCGACGCCCGGCCGGCGGAGCGGCGGCGGATCTTTGGGCATGACATGGGTTTGATATTCGCGCACCTGGCTGATCGATCGCCGAATCGCGGCCAACTGGTCCGCGGGCAACCGGCGAGTCGCGTCGGCCATCTCATTTTGCGTAACGCGAATCTGGGCGGTGGAGAAATCGGGATCGTCGAAATCTCGGGAGCTGGCGACCAAGGCGTCATCGCCACGCTGGGCGACGTCGGCGAGAATCTTCTGCACGGCCGCGACCTGCTTGGCCCGCTCGCCGGTTCCGAGGGACAATGCCACGGGATCGAGGGCGAGATCGCGCAGAAGTTCCTCGACGCGGGATTTATCTTTGTCGAGGGTCAAAATCGAAATCATGGGAGGATTTTAGCCGCAGATGAGGAACATGCACACAGATGGAATGCGGGAATTGGAGGAACGTCGCGCATTTTGCTTTGTCTTCATCTGCGTGCATCTGATTTTTATCCGTGGCTAATGTTATTTAGTCGCCCAGCACGCCGCGACGTGGCCGGCGCTGCCGTTTTTGGGCTCCAGCGGCGGGGTTTGGGTGGCGCATTTGGTCAGGACGCGAAATCTGTCGCCACCGCTTTCAACTTCCGTGGTGCCGCCGAAGTCGATGACGCGCAGAGAGATGGTTCCGCCGGCGCCGCGGTAGGCGATGGAGACGGGCGCGTTGGGATCGGCGGCGCCTTTGGCGGCGGCTTCGCGCGTCAATTGACAACGGGGATGGAATGGGCATCCGAGCGGCGGATCGGCGGGCGAGGGAACTTCGCCGCCGAGGACTATCCGGTCGCGCTTGCGGCGCGGATCGGGCTCGGGGACGGCTGAGAGTAATGCCGTGGTGTAGGGGTGCTTGGGGTTGGCGTACAGATCACGGGCGTCGGCTTTTTCCACGATCCGGCCGAGATACATGACCGCCACCTCGTCGGAGAAGTGTTCCACCACGGCGAGGTTATGAGCGATGAAGAGGTAAGCAATGTTTCGCTCGGTGCGGAGGTCGGCCAGGAGATTTAGGATCTGGCTCTGGATGGAGACGTCCAGGGCCGAGACGGGTTCGTCGCAGACGATGAAATCGGGCGAGAGAGCCAGGGCGCGGGCGATGCCGATGCGCTGGCGCTGGCCGCCGGAGAATTCGTGGGGATATTTGGCAGCGTCGTTTGCATCCAGGCCGACGCGCTGGAGGAGAGATGCGACCATTTTGCGTTTTTCCTGGCCGCGGGCGATTCCGTGGACCTCGATCGGCTCGCCGATGATGTTGCCGACGCGCATGCGCGGATTGAGGCTTCCGACGGGGTCCTGGAAGATGACCTGCATTTTTCGGCGCAGGCGGCGGAGCTTCGCGCCGCGATAGGCCAGGAAATCTTCGCCGTTGAAGCAGACGCTTCCGGAGGTTGGGGGAATGAGGCGAAGGATCGAGCGGCCGACGGTGGTCTTGCCGCAGCCGGATTCCCCGACGAGGCCCAGGGTTTTGCCCGTCCGGATGTCGAAGCTGACGCCATCGACGGCTTTGACCCATCCAACGGTGCGGGAGAGGACGCCGCGCTTAATGGGGAAATAGGTCTTCAAATCGCGGACTTGCAGCAGGGGAATGTTGTCGCTCACCTTGGCACCTCCGCGGCGCGCCGCGCATCGGTTGTGGGCGGAGTGATCGGCTTGCTGGCGAAATTTTCGATGTGATGGCAGGCGGCCCAGTGACGCTGCGTGACTTCCCGTAGCGGCGGCTCTTCACGCATACACAGTTGGTCGCCGTTCATTCGCGGACATCTTGGATGGAATTTGCAACCGGTGGGAAACCGGCTTGGGCTCGGCACAGAGCCGGGGATTGTTTCCAGCCGCTGGTGAACGTGGCCCAGGCGCGGCATGGCTCGGAAGAGGCCCTCGGTGTAGGGATGCCGAGGGAAATCGAACAGATCGTTCACGGGGGCGCATTCGACGATCTTGCTGGCATACATCACTGCGACGGCGTCGGCGTTCTCGGCGACGACGCCGAGGTCGTGCGTGATGAGCATCACGGCCATGCCGCGCTCTTCCTGCAATTTCCGAAGCAATTCGAGAATCTGTGCCTGGATCGTCACGTCCAGGGCGGTGGTCGGTTCATCGGCGATGAGCAGTTTTGGACGGCAGGAAAGGGCCATGGCGATCATGATTCGCTGGCGCATGCCGCCGGAGAGGCGGTGCGGATATTCGTGCAGACGCTTGTGGGGGTCGGCGATTCCGACATCGTGCATGGATTGTTCGGCGATTTCGTAGGCTTCCCTGCTGTGAACTTTCTGATGAAGCTGGACGGCTTCAACAATCTGCTCGCCGACGGTGAAGACTGGATTGAGAGAAGTCATCGGCTCCTGAAAGATCATGGCGATGTCTTTGCCGCGGACGGATTGCATTTGACGTTCGGTTAACGGGAGCAGGTCGCGGCCTTCAAAAAGGATCTGACCGCTGAGAACTCTTCCGGGCGGACTGGGAATCAAGCGGAGGATGGAAAGAGCGGTGACGGATTTTCCGCAGCCGCTTTCGCCGACGACGGCAACGGTTTGGCCGGGAAAGATGGAAAGGGAGACGTTCTGGACGGCGCGGATCTGGCCGGCGTCGGTGTCGAAGGCGACGGTGAGGTTGCGAAGTTCCAGAAGCGGGTCGGCCATTATTTTACTCCGTGCAGTTTGGGGTCCAGGGCATCCCGCATCGCATCACCCAGTACGTTCAGGGCGAGCGAGAGTATCAGAATCGCCACGGTTGCCGCCGTCAGTTCCCACCAGACTCCGCGGAGCAATTCCAGCTTGGAATCGTCGATCATTCTTCCCCAGCTTGGCTTGCTGGTGATGCCGAGTCCGAGAAACGCCAGGATGGTTTCCGCCTGAATGTAAGCGACGGAGCTGAGGCTGAACGTGATCAGGATAATGTGGAATGTATTGGGAAGAACGTGGCGAAAGAGGATTCGCGGCTGGCGCAATCCCAAAGCGCGGGCGGCGACGACGAAATCGAGATCGCGCAGCTTGATGACCTCTCCGCGAATCAGGCGGCAAAGGCCTACCCAGTCGGTCAGTCCCAGGGCAAGGATGACCGTGCTCGATCCGCCGAAGAATTGGGCGATGCGCGACTGCGTCGTGCCGGCGTTCAGGGTCTGCATGTTTTGAATCACATAGGCCATGGCGATGACCAGCAGGAGCCAGGGAATGCTGCTGACGGTGGAGTATAGCCAGGTAATCAGGTCATCCACCCAGCCGCCGAAATATCCGGCGAAGAGGCCGAGCACGGCGCCGATGGAGATGCTGATGGCACAGGTGCAGACCATGATGAGCAGGGCCAATCGCGTTCCGTAGAGAAGCCGCCAGAAGACGCTGCGGCCCTCGAAATCCAGCCCGAACCAGCGCTCGGGGGCGATGGTTTTGCTTCCATTGTCCAGCGTTCTCCAGAACGACGGTGGAGCATAGGTTTTATCCGCGGAATACGGCTGATCGATCCTGGCGGCGACGTAGGGGGTGAAGCTGAACAGCCCAACCGCGACGTAGATTGCCACAATGATCAGGCTCATGAGGGAAAGCCGATTGCCGAGCAGGCGGCGCCAGGCTTCGCGCCCAATGGACCGCGGTGGGACCGGCGGAGGCGGCTGAGAAATCCCGGCGTGTTCCGGAGCGGCGCTCATTTCAGGGTCACCCGCGGGTCAACGAGCGTATATAAAATATCCGTGAAGATCAGCATCACGAGATAGATCAACGAAGTGATGTAGACGATGAACATCACGACCGGCTGGTCCTGGGCGTGAATCGACTCGACGAGCAGGGCGCCGAAGCCGGGAATCTGAAAAAGCTGTTCCAAAACCAGCGATCCGGTGAATAACAGAGGAAGCACGACGATGGTGTTGGTCAGCACGGGGATCAGCACGTTGCCGAAGACGTGGGTGAAAAGAACTTCGCGCGCGGGGACGCCCTTGGCGCGGGCGGTGCGAACGTAGTCGGCATTAATCTCTTCGAGAACGATGGTGCGGTAGAACCGCACGCCGCCGCCCACTCCGCCGATGACGCTGACGATGATCGGCAGCGCGGCAAAGTGAAGGGCGTAGAAAAAGCCCGGGCTCCATCCGGCGACGGGGAACCACCGGAGCCAGCCGCCGAAAATCCATTGCGCCCCGAGGTAGAGACTGATAATGGGGACGCTCATGCCCAGGACGGCGATGAGGGTGACGCCGTAATCGAGAATAGTCCCCCGCCGCGATGCGACGAACAGGGCGAGAACCAACTGCAGGCCCAACTCGATGAAGAACGCCGGAATCTGAATGGCCAGGGAGATCGGCGCTTTGCGCGCCAGGAGGCTCCAGACGGATTCCTGGTATCGGAACGAAGGGGCGAAATGGAAGGTGAGGATGTTGACGAACTGCCGCCATTTAGGAACGTCCGTGCCGAGCTGATGGCGGATGGCCTGGAGCTGCTCGACGCTTTTGAACTTGCCGGCGTACACGATGGCCGGATCGGGCGCGACGACATCGAAAAGGAGGAAGGTCAGGATGACGATCCCGATCAAGATGGGAATCGACAGCAGCAGTCTGCGAACGATATATGCCCACATCGGCGGTCTTACCGTCCTTCCAACCTTTTGCGGCGGAGCGCGACATCGAGCGAAAGATACTGGCGAAGAGCGTAGCCGTAATCCATGCTCCGCAATCCGCTGAGCCAATCGTAGTGCAAAGCGTAGGACGTTGGATAGAAAACGAGCAACCAGGGGCAATCGTTCATGACGATTTTTCCCATTTGCAGGTAGAGCCGGCGTCGCTGCGGGCCGCCCTGCAGGACGGCCGCGCGATCGTAAAGCTTGTCGAAGGCGGGGTTCACATATGCCGCTGAATTGACGCCCATGGCAGGCGCGTTCTTGCCGTAGAACAACTGGAAGAAATCCTGCTCATCGGGATAATCCGCCACCCACCCGGCGTCGAACAACTGGGTTTGACGGTTGTCCACCATTTCGTTCCATCGCGCAAAATCGCGGTACTCCGGCTGCACATTCAGACCGATCTGGTTCATTTGCAGCGCAAGATTCTCCGCCACTTGCCGCTCCAACGTATCGGAGTCGCGCATGAGAATATGCAGCGGAGGGATCGGTCCACCGTTGATTTTCTCGGCCTGCTTCATTTTTTCCCTGGCCGCCACCAGGTTGAATTGCGTGTATGGATTCACCTGTTTGGGATCGTAAGTGGGAAATCCCGGCGGAATCGGCCCGATCGCCGGGAGGCCGCGCCCGTTCCAGAAATTCTTGATGTACGACTCCCGGTCGAACGCCATGGACATCGCCTGCCGCAGCGGAAGGTTTTTGCCGAGGATCGGATCCTGCATGTTGAATCCGATGTACTCGGTTATGGGCAACGGACTTTTGATCAGAATCACGCCTTTTTTCACGAGGTCTTCACTCAATTGACCGGATTGCAGTTGAATGGCCTCGTTGAACGATTCCTTGGGAATAACCGCCGCGTCAAAAAGGCCCTGGGTGAATAAAATCCACGGCGGCAGAGTTTCGGTGAAATAGTCGTATTCCATCCGCTTAATGTGCGGGAGTCTTTGCGACTCCGGGACGTCAGCATCGCCGTCCACGTCCGGCCGGCCGCGATAAATGGGATTGGCTTCCATGACAATCCGCTGGTCGGGCAGGTTTTCCTTCAGGTAATACGCGCCGGTCGCGACGGGGTGAAGCCGGAAATCCTGTTTCCAATAGTTCACAGCATCGCGCGAAACGATGGAGGTCCAACTCGCGGCCAGATTATAAATCATCTGCGGGTTCGGCTGCGGCATCACGAGGCGGATGGTGTGATCGTCCAGAATCTGAAATCCCTTCACGGGGCGGTCCCAATCGAGCTTGGAATCGGGCAGGGTCTTGGTGTAATTCCACCAATCCTCGATGCCGACGATGCGATCTTCAAAAACGGTCGAATAATTGACGCCCGAAAGATTGGCGTCGCACACGCGCTTGAAGGAATAGATAACATCCTTGGCCGTGATCGCCGGGCCGACGCCGCTGGGGAATACTTTGTGCTCCGGATCGTAAAACCGAATCCCCTTGCGAAGGCGGATGGTCATGACCCTGCCGCCGTCGGAATAGACCGGCATGTCGGCGGCAAGTTCGGGGAACAATTCATACGGAGTCACGCCGTACTTGTAGTTGTACAGGCATTCGTACAACTCCCCCAAGATGAGGGCGGCGGGCTGGTCGGCGGCCTCGGCAGGATCGAGCGTGCGGATCGTGCCGGGATGTTCGGTGTAAAGCGTGTACGGATCGCGGGCGGGCGTGAAGGAGAGGGAAAAGGCCACGCCAACGATAAACAGCCCCACCACCGCGAGGTAAAAGAAGAAAATCCATTTCGTCTTTCGCATCAGTCGAGCTGGTGGATGTCGGAAAAGGGCATCGCCCTAAATTTTCGCCGCCTCGCGCTTTGGATCGAAGGCGTCGCGCAGTCCGTCGCCGACGAAATTCAGCGCCAAAAGCGTCACGCCGAGCAGAGTACACGGAAACAGCAGCAGCCACCAGCAGGAGGCGACGGGGGCCAGCGCCAGTCCCAGTCCGTCGCTGGCGAGCGATCCCCAAGTGGGCAGCGGCTTTTGAATTCCGATGCCGAGGAAGCTCAAAAGCGATTCCTGCAAAATCGCCTGGGGAACGGTGAGCGTGGCGTAGACGGTGATGGGGCCGATGAGATTGGGCAGGAGATGGCGCATGAAGATTCGAAGCTGCGGGGCCCCCGCCGCTCGGGCGGCTTCGATGAACGGCAATGTCCGCAGGGACAGCACTTGGCCGCGGATGACCCGGGCCATCGTCAGCCACGAGACCAATCCAATCGACAGAAACAGCACGACAAGATTAGCGGCCATGCTGGAGCGCAGGATTTTTCCCAGCGGCGTTTCCAACGCGATCTTGAATAGGATCACCAGCAGAATGTACGGCAGGGCGTAGAGGATATCGACG
The DNA here is from genome assembly GCA_036267155.1 of Tepidisphaeraceae bacterium. Classification (GTDB taxonomy): domain Bacteria; phylum Planctomycetota; class Phycisphaerae; order Tepidisphaerales; family Tepidisphaeraceae; genus PALSA-1353. The sequence goes on from DATAWP010000047.1 coordinate 54,618, forward strand.
ATCCGCATGAGCAGGGAATCGATCCAACCGCCGCGGTATCCCGCGACGATGCCGACGGTGACGCCGAGGACGACGCTGATGGCCGCCGCCGCGATGCCGATGGTCAGGCTGATCACTCCGCCGCAGAGGCATTGGCCGAGGAGACTTTGGCCGAGTTTGCTGGTGCCAAACCAGAGCCAGAGCGCGTGGCCCTGCGGAGGGAGAAGCGCGAAATCGGTGTGCTGGCGGTCGTAGTAGAAATTGGAGGAGCTGCGCAGGGTCCAGGGAAGGGTGATGATGCAGAGGCCGAGGAGAACAGCGAGGATGGCGCCGCCGACGGAAATTCGAAATCCGAAATTCGAATGACGAATCAAATTCGGAATTCGAATGGTGGAATAGTCCTCACTTCGAATTTGGTCATTCGATATTGATTCGCCGTTCGGCCCAGAGGCTCTCGACGGGTCATTCGGATTTCGGATTTCGGATTTCATTCTTTCTTCTCGGCGATCTCGATGCGCGGATCGATCGCCGCATATCCGATGTCCACGAGCAAGTTCAGCGTCAGGAGAAACGCCGCGTAGACCAGAACGGTTCCGAGGATCAGAGTCTGGTCGCGATTCTTCACACCGTTGACGAAGTGCTGGCCGAGGCCGGGAATGTTGAAGACGATCTCGACGACGAATGAGCCGGTCATGGCGTTGGCGGTGGCTGGGCCCAGGAATGTGAAGACCGGTAGAAACGCGGTACGGAAGGCGTGCTTCCAGACGACGGTGCGTCGCGGCAGCCCCTTGGCGCGGGCGGTGCGGACGAAATCGAGGCCGAGGGTGTCGAGCATGGAAACGCGCGTGAGACGAGCGATGTAGGCCATGGGCATCAGGGCCAGGGCGACGGCAGGGAGAATCATTTGCCGGAATTGGCCCCAGCCGCCGCTGGGAAACCAGTGCAGCCAATCGGAAAAGACGACGATCAAAAGTCCCGCGACGACGAAGGACGGGAGGCTAATGCCGACGAGAGCGACGGCGAGGCTGAGGAAATCGAGGACTCCCCCGCGGCGGAGGGCGGCGGTGACGCCGGCGGCGCAACCGCAGATCAGCGCGATGAAAATCGCCAGCAAGCCCAAAGAGATCGACACCGGCAGCGACTCGCGCATCACGTCGTTGACAGACCAGCCCTCGTACGAAAGGCTCGGCCCGAAATCGCCGTGACGCAGGATTTGCCAGGGATAATATCCGAGGAATTGCTCCCAGCTCTGGGCGTGGAAGCGGGCTTTGAGGTCATTTTTCGCCGCCTCGCTCAGGGCGCGGTCGTTGTTCCCGTACGGGGAACCGGGGGCGAGCCAGACCAAGGCGAACGTGATGAGATACACAACCGCCAGGACCAGCGGCAACTGCACGATTCGCCATAGGATGAAACGGGCCATGGGAAGATGTCAAATTCGAAATTCGAAATTCGAATAACGAATCAAATCCGAATGACGAAATTCGAAACGAAGACCGTTTTGTCTTCGGCACGCCGGGATTTTGCAAGCTCAACATTCGAATTTTGAATTTGATTCGTCATTCGGATTTCGGATTTCGGATTTTCATTTCTTATACACCGATTGAAACATAATCATCGCATTCGGCGCCAGCGGAAGTCCCTTGACCTGGTCGCGGAACATATACGCGTTGACGTACGTGAACAGCGGAATAATCGGAGCTTCATTGAGCAGAATGTTCTCCGCCCGGCTGAGCAATTCAAGGCGGCGATGTTCGTTGGTCTCCTTCTGCGCTTCGGCGCAGAGGCGGTCGTACTGAGGATTGATCCATTTGGAGTCGTTGTCGTCGCTGTCGGATTTGTATTTGTCGGTGAATGTCGTCGGATCATCATAATCGCCATACCAGCTCGCCCGCGCGACGGCATATTGCTGGGTGTGGAGCTTCTCGGCAAAGACTTTCACTTCGACGCCCTGCAGGTCCATCTCGATGCCGAGATGGTTCATCCATTGCCGACGGATGATCTGCGCGACATCCGCGTGAAGGCTTTCGGTGTTGTACAGAATCGACAAATGCGGAAAGCCCTGGCCCTGCGGATATCCAGCCTCCGCGAGCAGCTTTCGCGCGGCGGGCACATCATACGGCAGACCCGGGGGCGAGGAATATCCGTCAAATACGTGCGGCGGAATGTAGTCGAACGACACCGGCTGACCGAGCCGGCCGACGTTGCGCACGATCGGCTCGCGGTCGATCGACATTGCCAGGGCCTTGCGCACCCGCACATCCGCCAGGGGATTGGCGCGTCCATCGGGCAAGGTCGGCAAACAATTCAGGGAATAAAAATAAGTCCCGAACGCGGGAAAAACGTGCAGGTCGGGCCGGCCACCGTGGGCCAAAATCTGGGCGGCCAAATCAGAGTCCACCTCGGCCAACCAATCGACATCGCCGCGCTCGTAGGTGCGAAACGCGGCCGTGCCGTCTTCGGCGTAAACCTGATCGATCACTTTGCTCTTCACGTTGGCGCGGTTCCAGTAGAAGTCGGAGGCGACGAGGCGCAGCCGCCGCTTGAAGGTCCATTCCTCCAGGCGATACGGCCCGTTGGTCACCAAATGCGGCGGACGCGTGAAATCCAGATTGTAATGAAGGCCGTCGGGTTCCAAAAATGGACGCATGGAAGGTTCGTGCATTGGGAAAAACGGCGGGAAAGCCATCAGGGCGCCGAAGAACGGCAATGGATCGGCCAGGGTCACCACCAAGGTGTGATCGTCCAGGGCTTTTTCGCCCACGGCGCTGAAATCCGGCGCGGGCCGAGTAGTGTCGCCCCGCTTTTTGGCTTGAATGTAATCGGCGAAATCGGAGGAATATTTTCTGGCTCCGCGAATGTAGAAATGCAGATACGTGTATTCGCCCGGTGTTTCTAGGAATCGCCGCCATGAGAAAAGAAAATCGCCGGCCGTGACGGGATCGCCGTTGGACCAGCGGGCGTCGGGGCGAATGTGAATGGTCCAGATGGTATGGGTGGGATCGACCTGGGCGCTATCGGCGCAGCCGAGGATCGGTTTGAGCGTGACGGGGTCGAGGGTGTACAGGCCTTCCCACAGGGCATAGGCGATGCGGATATCCTGCATCCAACTCATGCCATTGGGATCAAGGCATTTGTTGTCGCCGCGATTGACGAAGGCGAAATCGGCGGGCCGACGGTCGCCGACATCTCTGGACCAAAAGACCGCGGCTGCCACAAGCCCGGCCAGAATCACCGGGATCGAGAGGAGGCGGATCATCGTTGCGCTTCAGAAGCGGCAGTTGTGGGACCGGAAGTGTCAGACGCACTCTTGGAATTGTCGAGCGATGGAGGCGGCGCCAAGGTCGGAAAATCCGCCTGCATGGCGGGGTAGACCGCTTTGCACACGTCCAGGATAGTGTTGGCCGGGCTGGCCACGGAAAGGCTCACGCCGGCACCAATGGTTTGAAGATTCGCATCCTGCATCCACTTCCCCATCGACGCGATCCACTGGCCTTCCTCGTTGAGTGCGTTGATGAGTTCATCGTTCTGGTTGTTGGGCCGGCCCGCGGCCCGCTGCGCCGCCAACCATATCAAATCCGACGCTTGCTGCGCCGCCGCCAACTGCTGGGCGGGAGCCAAGGTGCTCCAGACAGAATTAAACCCCAGAAGAAGATACGACGCGTACGTATCGGACAGTGGAGATTCGGGAACGCCGGTGTTCTTGTAAATTTCGATGCGGGACTTCTGTAATCGCAAGTTGGCGTCCACCAGCGCCACCAGGGCGTTGGCGGGCGGAAACAGACCGTGGGGCCAATCATTCATCTCGGGATTGATTGCCCGATACGCTTCGTCGGCGATCATTCCGCTGACCTTATCGTCCGGATGCGCGATGACGGCATCGACGATGGCGGCTAGAACTTTGTCCCGCATCCCGCCGTTGAAGGCTGGGTCCTGCACGGCGACGGGCAAAATCGCCCCCGCCGCCTTTTCGCCCCACAGCACCACCGCGCCGGATTTGTCCTGCAACAACTGAACGACCGTCGGGGCAAGGTTTTCCGTCTTACCCTGAAGCTGGTTGATGATGATCCCGATATTCAATCGGGTATTGACGGCCGTGTCCGGCTGCGAGAGGAGGTTCGAAAATTCGCGATTCAGAGCACTGGAATATGTCCCCTCGTAGGATGGCGTCGTTGAACCGGCATTGCCTTGCAACAGCATTTCATTGATCAACCATTGCCGAACCGCGGGAACAATTACCGGATCCGCCGGATTCGCGGCGAGCTTGGCGACTTCGTAGTGAACCTTTTGATTGATTTCCGCGACCTCGTCGGCATGGGCGGGGACATTGAGTTCCCCCTTGGTCTGATCGGAAATCCCCGGATCGGGCGTTACGGGGGCCACGTCAGCCATCCCTCGGCAACAAATAAGGCCGATCACGGCGAACAAATAAAAGCCAAAACATCTATTCATGCTGAGGATTCTCCGGCGAGAATTCTGGCCAGGCATTGAACCGTAACCGCCGGTAATTTAAGTGTCAAGGAAACGCGACGAGGTATGCAAGCTGACCCCAATCTTGGAGGAACTTTCAACCAATTCTACGCCCTCTATTCTATACCGGCGGAGGCGATTGGATCAATTCGTTTTGCAAGACACGCAACGCCATGTCGTGAAACCTGAAATGCAACCGCCGAGCGGCTGTGGTAGATTTCAAGCTCTTTGAAGCCCGCATTTGGGACTCCAGGCGATCACAACCTTGGGGGAAGTTTGCCTGCCTTTTTTTGGACTTGATACGGTGTCAACAATTCTCCGGACAATCCGCGAAACTCACTCAAACTCGCCGGCGCGAATTCTACTGCGCGCGGCGTGGATTGCGCCGATGGCCGGTCCGCCGTTTCGCGACGGCGGCGTGGTGTTCAGCGCCGGACTCATCGACGCTGTCGGGTCGGCGGGCGATTTGCAACGAAAATATCCGGATGCCATCGTCGAGGACGTTGGCGAATCGGTCATTCTTCCCGGGCTGATGAACGCTCACGCCCATCTGGAGTTGAGCCACATTCGGCGCGGCGATCCGCCGAACAATCTGGCGGAATGGATTGAGAAAACACTCATGCCGCAAACGGCAGCGACCGGCCACGCCGCAGCCGACGCCGTTTGCTTTGCCATGCACGAAGGGGTGGCGCAATGTCTTCGCTTCGGCGTGACCAGCGTTGGCGACATCAGCAAGCAATGTATGCACAGCCGGCCAGCGCTGCGCGACGGGCCCCTGCGCGTGGTCAGTTACGGCGAGATTCAGGCGATGGCGCAGCGGCGTGGATTGCTCGAAGAGCGGTTCGCGTCTGCGGCTGATATTTCGTGTGAATCGAATTGGCTTCGCGTTGGAGTGACGCCGCATGCTCCGTACACGGTGGAGCCGGCCGGCTACGCGAGATGTCTGGCATTCGCCAAATCGCAAAAGCGTCCGTTGGCCACGCATTTGGCCGAAACCGCGGACGAAGCCAACTTTCTGGCTTCCCACTCCGGGCCGTTCCGTCATCTTTGGGAAGTGGGCGTCAATGCATGGGATGACGCGGTGCCGCGCTTCGCCGGCGGCCCGATCCGGTTTGCGCGCGATCTGGGTCTGCTCGATTACCCGACGCTACTTGCGCACGTGAACTATTGCGATGACGATGAACTGGCCGTCCTGGCCCGCGGCAAAGCAAGCGTTGTGTTTTGTCCCCGGACCCACGCATTTTTCGGCCATCCCCCCCACCGCTGGCGTGACATGCTGGCCCGCGGCATCAACGTGGCGGTGGGAACAGATAGTTGTGCCAGCTCGCCGGATTTGAATTTGGTGGACGATCTTCGCCTGCTGCATCGTCTGGCCCCGGAGGTGCCGGCGGTACAACTATGGGAAATGGGCACGACGCGCGCGGCTCGAGCACTTGGCTGGAACCGCACCGGTGCAATTCGCGCCGGCGACCCCGCTGATTTTGTGGCGTTTGGTTGCGCAACCGCGGACCCCCTGCGCGAAATCCTTGATCGGGAGGTGCTTCCAACATCCATTTGGATAGGAGGGAAGCGAATCAGGTAAAAATGCGACCACTTATGGATTTGGAATAGGCGCCGCGTTGCCGCGAATCAAATAGCTGAGTTGCTGGAGTGACAAGCAACGTGCCCATGCTTTTGCATCAATCATATATTTCGCGTCGATGTCCGATTCGCACGACCAGAACGATCAGCCATTCATCGCGAATCTGATAGATAACGCGCCAATCACCGACGCGGATACGGTGCGCGTCTGCGCCCACGAGCTTCTTGCTGCCGGGCGGACGGGGATTTTCACTGAGTGCAGTGATCGCGGCGCTGATGCGCTTCCCGACGGACCTGTCCAAATTGGCAAGCTGTTTCGCTGCCGGGGGTAGGATGGATATGGTCCATCGCATCGCTCACAGTTTCAATTCCGACTTGACCCGTTCCCAAGGGATCGGCTTGTCCTTCGGCCGCTTCATTCGACCAAGAGCCCTGTTCGCGGCCTTGGCGTCGGCTTCATCCTCGAGCTTTTCCAGCAGGGCCAAGTCCTCCATGGACACCAGCGCGGCCACGCCCTTGCCGCGACGTTCCAGGACAACGCGTTCGCCCTGATAGGCTACCCGGTTAATCGTGTCCGCCAGCGTCGATCGAATTTTTACGATGTTTACGGTCATAGGCGCGGACCTCCATCCAACTGACGTTTATGTACATTATCGTCAATTTAGCCCGTTTGGTCAACATCGGCTCGAAAGTAGCCGTCGGCGCGTCCAAATTCTTCAGTTCGCGAAGCTTATGCACACCCCGATCCCGATTGCTTGGCCCGATTGATCGCCGCCTGCAGGCGATCGTGAATCTCGCGCGGGTTGGCGATGGTCTGCCAAACGGACGTCGGTAAGTCTTCGTCGGTGGGAATGATCTCAATCGATCCGACGCCGACGAGCTTTTCGCGCGAAGTCGAAACTAATCTTGCCCGGACGACTTTGCGAAGCGGGCAATCGAAAATCTCCACGCCGAAGACTCCGGTGATCCGCAGGACGCGCAAATCCGTCAGGATGTACAGACGGCCCATCCATTGAAGCACGGCGAACATGAGCCGGCCGGCGATGAAAAATAGCGCGGCCTCGAAATAGAAATGATCGTGCATGCGATGATCCACCACGGCCAATACAACGGCGATGAACGCGACGACCACGGCGAAAGCGAAGGAATTAAAAATGATGAACCAGAGCGACGGCTTGAGGATCATCAGCACCAGTTCGCCATCGCGCAAAACGTGGGTGCCCAGAAGCGTTCCGAGCGAAGTGGCCCGTGCGGCGGCGGTGGAGGGCGCGGCGCCGGCGGCGCCGGCTTCGGCCGCATGCACCGTCTTTGGCGGCGGCATCTTCATGGCACCTGCACCTGCTGCTTGAGCATCACAATGTCCGGCAGGTTCCGATAGTAGTCGTTATAGTCCAAACCATAGCCGACGACGAACGTGTCGGGAATCTCGAACCCCACGTAATCCGCATGAACGGCATGGGCCGTCGGACGGTCCTTGCGGAGCAGGACGCAGCTTTTCACGCTGGCCGCGCCCATTTCGCGAAGGGCGGGCACCACCATGTGCAACGTCCCGCCGCTGTCCAGAATGTCGTCCAGGACTACGACATGCCTGCCCTGAATCTCGCCGACCTGATTAGCGAGCATCTGCGATCCGCGCGATTGGATGCTTCGGCCCGGATAGCTGCTGACCGATATCAAGCCGATCCGCATTGCGATGGGGATTTGGCGGATCAAATCGCTTGCGAAAATCATCGCGCCGGTCATGACGGGGACGATTGTGATCTCGCCGCCTTCAATGCTTGGAGGGGAATGATCCGCCGTGATCTCGCCGGCCAATTCCTTCACTCGCTGTGCGATGCGATCCTGGGAGATCAGCACGCGATCGATATTTTCATTCATGAACGCATTGTAACGTGTGACGTGGACGTCGTGCTCGTGTTGTGTGGTCTGCAAAATCATTCCTCCCATACCGCGACATCGGCGGGCACCAGGTTGGCCGAGCCGATTAAAAACTTCGCCGAGGCAGAGGCCGGTGCGGCAACAGATTTGTCCTGATAATTCAGCGCAATGCGATACGGGCCGCGGCGAAGGACCTGCACGCGATTGGGAATCATTCGTGGCGACAAACGGCCCGGGCCGATCGATTTTGCCAAGGACTCGACGAATGCATCAACCAGCGGCTGCTCGCTGAAGACGCCGAAGTAGCTCACGGTCCCCTTTCCCAGCCGCGAGCGCGTGACCGCGGCGGCGCCGGCGTAAAACTGGTCGGCGTACGTTGCCAGAACTTCCGTCCCGGAATTGGGCGTCACCTGATCGCCCCACACGCCCCAGGTATATGCACTTCCACCAAACTTGATCTGCCCAAACCGATCATCGCGGAGCGAATCGTATCCGTCGATGGAAGCGCCAATCATCGGCAGGATCGGGGCCGCCCAGGGGCCTTCCCATAGTTGCCCGGTGCGATCCATCAAACCGGTCCGGCAGGTGAGCACGAGATTGCCGCCGGCTCGCGCGTAAGAATCGAATTGTGAAACCAATTCCTGGTCTATCATCTGCACGCCCGGAGCGACAATCAGCGGCAGATCGCTTGGCCACGCCGTGCCGGGACGCAAAATCTGAATCCGCACGCCGAGCCGGCTCAGCGCCGCATACCAACTCGCCAGCCAAAGCGATTGGTTCCATCGCCGCGCCTGTGGAAGCGTCAGATAATACCAGAGTTGCTCGAAATCGAGCACCAGCCCCACCGTCTCCGTCGGCCGACGCGGCTCATCGGCAAATTTTGGGACTCGCGACAAATCCAATCGCCGCATCTCCTGCACGACCTGCGAAAATTCCCGCCCGCCCGCGGACGGCGTCACGCCATCCGTTCCCACCAACCCATCGTGAAATAATTCGACGCCAAAGCGCGGCTGTCGAAATCGATACGTCGTCACAAATTCCGACCCATGCGCGAACGCCGTCCAAATCCACAAACGGATCGCGCCTGGATAAACTCGCACGGGCACTCCGCTCCAGTTCACGTGACCCGGCTGCAATTCCATCAAGCCCCAGCGATTTTGATAGCTGGCCATCTGATCGTGACACAAACTGATCTGCGCGGGATCGGCAATGCGATAGTTTTCGTCATTCTCCTCTTTCTCCCTGCCGGTGACTGGATAGCTGTCCCATGCGCTGAGGGTTATATCCTCGTCCATGTCCTGCGGATCGCAATCGGCGTGCAGGCTCATGAAGTTAGTCGTGATAAAGCGGTTGCCAATCCTAGCCTTGAGAATATCCGACTGGATGCGATTGTAAGCCGCGAACGCCCAACTCCAGAATCGGGATGCGTCGAGGCACTGATGCGGATTGCCGTACTTCGGCTCGCGCGATGGGGGCATCAAAATCTGTTCGAAATCGGTGTAATAGGTGTTCCAGAATTGATTGCCCCAGGCGCGGTTGAGGGATTGAATGTCGCCATATTTTTTCCGCAGCCATTTTTGGAATGCGGCGTGGGTCACCTCGGACTGATCGAACGGATTGCTGTATTCGTTGTCGATCTGCCAGCCGATGACTGACGGATGATCGCCGAAACGGTCGGCCATGGCCGCGACGATGCGGCGAGTGGCATCCTGGAACTCGGGGGAGAGGGGGTTGTAATGCCGCCGGCCGCCGAACCGCCCGCGAACCTTGCCTTCATACACCGGCAATGTTTGCGGAAGCGTCTGACTCAACCAGATCGGCGGCGCCGCCGTCGGCGTGCAGAGGATCACATCCAGCTTGCGCTGCTTCGCCATCTCCACGCACTGGCTCAGCCAATCGAATTTGAATTCGCCGGGCTTCGGTTCCAGGTCAAACCAGGCAAATTCGGCCATGTGAACAATCTGAAGGCCGAGCTTGGCAATATTGTCGAAATCACGCTCCCACTGCTGGCGCGGCCATTGTTCCGGATAGTAATAAGTTCCAATCTTCATCAGCGGCAAATCTCCTTCGGGCGCGGCTCAGATGGTATTGCATAAGGATTAAAGCGAAAAGCCCGCAGGCGCTTGTTGTTTTCACATTTATAATGCCGCTTCACATGCTTTTGTGTCTCCGCTTCTAATTTCACTGTTTTGCCGCGACGACATAGAGCGATGTCGGAGGCATTTATGGACGTGTATGGCATCGCGGCTTCCGGGCTGGCGGCGGCCCAAGCGAGTCTGAACCTCTCGGCCAATAATATCGTCAATGCCGAAACGCCGAATGACGACGCGGAAGATGTTGATCTGACGGAGAGCCCCACCGGCGGGGTATCGATCGACGGAATCGACCCGACGGGCAGGCCGGTGGACCTGGCAACCGAAAGCATTACTCAGCGAAGCGCTCTGCTGATGTACGATGCGAACGCGGCCGTCATCAGGATGGCGGATCGAATGTACGGATCGCTTCTGAATGTGCTGGATACACAGAACAGCAATTTGAACCCCGACGGAACTGAATCGTAATTCGCTATTGGCCTATCCACGAGAAGACGCACGTATTGCGCAGTCGACCGCCGACCGCAATGCAATCGTTACGCAAAACCCCTTCCAATTGAAATCCCGCCAGTTCGGCGACGCGCCGGCTCTTGTGGTTTTTCTCGTCCGTGCAAATCTGAACCCGCCGCGCGCCCAGCGTTTGATAAAGCATGTTCCGCAGAACGCCCACGGCTTCCGTCATATATCCATGGCCGGTGTGAGCCGTGTGCAGCCAATAGCCGATTTCGCAACTGGGAACGTCCCAATCGAACTTAAAGGCTCCGATGTTGCCCAGGTGCCGGCCTTCGTGGTGCGAGAAGATCAGGAATTGAAGCTGTTTGCGGGAGAGAAATTCGGCGGCTGATTTGCGGCACCATTCTTCGCCACTTTGCTCGGCGTAATCATCCGTGGCCCATGGCATCCATTGTTTTAGTTCGTTCAGCGAATCGCGAACGGAAGGATATGTCACAGCTCCGTCACCGGCGGCGGGAACGCGCAGCAGCAGACGTTCGCTACTTAACTTGCTCGGAATCTCCAAAAGCAGCGGGTTCATCTTACGATTCCGTCGGCCCGGCGTGTGGTCACGCCGGGCTAAATGGGGTTTCCCTTCACACTTCCCGGTCTACGGCGGGGGCGATGCGGGCGATGGCGCGCATCATTTCGGTAAACTGCGTCGGCGTGATCGACTGCGCCCCGTCCGTCATTGCGTGCTCGGGGTCGTTGTGAACCTCGATAATCAGGCCATCGGCGCCCGCCGCCACTGCGGCGCGGCACATCGAATCGACCAAATAACTCTTGCCCGTTCCCTGGCTCGGATCAACGATCACCGGCAGATGGGTCACCCGATGCAGCTCGGGCACCGCCGCCAGGGCTAGCGTGTTTCGCACGTATTCCTCGTACGTGCGAATCCCGCGCTCGCAGAACATGACCTGGGTGTTGCCCTTGGACATGATGTATTCGGCCGCCAGCAAAAATTCCTCGAGCGTCGCGCTCATCCCGCGCTTGAGGAGCACGGGCTTGCTTTGCTCGCCGACAGCGTTAAGAAGATTGAAATTTTGCATGTTCCTCGCACCCACTTGCAGAACATCGGCGTATTTGTTGACCACCGCCACCTGATCGATGGACATCACCTCCGTCACGACAGCCAAACCAGTCTGCTCGCGGGCCAGGGCGAGCAACTCCAACCCCTTTTCCGCCAGACCCTGAAATGAATAAGGATTGGTCCTTGGTTTGAATGCTCCTCCACGCAATCCGACGGCCCCCGCTTCCTTGACCGCGTGTGCGACTTCCAGCAACTGCGTCTTACTTTCCACGCTGCACGGCCCGGCGATGACGCCGATCTTGGTTCCCCCGATCTTCCCCCCTGCCGCGCCGCCGAGCGGAACAACGGTTCGCTCGTCTTTTATTTCCCTGGACGCCATCTTGTACGGCGCCAAAATCGGCACCACCTTGTCCACTCCCGGAGCCGATTCCAGGACCGAACGATCCTTGAACCGATCGTCCCCGATGACTGCTATGACCGTTCGCTCCTCGCCGACGATGATGTGATCCTTCAGTCCCATTTCGCGCACCAGTTGAATGACATGCTCCACCTGCTTTTGAGGCGAGAGCGGTTTCATCACGACGATCATGCGACCTCCGCGTTAACAAATCCCGGGTTCGATTGCAGCCAACAAAAAAGCCCCAGGATTTTCGTCCTGAGGCCGCCGATTTCTTTCTAAATGATCGATGAATCTCAGGACGCAATATGGCTGGAGGGATAAAAATATCCCTTAAACCAACCCCAATACTGGGCGTTCGTGCAATTCATCATCTGCTTTACATATATACAATTGAGGCCACGCCGCTGTCAATCTTCGATTTCGACCGCCACGGGCCGCCCGATAAACGCGCGGCAATCGCGGCAAATTATGAGGTTTATCGAGCACCTGACGCGGGGCCGTAGCCGCGGAATAATAAGCTCGAATGTACATCTGCGGCCGAGGATGGTATTAAAATAGCCGTACGGGGCGTAGCTCAGCTTGGCAGAGCGTCTGGTTTGGGACCAGAAGGCCGTAGGTTCAAATCCTATCGCCCCGATTTGGCCGCTCGCACTGCCGGCCTTGCTACGACGTGGCCTAAACAGTTTGCACCGGCAACTTGGCGGCTTCCCAGCCGGCAATGCCACCGGCAATCTCGCTGACGAGGGGAAACCCATTGGCTTGCAACAGACTCGCGGCTATGGACGAGCGGTACCCGCCGGCGCAGTAAACCAGAAGCGGCCGGTCTTTCGGAAGCTGTTCCAGGTTCTCGAGCAGATGATTCAGCGGGATGCTCATGCTGTCCCCGATGTACTTCTGGCCGCGCTCGCGGGGCGTACGAATGTCGATGAGAAGCGGAGGCAAGGGCCACGATAAACACTCGGCTGCAAACCGCGCGCTCAATCGCTCGGTATCCCTGGTCAGATCGGGGCGTGATTCGAGGCTGTGCAATCCATCCTTGAGATACCCCACGATATAATCGAACCCGATTCGCCCCAGTCGCACGGCGGCTTCGTTCTCTCGACCCGGACTCGCGATGATGACGATCGGACTTTCACGATCCAGTACGGTTCCAACCCAGGTTGCGTACTGGCCCCCCAGGCCGACGTTAATGCTCCCGGCCAGATGCGCCGCGGCAAATTCCGCGGGATCGCGCGTGTCGAGAACCTGCGCGCCTTGCAACTGCAACGCCAGCACGCGCTCCAGCGGCAGCGGATTCAACTCCTGCGCCAGCGCTTCATCCAGCGTCGGCCGCTCCTTGCTGTTCAGCACGGCATCGTAATTGAAGTACGCCGGGGCATCGGGCTGATCGGCCGTTACCACCTCGATAAATGTTTCCCTGCTCATGGGCTGAAGTGCGTAGTTCGATCGGCGTTGCTCGCCCAGAGTCGAGACGGTTTCTTTGCTCAGAGCTTTGCCGCATAGCGAGCCCGCGCCATGCGCCGGATAGACCAGACTCTCATCAGGCAGTGCCAACAGCTTGGTGTGGAGCGAATCGAAGAGCATGCTGCCTAACTGCGCCGCCGACCAGCCTAGCGCCGCACGCAGATCGGGCCTGCCAACGTCCCCGATGAACAACGTGTCTCCCGTCAGCACGGCGTGCGGTTGCACCTCACTGGCGTTCAGATCGTAAATCAGTATGGAGATCGATTCCGGCGTATGGCCGGGCGTTTCCAGAACTTTCAGGCGGACACGCCCGGATTCCAGAACGTCCCCGTCACGAAAAGGCGTAAACCCATACTCGACTTTCGCCGCCGCGCCCAGGCAAATCCGAGCGCCAGCCCGATCGCGCAGCTCAAGGTGCCCCGCCACGAAATCCGCATGGAGATGCGTCAGGAACACATGCTTGATCATCAGTCCGTTCTCGGCGGCAAACGCCACGTATTGGTCGATGTCGCGCTGCGGATCAACGACGACGGCGGCGCTCGTCTGCTCGTCTCCGATGACGTAAGAGGCGTGCGCCAGGCACGGCAGGTAGAACTGCTTGAGGATCAACGCACACCAGCCTTTCTTGCGGAGCATTGCCAGAACCGAGGCGGTGCCGCCGGGTATTCTCCGGCACGCTGACACCGCCGTTCACCAGCATCACTCGGCCGAACTTTCGATTGGAGCGTTCCACGGGTCTCTCTTCCACCCGGCGTATCCAAATTTCACACCCACGCTGGCCATGGCCAACCGAAGCGGAGCGAGCAGGAGGTCGCCAATGGGAACAGAGGGCCGCAGGCCGTTGGGGCGAAAGACCATGCAGGTGACATCATCCCGGCTGGCGTATTCGGGATCGTGCACGGCAATTTCCGAAAGCAGACGGGGGATTAATTGCGATGGGTTCACGTTCTTGATGCCGCCGGCGATCCGCAGCAATCCGGCGGTGCCAAGAAGCTCGCCGCCGCTGCCTTTCGACTCTGCCAGCGCATCCGTGTAGCAAACGATGATGTCTCCCACATTCAGGGGCGCTTCAAACTGTTGGTAAGTTGAATTATCCACGATCCCCCACGGAAGGCCGCCCGCATCAGCCGCTGCCTGCGGTTCCAGCAGCGTCCAGCGACGGCGCTTCGCCTGATACCAGAGCGGCGGCGGATGGCCCGCGTTGGATACGACCAGCCGGTTTTTTTGAGAGTCAAAAGTCATCACCACGGCAGTCGCAAACACACCGCCTTTCGATGCCGCGGTGAATTCACGATTGAGGGAACTGACGACGTTAAGCTGGTTGCTGTGGTTAATGAACCGGCGCACGAGCAGCCGAAGCTGAGTCCCGGTTTCGGCGACCCCCGCACCATGACCGGCGATGTCGGCGATAACGAGGCGCACCACCTTGCCCCCGCAACACGTCGACAGGTAATGCACATCGCCCCCGGCATCGAGGTTCTGACAGGGATGGCTGTACACCCACGCATCCATGCCCGGCATGATGACGCCGCTGTCCACCGACCGATTGCCGCCCCAGACCTCCATGCACTGCATGTGCTTGATTGCATCCATCGGCTCGCACCTTATTGCATCGGCTGCGCGACGATTCGCAGATAAAGCCGCAGCGCCTTCCAACCCCCAGGATATTTCTGCTTGGCTTCGTCGCCGGCCATGTACCCCAGCTCCGTCGTGCAGACCGGCGCGAAGTCCTTGGGATGTGAGAACAAGATCGCCCTCCCGCTTCCCATCCATTCGTGGAAGTCGATCGTTCCCTGCAACGTTTCGGCAGCAGAATCGAGGGCTTGGTCATTGACGCGCAACATAATGTGGTAGCTCGTCGTGGTTATAACTTCGCCTGAATATAACTCCGCTACCGGAGAATTGCCCGACCTGCGCCCGATGTTACCGCACGAGACGCGCTTCACGCAAATTACTGCGGCGGAACCCCCAAGTCGCCCGTTCGATCGAATCGCTGATGATAGGGAGCGCCACCGAATGGCGGGGCGGTCGTTCATCGTATTTGCGAGAATCGTATTCAGTCGCCGTCGAAAAAAGCTTCTCCGCTCCTTCCCAGGTTGTAAGTTAAAACCGCGATTCCGCGGCAAAAATGCAGAAAAAGCTCGCTTCTTATAGGTGCTGTCCCGTCGCCCCGATTTTCAGAAATTCGCAGCGTCACACCCCGATCGGATGCCACGTTGTCTTGGTTTCCTGAGTGTCGAGAATGAAGTATGGATTTTGCGCGTCCTCACCGTGCCAATCGGTTCGGTCGTAGCAGATCGACCGCTTCACGTTCACGGCTGATTTGGTGCGTACGGCGGAGCGTTCAGCCGCGTCGTTGCCACAATATATGATCGCGTTCACGTCCATGTGGCTGGCGAAATGCTCGATCAATTCGCTGGGTTCGCCGGTGAGAATGTTGACGACGCCGCCGGGCAGGTCGCTGGTGGCCAGGACCTCCGACAGCGTCACGGCGCACAGCGGCAAATTACGCGATGCCAGAGCGATCACGGCGTTTCCGCCGGTAATTGCGGGGATGATCGTGGAGATCATGCCAATCAGGGCGCTGTTCTGCGGAGCTAATACGGAAACCACGCCGGTCGGTTCCAGCACACTGAAATTAAAATGCGAACTGGCGACGGGATTCACGCTGCTGAAAACCTGTTGATATTTGTCGGCCCAGCCGGCGTAATACACCAGCCGATCGACCGACGCCGCAACCTCAGCCTGCGCGCTGCTCTGGGGAATTCCCATCTGGACCATCTCGGCAACGAATTGCACGGCCCGCCCCTCAAGCATTTCGGCGATACGATAAATAATTTGCGACCGATTGTACGCGGATCGCCCGGCCCAGCCGCCCTGGGCCGCCCTGGCCGCCACCACCGATTCGCGAAAATCTTTTCGCGTGCAGAGGCACATGTTGGCGATCGGCTGACCGGTTCGCGGATTGTTCAAAAGATAAAAGCGTCCCGATTCCGTGCGGGGAAATTTTCCGCCGATGAATATTTTGTAAGTCTTCAGCACCGCAAGGCGCGACGACGCCTCGGGCGCCGCTACCTGTGCGATCCGCGATTTGGCCGCTGTCGCGGTGTGGCCGTTGTTTCCGTTGCGATGTGCTCTGCCGTTTGCCATGAAATCCTCAATTCAATTCCACATAGGGCATCAGCCCGTGCAGTCCGCCCTCGCGGCCCATGCCCGATTCCTTGTAACCGCCGAACGGGCTGGTTGGATCGAATTTGTTGTACGTGTTCGCCCAGATCACGCCGGCGCGGATTTTGGTGGTGATTTTGAAAATCTTGGAACCCTTGTCCGTCCACACGCCGCCGGACAGGCCGTACGGCGTGTTGTTGGCCTTCTCGACCGCCTCGGCCGGCGTGCGGAAACTTTGGATCGCCACGACAGGCCCGAAAATCTCCTCCTGCGTGATGCGATGCGATTGCGTGGCGTTGAGAAACAAGGACGGCCGGCAGAAATATCCGTGATCCGGAATATCGCAGGACGTCTGCCAAAGCTGCGCGCCTTCGTCCTCGCCGATTTTCAGATATTCGTGAATCTTCTCCAGTTGCACCTTTGAATTGATAGCGCCGATGTCGGTGTTTTTGTCCAGCGGATCGCCAACGACAAGCGTTTGCATGCGATCCTGCAGCTTGCCGACAACCATCTGATAAACGCTTTCCTGCACCAGGAGCCGTGAGCCGGCGCAGCAGACATGGCCCTGGTTGAAAAAGATACCGTTGATGATTCCCTCGACGGCCTGATCGATCGTGGCATCCTCGAAGATGATGTTGGCGGCTTTTCCGCCGAGTTCCAGGGTGTAATGTTTTTTCGTGGCGGCCAGGGCTTTTTGGATGATCTTTCCAACTTCGGTGCTGCCGGTGAAGGCGATCTTGTCGATGTCGGGATGATTCACGATGGCCGCGCCAGTCTCGCCCGCGCCGGTGATGATGTTCACCACGCCCGGCGGCAAATCCGCATCCCGTATCACCTCCGCCAGTTTCATCGCCGTGAGCGGCGTCGTCTCCGCGGGCTTCAGCACGACGGTGTTCCCCGTCGCCAGCGCCGGAGCGATTTTCCACGCGGCCATAAGCAGCGGGAAATTCCACGGAATGATCTGTCCCGCGACTCCCAGCGGGCGGGCGGTTCTGCCTGGGAAAGAATATTCCAGCTTGTCGGCCCAGCCGGCATAGTAGAAAAAGTGAGCGGCCGCCAGCGGGATATCCACATCGCGCGATTCGCGGATCGGCTTTCCGCCGTCCATTGATTCGATGATGGCGAACTCGCGTGCCCGCTCCTGCAGGATGCGGGCGATGCGATAGATATATTTCCCCCGCTCCTTGCCGGGCATTTTCGACCAGACTTTGTCGTACGCGCCGCGCGCCGCCTTGACGGCCCGGTTCACATCCTCGGGCGACGCCTCGGCGACTTCCGATAATTTCTTTTCGTTCGCCGGATTATTGGTGGCGAAATATTTGCCCTTGGCCGGCGGAGTGAATTTACCGTTGATGAACAGGTCGTATCGCGTTGCGATGGTCACCTTCGCCGATTCCGGGGCCGGGGCGTAGGACCAGGACGTGGCGAAGTTGATTTTGCCCACTGTTTTAGCGCGAGGTTTCTCTTGTAATTCGTCCATAGTGAAGCCATGTTCCTGATTCTCGATTTTCAGGCCGTTGTACCGAACAGGCAATTATAACCCATTATGGTAAACTGGCGAGGCGCGTATGATCGTCGGCACCATTAAAATGACGGCCCGGCAGTTCCTTCAACTGGGCGAAGACCCGCCTGGCGTTCGCCTGGAACTCGTTGACGGGGAGGTAATTGTGAGCCCAAGCCCGGATCCGAAGCATTCGTATCTGGACCGTAAACTGACCTTCGTACTGATGCAACACATCCAGGATAACGATCTGGGCGAATTGTTTGGCGACGTCGATACGATTTTCGGCGAGTACGACGTTCGCCGACCCGACCTGATTTATTTTGCGAGGAATCGGCTGCACCTGATCGGCGAAAAAGCGATGGAAGGCCCGCCGGATTTGTGCGTGGAAATCGTCAGCCCCTCGAGCGTTGCGATTGATCGCAAGCAGAAATTCAAACAATACGAAAAGGGCAAAGTCGTTCATTACTGGATCGTGGACCCGACGGCCGAGACGATTGAAGGATACAAGCTCACCGGCGGTAAATACCGATTGACCGGCAAGGGAAAGAACAACGACATCGTGCGCCTGCCGCCGTTTGCGGACCTTGAGATTTCGCTGAATCAACTGTGGTGGCGGCGGTAGGTGCCGACGGGATCGAGGCATATAGAGCCTAGTCGCGGTTGGTAATTCAAGTGCTGCATGTCAGGCGAACTAAAAGTGACGCCAGCCATTAAAGCGATTTCTCCTACCATTCCGGCCGCTTTCGCTGGCCGTCGGCGCGGCCGCTCAATCCTTCGAGAAGTAATCGCCCGACTGATACACCCCGGTCTGCTCCTTCATGATTTGCATCAGGATATCGTTCGCCAATCGGCTGGCGCCGATGCGGTACAGGTCAGGCGTCAGCCAATCTTCGCCGAGGGTTTCGCGGAGCATCACCAGGTATTGCAAGGAAACCTTGGCCGTGGAGATTCCGCCGGCAGGCTTCATGCCGATTTTCTTTCCCGTCGCCTGGTAGAAATCGCGGATGGCTTCGAGCATGACGAGCGTGACGGGCTGGGTGGCGGCGGGCTGGACTTTGCCGGTGCTGGTCTTGATGAAATCCGCGCCGGCGTGCATGGCGAGATCGCTGGCCTTGCGAACCGAATCGAGCGAGCCGAGTTCGCCGGTTTCCAGAATGACTTTCAGATGGGCCGGGCCGCAGGCTTGCTTGATGGCGCAGATTTCATCGAACACATACGCATATTCCCCGGCGAGGAAATGTCCGCGGCTGATGACCATATCAATTTCATCCGCCCCTTCTTCGACGGCGAATTTAGTGTCGGCGAGCTTGGTGCTTCGGGGATATTGTCCGCTGGGAAATCCCGTGGCCACGGCGGCGATTTTGATGCCGGTGTCTCGCAACTGCTCTTTGGCGCAGCTCACCAGCATCGGATAAACGCACACGGCCGCCACGTGCGGAAGGTCGGGAAGCGCATCGTGCAGATGTTTGGCCTTGCTGCAAAGCTGCCGGACCTTGCCGTCGGAGTCGGCCCCTTCCAGGGTCGTCAGATCGATCATGGAAAGCGCCAGCTTCAGGGCATGAATTTTGGATGATTTTTTGATGCTGCGCTTCTGCAGACGCTCGACGCGTTCCTCCACGCCGACCTGGTCGATCGTCGGAGAGCGAAAAAGATCCGGCATGGCTGAGGCGGTTGTCGGCATGGAGTGAATTATAACGTATTGAACGGCATTTTGCGTCGCTTCTCGATCAGTTTCCGGGGAGTCGCTCAAACGCAATGCAAGCCCCGGTCTATATTTATCATTTGTATACGGACGGATAATTCGATACCATCCTATGCCCTCGGTTGCGGTGCGAATTCGACCAACAGACCTTTACGGAATCATTGCCATGGTTATACGACCAACCGTTATCGCGTTGACAATTCTGTCCTTCATTGGACTGTGCGCGTCTCGATGCAATGCGTGGAACAGCACCGGCCATGAGATCGTCGCGCAGATCGCCTATGACCAACTCTCACCGCAGACCAAGGCGAAAATTGTTGCGGTGTTGAAGAATCATCCGCGTCTCAATGAAGACCTGCTGCACGACACGGACAGGGCCAAGGACCCGGATCTGGCGATGTTTCTGCGGGCCGCGACCTGGCCGGATATGCTGCGATATCCGGCACATCCGATGAACCACACGGAGCACCATCCCAAGTGGCATTACGTGGATTATCCGTTCGAGTTGGACGGCGTGAAGGGGCAACAGCCCGACGTTCAATGGGACGGCCATAGTTTTCCGATCAACCTGATTCAGGCGATGCAAATGCTGACGTCGCAGTTGAAGGATCCCCGAACTCCGCTTGATCGCAAAGCGATTGATATCTGTTGGGTCGAACATCTTGTCGGCGACATTCACCAGCCGTTGCACGCCACGAGCGAATTTTCAAAGGAATATCCGCAGGGAGACCAGGGCGGAAATCTGGAGATGATCCGCACCGGGCCGCACGTGACGATGCCGCTGCACACATTCTGGGACGACGTTGAAGGCTTGTCGCTCGACCCGGATGTGATTCGGAAAACCGCGGATCGAATCGAAGCCGAGCATCCCGCGGCCCAGCTCAAGGACCAGATAGCCGATCTGTCCGTCGTCGATTGGGCAAAGGAAAGCTTTGAGCTGGCCAAGACCGTGGCCTACATGAACGGCAATCTGCCCCATATCACCAAGACCCAATGGCTTACGGACCCCAGTTCAACGCCAGCGCTTCCGGAGGGTTATCAGCAGAAAGCCTTGGCCGTCGCCGATCGGCGAATCGCCTTGGCGGGATATCGGTTGGCCGCGGTCTTGGAACAGATCGCATCGGACCACTTGAATTGAGACAGCAAAAAATCGTTACGGGACGCGCTGGCAACGTGCGCGGCCCCGCCGATTGCATTAAGCATCCGCGGCATAAACCATAAACCAAAATGATCGCTCACCATTTCTGATGACAATCATTAAGCTCGCTGATATATTGGTGTGGCTTATCGTCGAACAAAGTTGAAGAGACGGGCGGTTCGACTCCTGTGCCCAACCGGGTCTGAACCCGTGCAGCCGTGCGCTGTTTTTCGTGTCGAAATCGGATAACCATGGGACTCTCGCTCGAACAGCCCTACAGTAAATCCTTCTGGCACAAATATCCACGCGGATTCCGTCCCCGACGCGGACTGAACTGGGGATTCCTTGGCCTCCTGTACACGTCGTTCTACATGTGCCGGTACAACCTGCCCATCGCCAACAAGGCCATCAGCGTCCAATTCGGATATTCGCACGACCAGATGGGCAAGATCATCGGCGCCGCGTTGTTGGCGTATGCGTTTGGGCAGATCATCAACGGTTTGCTGACCGACCGCATGGGCGGCAAGAAGGCGATGTTGATCGGCGCGGTCGGCACCATCGTCATGAATGTTCTCTTCGGCGCGGCATCGTTCGTCGGTCTGCTTTGGTTGTTCGTCACCATCCGCGGCATCGACGGATATATGCAGTCTTTTGGCGCTCCGGGAATGACCAAAATCAAGACGGCCTGGTTCCCCAAGATCGAACGCGGCGGATTCGCCGGGATCTTCGGCTTCATGATCAATCTGGGCCGGTTCGGCATTTTCATGCTCGGACCCGCCCTGCTGGCCGGGTTCACCTTCGTCGGGCTGATTCACATCCCTCCGCTGCATTGGCGATGGCTCTTTTACACGCCGGCCATGATTTGCGCGGTGGTGGCGATCGGGATGGCGCTGACGGTGAAAGAAACGCCGGAGGACGCGGGCTGGCCCGGCCTGATTCCCCCGGAGGTCGACGAACACGGAAACGTGGACCTGGAAACCAAGGCGCCGATGCGCGAGGTGTTCGCGAAGATCATCTGCAACCCGGCGGTGTGGATCGTCGGACTCGCCTACTCCTGCACCGGCGCGGTGCGCCAAAGTATCGATCAGTGGTTCCCGCGATTCATGCAGGACGTCTATCACACAAGGCTCACTTCGGATAAATTCCAGTTCCTGGCATTCCTGATCCCGCTGGTCGCATCCTGCGGATCGCTGCTTTCGGGCTATATTTCGGACCTGGGATTCAAAGGCCAGCGCGCTCCCGTCGCCGCCGTGCTGTACATCGTGGAAACCGGCATCATTCTGCTGGCGACCCGATTCCATACCGTCAATTCCGCGATTCTGTTTCTTGTGCTTATTTCCTTCACGTGCAATTCCACGCATTCGATCCTGGGCACGGCCGCCGCCATGGACATCGGCGGACGCAAAATGACCGGCTTCGCCTCGGGGATGATCGATTCCTTCCAATACTTCGGCGGCAGCATGGCAGGGTTCGTTTTGAGTCCGCTGCTGGATAAGAGTTGGGGATACTTCTTCTATTTCATGGCCCCGTTCGGATTGATCGGGTTTTTGCTGATGACGTTCGCGAACAAGACCATCGCCCGCAACTCGAATCGGTGACGCAATCGTCGGCCGGCGGATTATTTCAAAGGGTGTTTCTCGCACCACTCGCGCCACATGTCGCGATAGGCGCTCTCCACGACTTTGGGCGTGGGTCTCGGCATCCATGAGCCGCGACTGCGACATGCGCGCCCGCAGGGTGGCGCGGAGATGGGCCAGATCCTCGCGGTCGCCAGCGAGACGGGCCGCGATCGCGACATTATTCTTTGAACGTATTAGCCGGGCCGCGGCGTGGTCGCCCCATCGATGTCATCAACGATCTTCCAATCAACGATTCGCATGATACCGGCAAAGCCTGCCCGCGAATTGCGAAAAAAAGATGGAGACGCAGCCAGGAAAGTTGCTCGCAAAGATGCGATCAAGCTCATTTTCTGTGGTGAGGGCTTTGCACAACAGGGTGGACTTGAGAGTCAGCAGTTTCCGCTCGCATCACCAAACCGTGGCGGTGGAGAGCGCTGTTGTGCAAAGCCCCCGCGGGGAAACGAAATCAGTGGTCAGCGCCGCCTCGGCGCCGCCGGCGCAGAAGGGCCATTCCGCCCAAGGCGATGATGCCGAGCGATGCCGGCTCGGGAACCACGACCACATCCGCCAAGGATGTTCCGACTTGCAGGTCACCAACCGTGATAATCGCGTTGCCGGTAACTGCTGATTGACGGAAGGCGTAGGCCGTGACAGCATCGCTAAAGCCTGTATCCGTGGTCGTTCCCAGGGCCGGACTGACGGGGCTCGTCGGATCAATCCAGAGACTGCCGTCCTTATTGGTGTAATCGTAGCTGGTAACCACGGTATAAGTTGTGCCAAATTGCAAGTCGCCGCTGTAAACGCTTTTAGTGGCATTAAGGGTGCTGGCCTCGCTAAGGGCTATTTGATAACCATCACCCGAGGTTGCCGGCGTCGTAACCCAGACCCGGGAGTCGAAATCACTGGTCGATTCGAGAAAACTGGCAAAATAGACCGGCGTGAGCGTTCCTGTCGGAACGGGAACATTAATTGTGAATGACGAATAGAGCACATCACCCGCTGCGGCAGTAAATCCGCCGGCAAACGTTGAATGATCGTCTTCCACTCCAGTGGATTCATTCACGATGATGGAATCGCTGTTCGCAACCTGAATGGGGTTGGTAGGGGCACCGCTATGTGCGGTCCAAATACCGCCGATTGGCGGCGTGTTACCAACCAAATTGCCAGTCGGATAGTTAAAGGTATCCGATACCAGCAACGAGGCGCGAACGTTCATGGCGCTTGCCGCCACGATTGCCGCACCAAAAAGCCACAAAGTTTTACCGCACGCCGACCGATTGCTCTTCTCTTTCATGATGTTGCTCTTTCTCCCTCCGGATTGTCCCATCGCAACGAAGCGCTTGATTTCGGACCGGTACCGGAGATGCCCGTTCCGAATGTTGGTTAAAATATGCTCATTATGACGCCATAGAACTCACTCACTGCCATCCCACGGCGCACTACATTTCCCGAAACAAGCTCCAAACCTTGACTATTCCAAATCAGATATACACCCGAAAAGCGTCAGCGGATGTGCTATTTACGGCAAATGGTTCCAAAACGCAAGCTTTTTCTTCGTTAATTTTTTCTTTAGTGTGGGAAAGACGGATTCGTGACAGTTTTGAGGTTTACTCGCTTTGCCGCGATGCACCGCTCCGCATCAAAATAAGGTAGGTCAAGCCGGAAATTCCCAGGCTGATGAACCAGGCATAGTTGTACAGGTGCATCCATACCGGGGGGACGTGAGCCACCTGAATCGTTCCAAGAAATCCGGGAACACAGGGCGCAATGCCGAGCAAAAGAGCGATGATGGCCCTCGGATTAAACCCACCCCGGTACCAATATTTGCTTTGCTTTTGATAGAGCGCGGCCAAAGCCAGATTCCCGCGCCGTAGGATTAAATAATCGACAATGAGAATGCCGCCGACCGCGCCGAGGAGCGATGAATAGGCCACCAGCCAGGTAAAGATGTAGCCGGAGGGGTCGGCGATCAGCCGCCAGGGCTGGATGATGATTCCGACCAATCCCGTGATCAGCCCGCCGGTGCGGAAGCTGATTCGCCGGGGCCAGAGGTGCGAGAAGTCGTTGGCGGGGCTGACGACGTTGGCGGCGATGTTGGTCGCCAATGTCGCAACGCAAAGTGACAGCATCGCAATCACGAGAACGGCGGGATTCTTGAATCGAGTCAGCAGATCGACCGGATCCCAGATAGCTTTCCCGTATATAACGATGGTGGCGGATGTGACGGCCACGCCGATGAAGGAGTAAAGCGCCATCGTCCCCGGCAGACCGATCACCTGTCCGAGGATTTGGCTTTTCTGCGAATAAGCGTAGCGCGAAAAGTCGGGGATGTTCAGGGAAAGAGTCGCCCAGAATCCGATCATTCCGGTGAGGGCCGCGAAGAAAAAGGGCCAGAATTGGCCGGCTTTGGTCCCGCCGGCGGCGAAAGCCGATCGCTGCGAAAGCATCGGCCCGAATCCGTGCGCGTGAATGTACGCCCACCCCAACAACACCAGTCCCAGCACGATCAACACCGGCGCCTTGACGTTCAGCAGGATCCGGATCGAATCGATGCCCTTGTACACCACGAACATGTTGATCAACCAAAACAGCATGAAGCAGGCGAACTCGGCGAGATTGATCGACAGGAATGTGCTGGGCCAGGTGTGTAGCGAGGGAAAAAAGATCGCGGCCATCTTGTAGATGGCTTCACCGCCGATCCAGGTCTGAATGCCGAACCATCCGCAGGCCACCAGGGCGCGAAGCATCGCTGGAATGTTGGCTCCGCGAATTCCAAAGCTGGCGCGGCAGTAAACCGGAAAGGAGATGCCGTACCGCGTGCCGGCATGGGCGTTCAGAATCATCGGGATCAAAACGATGATGTTGCCCAGCGTGATCGTCAGGACCGCTTGCCACCAGTTCATCCCCTCGGCAATCAGGGACGACGCCAGCATGTACGTTGGAATGCAGGCGCACATGCTGATCCAGAGCGCGGCGATATCGCCGGTTCCCCATTTCCGGGCGGCACGGGAGGTTGGCGCAATGTCGGCGTTGTAATACCAGGAGCCGGAGACGTCTTCCGTCAACTCGCGGATGCCGTCAGCGCCGGTAATGACGCCGCCTGAGTTGGCCGGGGAAACGGTAGCGGTGGAGATACTAGCCATAGAAAGGAACTGACATGGCGGAACCTTGCGGCGAACTTTGCTTGAAATGATTATGAAGATTCCAACCGTCGGCCGTCAAGTTTTTTATAGAAAATCCGAAATGCCGATGTTATAGTGGCGGGGTTGCGCGGAGCGCATCACTGAGCCGGTCAGTCTGAACCATTTTCTTCGGCCAAGGCAAGTTTTGTCATGCCTCTTCTGATTCGCAGCGGTCAAATCGTTACGGCGTCTGATTCCTTTACCGCCGACATCTACTGCGAGGATGAGACAATCACCCGAATCGGCCCGGCTTTGGAAGCGCCGCCGTCGGCCACGGTCATCGACGCAGCGGGCAAGCTCATATTCCCCGGATTTATCGATCCGCACGTTCACATTTACCTTCCGTTCATGGGAACGTATGCCAAAGGCAGTTATGCCACTGAATCCAAGGCCGCGCTGTTTGGCGGAACGACGACGCTGATCGAAATGATCTGTCCATCGCGCGCCGAAGAGCCGCTCGCCGCTTTCGAATTATGGAAATCCAAAGCGGTGGGGACCAGCGCGTGCGATTTCACGTTTCACATGGGCGTCACGCGGTTTGACGGGTCAACCGAAAGCCAATTGAAGGAAATCGTCACGGCGGGGCTTTCGTCATTCAAAGTTTTCCTCGCATACAAAGGGGCGCTGGGTGTCGATGATGCGGAGCTGTTCAACACGCTGCGGCTGGCCAAATCGCTGGGGGTGATCGTCACCGCGCACTGCGAGAATGCCGACGCCGTCTCGGGAAAACAAAAGGAACTGCTGGCGGCCGGCAAAACCGGGCCGCAGTGGCATGAGCCTTCGCGTCCAGAATATGTCGAAGCCCTGGGCGTGCATCACCTGATGACCTTCGCGGCCATCCACGGGACTCATTGCTACATCGTCCACACCAGTTGCGAGCCTGCCGCGCGGCAGGCCCTCGCCGCCCGCGCCCGCGGGAACCGGGTGTGGATCGAAACGCTGATCCAATATTTGACGATGGACAAGACTTACGCGGAACGGCCGGACTTCGAGGGAAGTAAGTTCGTGATGTCTCCGCCGCTGCGGGATAAACCCAATCAGCCGTTCCTCTGGAACAACCTGGCCAACGGTTCCATCAGCACCGTGGCCACCGATCACGCTCCGTTTGATTTCAAGGGTCAAAAAGAGATGGGGCGCGCGGATTTCACGCTGATTCCCAATGGAATTCCATCGTTGGAAGACCGCGTGAACGTCCTCTACACGACGGGAGTGAAGACAGGCCGGCTGGATTTGAACCGTTTCGTGGACTGTGCTTCCACGCAGGCGGCGCGGCTGTTTGGCCTTTATCCTCGCAAGGGCACGATCGCCGTCGGCAGCGACGCGGACCTGGTCGTTTACGATCCGAATCATAAAAGTACCATCAGCGCCCGCAACCATCACATGGCGGTGGATTATAATCCGTTTGAAGGCATGACCATCGACGGCCGGGCCGAAACGGTTACGGTTCGAGGGCAGGTCATGGTGAACAACGGCAAATTCGTCGGCGATGGCCGGCGCGGAAAGTTTCTCAAACGGGAGCCGAACCATTTTTAACGGGAACGGCATTGCTCATGCCTGATCTGAGTTGCAACATCGGCGGGATCAAATCACCCAATCCGTTCTGGTTGGCCAGCGGCCCCCCCACCAACACGGCGTACCAGGTTCGCAACGCTTTCGACGCCGGCTGGGGCGGCGCGGTGTGGAAAACCCTGACCGACGATCCGATCGTCAACGTCGCGTCCCGCTATGGCGGAATTTCACTGAACAACCAGAAGCTGATGGGCTTGAACAACATCGAGTTGATCACCGACCGTTCGCTCGACGACAACCTTCGGGAGATCGCCGAAGTCAAGCGCAAATATCCCAACAATGCCGTGATCGCCTCCGTAATGGTGGAATCCAAGCGGGAAAGCTGGCATCGCATCATCAAGCAAATTCAGGATGTCGGCGTCGATGGATTCGAGTTGAATTTCGGCTGTCCGCATGGGATGAGCGAGCGCGGAATGGGCTCGGCCGTGGGACAGGTGCCCGAATATGCCGAGATGATCTGCGGATGGGTCAAGGAAGTTTCCTCCGTGCCGGTGCTGGCCAAGCTGACGCCCAACGTTGCCGATATCAAGGCAATCGCCCGGGCCGTGAAGCGCGGCGGCGGCGACGGGATCAGCCTGATCAACACCATCAATTCGATCATCGGAATCGATCTGAGCAATTTTTCGCCCAAGCCCAGCGTCGGGGGTTTAGGCTCGCACGGCGGCTATTGCGGGCCGGCGGTCAAGCCGATCGCGCTGTTCATGGTCAGCGAAGTCGCCCGCGATCCGGACATTCATCTGCCGATCAGCGGAATCGGCGGGATCCGGAAATGGGAGGATGCCGTCGAGTTCATGCTTCTGGGCGCGACGGGTTTACAGGTATGCACCGCCGTCATGCACCGCGGGTTCGGCGTCATCAAATCCATGACGCGCGGGCTCGAGCAGTGGATGAAGCAAAAGGGATTCGAATCGGTCAGCCAGATCGTCGGCCAGGCAACGCCGCGCATCCGGCATTGGGGAGATCTGGATCTGAACTACAAGGTCATCGCTCAGATCAACGAATCGACCTGCATCCATTGCGGTATCTGCTACGCGAGCTGCGAGGACGGGTGCTATCAGGCCATCGACTGGCAGAAGATGTCGCGCGATCAGTACACAGCGAAATTCGGAGAACCCCGAAAGCTCAAGGGCGAAGCGGCGCCGAACCTGCGCCTGGACGAGAGCGGCGGCACGATCGACGTGTTCACCATCAATACCACCAGTTGCGTCGGTTGCAATATGTGCGCCCTGGCCTGCCCGGTTGAAGGATGCATTACCATGGAAGAAGTGCCCACCGGCAAGCCGGCCATGAATTGGAATCAGTATCAGGAAAAGCTGAAATCGCATCAGATGGAGCCGATTCAGCCGAAGAAGGCAGTGAAATCCATCACCGTTTCCGCAGGAGAGTAGTATGCCGCGAATTGTCCGGGCCGGTTTGATTCAGGCGACGCTTTGCGAGCCGTCCACCTCCCCCACCGCAAAGATCAAAAAGGCGATGATCGACAAGCACGTCGCCCTGACTGCCGAAGCCGCCGGCAAAGGGGCACAGGTGCTCTGTTATCAGGAGCTCTTCTACGGCCCGTACTTTTGCGCCGAGCAAAAAACGCGATGGTATGACCTGGTTGAGCACATCCCAGATGGCCCGACGACCAAACTTTTTTGCGAAGTCGCGAAAAAACATCAAATCGTGATCGTTCTGCCGATTTATGAGGAGGACATCACCGGCGTGTACTACAACACCGCCGCGGTGATCGATGCGGATGGAACGTTCCTGGGCAAATTCCGCAAGATGCACATTCCCCATTGCGAACCGGGGTTCTGGGAAAAGTTTTATTTCCGGCCGGGAAACCTGGGGTATCCGGTCTTCGAAACTCGCGTCGGGAAAGTCGGTGTTTACATTTGCTACGACCGGCATTTCCCCGAAGGTTGGCGTGCCCTGGGTCTCGCAGGCGCGGAAATCGTTTTCAATCCCTCAGCCACCGTCGCTGGGCTGTCGGAGTATCTCTGGAAACTCGAACAGCCCGCCGCAGCCGCAAACAACATTTATTACATCGGAGCGATCAACCGGCCGGGCTTTGAAGAGCCGTGGCGCATTGGCGAGTTTTACGGAAGTTCTTACTTTGCCGATCCGCGCGGGCAGATTGTCGCGCAAGGCGCCCGCAGCACGGACAGCATCGTGATTGCTGACCTGGACCTGGACGTGATCCGCCAAGTCCGCAATGTCTGGCAGTTCTACCGCGACCGCCGGCCGGAGACCTATAATTCCGTGACCGCTCCATGACTTTGGAGGATATTATGGCAAGGATTACTAATATCGATCCGAGTGATTGGGATAAGGCCAAAGCCAACGTGGTTCAACTGGATGTTGATGCCCCGAATAACGTCGAGGCCGTTGAAGCGTTGGAGGACTGGGCGGCCGCCAACGGTTTTGCGCGGGTCCGAGAGAATTTTCTCCGCGTCGTTGTTCGCGCCGATGGCACGCGCGTCTTCCGTGGCGCATGCTATCGCCTCACGGCGGAAGAGACCAACGCGGTACGTTTTGAACTCGACGCCATCGCGAACCGTGCGAAAAAAATCGCGGGCATCGGACAGGCATCGAAGTCTGCGAGTTAAGCAATGTCCGACCGCCGGCACGTCGTGACAGATACATCCGTTGTAATAGAGGGATTCTTTCCCTCGGGTGGTGGTCCGTCGTTCCATCGAGCGCAGCAGGTGCTACAGGCCATTCTCAACCTTACCGTCGTTTGCTTCGCGCCAGATACGCTCATCACTGAATTTGTAAAAGTTGGTTACGATTTCCGTCGCGGACTTCGTCGCCACTCGGCAACTCCGGACGACATCGACGCCCATATACAATCGTTTCTGGCGATGCCGATCAATTACGTTCCGTCCCAAGAATTGGCCGTTATTGCCCTTGAACATTGCCGAAATGATGCAATCTCACCAACCGATAGTTGGTTTCTCGCTGCAGCGGAAGCTCGCTCCGCTGAACTTTGGATTTCGCACTTTCATGCCGATGGATTCACGGCAAACGCGAAGAAGGTGTACGATGGAGTATTCACTCTAGCCGAAGACGATTTCTATAGCGTCGCTCGCAGACGTAAAGGATAGGTATGACGACCACGAGTAAGCCAATTACCGCAATGCCGGCACGCCGGATTTCGCTTCCCGTCTGCACGCACGTGCCCGAGCCTTACGCCGGGCCGACGAAGCAGGAGGTCCTGGCCATCCGGCAGCAATATCTCTCGCCGGGGCTGGTCCGTTATTACAAGGATCCCCTCATGATCGTCGAGGGCCACATGCAGTACGTATGGGACGAGACGGGCAAACGATATCTCGACGCGTTCGCGGGGATCGTTACCGTGTCGGTCGGACACTGCCATCCAAAAATCGTGCAGGCCGTTCAGAAGCAGGTGGGCAAGCTTCAGCACACCACCACGATTTATTTGCACCCGACGATCGGCCAATTCGCCAAAAAATTGACCGATCACATGCCCGCGAATTCCGGGCTGTCGAGTTGGTACTTCACCAACAGCGGCTCCGAAGCCAACGAGATGGCGATCCTCGCCGGCCGGGAATACACGAAAAACATGGACATCATTTCGTTGCGCAACGCCTACCACGGCGGAACCGCCGCGACGATGAATCTCACCTCGCACGGAACCTGGAAATTCAAATCCAACCCCGGCTTCACCGTTAAAAACGCGACGCCGGGATATTGTTATCGCTGTCCGTACGGCCTGACGTATCCGTCCTGCGATCTCAAATGCGCCCGCGACGCCAAGGATCTGATTCAGTACGAAACCAGCGGCGAGGTCGCCGTCTTCATCGCCGAATGTATCCAGGGCGTAGGCGGAGTGGTGGTTCCACCCAAGGAATATTTCAAGATCGTCTACGACATCGTGCGGAAAGCCGGCGGGATTTGCGTAGCCGACGAGGTGCAGGGCGGCTTCGGCCGCACCGGCACGAAATTCTGGGCATTCGAGAACTGGGATGTCGTTCCCGACATGGTCACGATGGCCAAGGGCATCGGAAACGGCGCTCCGCTCGGAGCAATGGTCACGCGCCCCGAAATCTCCGCGACGCTTGCCAATCGAGTGCATTTCAATACGTTCGGCGGAAACCCGGTCTGCATGACACAGGGCCTGGCGACGCTGGAAGTCATTGATGCCGAAAACATTCAGGCCAACGCCCTGCGCGTCGGCACTCATCTGAAAAACCGCCTGATCGATCTTCAGCAAAGGCAGCCGCTCATCGGCGACGTGCGCGGGATGGGATTGATGATCGGATTGGAACTCGTCAAGGACCGCACCAGCAAAGAGCCGGCCAAAACCCAAACCGCGGCGCTGGTCGAAATGGCCAAGGAACGCGGGCTTCTGCTCGGCAAGGGCGGCCTCCACGGCAACGTGCTGCGCATCAAGCCGCCGATGTGTTTAAGCATGGATGACGCCGATTTCATGGTTGATTGCCTGGAAGAGATTCTTCCGCAGGCAAGCCAGGTTCCGTGAAAGGAAAGTTGGAATAGTTTATGACCGCCGTTTCATCAGCATCCTCCGCCGTAAAGACGACTCCGCGCCTACCGTTTCTGGACAACGGGCGATGGGTCACCAGTTCAAGTGATCGGTTCGGGCAGGTCTTCAATCCGTCTCGTGGCAAAGCGATCGCCGAAGTCCCCTTCTGCACAGCCCAGGAAGTAGACCATGTCATCCAGTCGGCCGCCGCCGCGCTGGAGGGATGGGCGGACACTCCGGTCGTCGAGCGCGTTCATGTGCTCTTCAAATTTCGCCAAATCTGCCTGGACCGATTTGACGCCCTGGCCACGTGCGTGACGCGCGAACATGGCAAGACGATGCCCGAGGCCAAGGCATCGGTTCAGCGCGGGATTGAGGTCATCGAGTTCGCCTGCGGCGCCCCGAGCCTCATCATGGGGGATACGCTGGCGAACATCGCCCGCAACGTTGACAACGAAACCATCCGCCATCCCGTCGGCGTCTGCGCGGGAATCACGCCGTTCAATTTTCCGTTCATGGTCCCGCTGTGGATGTTTCCCATCGCCATCGCCTGCGGAAATACGTTTGTGCTGAAGCCCTCCGAGCGCGTGCCGATGACCTCCAATCTTCTTGGCGAAATGATGATCGAAGCCGGACTGCCGCCGGGCGTGTTCAACATCGTGCACGGCGACAAGACGTGCGTGGATGCGCTGCTCACCCACCCGCTGGTCAAGGCGATCAGCTTTGTGGGATCGACTTCGGTCGCCCAATATGTTTACGAAACCGGCACTCGCCACGGAAAGCGCGTCCAGGCGGCGGGAGGGGCCAAGAATCATCTGATCATCATGCCCGATGCCGATCTCGACCAGGCCGCCCTGGCGGTGCAGACCTCGGCCTTCGGCTGCGCCGGAGAGCGCTGCATGGCCGGCTCGATTGCCGTGCCGGTCGGTGATGTGGCCCAGGATTTGGTGAAACGCCTGACCGAAATCGGGCAGTCGATGAAAACCGGTCCCACCGACGGCTCCGACTCGCCCGATATGGGTCCGCTCATCACGCGCCAGCATCAGCAGCGCGTCGCGGGATATCTCGACATCGCCGCCGGCGAAGGCGCCCGCGTCGCCCTCGACGGCCGGCAAGTCCCCGCCGCGCGATCGGACGGGTTTTTCGTCGGTCCGAGCATTGTTGACATGGTGAAACCGGACATGCGATTGGCCAAGGAAGAGGTTTTCGGCCCGGTGCTGGCCGTGTTGCGCGTCAAGAGCATCGAAGAGGCGATATCCGTCGCGCGCGATTGCCCCTACGGCAACGGCGCCAGCATCTTCACCAACAACGGCTGGGCCGCCCGGGAATTCAAAATGAAATTCAACGCCGGCATGATCGGAATCAACATCGGCGTTCCCGCCCCGATGGCATGGTTCCCCTTCACCGGCTGGAACAAATCATTCTTCGGCGACCTGCACATCCAGGGCCTGGAATCGATCCACTTCTACACGCAGCAGAAGACGATTATGACTCGCTGGTTCAAATCCGCCGGCGAATCGCATCATGATCCCGTATGGCGCTCGGGGAAATCCTGACCCGCAAAAAGATGATTTGAATTACTTTTTTTCGCCGTTGTCGCACGGTTTCATATTCCGTTGACGATGATTCGTCCCCTCGATATCATCCTCCTGCACAGATGAGAATCGCCATCGGATTGCTGCCCCTCCTGGCGTTCTGCTCCTTTGCGACGGCACTGTACATCTTCCAGCAGCTTCGCCTCGCCGGATCCCCACCTTCCTTTCGCAATTGTCTGCTCCAATCGGCGGCCGCCTGTGGCCTGTGGGTTGTCATCGGCACGGAATTCTTCGGCGCTCTGCGAGTCCTCTCGTTCTGGCCCATCTTTCTCTGGTGGCTTATCCCTTTGGTTGGTTGCCTTCTATACATTAACAAGAACATTGCACACGCGAGATTCCGCAGGTCTCGGCCGCGAACGACCCATAACGACTGGACCATTCTGATCCCGCTGGTTCCCCTGGTCATTTTCACGGCCCTCTCTCTCACCAGTGCGATCTTCTCGCCGCCGAACAATTACGATTCCCTTTCCTATCATCTTCCCCGTCAGATCATCTGGATGCAGCAGCACAGCGTGCAGCACTTCTCCACCAACAATCTCCGCCAGACGATGATGGTCCCCTTTACGGAATTCGCCGACATGCAGGTCTGGATCCTGTCCGATTCCGATCGGCTGCTGAACCTCGTTCAGTGGTGCGCGATGATCGTGATGTTCTCAGCCGTCTCGCTCATCACCGAACGACTCGGCGGCCGCCGCCGCGCCCAGTTGCTCGCCTGTTTTCTGGTCATCGCCAACCCGATCGTTTTTCTGGAAGCCTCCAACACCAAAAACGACATGCTCGTCGGCCTGTGGGTCACGATCAGCGCCTGGTGGCTCCTGCGCATCATGGACGGTTGGGAACTCACCTGGTTCGACACTCTCCTCTTCGGCTCCGCCCTCGGCTGCGGCGCGGAGTCCAAGGGGACCGGGCCCATATTTCTGCTGCCAATTGTTCTAGTCCTGATCTTCGCAATGCTCCGCCGGCGGACGTTCAAGTCATTCGCCATGCTCGCGTCGATGGGCATCATTGCTCTGGCGATCAACGCGCCGCACTACGCGCGCAATGACAAAACCTTCGGCCATCTGAACGGTCCCACGGTCGCCGACGGGGGTTACGCGATCTACAATACGATCCACACGCCGGGAGTCGCCGCGTCCAACGCCCTGCGCATTCTGGCTCGCGAAGGGGCGTTGCCGAGTAAATGGTTCGATAGCCATCTCTACGACGGGCTCGACTGGATTCACCGGCATCTCCTGCATCTGGACCTCAACGACAAGCGGACGACATCGCCGTTTTCGAAGTTCGTTCAACCGCCCTATCGCCCGACCGAGGAAGACGTCGCCGGCTCGCCCCTGCATGTGCTGCTTTTCCTGATTCTCCCGGCGGCGTTGATCCTGGCCCGCCGCCGCATCCCGTTCGGTCGGGCCGTCCTCGTAACGAGCATCGGCGTTGGTGGATTCCTGGTTTTCTGTACCCTTCTCAAGTGGGACGAATGGACCGTCCGTTATTTCATCGCCCCGACCGCCCTGCTGTGTCCCGTGGTCGCGGTGGCTTTGACCAACGGTCGCCGCGGCGCGATCGTCTCCGCGATCCTGGCTATCGTGGCAACCGCTTTTCTTTTCCCGTCCGCTCGCAACAATTCAAGGCGCGTTTTCGGATCGTCTAATATTTTCAGTCGCGACGATCTGACCGCCCGGCTTTACTACGTCACCTCGGCCAACGATGACTTTGAGGAGCTTGCCGATATCGCCAAACGCCGGAACGTCAAATGGGTCGGCCTCGCCACCAACGGCGATGCCCCGGATTACGATTACATGTACGTCATTCGTAAGGCGATGCCGAGGCACCCGCCCTCCTTCGAATACGTCAACCCGTTTTGTCCGGTGCGCGGCTCCGTGACGCACCGCGCCGATATGGTCATCGCATATCCCGCCCTCACGTCCCTCACCGACAAGGCCACACACACCCACTATGTTCTGGCGCGCCAGTACACCACGTTCAACCTGCTTCTTCCCGAAGGCGATTCCAAAATCGCCGGCGGTTATCCCGCCTTCAACGGCTGGAGTCCCATCGACGGAATCAGCTCTGCAATGGGACCCTATCCCCAGTGGAATCTGCCTCGCGTGCGATGGGGAATTTATCCCGCAACTCACCTTCGTGTGCAGACCCTGCAGGCCGGCCAATACCGCCTCGTTCTCAACATGCGCCGCAACGACGATATAAAGCAGACGATCACGATTGATTTGAACGGCCGAACCCTGACAACGCATCGTTTCACCGACGCGTTTAAATTCGAGCCGTTTTCGCTCAATCTGACTCTGAATACGGGGGTGAACGAGATAGGATTCCGTTACGCCAGCGGCGACACCGACAGCTCGCTGCGTCGCGCGGTTCTCTTTTCCACCCTCCAGGTGATTCCGGTTCCAAATAGCCATAAATAGCCGTTTTCTGATATACTCCCCAGCCCGTGAGCGACGCCAACCCCACCCCGACTCTGATCCGGAAAGTTCCGCCGCCGATTGAGGCGATCCGGCTGGAGTTGCCGCTGGAATTGTCGGTGGTCATGCCTTGTTTGAACGAGGCGGACACCGTCGGCATCTGCGTCGAAAAAGCCATGCGCGTCCTGCGCGACGAGGGAATCCCCGGCGAAGTCATTGTCGCCGACAACGGCAGCACCGACGGCTCCCAGCAAATCGCCCGAAACCTCGGCGCTCGCGTCGTCCCCGTCAGTGCTCTGGGCTACGGCAACGCCTTGATGGGAGGCATCGCCGCTTCTCGCGCACGGTTCGTTCTCATGGCCGACTGCGACGACAGCTACGATCTCCTGGAAATCCCCAAGTTCCTCGCCAAGCTCCGCGAAGGCCATTCTCTCGTCCAGGGCTGCCGACTGCCCAGCGGCGGCGGAACCGTCAAACCCGGCGCTATGCCCTTCCTCCACCGTCGCTGGGGAAACCCCATGTTTTCCGTCATGTCGCGAATCATGTTCAAGGCGCCGATCAACGATGTCTATTGCGGCATGCGCGCCTTCACGCGAGAACTCTACAACCGCCTCGATCTCCGCTGCACCGGCATGGAATTCGCCACGGAAATGATTATCAAATCCAGCCTCTACGGCGAAGACATCGTCCAGGCCCCCATCACCCTGCATCCCGATGGCCGCAAGAACCATCCGCCGCACCTTAAAACTTTCCACGACGGCTGGCGAACGATGCGATTCTTCCTCATGTACAGCCCTCGCTGGCTCTTCCTCCTCCCCGGCGCGATTGCCGTACTCCTCGGACTCATCGGCTACGCCCTGGCCCTCCCGGCCGTGCGCATCCACGGCGTCACTTTTGGTGCGCACACCTTGCTGGTCGCCACGCTCTCCCTGCAAGTCGGTTACCAGGCCATTTGGTTCGCCATCGCCGCCAAAGTTTTCGCCGTCAGTGAAGGGCTCCTTCCCGAAGATCCGCGCATCAAGGGCTTTTTCCGCTTTGCGACGCTGGAGCGATGTTTAATCGCAGGCGCACTGACATTCCTCAGCGGCATCGGACTGATTGCCTGGATGGCCGAGCGTTGGGCCGCCGCCGGCTGGGGGCCGCTCGATTACGCTTCCACCATGCGCGTCGTCATCCCCGCCGTCGCTTTGGGGGCCCTGGGATTCCAGACCATTATCTCCACCTTCTTCGTCAGCATTCTCGGCATGAAACGCCGCTGATTTATGGCCGCCCCCGAATTCAAC
This sequence comes from Tepidisphaeraceae bacterium, assembly GCA_036267155.1. GTDB lineage: Bacteria > Planctomycetota > Phycisphaerae > Tepidisphaerales > Tepidisphaeraceae > PALSA-1353. Next base: position 91,668 of record DATAWP010000047.1, read on the forward strand.
GCGTTCGCGGAAAATTACGATGCGGCCCTTCAACGCGGCATCTCACTCTCCGGCGAAAATAAGGACTATTTCATCACCGCCCGCCTACGCTGGCTCCGGCGACGATTGACACAACTGAGCAAACTTCCCGCTTCTCCGACGATCCTGGACTACGGCTGCGGAACCGGTTCCGCTTTCTCGCATCTCCGTGAAACATTCCACGCCAGCCGCATCGTCGGCGTGGACGTCTCCACCGTCGAATTGGAAATTGCCCGCAAGAACCACCCGTGGGCCATTACTTACACCCCCGACGATTTACCCGCCGATCTGAAAGCCGACATCGTCTACTGCAACGGCACGTTTCACCACATTCCTCCCCCGCAACGTCCGGCCGCTTTGAAGCTGATCTTCGATCACCTCCGCCCCGATGGCCTCCTATCCCTTTGGGAAAACAATCCTTGGAACCCTGGTACGCGTTGGGTAATGAGCCGAATCCCTTTTGACCGTGATGCGATCACGCTCAGTGCCCCCGACACGCGCCGCCTCGTCCGCACAGCAGGCTTCGAAATCCTGCGCTCGGATTTCCTGTTTGTTTTCCCTCGTTTTCTAGCCGTTCTTCGAAAAATGGAACCCGCCCTCTCCCGCCTTCCCCTGGGCGCGCAATATCAGATCCTCTGCCTCAAACCCCCGCCGGCGTTGAAAAACGGGGACGCAGCTAGTTTTTAACTAGCTGCGTCCCCGTTTCTACTTATGGTGGCATTTCGGCCGTCGAATCAGCCTTCGGCGAGCGCATCCTCGCACTGTTGGATGGCTTCATTCACGTGTTCGATCGCCTTATCGCGGTGGCCCTTGAAACGCGGCTCGGCGTCCTTCAGCGAGTCCTTCGCGGTATGAAGATCGCGCAGCGCCCGGCGCATGTGCGGATAACTGTCGTCATCGAGCTTTTGAACGGAAGGCATGCCCGCCGGCCGAACCGCGTTGGCCGCGTGCACAATCTGCAACCCCGCCGCTCCAAGTCCCCCCGACACCAGCGCCACAATCAAGGATTTGGATCCGATCATCGTTTACTCCTTCTTCAAGGACACCGGCGCGGTTCAGAGTCCAGTACGCTGAATACGGCCGTCAAAAATCCGATTATATAACCGCCCAGGATATTGCACACAATTGCGAAGTGACAACAGCAAATCCGCGCCCGCTTTGTCCTGCGCGTATTACGCCTTCAGACTTTTCGCCGCCGTGAGGTAGGCGCTGACCTCGCGTTGCTCCCAGCTTCCCGACTCCATCGCCGGCCGCATCATCCGCTCGAATTGTCGTCGTTCTTCGGCTGAGAAGTCCCGGTCCAGTATCTCCCGCAGCGTTGGCGCCCACGGATGTCGAGCCACGTCGAGATACGCCTCCCACGTGATGGCCAGCGACGGGCGCATATCCATGTGCATCTCGAGGTGATTGTTGACGAACCCCGCTTCCCGCGTGAAGCGGAACAGGTCGCGCTCATTGTAATTCGTAATCGGATTGAGCAGGACTTCCTCCTGCGTCGTTGGAAATTGCGCCGCGCGATACCGCGAAACCAGCCGGAGCCATTCGATATTGGGATGATCGGGCTTGGACTCGACCAATTTTGCCATTCCACAGGCCTCGAACGCCTCATCCTGCAGAATCGGTTCCGAGATCGAGATTCGCCCGCCTGGCTTGAGCACGCGATGAAATTCGCGAAAGGCCGCCGACTTGTCGGCGACGTATGCCAAGGACGCTCGCGTGCAGACCACGTCCACGGACGCATCGCTGAGCCCTTCAAGCTTGTCCGCCGATCCCTGAACAAAACTGCACTGCTCGCGCGTGCCCATCTGGACGGCCCGCTCCTCGGCATGTCGAAGCAACGGCGTCGAAATGTCGGTGAGAATCACCCGCAGTGATGAACCAATTCGTGCGATCGCTCCGAACGCTATCAGCCCGTCCCCCGCTCCGACATCCGCCAGCGTCATCCCGGGCCTGAGCCCCGCTCCGTCCAGAACGCGATCGCGGTATCGTTCGACCACCTCCAACATACGACGCTGGTAACCGGCATCGCCCCCGAATCGCCGGCCAAGCAACCACTCGGACCACCCATCCTCCGCGCCTTTGGCTGCATCGCTTTTGTCGCCTGCCGTCCCTAACCGGTGCCTGTCTGACATTCCTTTTTGAACGTCGTGCTCCTCCGCATCGCAGCATTGTTGCATGTTGCCTTTTCGGCAAAATGCTGTCAGACGCACCACAAACGATGAATCGGCACAAGCAGTGCCAACTAAAGTCTCCTATCCATCGCGTTTGCCAGCCTCCGAATGACTCCTATAAAAATTCCCCCGCGAAGAAGCTCCGCAATATTACGCCACGCCATGTGTCATAACCTGTCTAGGCCAAAAAGCTGCTCCTTTTTCAATAAATGCTTCATTCGTTCCGATTTACCAGAACGAGGAATGCCATCGGGCATCAATCGGCCGGAAAGGAACCGCCTTGGCTCTGGCGAAGAAACGCAAAATCGTCGGCGTAATTTCGATTACTCTGGCCGTCGTTGGGAACCGATCCCTATCGGCGCCGGCCGCCGCCACGACCCAGCCCAGCGCCGCGACCCAACCGTCCACTGGCGCGCAGGCCCCCAGCGGCATCGATCTCACGCAACTGAGCCTTGAAGACCTGATGCACGTCAAAGTCACCAGCGTCTCCAAGCAGTCTCAAAAAATCTCCGAGGCGCCGGCCGCCGTCTCGGTCATCGGCCAGGACGACATCCAGCGCAGCGGCATGGAAAGCATCCCGGAACTGCTTCGCCTCGCGCCGGGCATGGATGTCGCGCAGATCAACGCCAACAGTTGGGCCATCACCGCACGCGGCATGAATGGGTTTCTCGCCGACGATCTGCTGGTTCTGATGGATGGACGATCGCTCTACAGCCCTGCCTTCGGCGGCGTGACCTGGAACGCCGTCGGCTATCCGCTCCAGGACATCGATCGGATCGAAGTCATCCGCGGCCCCGGCTCCACGCTGTGGGGCTCCAATGCCGTCAATGGCGTCGTCAACATCATCAGCAAGTCCGCGCAGGACACACAAGGCCTTCTGGTCGATGCGCGCGGCGGAACGCAGCAGGACCAGGGCACTGTGCGCTATGGCGGGCAAATCGACGACGACACCTATTACCGCGTCTATTCGCAATACCAGTACACCGGCTCCAACGACGATTCCAGCGAAAATCCCGCGCACGATGAATGGCAGGGATTGCAATCCGGATTCCGGATCGACCGCATTCCCTCCTCCAGCGACACGCTGACGCTCCAAGGCGATTTCTTTGAACAGCAGGCCGACGAAATGACCACCTCCCTGCTTGCCGCCGAGCCTTACACCTACTACGAAAACGGAGGCGACATCCTGGGCCGCTGGACCCACACGGAATCCGACCGCGCGGATTCGTCGCTGCAAGCCTATTACGACCGCCAGGTGCTCACCGACTTTCCCGCCGGTTACGAGCAGGACACTCTCGACGCGCAGTTCCAGAATCGTCTTCCCCTCGGTGCCCAGCAGGAATTAACCTGGGGCCTGGGCGCACGCGACCACTTCATTCGAATTACTTCCCAGCCGCCGGTGACTTTCCAGCCGGTTTACACCAATGAATACATTCTCAACGGGTTTCTGCAGGACCAGATCACCCTCGTGCCGGATCGCCTGCAGTGGTACATCGGGAGCAAGCTTGAATACAACAGCCTGACGTATCTCGAAGTCCAGCCGAGCACCCGATTGCTGTGGACGCCGGACCAGCGGAATTCCTTCTGGGCCGCCGTCTCGCGCTCCGTACGCATCCCCTCGGTTTACGAGGATTCGAACATCAACATCGGCCCCGTGGCCGTCACCACCGACGATCCCGAAGCGGAAAATACGCTGTCGTACGAATTGGGCTACAAGCTCCAGCCCGCAAAAACCGTCACGATGGACGTCACCGGCTTCTATAACAGTTACAACGATCTGATCATTACGATCCCCGATCTGGAGATCCCCGGCGCCGTCGAGTACGCCAATGCGGCCTCCGCCCAGAGCTATGGCGGCGAACTGTCCCTGAATTGGCAGGCCACGCCGGATTGGCGGCTCAGCGCCAGCTACTCCTATCTCGCCGTCGATGCTCAGAATCCGCGCGACAATTTTGCTGAAGACTTCACTCCGCAATATGAGTTGTCCTATATCGAACGCTCCAGCCCGCGAAATCAGTTCCAGATTCATTCCTACCAGAACCTCACCGACCGATTACAATTGAACGCGTCTCTCTATTTTGTGGATGATTTGAAAACGGTGAACGAAGGCGTCACCGGCGGGTTCCAGGATGTTCCCGACTATGTTCGCCTCGACGTCAACCTGCGCTGGGCGATCACGGCAAATATGTCCCTGACCGTCGGCGTGCAGAACGCGCTGCAAACGCATCACATTGAATCCGGCAGCGTGAACGGCCAGGTGGCTCCCAGCGAAGTGCCGCGCACCGTGTTCGCCGATTGGACCATGAAGCTTTGAAACGATCGTCGTTGCCAAGCCCGGGCTTTTGGTGTTGGGCGGATTTATGAGAACTCGTCGTTCGCCCGCCGTCGTCGCATGGATCATCCCCGCGCTGATCCTGGCCATCCAGTGCCGCGCCGATGCGCCGACGTGGGAATATCAGGTCAAGGCCGCGTTCATCTATAATTTCACGCAGTTCGTCGAATGGCCAAAATCCGCCTTCACTGACGCCAAGTCCCCCTTCGTCGTCGCGACCGTCGGAAAGGACCCGTTCCACGGTGCGCTGGAAAAAGCCATGGACGGCAAGTCCGTCGGCAGCCGCGCCGTCAGTATCCGGCATTTCGACGATCCCGATCACATGGACATTTGCCAGATTCTGTTTGTTCCCGCCTCGCTCGACTCTTCGCTGAGCGGTGTCTTCAACAAGGTCGGCGCCAAACCCGTTTTAACGGTCGGAGAAACCGACGCATTCTGTCCCGCTGGCGGAGGGATTCGGTTTTTCATCGAGAACGATCACATGCGTTTGGAACTCAACCACGACGCCACTGACGCCGCCGGCCTCAAAATCAGTGCCCGCCTGATGAGCCTCGCCAAGCCCTACAAGAAATGAAAACGGGGACGCAGCTAGTTTTTAACTAGCTGCGTCGTAACTGTTTACCGTGCAGCAGCGTTCAGGGACCGGCTGGCATGGTCGGCGGTTTGTCCGCAGCCCATGCCGCGATCAACATCGATTTGATCGTCTCCAGCAGATTCTTCGCCTGCTGACCGGCGGTGCGCAGCAGCGAT
>DATAWP010000048.1:0-31982 GCA_036267155.1 Tepidisphaeraceae bacterium
GTCGCGCGGCTACTGCGTGAGCACGGTCGGATTGAACGAGGAACAGATCCGGCAATACATTCGCGACCAGGAAAAGATGCAACGCGACTTAGACCAAGGCGAGCTAGAGTTCGAGTGATCCCCAGGCCCCTTTTAGGGGCCCTCCTCATACCACCGGTTCTACCGGTGGTGGCTGATTTAAATTCGCCTCCGTCAATGTATTCCAATCCATTGGGAAACTCCTCGTTTCCCGACATTATGCCAAAATAGCCAAGGATGCGCGCCAGACCCCTTCCGCCCGGGGGGAAAACGGATAACATCTGTAGTCAACGGAAGATAGGTTACCACATACGCCGCAATCGTCGCACGATGCGCCGGGGCGCACCGTTGCGGGCAATTGTGGTGACACATCGAGAATATCTGACGACAAAAGAATACCCTGATGCGGCTGGCTGATTTCATTCTGGAAAACGTGGAGCCCATTCTTGTGGAATGGGAAGTCTTTGCGCGCGGCATCTGGCCCGGCGCGGCAACGGACCCCGCCACGCTGCGCGATCATGCCGAAGAAATTCTCCGGGCGACGGTGCTGGATATGAAGTCCGATCAAACCGCCGCCCAGCAGTCCGACAAGTCGAAAGGGCAGCGTCCCGACGAGATGGGACGCGGTAGCATGAACGCGGCATCCGTAATGCACGCAGTCGCCAGAGTCGGGTCGGGCTTCGAGCTGGGCGCAGTCATCGCAGAATATCGGGCGCTGCGGGCAAGTGTTATCCGGCTATGGCGCAACAGTGCGCCGACACCGGACCTGTGCGACATAGATGATCTGACGCGATTCAACGAGTCCATCGACCAATCGCTCACCGAGGCGGCTCGCGGCTACGCGGAGAAGGTCGCGCGTGACCGCGAGGCGCTTCTGGCCAATGAGCAGGCGTCTCGCGTGGAAGCGGATACCGCCAACCGTGCCAAGGATATGTTTCTCGCCAATCTCAGTCACGAGATGCGAACGCCGCTCAACGCCATCGTCGGGTGGATCACCATTCTGCGCGCCAAGGACTACAAAAAAGAAGATTTAGAAGAAGGCCTCGCGGTCATCGAGCGCAACACCAAGGCGCAGGTTCAATTGATCGAGGATGTGCTCGACGTGTCGCGCATCGTCAGCGGAAAACTGCGGCTGGATATGCGTCCCTGCGAACTGCTGGAAATTATCAACGCCGGCATCGACGTGATGCGTCCCGCGGCAGACGCTCGGGACATCGCGCTTGACGTGCAGCTCGACCCCTCGGCAAGTCGCGCAACATGCGATGCAACGCGGATTCAGCAGGTCGTTTGGAATCTGGTTTCCAACGCTATCAAGTTCACGCCCAAAGGGGGAAAAGTCCGCGTGACGCTGACACGCGAGAAGTCGTCGTTGCAGATTCAGGTTACCGACAATGGACAGGGCATTACTCCTAACCTTTTGCCCCACGTCTTCGACCGCTTCCGCCAGGCCGACAGTAGCACGCGCCGAAAATTCGGAGGGCTTGGGCTTGGGCTTTCCATCGTTAAACACCTGGTCGAAATGCACGGCGGAACCGTCGAGGCGCAGAGCCAGGGCGAAGGACGCGGCTCGACGTTTACCGTCCGCCTGCCGATCCTGGCCGTGCGGATGTCTCCGGCCCTCGACGAACCAGCCGAGGAGGATGTTGCAAAGACCGCGCATTCTCTGCCGCTCGTGCGTCTGGATGGGTTGCGCGTGCTGGTAGTGGACGATGATCCCGACGCCCGGCGGTTGCTGGTAAAGGTGCTCGAAAGGGCCGGTGCCGTCGTCACCGCGGCGGGCAGCGCAGCCGAAGCGCTGGAGGCGCTTGCTAAAGAGCGCGCGACCGAAAGGACCGATGTTCTGGTCAGCGATTTGGGAATGCCCGATCGGGACGGGTACGACCTGATCCGCGAAGTGCGCCGGCGCGGGTATCACGCCAAAGACCTGCCGGCGGTCGCGCTCACCGCGTTCGTCCATAAGGACGATGCGCGCGAGGCGCTGCTGGCCGGCTTTCAGGTCCACCTCTCCAAGCCGGTCGATCCGCCCGACCTGACGGCGGTGATCGCCAGCCTGGCCGGTCGAACCGGGCCGAGTTAGCCATCAGGATTGGCCGTTCCAGTCATATTTCCGCGCCGGTATAATTCCCTCGCCATGTCGCATGCGCAATCAAATTCCGAGGATGCTTGGTTCGAGCGCAAGCGCCCGAGCGACGATTCCCTCCTTGGCGCTTTGCGGTTCGATCAGATTGGGGCGCTGGATGCTTTATACGATCGTTATGCGGGCGCGGTAATGGCGATGGCGTTGCGCATGGTCCGCGACCGCGCCCTGGCCGAGGCCGTGGTCGTCGAAGTCTTCTTCGACCTGTGGGAACATCCCGATTCTGGCGGCAGGCCGCTGATGAATCGTCTGCTTTCCCACGCCCGTGGGTTGGCGGTCCGGGGACGAACCCATTCGACATCTCCAATAACATTGCCGCCCGAGACGGTTCCTTGCGACGAACCGGAGGGCGACATGCACGAACCCCCTGACATGCGATGGAAACGAGAGCGGGCGCGGGCGGCGCTGGCTGAGGTTCCCGCTCAGGCCCGGCAGATCGTGGAACTGGCCTATCTAGACGCGATGGGGTTCGACGAAGTCGCCCTCCGGCTGGAACTGGCGCCCGGCGAAGTGCGCGCGATCTTCGCCAGCGGAATGCGCGCGTTCAGCGAAGCCCTGAAGCGATCGCCCGCCGCCGCCAAACCGCTCAGTCCATTCGACTTCCCGACAGTGAATCTCAGCCAGGTGCGCGTGCTAATCGTCGACGACGAGCCCGACGCGCGGCGCGCAATCGCCTTTACGCTGCAATCGGTCGGCGCGGAGGTCACCACAGCGGGCAGCGCCGCCGAGGCATTGCGCCTGTTGTCCCATGCCAACCCCCAAGTGCTCGTCAGCGATTTGGCGATGCCAAGTGAAGACGGCTTCGACCTGATCCGCACCATCCGTCGCGCCGGGCGGACCGCCCGCGACCTTCCCGCCATCGCGCTGACCGCGTTCTCGACCAAACCGGTTCGCCGGCAGACGATGCTCGCCGGTTTCCAGATGCATGTCCCTAAGCCCGTCGATCCGTGCCAGCTCACCGAGGTCGTCGCCACCTTCGCGGGGCGCACAGGATAAAGTACGCTGAGAAGATAAAACGGCCTGACTCTATTGTTCATACGGTTCGTCGTGACTTTGATCCCTTTGTCTTCAGCCACGAGCTGCTAAAGTTCGATCACCGCGGCGATAAGATCGGCGAGGCTGAAGGCCGCTGGTTCCAACTTCATCAGACCCGCCTCAGCTTCGGAAATGTCCATCAAAGTGGTAAGCATCGTCAGAACGCGGTCGGGAAAAATGGTAGAAGGGTTAAAATGAATCATGCGACCGGCAGATCCATGTCAAAGTCCAATCTCGCTGGACTTTGGATCGATAATAGTGTATCCTAAGTATATCCTTACGGAGGCGCCATGGCAGCAGGAACCATAGAAAAACTCAGCAAGGTCGCGCGTTGGGGAAACAGCCTGGGTTTTCGAATTCCAAAAGAGGGTGTGGAGCAACTCAAGCTGAAAGAGGGAGAATCGGTGAACGTGCGGGTCAATGGCGATACGATCACGATCCGTCGCGCCAAGGCCCGAAAAAAGTGGACGGAAAAGGAACTCCTGAAGGGCGTTACGCCTGCGATTTGCGGACCTGATTTAATCCCCGACCGCGGCGGCAAGGAACTTCTTTGAGCAGGCAAACCTATCACCCTGATCGGGGCGACATCATCCACCTCAATCTCGCCCCTTCGGCTGGTCAAGAATTGACCGGCCCTCATTTTGCACTCGTCCTCAGTACGATCCGTTTTTCGAAGGCTACCGGGTTCTGTATCGTGGTTCCCGGAACGACAAAATACCATGCCGAGCAAAGATTGGCCGGTCAGCAACTCATGGTAAAATTGCCGCCGCTTATGAAACTCATCAAAGACGGGTGGCTTTATCCGCATCAGGTCAAGTCGCTCGACTACCGTGATCGCGGCGTGTCGTTCGTCGAAAAGCTCGACGACGATGATTATCTGATTGACGTGATGGAGCGCGTGCGGGCGTTTATTGATCCGGACTCCGCAATATAACCGTTACGTGCTCATTGAAGCGATCTATAAAGAATCCGATTAATTTGTCACCTCGCTAGCCTGTTTCGATACTTACTTAGCGACATGATGAATTTAAATACAATCGAAACGACGCAGGCCAGCGATGCCAATCTCGTGGCTGAAAGTCTGCTGGGGAATAAAGAAGCATTCAGCGCCATCGTGACGCGGTATCAAACGCTCATTTGTTCTCTCGCCTACAGCGGCATTGGAAATTTGAGTCGAAGCGAACACCTCGCCCAGGAATTCCCGTCGCGCGAATCGCTTCCCCCCGAACAGGTTATCACCAAAAAGGAACGATCCATCCTGTGGCGTTCACTGGAACGCATCCCAGACGTTTATCGAGAACCGCTGATGTTCCTGCAAAACTAGCCAATCAATTGCTTTTGCAGGATAACCCGTCGCCGATTCTGACAAAAATCGCGCGACGGGTTTTACGTCAATGGGCCCGACAAGATTCGAACTTGTGACCTCGTCCTTATCAGGGACGCGCTCTAACCAACTGAGCTACGAGCCCGCGTTTTGCGGGGAAAGGAATTCTATGACCCCCCCGCTCTCTGTCAATCTCGCTTGACCGAGCCGGCCTACGCGAGAATGATGGACCGACTTGCCGGGAGGTCCGTCTATGGCCAGCTTTTCAGTCGTTCTGTTTACCGCGGCTCCGGCCGCTTTGGCGGCCGAGGGGGCCGGCGCGTTCGTCAAAGTGGACGGACGCGAATGCCTGCTCCGAAGCGTCGAAATGTTCCTCAACCGCGACAATATCAAACAGATTCATGTCGTCGTCGCCGAGGAACAAATGGAAGAAGCCAAGCGAAAATATGGGGGGCATCTCGGGTTTTCGGGCGTGAAGCTGATCGCAGGGGGACAGCAGTGGATGGATCAGATTGCCGCGGCGGGGGAAAAAATCTCGGTGGAATGCTCGCATGTCATCCTGCACGATGCGGCCAGGCCGGCGGTGGCGTACAGCGATCTCGAGGCGCTCATGGATGAAGTGGAAAAGCATCCGGTGGCCGTGATGACGACGCCCATCCGCGCAGGGCTGATCGAGACCGAGGAATCCGGCAGGCCGATCGCCCTTCGGCCGCCTCAGCGGTTTGCGCAGGTTGTGACGCCGTGGGCGATGCGCAAGGATAAGTTTTTGGAAATGGCCAAAAGCAAGCGCGAACCGGCGGCGGCGGAGATGTGGCTGGTGCGATCCTCGTCGTTGAATATCCGCGTCGGTTCCGCCGGCGACGCGGGGCTGGCGCGAGTCATGATCAACATGCTCCCCAAGCCGAAAATCAAAGGTCCGGAAAATCCGTTTGAAGAAGCACAATGGTGATGGAGATCGCTGCGCATGAAGACGATCATTCTTCTTTTCATTTCAAACACGTTCATGACGACCGCCTGGTACGGCCATCTGAAGTTTGAAAAGACCGCGCTCTGGAAGGTAATTCTTATTAGCTGGCTGATCGCGTTCTTTGAATACTGTTTCCAGGTCCCCGCCAATCGCATCGGTTATCTGGAGGGATGGTCCGGCTATCAGTTGAAGATCGTGCAGGAAGCGGTCACGCTGACGGTGTTCATCGCCTTCGCCACGGTGTATCTGAAGGAAAAGCTTCAGTGGAATTATCTGGTGGGATTCCTGCTGGTGCTGGCCGGCGTGTTCTGCTGTTTCCACAAATGGACGGCGTGAAAACCAAACCGGGACCGCAAGTCGGTTCCGAATGGGCGTAGCGCTTGTGCGATAAAAGGCCGCGGGTGTGAAAAGTTTGTAATTCCAACCAGGTTTGCGTCTACGGCGTAAGAATTGAACCGCCGTCGGCGCACCAGCGTCGCCACGCGCCGCGGTACGCCGATTCGACATCGCGGGCGAAGCGCGGGCCGTCCATCAGGGGTGAAGCGAGCATTCGCTGGCGCAAGGTGCGGCGAAGCTCCGCGAGAGTTGGAAGATTTGAAGCAAGTGCAGCGGTAATCGATGTGAACTCTTCCGTGCTCCGCGCGATCAGGTCGGGGAGACCGATGTTGGTCAGGAGACTGACGCCCACGCGGGCAACGTGGGTTTGGCCGGCCAGCGTCACGACGGGCACGCCCATCCAGAGGGCATCGCAGGTCGTTGTCGTGCCATGATAGGGAAATGTGTCGAGGGCGATGTCCACCTGGCCAAATGATCGGAAATGCTCGGCGAAACCTTTGTGACGACCAATCAGTTCTAATCGGGCTGGGTCGATTCCATGCTGAACAAAGTTTTGCCGGACGCGATCTCGGATCAAGTCGTCTTCCATTGCGCGATCTTTAATGAGCAGGCGGGAATTGGGGATCGCCGAAAGCGTGGCCGACCACAGATCGAATGTCTGAGGCGCGAGCTTGGCAACGCGGTTGAATGATCCGAAGCAGATCGGCCGGCCGTCACTGGCGGGCAACGCGCCGACTTCCGGGGCGTTCGCCGGAGACGCGAAGCACCAATTGGTCCTCGGCAATCGAAGCAACGTTTCAGAGCAGAAGGCATCCGTTGATCCCAGCGGATCGGCCAACGCATCGGTCAGGCGATAATCGATTGTGGTCAGGCCCGTGGTTGCGGGATAGCCGAGATAACTGATCTGAATGGGAGCCGGCTTGCGCGCGAAGACCAGAAGGCGATTGCAGGAGGTATGGCCGGTCAGGTCGATCAGGATGTCGATGCCGTGGTCGCCGATCAACCGAGCGACCGATTCATCGGACATGCCCATGATTTCGTGCCATTGATCGACGGTGTTGCGCGGAAGTGCCGTGGCGGGATCGGGATTCCACACATCACAGTAGCAGACGATTTCGTATTGGCGATGATCGTGATTCTGAATCAGGGGCTGGAGAAACCGGTTGATCGGGTGCTCGAGAAAATCGTTGGTGATGTAAGCGATGCGAATCCGTCGGTCGGGATCGCGGTTGTTGGCGTGGGCAGCGCGGGTCTTGCGCAGCGGTTGGGCGTGCTGGGAATCCCATCGCCGCGCTTCGGTGAGGCCTGCCGGGCCGTCGTTTCCGTGCTGGTAATGGAAACAGAACACGAGATTGCTGTGCGTCGCGGCATCGTGGGGATCGAGCTGGACGGCGGCGCGATGATGCTCCATCGCTTCGTCGAGCCGAGCCATTTCCGTCAGGACAATTCCCATGTTGTTGTGGCCCGCGGCGTAATTGGGCTTGAGAGCCAGTGACTTCTGAACCACATCCAGAGCGTCGCTGATGCGGCCTGATTCCTTGAGGGCCAGACCGAGGTTACTCCATGCTTCGGCATAGTCCGGTTTGATCGTCACGGCGCGCTGGAGTGCGGCCAATGCGCGGCCGACCCGAAACATAGCAAGCAGGACGACGCCGAGATTGTTGTACGCCTGGAAATAATCGGGCTTGAGCGTCACGGCCCGTTGGAATGCGGCGACGGCCTGTTCCACCTGGCCGACATTTTTGAGGGCGATGCCGGAGTTGTAATGGAACAGCGCATTTTTCGGCTCGATCTGTATCGCCCGCCGATAAGCCGACAGTGCCTCCTGCCGGTGATCCAACGCGCCCAGCGCATTGCCCAGGTTGTTGTGTGCATCCGCAAGGTTCGGCTGAAGTTCCAATGCGCGGCGGCAGGCGGCCAGCCCCTCATGCAATCGGCCCTGATCGGTCAGGAGCGATCCGTTGCTGCTGTGGGCGGCGGCCAGATCAGGTTTGAGGGCCAGCGCCTCACGGTAAGCGGTTAGCGCCTCGGGCAGTTTTCCCAGTGCCTCCAGCGTTTTGCCCTTGTTGTGATGGGCCTCGGCATAATTTGGCCGAAGGGCCAGCGCCTTGTCGGCGGCGTCCAGAGATTCCGGCAGCCGATTCATCTGCCGCAGCACGATCGCCAGATTATTCAGGCACTGGGCGTTGTCGGGCTTGAGCGCCAGCGCGGTTCGATAAGTCTCAACCGCTTCTTCCAGACGACCCTGAGTCGTTAACATCACTGCCAGGTTGTTGTGATAATCGTTCACCCTCGGATTGGCGGCAATGGCTTTTCGCATCAGTTCTACGGCGGTCTCGCTCTGATCCATCCGATGCGCCAATAGACCGAGCAGTTGAAGAGCATCCGCGTGGTTAGGTTGCGTGGCCAGAAGCTGATGGCAGATCGTCTCCGCCTGGCCGAACTGTCCGATCTGATATAGCTGCATGGCCCGCTCAAGGGCACGGTCGGTCGCCATGGGGGCATTATAACGCGGATGACGCACTCAGATTCCGCCGCACCACCGTCGCCACGCATCTCGATACGCCGCCTCGACGTTTCGGGCGAAGCGCGGGCCGTCCATCAGAGGCGAAGCGGTTAGTCGATCGCGCATCGTGCGGCGTAACTCGCGGAGACGGGAAGGATCGCCGGCCAATTCGGTTGCGAGACGCACATACTCGACCGGATTGAGGGCGACGAGGTTCGCAAGACCGACGTTGGTCAGGATGCTTCGCCCGCCGCGGCCCACGGCAGTTTGGCCGGACAGCGTGACCACCGGAACGCCCATCCACAGCGCGTCGCACGTGGTGATTCCGCCATTGTATGGAAATGGGTCCAGGCCGATGTCGATGCGGTGATAACTGGCCATGTACTGGTCCCATGGCTGAGAGCCGACGAACTGCACGCGATCGGATGCGATCTCATGTCTGGATAGATGATTCCCAATCGTTTGTAAATGTTTTCCGGGCGGAGCGTGGATCAACATGCGCGATCCCGGAACTTGCTTGAGGATCTCGCACCAGAGTTCCACGGTCGCGGGTGACGCCTTGGCGAACTGGTTCATGCACCCGAAGGTGATATAACCGTTCCGGTCGGCCGGCAGGGGCGAAATATCCGGAGCCTTCCCGCCGGGGGCATAGCACCAGTAGGTTTCGGGAAGGCGAATCGTCTGCTCGCTGTAGCAGGCCAAATCAACGTCCGGCGGATCGAGATGGGGATCGGAAAAGCGGTAGTGCATCCCATCAATGCCGCTGGTGCCGCAATAAGCGAGATAGGTGATCTGCACCGGCGCCGGGGTCATCGCGAAAACTCGCAGCCGGTTGCTGGACGTGTGCAGCGACAGGTCGATGAGAATGTCGATCGCGTCTTGGCGAATCCGCTCGGCGACGGGTTCGTCGCCCAGCCCGATCATTTCCCGCCATTGGTCGCAGCAGGCGCGAATTTGCTCGGTCATGGCATCGGGGCTTTTTACGCTGCTGTAGCAGAACACTTCGACTTGCTGGCGATCGTGGTGGCGCAGCAGGGGCAGTAAATTCCAACCCACGACGTGTTCGCGAAAATCGGGCGAGACATAGCCCACCTTCAGCCGCCGACCGGGATCCCGATTATTGGCACGGGGACGGATCAGGTGTTTGAGCGGCTTGGCGTGGCGTTGGTTCCAATTGCGGGTTTCCTGAAGAATCGCCGGGGCATCGAACGCGGGATGAAAATTCATGGTGAAAATGACGTTGCTGTGGAGCAGGGGATCGCGCGGCTCAAGTTCCATCGCCTTTCGATACGCCTCCAGGGCCTCATCCAGCCGGGCCATGTTCAACAGGGCGTTGCCCAGATTGTTCCATGCCTCGGTAAACTCGGGCCTCAGCGCCAGGGCCCCTCGAAAGGCATCCACGGCTTCCTCTGCCCGGCCCAACATTCTCAGCACGTTGCCCAGATTGTTATGACCCCCGGCGTATTTCGGCTTGAGAGTAACCGCCATTCGGCAGGCTTGAAGGGCGTCTTGCGAACGACCCAATTGCGCCAGGACGATGGCGAGATTGCCGTGGTATTCGCCAACGTCCGGCCGCAGCTCCAAAGCCTGCCGATGCGCCGCCTCGGCCTCCCGCGGGCGGCCCAGTTCGCCCAGGAAGTGTCCCATGCTGCTGTAGGCCTCGGCGAAATCCGGCTTCGCAGAGATCGCCTGGCGATAGGCCGCCACCGCTTCGTCGAATCGGCCAAATTCTCCCAGCGCCGCGGCCAAACGCGCGTACACCTCGGCGAAGTCCGGCTTTAGCGCCAGCGCTTGCCTATAAGATGCGACCGCCTCTTCAAGCCGGCCCTGAAGCTTGAGCGCATTGCCCAGCGCGTAGTGTGCAAACGCGTGACGCGGATTGAGCGTGATCGCCTCCCGAAAGGCCGACGCCGCTTCTTCTGCGCGGTTCAGGTGGAGAAGCGTGACGCCGAGGTTGTAAGTTCCGTCTACGTGATCGGGCTTGAGCATCAACCCATGGCGATAAGCGGCGACGGCTTCTTCCCGTCGCCCCGACGAGGCCAGCACGACGCCCAGATTGATGTGGTAATCTGCCGCCCGAGGATTGATGGCAATCGCTTTTTCGATGAGATCGGCCGCAACGCCGGATCGGCCGGTCTGGTGCGCAATCAAGCCCAGCAGGTGAATCGCATCGGCGTGGCTGGGCCTTTGGGCCAGGACTTGGCGATACATCCCCTCGGCCTCGGCGAAACGACCGGATTGGTGGAGTTGAACCGCCCGGGCGAAAACCTCGTCGATCGTCATCGCCTTCATTATACGGCTACTTTTTGGCGCACCAGCGCCGCCACGCATCGCGATACGCCGATTCAACATTCCTGGCGAACCGAGCAGCGTCCATCAGCGGCGAAGCATTCATCCGCCGGCGAAGCGTTCGGCGCCATTCGTTCAATCGGGCCATTTGGCTGGCCAAATCCACGGCCACGCGCACGTACTCCCGCGGATCTTGCGCGATCAGATCGGCCAGACCCACGTTGCACAGAATGCTCCGCCCCGCCCGGCCCACAGCCGTCCGGCCGGATAACGTCACCACCGGCACGCCCATCCAGAGCGTATCGCATGTCGTGATTCCGCCGTTGTACGGAAACGGATCGAGTCCGATGTCGATTCGATGATATGTGCGAATGTACTGTGGCCAGGGTTGGCGTCCGACAAATTCGACCCGATCGGGCGCGACCCCGTGCCGATTCAGAAATTCCGTGACCGGATTCAAATACTTTCCGGGCGGTGCGTGCATGACCAATCGCGACTGCGGAACGCGATTGAGAATCTCGCACCATAAGTCCATCGCCGGCCGCGATACCTTGGTGAGTTGGTTCATGCAGCCGAAGGTGACATAGCCATTCCGCTCCGCCGGCACCGGCGAAGGGTCCGGCGCGTCGTTGGCGGGCGCGTAACACCAATAGGTCTCGGGCAGGCGGATCGTCTGTTCGCTGTAACAAGTCAAATCCGTCTCGGCTGGATCGAGGTGCGGATCGGAGAACCGATAGTGCATCGCATCCATTCCGCTCGTGCCGCAATATCCCAGGTAGGTGATCTGAACCGGGGCCGGAACCCTCGCGAATACGCCCAGCCGATTGCCGGAGGAGTGCAAGGACAGGTCGATCAACAGGTCGATGCGATCTTCGCGAATCTGCGCGGCCAACCGCTCGTCGTTCAGCGGCGAAACGTCGCGCCATTGGTCGGCCTGGGCGCGGAGCTGACCGGTCATCGCATCGGCGCGCGTGGCGCTGCTGTAGCAGAAGATTTCAACCTGCCCGGGATCGTGCTGACGCAGCAGGGGAAGTAGATTCCAGGCGACCACATGCTGACGGAAATCGGCCGAGACATACCCGACGCGCAGTCGCCGATCAGGATCGCGATGGTTGTCCAGAGGCCGGATCAAATGCTCCAGCGGCTTGGCGTGGCGCTCGTTCCATTGCCGGGCTTCGTGGAGGATGGCCGCCGCGTCAAAGCGGGGATCGAAATTCATCGCAAAGATAAGGTTGCTTTGAGCCGTGGCATTTTGAGGATCGAGTTCGACAGCCCGGCAATAGGCGGCCAATGATTCTTCCAAACGACCCATCACCAGCAGGACATTCCCCTCGGTGTTGTGCGCATTGGCGTATTTCGGATTGACGGTCACGGCCCGTTGCAACCGGGCCAGGGCCTCCTCGACCCGGCCCAGGTCCTTGAGGGATTTGCCCAGAACGGTCAGAGCCTCGGCGGAGTCCGGTCGGAGGACCAATGCTCGCTCCAGAACCGCCACCGCTTCTTCCAACGGACCCTTTTCCACGAGGATATAGCCCAGGCCGATCAGCGCTTCGACGAAATCCGGCTTCAGTGCCAGCGCGCGGCGCAGGGCGGCCGTCGCCTGGTCTCGCTTGCCCAGAACTCTGAGCGCGGTGGCGGCGTTGTAGTAAACCGTGGCGTTGTCGGGCTGAATCGTCAGGGCCTGCGAAAAGGCCGCGAGGGCTTCCTCGTGCCGGCCGAGCGAGCTGAGCGAAATGCCGAGCGTGTTGCAGGCTTCGAAGGAATTCGGGCGGAGGGTCAGTGCACGTCGAGAAGCGGCGACGGCATCTTCCAGGCGACCCATTTGAAACAGAAGGGCCGCGAGGCTGATCTGAGCGTCGGCCGAATTCGGATCGAGCGCCAGGGCCTGGCGATAGAGCCCCTCCGCCTCGGCGAGGCGGCCGGATTGATGCAGTTGAAACGCGCGGTTGAAAGCCGAATCCATTGCCGTAAGGAATTATACGGTTATTCCTTCGCCTCGCCCGTCACGCACCAGCGTTGCCAGGCTTGGCGATAGGCCGACTCGACATTCCTGGCAAATTGCCGGCCATCCATCAGCGGCGACGCGAGCATTCGACTGCGGAGCGTACGCCGCAGTTCTTGCAGCCTCGGCACGTCTCGCGCCAGGCCGGCCGCGATCGAGACGTATTCATCCGCATCGCGCGCCACCAACTCCGGCAAACCGACGTTATTCAGGAGGCTCACTCCCACGCGCGACAGATGCACCTCCCCCGCCAGCGTCACCACCGGCACCCCCATCCACAAAGCTTCGCAAGTCGTCGTCGTACCGTGATACGGAAAGGTATCCAGCGCGATGTCCATGCGGCCGTACAATTCCAGGTGGGCCGCGATACTCGGCTGGCGGCCGAGTAGCTCGATGCGGCCGGAATCGACGCCGTGATCGGCCAAGCGTTGGGTGATTTGGCGCCGGACGCTGGGCGCCGCGAATCCCGCGGACTTGAGCAGCAGCCGTGAAGCCGGCGCCGCCTGAAGTACCCCGGCCCACAAGTCGATGATCCCCGGCGTGATCTTGGCCAAATGGTTAAACGATCCGAAGCAGACGGGATTTCCAGCCGCCGCCGGCGAAGGCCCCACCAGCGGTGTCTCTTGCAGGGGTGAGAAACACCAGTTCGTCCCCGCCAGCCGCAGCAACCGTTCCGTGTGCAAGTGCTCCGTCTTGCCCGGCGGATCGGAATGCGAATCGGTGAGTCGATAGTCCATCATCGACAATCCGGTGGTGGAGGGATAACCCAGGTAATTGATCTGTACTGGCGCAACGCGACGCGCAAAGACCGACAGCCGGTTGTGTACGGAATGACCGGACAGGTCGACCAGAATATCAATCCGCCGCTCGCGGATCAGATCGGCCACGCGGTCGTCGGACTGCCGCCAGATCTCGTGCCAGCCGTCGACGGCGCCGCGAATGAGGGCGGTGATTTTGTCGGCGCGCTCGACGTTCGAAAAGCAGAAGATTTCAAAATTCCCGCGATCGTGATTCCTCAGCAGAGGCACGAAGAAAAAGCTTACGGAATGGGTCCAAAATTCCGCGGCGACGTATCCGACCCGCAATCTTCGGCCGGGATCGCGGTCGTTGCTCAGCGGCTGAATCAAACGTTGCAACGGCTGTGCGTGGCACTGGTCCCATTTCCGGGATTCCCGAAGAATCGCCTCCGCATCGTAAGCGGGGTCCCAGTTCATCGCGAAGATCATGCTGCTGCGGGCGACGGGATCGTCAGGGTTGGCTTCCGAAAGGCGACGGCGAATCTTCAGGTTCTCGGCGCAGCGGCCCATGCTTTTGAGAGCGATGGCCAAATTGTTCAGCACGCCCGCATCATCCGGCTTGATCGCCAGAGCCTCATTGAACGCATCGACAGCTTCATCCAGCCGGCCCATATCCATCAGGACCAGGCCCAAATTGTTGACTGCTTTCAGGTAATCCGGCTTCAGTTCCAGCGCGCGGCGGAAGGATGCCTCTGCCTGCTCTTTCAGGTTCAGATTCATCTGCACGATGCCGGCGTTGTAGTGTGCTTCCGGATATCCCGGCCGAATTTTTATCGACCGCAAATATGCGTCCATGGCCTCCTGCGCACGACCCATCGTGCTCAGGGCGTTGCCCAGCGCGTTGTAGGCTTCCGCGAAACTGGGCTTGGCGGCAACGGCCTTTCGAATCAGTTCCGCCGCGAGTGAGCTTCGCCCCGTCTGGTGCGCGATCAAACCAAGCCGATAAAGCGCGTCGGGGTGGTTCTGTTGCCGGGCCAAAATCTGGCGGTACCCCGCTTCCGCCTCGGCGAGGCGGCCGGATTGATGCAATTGAAGCGCCCCATCCAGGATCTGGTCGACCGTCATGCCGCCATTATACGGCTAGGCCTGCATCGCCCGGCTTTCGTCGGCGGGCCACCACCAGCCCAGGCTGGGATCGTGGGCGACGGAAATCCTGATTCCGAGCCATGCCGCACAGATGGTGGCGGCGTGATGGGCCTGTTCCGGTGAGTCGAACACCTGTTCGATGCTCTTATGGTTCCGCGGATTCCCCCACGCCTTGAGGAAATTCCCCACGGTGTAAAGATGCATCATTTGCTGAAGCGGCAATGCGATCTCCGACCGCATGATATTGATCAGAGGAAGATCCAGAATCGGATTACGTGCCATGACTGGGCCTCCATACCCGTTTTTACTTCGCCCGGCTTCCATGTCGGGGAAGAATTTCGCGGCTCACTTCACCGCATGTGCGGCACCGTACCTTCAGAATTGGCAATGTCAACCTTGCCAAAGCAAAACAAATGACAAATATATTGAAAGTTTTAATCAACTTGGACGCAACCCTTCGGGAATCCGCAAAGAATTGAACCGCCGGGAAGCAAAGTTTTCTCCGCGTCTTCCGCGTCTCAGTTGCACTTGATTGGGCGGCGCAATGATCGTGATATCAGCATCGACCCTTCATCCCCACCCGATTTTTTCGTCGGTTCTCTTCTTTTTTCTCTGTTCGTCCCTGACGAATGGACAAACAGCCCCGAGCACGCAGCCGGCCAGCCATGGACCACCGGCGGCACGACCCTGGATCAATCCGCAGCCCAATGTGCCATTTTTGCCCAAGCCCGCCACTCGGCCGGCCGACTGGATCGTCCCACACGATCCGGTGACCCCCAACGCTTCGCCCGAAGCGCGTGCGCTGCTTCGATATCTCTATGACATTTCCGGCCTGCACACGATGACCGGCCAGCACAACTACGCGGCCCAGCAGGAGGTTTCCACCCTCACCGCGCTCAAGGTCAGCGGCAAAACCCCGGCCATCTATGGCACGGATTGGGGATTTGCCAAGAAAGGCGACAAGGACTCAGCCTATGTCAGGCAGGCGACCGTTGAAGAACTCGAAAAGCAATATGCCAAGGGCTCGATCATCGCGATCACCTGGCACGCGGTGCGCCCCACCGACGACGAGCCCGTGACGTTTCGTAAAAGCGTTCAGGGCAAACTGACGGACGCTCAATTCCACGACGTGATCACGCCCGGCACGAAGCTTTACGACCGCTGGTGCGCGCAGGTCGATGTGATCGCGGGGTTCCTGAAGCAGCTTCAGGATGCACATGTCCCGATCCTGTTCCGCCCCTACCACGAGATGAACGGCAACTGGTTCTGGTGGGGTGGCCGGCGCGGAGACCATGGTAGCAAGGCACTTTATCGCCAACTTTGGGATCGCCTTGTTAACCACCACAAGTTGACCAACCTGATCTGGGTCTGGAACGTCGATCGGCCGAGCCTGCCCGACAGGCAGTTCGTGGATTACTTCCCAGGCCAGCAATACGTCGATGTGCTATCGCTGGACGACTACGGCGTATTTCAACAAAGATATTACGATGAGTTGAATGCCCTTTCGGATGGAAAAGTGATGGCGATCGCCGAAACCGCGAACCCGCCCACCATCCCCGTCTACCAGGACCAGCCAAAGTGGGCGTGGTACATGCTGTGGGCCGGCGTGCCGGGCTCGAAGCACAGACGTCCGGGCGGCCCGCCGCACGTGCCGCTGGCCGTCGTTGTGGAGAATCCCAGGATGTTCAGCCTCGAAGATGCGGCGTATTGGGACGAGATTGCCCCCCTGCGGGCCGCTTCGGGCCTGCCGCCGGGCACGCCTCCACCTTTAATCCCTCGGCAAGACCCCATCGTTCTTACGCCGACCAAGCCAACTGGCGTTTACGACATCGGCCAGAAAATCACCTGGAGCGTCCGCGTGCGCGGCGAGAATGCCTCGTCGATCAAGCAAGCTCATTACGAATTACGGCGGTGCGGTCTGACGCCGATGGGTCAGGGGGAATTGGATTTGTCTTCGGGAAGCGCGACGATCGAAACATCGCTGAACGAACCGGGGACCATCCTGGCCGTGGTAACGTCCATGGACGCCGATGGTGATCCGATCCGTGCCGTGGGCGGAGCGGCCATCGCCCCGGGCCAGATTCAGCCATCGGCCCCGCGTCCCAGCGACTTCGACGAATTCTGGGCCAGGAAAATCAAGCAGCTCGAAGCGATTCCGGCCAACCCGCAATTAGAGCCAGCCGACGGCGGCGATCCGAACGTCGAATACTTCAAGATCCGAATGGACAACATCAACGGCTCGCATATTTATGGCCAACTGGCCAAGCCCAAGGGTGCTGGGAAGCATCCGGCCATGCTCATCCTGCAATGGGCCGGCGTCTATGGCCTCCCGCGGGAGCGGGTGGTCGATCGCGCGAAACAGGGTTGGCTCGCCCTGAACATCATGCCGCACGATCTGCCGTTCGATCAGCCGCCGGCGTATTACCGGCGGGTGTCCGAGACGACGCTCAAAGACTACTGGACCATCGGCCATGCAAGCCGGGACACCAGTTATTTTTTGCGGATGTACCTCTCATGTTATCGCGCCGCCGAGTACCTGACCCGACGCCCGGACTGGGACGGGAAAACGTTGGCCGTCATGGGCGCCAGCCAAGGCGGTCAGCAGACGATTGTGACCGCCGGCCTGTATCCGAAGATCACCGCGATGATGGCGCTGGTTCCATCGAGTTGTGATGTGATGGGTCCGACCATCGGCCGCGCGATCGGGTTTCCGAATTGGGCCGACCAGGCCAAGCAAGTCAACGACGACAGAGTCCTTCAGACCGCTCGGTATTTCGATCCAGTCAACTTTGCTTCGCGCATCAAATGTCCGGCTTTGGTCTCCCCGGGTCTGCGCGATGAAACATCTCCCCCCGCCGGCGTTCTGGCGGCGTTCAATCAAATCCAGGGACCAAAGGAACTTCTCATCCTGGTGAATTCGAATCATCAGGGAGACGAGAACACCCAGGCCCCATACAACGACCGCGTCGAGCAATGGCTGGCGGCGATGGTTCAGGGGAAGTCGTTGCCGCCGAATTGAACGGCCACCTTGGACGAGGTCGTTGTGGTGAATCTGCTTGGCTGCATGCCAAGATTTTTAGCCACAGATTTAAATCAGATGCACACAGATAAATCATGGATGTGGCCTTGCCCACGAATGGTGGACACGCGGGATTTATCCAGTTCGGGCTGCCTCGAACGTTTCGGGGCTGACGTAGCCTAGCGAACTGTGTGGACGAACGCGATTGTAGATCACCTCCACATATTCAAAGATTGATCGGCGAGCCTCCGTGTGCGTGGCGAACTTTCGCGGGTAAACGCACTCGGTCTTCAGGGTGCTGAAAAAGCTCTCCATGGCGGCGTTGTCGTAACAGTTGCCCACGCCGCTCATGCTGCAGATCATGCCCTGACGGACCAGCAGACGCTGATAGGCTTCGCAGGCGTACTGCACGCCGCGGTCGCTGTGATGGATCAATCCGGGGGAGGGCGTGCGCAGCGTGATCGCCATGTTCAACGCCTCGATCGCCAGCTCGGCGCGCAGGTGATTGGCCATGCTCCAGCCGACGATCTTGCGTGAGTACAGGTCCAACAGCGCCGCCAGGTACAGCCAACCTTCATCGGTGGGGATGTAGGTCAGGTCCGCGACCCACTTGGCGTTGGGACGGTCGGCGGTGAAGTTCCGCCGCAATCGATTGCCGGCGATCGCATGGGCGTGATTGGAATCGGTGGTGCGCGGCACGAAACGCCGGCGCTTTTTGGCCTGGATTTGCCGCTGTTTCATCACTTTGGCGACGGTGTTGCGGCAGACCTTCACGCCCCGGGCCCTCAGCAGTGATGCGATCCGCGGGCTGCCGTAGACGCCGCGGCTGTCGCGATGAACCTGCTCGATCTGGCGTACCAGTTCTTCATGGCACGCCTGACGCCTGCCCACCGGCGCCGCCGCCCACGCATAGAACCGGCTTTTCGAGACCCTCAGCACGCGGCACAGATCCGTCACGGTGAACTCACTTTGATGCTGTTGAATCCACAGGCACTTCACAGTTGTTCCCTGGCAAACCAGGCCGCCGCTTTTTTTAAGATGTCCCGTTCGATGCGGAGACGGGCGTTTTCCTTCTCCAACTCGACGACGCGTTTCTTAAGGTCCTTTTCCTCCTGGGCGTCGATGACGCCGTTGCGACGCCGGTACCGTTGCAGCCAGTATTTGAGCGTGACCAGCGGCACTCCCAGCGACTTGGCCGCTTCGTTCGGCTTGTAATCCTGATGAATGACCAGATCGACGGCCGACTGTTTGAACTGTTCCGGATAAGCCTTGCGAGCCATAGCGGATTCCTTTCCCGACCCCATTGTCGGGATTTATCCGCGTGTCCACCATTCGTGGGCAAGGCCATACTCGACGTCAGTAGCGCCTAAACCAGTGAGGGATTGAAGATTGGTCATCATTGCATAGGTTTGGTCTTGTATATGGCCGCCATTCGTTGAAGCCGTCGTCGCCAGTGCGATCGTAAAGTCGACGGCGTATTGCGATCCCGCCGTGAGCGTTGTCTGTTGATTTGAGTCTGTCGATGGCGTTGCCGCGAGATTCGCAATGCCCAGCAGATCCTGATTCGTATTGTCCGGGCCACTTTGGACGGGACGGGTGAGAAGTTCTGAACTGCTGCCGGCAATTTGGGCGATAAATCCTTCCCAATTTTGCACGCCGCCGGTGGCATCGGCGGTTCCGGTACTATTTAGTCCCGTGCCACCATTGCTGCTTCCATTTCCTAGATCAGTCTCCGGCTTCGTGCCACCGTCGGAGCTGAATAACCCCATATAAAATGCCGCGCTCCCGTCGCCCGTTAGAATGTTCGAGGTGTCGGTGAAAGTTAAGCTGAATTCGACGTAATCACCTACGTTCGTCAACGTGATGGGACTGTTTGTAAACAGCGCTTGCGCTTCGGTGATTGCGGAAGTGCTCGCGGGCTGGCTGAGCTTCAGATCGCCGCTGCTGATGCTGCTGACAGAGTTGGCGTTCACAGCCGATGCGATGTCGTAGCTCGTTGAGCTTCCTGTCGGCACACTGGCCATATTCAGCGTGCTGCTGGAGAAGTTATCGCTGAAAACCACCTGCGCCCGGGCGGCCCTTCCCGAGCTTGCCAGGCATGCCGCCCCGGCCAGAATGCCGGCCGCCATTCGCCAACTGTAAGATTTCCGCGCTTTCGCTGCTCGCCGTCGTGACTGCATTTGCTCTCTCCTGCTTTAACCGGGATTTCCCATATAGCCCTCCGCCGGCGAACGTCGTCGGCAATTTTGCGTAGTATATCGAGTTTTGGAGTTTGGACCGGCGTTTTGCTTGCCTCGCGGCCGCCTCAAGCGCGGAGATTTGGACAGCCATTCCACCATTTTGACGCTTTCGGCAGTCTGTTCGCAGGGCGTCGAAAAACTACCGAAAGTGTCAAAATGGAGGCAATAGCCGTCCCACTCATCGCAATTACGGTGGCTATAAACCAAGGATATTATTGTTCCACGCTCCCGACCTCGGTAGACTACGGAGAATCGCCGGCGACGTTTCATCTGGGAAGTCCCGGATTTCGGGAGGGCACGCGGTGGGCGTGGGTTCAAAGCGCAAATCTGCAACCAAAGTAGCGCTGCTAACTGCAGCGGCGGTTTGTTACCATCCATTGCCTAGCCGGGGAGTGACCATCAGTGAATTTTATATCAACGGAGAGATTGCCACAAATCCAGGCTTCACCCAAGGCGTCCAGAGCGTGGATTTGTTAGGTGCCGATCCAACCGTGAATGTGCCCGTCGGGGATTACTTCTCCTTTGGCGTGAGCTTGGTCATAAGCAATAACCCTAATCCCGCGTCAGGAGGCGCATAGGATTTGGCAAATCAATCTGCCGGTAATCCACCCCAGCCGCAGAACCTGGGGTTAGGGTTCGCCGCATTCGACGTTCCGTCAAGCGACGCCCCGGGCTATTCCTTGGCTCCAATACTGGGTCCGAGCACCGGATACAGCGCTCCCGATCCACTCAATTATGCCGATGTGGAATTCGGCTCAGCCGTTACAGCTCTCGATGATACCACGCCAGGATACGTACAGGGCGGCGCGGTAATTGAGATCAACGGATTGCACGGTGACAAGCCGGTAGTAACCACCGAAAATGGCGTGGAGGAATAGGCGCAATTCAGCGGCGCCACGGCTTCGGCGAGTCAGGCGACTCCCTTCTTCACCAGCTTGGGATACCAGGCCAACGCGGCCGGAACCATATCGCTGTCCCCCATGCTTCACGGTGGTAATCTCGCGGACTATTGGACGAATACGAATCCCGGAACCGTCCGTGGCAACGGCCAACCGCTGCAGGCGCCTACATACGCTACGCAGTATATAAGCACTGCCGGCGTTAATCCGCTGCCTCCACTGACGGTTAACGTCACCAGTAGCCACCACGAACTCAACCAGCGCTCCCACAACGTATGGCCCTCAATTCCACCTGTATGAGGACATACCCAGCGCCAACCCTCCAGTTGATGCGACTGGGGTCTCACTGGATGCGTCCACTTTTTATTGCTCCGTGTCGGAGCCTAACCCAGGATCTCCTGACGTAGTCCTGGCGTTGGATGTGCAACAATACCTTGGCTTTGACTCCCCATACAACGCCGACGCTCAGGATGTGGAGCAACTTGCGGCGGACATCAACAATAATGATCAGGGGATCATGGCTTCGGCGACTTCGGGGGAATTGTACGAAGAGGGAAATTATGCCGGTCCCTTTTATTATTACAACATGTTGTTGTCGATCCCGCAGGCGGATTTTTCTGAAACGACCGGAATGACATACTTGGGAATGGACTTAAGGCAGGTACCCAATATTCAGGATATTAGTGAACTAAGTATCGGCGATGTATTTGTCCTGCCCGAATCCTCCGGCGCCGGACTGGTGATCGCAGTGGCAACGATAATGATGAGTAAACGTTCGCGCGCTTCGTGATTGCAACCAAGGCCGCATCTCTCCCTGCTCTATCCTGCATATCGCCCGCCAATGAGAGAGCAGAAAGCGCCTTAGATTGTTATTCCGGTGCAACCCCGTAGACTCAATCCGCCGCAATGACGCGGCGCCTACCGAAAGGGAACATTAACATGCGAATGCTATTGGATGTGTCACTTCCGCAGGAACCGTTCAACACCCTGGTCCGCCAAGGCTCCGCGGGCAAGACGTTGCAGAAAATTCTGGAGGCGACCAAGCCGCAGGCGGTCTATTTCACCGAACAAGACGGCCATCGCGGCGCGATTCTCGTCGTGGACGTTAAGGACTCATCGGCGATCCCCGCTCTCGCCGAGCCTTGGTATCTCAGCTTTAATGCCCAGTGCAAGCTGCGCATCGCCATGACGCCTGAAGATCTGGCCCGTTCGGGCCTGGAGCAACTCGGCAAATCCTGGTGATGGCCGGCCTATAGGCGCTGCAATCCCGGATAACGATCACTTTTAATGGGCTCCCTTTTAATGGGCTCCCTTGACCGGCCGCATTTCACACAGCGGCGTGCTGCGCGAACGGTCGATCAGCAATTCCGCAATCGTTGTGCTCCGAAACGACTCTTCCGCATCCGCCAGCACGCGGTCCAGACGAGCGTGCAGCGGGCAGAGATGCGCGCCGTGGGAAGGCAAGCCCAATGGACAGGTGGAAATCCGCTTCAGCGGATCGATCGCGTTCACCACTTGCAGGACAGAAAGCTCCGCCGGCCGAACGCTCAGCACATATCCGCCGCCGATTCCGCGCGTGGCGCTGATAAGCGTTGCCCTTCCCAGCAATTGCAGCACTTTGGACATATAACTGGCCGGCACGCGCGTCAGCGCCGAAATCTGCTGCGTCGTCAACGGATTTCCATCCGACTGCGCCAGGCAAACGACCGCTCTAAGGGCGTACTCAACAGTCTGTGAAAACATAAAATTCCTATAAACTGGATAAATTCATCTTGATGTCCATATTCTAATGCGTACAATCGCCGAGTCAAGCGGCCGATCGTGCGTTTCTCGAAGAATTCGCCTTTCGCCCAGCATCACGAGGTAAACAACATGCCGGTCACACTTGGAGCAAAAGGCCTGCACGGCTTCGACCAACCCCTGGAGCTTTTGAACGATTGCCATCGGCGTATCGAGAACTTCCTGGGCATCTTGCTCGAAGTAATCGGACAAGCCGGCGGCAAACCCCTGAACGATGAACAACACCGGGCCGTTGAGTCAGCCCTCACCTATTTCCAGACCGCGGCGCCGCGCCACACCTTGGACGAAGAAGAATCACTCTTCCCGCTCTTTCGCGCATCGGGCGACCCGCGCGCCCGTGCAGCGATGGCGGCCGTGGAATCACTGGAACATGACCACGCGGCGGCAAACCCCATACATGCAAGGGTGGAACTCTTGTATCGCCGTTGGATCGAGTGCGGGTCGCTGATCGTTACCCAACGACAAGAACTGTCGCGGATATTGCACCAACTGCGCGAGATGTACCGGAAACACATCGGCGTCGAGGACCGGGAAATCTTCCCGCTCGCGGCCAAGGTGCTGAGCCAGCGGCAGCTTGCTCACATCGGCAAGGAAATGGCCGAACGCCGCGGGTTGCACGGAGTACAAAAGTCACACCATTCAACAGCAGGAGTCATTGAAATGAGCACGAAGAGCACGATTGACGTTCGCACCATTCCGGGGCCGCAGCGGCATCCCCTGATTTTTCGCACCTTCGAGACGCTTCAGCCCGGCGAGGGGCTCGAAATCGTCAACGACCACGATCCGTTTCCGCTGCATAACCAGTTCAATTCTATGAAGCGGGACCAGTTCAGTTGGGATTACTTGCAGCAAGGTCCGGAGGTCTGGCGCGTCCGCATTGGCAAAGTGCAGCGGGCGCCAGACGCAATACCATGAGCGACGTTCCCAATATTCCTGCCACCGGACGAATCAGCGCAACGAGCGCGATGCTTGCCCAGCGACTGCCGCCGAGTTTCGTCGAAATTATCGAACTCCGCGGCGCCTCGATCGAAGGCCGGCTCGGCTACTTCCGCGCCGAGCGGTTCGTTATTTTCGGCTATTGTCCCGGCGGCGGTGAGGTGATCTGGAAGGACGGACACTCCTCCGGCTTCGGCACCGGAGGTTGGCGAATCTTTCTGAATGAAATTGCTCCGCTGACAACGCGGTACAACGTGAGTGTTGGTGATCTGAACTCCGCCGGAACTCACATATTGGTGATGGACCGCCTCCATGGGGAGGTGTACGCCGCACCGCGTCAGGTCGCGCAGGAGTTTCTGGCTCAAGTCCACGGAATCCCGCCTCCCAGACGGCCCTGCCTCTGTGCGTTGCTCGAATGCGAGAAATGCCCCGTCCGCACCTGTCCCAAAGCAGGCTCCGCCGGCCGAGGCGGCGACGCCGTGCCGTCCAAGCATTCGAGAGAAGGCGTATTAAAACCAAAGCAATAATTATGCGAGGTTTCTATGAAAACTATCACGGTGGACGGTCATACGGTGCATTGCCAAGAGCATCATCTGGAATCGATCGCAACGGTCGGCCGGCAGGCCGCCGTCTATGCGATCAAAAAGTTCTTCGGGGGGTAAGCAGGCGATAAGAGAAAACAAGGCGATCTCAACGAGGACCAAACCTATGCAGCGTATTAATTATGCCAAGCTCTCGCCGCAGGCCATCCATGCGATGCGAGCGATCGAGCAATTCGTGCGGCAGTGCGGGTTGGAGAACAGCCTGTTGGAACTGGTTCGCCTGCGCGCCTCCCAGATCAACGGATGCGCTTACTGCATCGACATGCACACCAAAGACGCCCGCGCGGCAGGCGAATCCGAGCAGCGGCTGTACTCGCTGAGCGTTTGGCGCGAGACCCCGTTCTATTCCGAGCGGGAGCGGGCCGCCATGGCCTGGACCGAGGCCGTCACCCTCGTCAGCGAGAATCACGTGCCGGACGAAATCTACGAGTCGGTGCGGCGGCAGTTTTCGGAAATAGAGATGGTCAACCTCACCATGGCAATCGTCGCCATCAACGGATGGAATCGTCTGGCCATCAGTTTCCGGATCGAGCCGGGGACTTATCAGGTTCCCCAAAGTCACCAGACACAGTCGCAATGACAATCTTCACGAAGCCTATTTATGTCAGAACAAGAACAGATTTATGTGTCAGCAACCCGGGAACTCGCCGAGCAACGCAAAAGTCTGGCCCGCAAGCCTGCCGAAGCGTTCAAGGCATTTAGCCAGAGCGTATTTGCCGACGGGGCACTCCCCTCCAAGACCAAACAGTTGATCGCCGTCGCCGTAGCGCATGTGACGCAGTGCCCATACTGTATCCGCGCGCACACGAAGGCGGCCCTTCAGCACGGGGCCACGGCCGAGGAGATTATGGAAGCAATTTGGGTCGCCGCCGAGATGCGGGCCGGCGGCGCGTATGCCCATTCGAACATTGCGCTGGACACGATCGCGCACATTGAAACCGAAGGCCGCCCGCAACCTTGAAATGGTTGCCGACCATTATGAGGCACTTATGAATCCGCAAACCACGGGCACGCAGGCATCAGCTCCACAGCGCGTAGCGGCCTCGCCTCGGATTCGGCTCACGACCCTTCTTCCGCTGGTCGTGGCCATCGTGCTACTGGTGATTGCCGCGTATGTACAATGGTTCACGATCGGTCTACCGCCGGTCCCCGCCATTCATGAGGTTACGCCAGCCACCGCGACCCAGCCCTACGGGTTCCCTCTCTGGATCGGGATTACCCACTACATAAACCTTTTGTTCATGATCCTGCTCGCCCGAAGCGGTCTGCAAATCTTAATGGATCACCCCCGGCTCTATTGGAACGTGCATAGCACCCCCGGCACCGAATGGGTTCGCTTCACGCCGGTGCAGGTTCCGCTCGATCGGCTCTACACCGCTAAGGACGACGCACGGTATTTGACGCCCTGGGTGGGCCTGCCCGGTGGCCGGCACACGCTCGGATTGGCACGGCACTGGCATTTCGTCAGCGTCCTGTTTTGGGTAGTCAACGGCGCCGTCTATGTCGCTTTGTTGTTTTTCACGAGTCACTGGCGGCGCATCGTGCCCACCTCCTGGCATATCTTCCCGGGTGCATGGGCCGTGTTTGTCCATTACGCCACGTTCCACCTGCCCCCCGAGCCAAACGGATTCTTCCATTACAACGCGCTGCAGCAACTGAGCTATTTCGGCGTGATCTTCATCCTGGCGCCGCTGTCGATTCTTACCGGCCCGGCCATGTCGCCGGCCTTAGTCAACCGGTTCCGTTGGTACCGCAGGCTGCCCGGCAACCGGCAGGTCGCCCGCTCGATTCACTTCCTGGTGCTCTGCGCCTACGTCGCTTTCGTCATCGCACACGTGACCATGGTCCTCATCACCGGCTTCGCCCGCAATATGAACCATATCGTCATCGACAGCGATAGTTTGCTGCACTTCGGCATGTACATCGGCCTGACCGGGCTGGTGATCCTCTTGCTGCTGAACGTCATGGCCAACTGGGCCACTTGGCTGTTCCCGCGAACTATCCAGCGCATCGGCAACGCGATCGTAAATCCGTTTCTTCACCTCTTGCTCGCCCGACATGCGCCCCAGGCCCAGTACACGCCCGAAGACATCTCGCCCTTCATGTGGCCCAATGGCAAGCTCCCCACCTCCGACGAATGGAAGGCGCTTGCCGCCAATGATTTCAAGGATTACCGGCTGAAGGTGTACGGCCTGGTGGAGAATCCAGTCGAGTTGTCGCTCGAAGAACTGCATACGATGGCCAAGCGAAGCCAGATCACCCTGCACCACTGCATCCAAGGCTGGTCCGGGATTGCCGAATGGGGCGGAGTGCCCATGGACGAGCTGATGAAGCTCGTGCGGCCAAAACCAAACGTGAGGGCCGTGATCTTCTACTCGTTCGGCGAGGGACTCGAGGGCGGCCAGTATTACGATAGCCACACGATCAAGAACGTCCGCAATCCTCAAACGCTGTTGGCTTACGAGATGAACTACAAGCCGCTCAACGACGTTCACGGCGCGCCGCTCCGCCTGCGCGTGGAGAACCAACTCGGCTTCAAGATGGTCAAGTGGATCACCGCCATCGAATTTGCACCGGATTTCAAGCATGTCTACAAAGGCGAAGGCGGCTACAACGCCGACAACGAATTCTTCGACACCATGGCCGACATTTGACGGATGCACAAAGGTCCCCCGGCCAGATTGCAATTCTTCGGAAAACCTCGCCGATCCCCCATCCCCCGCGGCTTGGCCGCTTCAGCGGCCATCTGATCGGGTCCTCCAAAGGTCTCGTCCCCCAAACCTGTATATTTGAAAACTCACGCGGTAAGATAACAACTCCTCCGGGAGGACAAATGAGGCACCTGTCGCGCCGCGGGATCGGGATTTGGATTGCATCGTGCATGTCGCTGCTGGGCTCATCGTCCATCGTGGCCCGGGCCGCGCAGTGGACCGTCATCTTCCGGTCCAGCGATCCCAAGCTCTGGAACACCGACGCCGGCGATTCTTCCAAGGCCGACGGATTCGCCACAGCTTTGGACAGTGCGCCGCAAAACGTTCGTTATCTCAAGCTCGAGCGGATGGATAACGGCGAAACGGTGATCGTCTCCATCGCGCGGAAGCAATTGCGCAAGAGCGACAATCTCGATGATGATTTGATCTGGTTCGGCGGCGCCTCGATCCGTGGGCCGGCGGGAAACCGGAACCGATTGCTCGGACTCGCCCGTAAAAGCTGGGCCACTTCCGACGCCCAGGACCATCTCGTGGCGCGGGCGCCGGGAAAACTGAACGTCGGCTACCGCGGATGGGGTTTCAGCAAAGCCGCCAGCGGCGATCCAACCCAAACCTACTCCTGGGCCGGCTCGCCGATCAGCAAAACCGTCTTCGAAATTTCCGTCACCGGCGACGATCTGGCCTTCGACGAACAGCCGCTGTTGCTGAATACAAAGCCAACCTCGCCGTCGGATAACAATCCCAAATCTTCCGATGATTCCTCCCCCACCCCGCCTCCGGAGGCGGCCGAGGTGGGCCTTGCCGGCGCCGGCCCAACGACGCGAATCAGCAAGCTGCAAACCTCCATCGAGGCGCTTTACGTCATCGAACAGCCGGCCGGCGGAATGCTCGGCCTGGCGTCGCGTTTTATCCTGACCGCCACCCCCGGCGTCGCCAAAGACAACAATGTCGTGCCCGTCTCCTTCGCCACGCCCGTCGGCCATGAAATGGGCATGGTCCTGGACGACGTCGCCCGCGCGCTCGATGTTCATTATCGCCTCGGCGGCGTGGAAAAAATCGAGCTGAGCTTCGAAGACAAATACACCGCCAAGGACGGCGGCTCCATCGGCGCCGCGATCGGCACGCTGATGCTCTCGATGATCCAGGGATTCGACATCGATCCGACGGTGGCGATCACCGGTGATGTCACCGCCGACGCCAAGGTGGGCCGGATTGGCGGCGTCGCCGCAAAACTCCGCGGAGCCGCCGACGCCGGATGCACCATCGTCGCCGTCCCCTCCGAAAATTACGACCAGGTTAAAGATGCCATGGTTTATGAAGGCACCGGCATCGTGATGAAAGTTCAAGTCATCGGAATCTCCACTCTCGATGAAGCCGCCGCCGTATGCCGGTCCGACCGCGACGCCAAACTCGCCCACGCGATCAATCTTTTCAGCCAGATCCAGAAGTCGGTGAAGGAATCTCCGGATTACCTCTATCGTACCGAAGCCCTCGAAAAGCTGCGGCAAGTGGTCGCGCTGGCGCCGAATCACTTTTCCGCCAAGCTGCTGATGCTGGCCTCCCAACACAAGCTGCCCCGCCTCTCCGCGGCGGCGTCAAAGTACTACACCTTCGTGGCCGTCAGTGAATACTGGAACACCCCCGCCCTGAACCAAACCTCTTCGCAAGTGAGCGATTACTCCGCCGACATCGCGCTGACGAAACTGAGGAAACTGCGCCCCCTGTCCGACATGGCCGTTCGTCCCTACATCGATTCCTGGATTGACGACATTCAGGCGTACGACGAGTGGCGTCGCGGCGCCGTCACGGCACAGTTCGTAAACGATAAATATCAGGAAGTGCTGAATGCGGCGACCAAGCTTGACGCCAACCGCGACCTGGCCGAAAAAATGCTCCATCAGGGAATCTAGCCGCGGAACAGAAAAACGGATTGGACCGCCTCGCGCCGCCAATGTGGCGTCCCCAATGCGCGTCCCCCACGGGCTACCGCTGCGGCGATCCTCTCATTACACTGCTGGGCCATGTATTTCCGCGCACCGCCATACCCACCACCTGTTTTCTAATAAGGCAAATCAAGATGAAGCTGAGGATCGCAATCGCTCTTGCCGTGTGTGTTGCTGCCGCATCATGGGCACCGGCTGACCAAACGATTCAACTCGACGGTTCCGCCGGCGGAAAGCGATTTGATGGCATGGGCGCCGTCAGCGGCGGCGGAGCCACGTCGGTCCTGCTCAAGGATTATCCCGAGCCCCAGCGAAGCCAGATACTCGACCTGCTCTTCAAGCCGAAGTTCGGAGCGTCGATGTCGACGTTGTACGTGGAAATCCCCGGCGATGGGAATTCAACGCAGGGGACCGAACCAAGCCACATGCACCAGCGCGACGATGAAAATGACGGCCGGGGTTACGAATGGTGGTTGATGCGCGAGGCAAAACGGCGCAACCCCGCACTCACGCTCGACGCCTGCGCCTGGAGCTGTCCCGGTTGGGTCGGCAACGGCCGGTTCTGGTCCCAGGACATGTGCGACTACGACGTGAAATGGATTCAGAGCCTGAAGCTCGTTTACGGTCTGGATCTTGACGCCATCGGTTGCCGCAACGAGCGCGGGTCCGTCGAATCATTCGTCAAAATGTTTCGCCGCACATTAAACGACGACGGACTAAGCGCGGTGAAGATTCACGCCTTCGACGGCAACGGCGACAGCAAATGGGATTGGTGCGAAGACCTCGCATCCGATCCGGAACTGCGCAGCTCGGTCGACATCATCAGCAATCACACCATGTCCTCACGCCCCACCCCCATCGTGGTGCGGAAACTGGCCGATCGGCTCGGCAAGCCGATCTGGAACACCGAAGAACACGTCTACACCGATCAGGACCACACCTACGACAATGATTTCGATTGCGCCATCGGTTATGTGCACCAATTCAACGACAATTACATCATCAGCGGCGTCACGAAAGTGGTCTATTGGTATCTCGTCGGCTCAATGTACGATGTGGAACCATACGCCGCCCAACCCGCGGCCATGATCGCCAACTCGCCATGGAGCGGCCATTACGATCTCAAGCCCGCGCTCTGGGCCTACGCCCATATCGGCCAATTCTCGGCTGTCGGCTGGACATACCTCAACGGCGCCTGTGGGAAGCTCGCCGGTGGTGGGACGTATGTCACGCTCAAATCGCCGGGAAACGATTACAGCATCATTCTCGAAACCGGCCGCGCGACGGAAAATCAAAAACTGACCGTGACCATCGGCGGCCATTTATCGACCGGAAATCTTTGCGTTTGGCGCACCAATCACACGGCGCAATTCGCCCGGCAATCCGATATTCACCCCGCCAATGGAACGTTCACGATCACCGTTGAGCCGGATTCGATTTACTCAATTTCAACGACCACCGGCCAGCAAAAAGGCTCGTTTCCCGATGTTCCCCAGGCCAAGCCGTTCCCATTCCCCTATCACGAAAGCTTCGACCATTATTCCGACCCAAAAGCCTGGGGCTATCTGCCCCACTACATGGCCGACATTTGCGGCGTATTCGAAATCACCCCGCGCCCCGATGGCCGAGGCAACGTCCTGCGCCAGGTCCTGGACACCAAGGCCCAAAGTTGGGCCCCCGAGTGGATGCCATACACGATCCTCGGCGACAAGAACTGGACCGACTACGAGGTCAGCGCCGAGATCTTCCTGGACAACGGCGGCTGGGCCGGCGTCATGGGACGCATCGACAGCACCGGCAACGGTTGGGACGGCGATCCGAACGGATATTACATGCGCCTGTACGCCGACGGCGGCTGCGCACTGTACGTCGCCAATCAGCAAATCAAAGGCGCCAGAGAACACGAACTCGCCCTCGGCAGCGCCCCCCACTGGCGCTGGAATCGCTGGCACAACGTCCGGCTCCAGTTCGTAGGCTCCAAAATCTCCGGCTACGTCGACGGCGAAGAAGTTCTCACCGCCCAGGACGGCACTTTCCCCACAGGATTAGCCGGCCTCATCACCGGCACCGAAGGCAACGGCCGAACCACCGCACTGTTTGACGACTTGATAATCAATCGCCCCGACGGCCCAAGACCCCCGCCGACCGTGTTTCCCCAGGACAGTCATCCGATCTATCCGCCGTAGATAGCCGAAGAACCGTGAAAGCTCGCCATCCTTCCGCGGCCAGACGACGAAATGCCAATGGTTGGACATGATGCACCAGGAGAGAATCCGGATAGAATGCCGGGCGTGCGCCTGAAGCAGGACCTGATAAAATGCCAGGAAGTCGGGTTCCTTGCGGAACAATCGCAGCCTGCCGTTGGCGCGGTTGAGGACATGATAAACCAGACCGCCGGGAGCAACGCGAGCCGAGCGAGGCATATTTGGAGGATAACAGAAGCGGGCCCTGATGTAGAGGGTCGTGTCCCGTTTAGTTAATTCCAGCACAGGCGAATTTAATTTAGAGGCGCAACGCCGAGCCGGCAAGTGAAAGACATCGCCGTCGGGATTCGATAGGTTTTGTTTACCAAGACACAACCATCGAAAGGCCCAAACGGCGATGTCCTACACCCATCTTACCGAACAAGAACGCGTCTGCATCTTCCATCAGCAAATGTGCGAGTTCAGCCATGCCGAGATCGGCCGGCGGCTCAATCGTCATCGCGCCACCATCGGTCGCGAGCTGAAACGCTTTCGCAAACATCCCGGCTGGGCCTACTTCCGCCAATATTTTCCGGACAGCGCGGATCACCTGGCCCGCCAGAGGCGTTCGCGGCCGCGGGGTCTTCGATGGACGAAGCATCGGCCGCTGCTGGCTTATGTTTTACGCAAGCTCAGGCAGGAATGGTCACCGGAGCAGATCAGCGGGCGGATCAAAGAGGACTTTCCCGACGATCCGCGAATGCGTGTGAGTCATCCGAGCCTCTATCGCTACCTCCAAGCCGATCGCAAGGCCGGCGGGTCGTTGTGGAAGCGATTGCGTCAGAGCCACAAACTCCGCAGAAAACCGTACGGATCGGGCCCACGACGCTGCCGCATCCCCGATCGGATCGGCATCGAGCAACGTCCCAGGCAGGTCGAATCCCGCAAGCAGATCGGACACTGGGAGGCCGACACCGTGCTTGGCAGGAGGGGCCGCCTGGCCACCTGCGTCGAACGCAAGAGCCGGTACGTGCTCATCGCCCGACTGCCAGACGGCAAGGCCATCGAGTTCAACGCCGCCGCCATCCGCTGCTTTAAGAAGATCCCCTCACGCTGGCGCAAGACGATCACCACCGATAACGGCAGCGAGTT
>DATAWP010000049.1:0-3117 GCA_036267155.1 Tepidisphaeraceae bacterium
ATGTGCGGGGCGTGTTTGACGCGGCGTCGCTTGGCAAGGACCTCTCGTCGGCCTTCATAATTTGATCAGCTACGCGGCCGACTGGTCGGTGTGGATGGGCGTCCAGCACCCTGGGGCGAACGGGCAGTGGCCGCATCTCGATCAGCTTTACGGACACGACAATATCGATCTGGTCTGTTTCGACAATTATCTGCCGCTGTCGGATTGGACGACGGGGGACGGCGGTCTTGACGCGCAAAACTGGCTCATGCCGGCGCCCGGCGGCGCGTGGCCGCCGGCGGCTCCAACGTTCAACGACCTCGGCCTGAGCGGCGTGCCGACGCTGTACTCGAAGGCCTATTTGAAAGCGAATATCGAAGGCGGCCAGCCTTCAATTATTCGATGCGTTTGCCCCTTGCGGCTCGCCTGGTGAACCCCGACTGGCTGGCCTCAAAATTCCTCGCGCAGGATAGCGGGTATCCCCAATGGGCGCCCTCCGGTGTTCGCCGTAGCGCCGCACATGGGCATCCGCCGGTATGAATGGCGCTGCACTGAGCGAGCATGTTTCGACGCCTCGGAGATGGCAATCTAAGCGCAGACTTCACAACAGCCACAAGATCGTCATCGATCTTTTCACATGAAACGATATCGCCGCGCTGGCCGACGTCCCATCGGCGTCGAGCAACCGATGATGTCGAGCCCGCAAAATAACGCGCACTAACTGTGATCGCTAAAGCCGTTGCTCTTGGTCCTTACTTCTCTTTGTCAAGGGAATCGTGAACTTGGGAGCGGAAAGATTGCCAGTGCTCAAACGATTTGTAGCGAAGATTAGGATCTTGCTCGAAAAACCCTGATTCCGATCCCGGATCGATTGCTCGCATGTCGAGCTTGGTGAGGATAGCCGCAGCTGTGTCAGGACATGCTTTGCCGGCGCCACGCGCGTGCATGGCAAACTTATTTATCTCCCGGTCAGAACCCATATTGAACTCGATGTGGCACCCCGGAACATCCAGGGTGCCCCAAGACGGATCAGAGAAGTCAGTTTGAGGGAAGGCTGAAGATATTTTTGCGATGATTTCAGAGCGGGTCCCGAGTGGGGGCGGCCTGTAGTCGCGGGGTAAGTCTCCGACGGACAGAATTCCCGCCGGCAAAGCCATCACGAAGAGATCCCAACTCATCGATAGCTCCTATCCGGATTTGCGGCGTGCCGAAAAAGGGGCATTGGCTGGGGAACTAGCGGCCATAATGGAATGATATAGGTCATTTGAGTCAATGGCTTAATGGAGGAGAAAAATCCCTAATACCGACAATAATACCGACATTTCTAGTGGTTAGTCGCGGGACGAAAGCAGAGTCGTCTTATTTCCTATTAGAAGCACCGACGCCGCGGCAATTTTGAGAAGAGCCGTTGTCTGACGGCCGCGCAGGCGACTTATAATTGGCTGCGGCATTAGAAAAGCTGCTTAGCCGATAAAGCGCGTCGATGCGAAAGGACTGCGAAAGTTTGATGGTTGTTACCGGACCATGGCGAACGGTTGCGGACGGTTCTGCGGCCTTGATTCCGGCACTCTCCAACGCTAAGTGATTCCATATGCTAACGCGATCAACTTTGCTCCGGGGAAAGCCGCCTCGATGCCGAAGCCTGCGCCACGAACGGCGCGGCACCGTCGAGGTGTCTGATGAGAACGTTGGCAGCCCAAGAGGCCCCGCTCGCGCTTTCGATTAAGGAAGCGTGCGCTCTTAGTTCAATTGGTCGCACAAAAATCTACGAAGTTATAAGTGAAGGCAAGCTTCGCGCACACAAATGTGGGCGTCGAACGTTTATTTTCTATGCTGATTTGATGGAATTTTTGGAGACTCTTCCTGTGGTGGGAGAAGTCTCATGACGTCCCAAAAATCGTCCTCGAAAAAGTTGAAAAATATCCTCGCATTCGCCAAGTTCGGAATCCCGATCCTGCCGCTCGCCCCCGGAGGTGCTGAACCTGCCGTCCCGGGCGGCGCAAAGGCTGCCGTCACGGATCTCAAGACCCTGCGGAAACTCTACAGACGACACCCCGATTACAACTACGGGGTCGTAGCGGAGGGCGGCACTTTTGTCGTTAGCGCGAAGGGCAAGAATGCGAAGGCGCGTCTATACGCGTTAGCTTCGCAGTACGGGACCCCGCTACCGAAGACGGTGACTTTCCGAGGGGCCGGCATTCGATATTACGTCTTTCGTGCCGCCGGCATGCAGGTCTGCAACTCGCAAGGCAAATTAGGCAAGGGCATCGACGTATTCGGCTCCGGCGCCTATGTGCTCGGGCCCGGCAGCGTAAGTCCTGCGGGGAAAAAATACTGTTTTGCCAAAGATAGAGGAGTGAGCGACGTAAAAATCGCCAAAGGCCCGGCGTGGCTGTCGGACATGATCGGCGTCGCCTTGGCGCCGGCCCGCTCGAACACTTACCCTGCTGGGTCGCGGGCGGTGATATCCCTTCCGATATCGGCCATCTTTGTGGCCCCCAAGCATCACGTCGATCCTGAAGATGTCGACCTCCTCGACGGGTCAATCGGCGTACTCGGTCTGCGAACTCCAATCACGGTGAGG
This sequence comes from Tepidisphaeraceae bacterium, assembly GCA_036267155.1. Lineage (GTDB taxonomy): Bacteria > Planctomycetota > Phycisphaerae > Tepidisphaerales > Tepidisphaeraceae > PALSA-1353. Next base: position 2,564 of record DATAWP010000049.1, read on the forward strand.
CCGCGGAATAGGAGCGGCAACCCGGAAAACTCCCCAACGTTCGACGTCGTCACCGGCCACGCGCGCTTGGCAGCGGTGAGGAAACGCGGCCGCGATCGGATCGATGCTTTCGTCGACACCGGCGAAGAGATCGATGCGCGGCTTTGGGGGATTGCGGAGGATATTGATAGGCGGGTTCCCTCGGTAATTGAGGTGGCCGAGAAGAGCGCGGAGTTTGATCGTCTTCTTCGGGACAAGCTTGAACAGGGGGTGCAAGTTGCCCCACCTGGCGGCCAACAGCCCCACGACAAGGGGATCCGGAAGGCAGCGATACGGCTGGGCATTAGTCGCGAGAAGATGCGGCGCCGGCATCTGATCTCAGGCCTCTCTGTGGAAGCCAAGGCCGACGCCGAGGCCCTCGGGCTGCATGACAACCTGCGCATTTCGCTGATGGTGAGCGGCGATTTCACTTGATGGTGAGCGCTCATTTCGATTGATCGTGAGCAGATATTTCACGCGATCATGAGCGGCCGCTTCGCCGACATGGTGATTGGTTCAGGGGTTTGAGGCGGCGT
>DATAWP010000050.1:0-2995 GCA_036267155.1 Tepidisphaeraceae bacterium
GTGGCCGCCGGTATGGTCGCGATGCTCCAAGGCGCCATCTAGAACGAAGGTCACGGTCTGGATGCCGCGATGCGGATGGGTGGGAAAGCCGGCGGGCGCGCGGAACCAATCCTCGACCAGCACCAGGAACGGCGAGATCGCGGCGAAATCCTCGGGCGCCACGATCATGCGGTTGGCATGGTCGGGATCGCGTTGGTTGACGGGGCCGGCCGGAACGATCCGGTCGATGATCTTGTCCATCACAGCCTCACTTAAGTTCACCAGATAGATAGGGACCGCGCGCCCCCGCAAATATTAACGTAATTCAACCAAACGGCAGACCCCTCCAACTCTCCCCTGCGGGGAGAGCAGACAAAGCGAAGCTTTGGCGGGCGGGCGTCCCGTGGGTGGCCGTCCGAAATCGGCGGCGCCCAAGCAGCGCGTCGCCAGAAAAATGCTGACAAAATTCAAATCCGTGGGCCATAAGGCGTTCAACTCAGACTCTTTTGATTTGGCTCCATGCCAGCTGATAGTTGCGGCTACTCGGCCGACCAACGAGTTGACATAGCTGTCGCCGGTACCCGCATCAAATCTAGGAGTGCCTTTCCGTTAGGGAACCCTGGCAACATTCCAGCGACGGTGCCCGCGACGAGCGTTTCACCTTGTACGCTCGCGTTGTTTTTGAGCCAATTCTGTGGGCTAAACACCTTCCCGCTTATCTGAGCCTGATTGAGCGCATTTTGTAGTGCATTTTCGAGACAGTTCGCGGCGAGAGGAAGAATGTCACCGGGAGATTGTGCGGCATTCAATGTCGCGCTCGGTTCTACCACGAGCGTGGGTTGCTTGTTCACACTCGCTATAATTGACGAAACTGAAAACAGCATGTGGAACTTCACAAATGACCTACCGGCCTTTAGCACTTCATTGAGAGCAAGATTGGGCCATGCCTCATCAATCGCATTTAGCCACGACTGAAGCGCCAGCATAGACCCCGGATCGTAGCCAGTGTGGAAAAGTGTCTTATAATACTCATCGAATAGTTTCTTTTCGTTATACGAGATGTTCGGGCGTTGGCAGTGCCAAGCCATAAGTGTCTTGGCCAACACGGCAGCATCAATGGTCTTGTTTGCATCCTTGTCGGCCGGTCGATCCTCTCCTCGCTTGGTCATGAAAAATCCGTCCGCATAGCGCGTTTCAAATGCACGTTTCAATCCGACCATGACCTTATCGTTGCTTCGCAAGTCGCGCGGCTTCACGGCCGTCTGCGAGTTCGTGTTGATGCTGATGCGGTCGGCTAGCGCTCGGTCGGGGATTTCGTAAACACGAAAGAGAATTTTGGCATCCTTGGCCTCAGTTGATCGGACACGTTCGGATACTGAAAAGATTGTCGAAAGCGACTGACAGCCATTGACAACATTCAGACCCTTTACCGAAATGATGCCCTTCTCGGGAAGATACTGTGCAGCATCGCAAATGGCCGTGATCCCATTATGGTAGTAAAAGAATTCGCGAACCCGCTCACCATTGATCGTCGCGCGAAGCGCTTTATTGACTTTGTTAGTCGCGCCAAGTGCCTGACGGACATTCTTACGGAATAGGCGCCCATCGGTAATTCCCGGCAAGCGCAGACATTCAGTAAGAGGAAGAACAGTGAGAACCGTTTTTGCCGCGCCGATTTCGGTGAGGAGCGTCGCCTGTGGGTCGACGGTTATGACGTGCTCGAGTGATGGAAGTTCCTGTGCTTCCGCTTCGGCAAGCCGCGTTTCGAGAACTTCTGTATCGACCAATTGCAGGCTGGCGGACATTTCGTCGAAATCTTCCAACTTGTCCGCAAACGCTCTAAGATCGTTTTTCGCGGCGTCCGTTAGAGTGCCTGTCGTCAATAACTCAAACTCAACCCGGTACTCGTCTTCCAACGCGTTCCGAACCGCTTCCAACTTCAGCTTTAATCTCTCGTTGCAGTCGTGTTGAAGGGCTTGCAAGTCCTGCAGTCGGACCCATGCAGCTAGAACCTCACGAAGTGGTTCCGAATCCACTAGCGTCGAAGTGAGGAACTTGCCCTGAATGACGAGTATGCGTCGATCATCATCATCGATAATGACCGCATCCATTTGTTTATCATTCTGACCGTCGGTAATGTCATTCCGAGTTTGAATGGCATCTCTCAAAAGTACACGCCGCAAATACCAAGCGACGAACCGCTCGCCATCGTTCGCGAAGTTCTGCTGGTAGTATGGGTCATTCTTGATTTCGTCCTGAATTAATTTCAGCATTTTATTCCCTCCGAACGATGCCGCCTGCGCTCCACTGCGCCTAATGACTCATCTTATCCTATTCGCTCGCCAAGTACGGTGCCGGGCGGGCGCCAAGCGCGCGCCAGGTTCCGGCATAGCCGATGATCAGCGTGATCGCCGCGCCAATCAAGCCCGAGACCAGGGCCGCGGCGGGCGCGAACACGAAATCGGCCTGCATGGCGCGGGTCAGTACGAAATCGGCGGCGACGGTGCCGATGGCGATGGCGATGATGGCGGTAACCGATCCCATCACCGCGAACTCGATCAGGAAGGCGCGCGTCATCGTGCCCCGTGTCGCGCCCAGCACCTTGAACAGCACTGCCTGGTAGATGCGGCGGCGCTGGCCCGCCGCGACGGCCCCCGCCAGCACCAGCACCCCGGCGACCAGCGCCACCGCCGCCGTGGCGCGCAGCGCGATGGCGACGGCGGCAACGACGGCGCCGAGCTGGGCTAGCACATCCTTGACCGCAATGGCGGTGACGTTGGGGAATTGCGCCGCGACCGCGCGTTCCAGCGGCAATTCGGCACCCGGCGCCGCGCGCGCGGTCTCGATGAAGGTCTGGGGCACGCCGTCGAGCGATCCGGGCGAAAACACCATGACGAAATTGATGCCGAGCGAGGCCCAATCGATGGCGCGGAGGCTGGTCAGCCGCGCGCTCATCTCATGGCCCAGCACGTCGACGGTGACGGTATCGCCGAGCTTGAGGCCGAGGCCACGCGCG
>DATAWP010000051.1:0-13963 GCA_036267155.1 Tepidisphaeraceae bacterium
GCCGTTTGCGTAGCCGCTTTGCAATTCAGCGCGCACCGAGGCGACCGGATCGGCTGAACTGCCGTAGTTAATCAGCAACTCGTTGTTCTGAAGGTTGATGGTTCCGCCGTTGGCCAGGGTGTCCACCTCCAGCACGGTGCCCGAGCCGCCGACGGATGCGTTTGCCCCGGACGCCAGGGAAAGTTCGTGGGCATGGCTGGAATTATCGAAGGCAATGCTGGCGCCGCCTCCAACGCTGATGATGGATTGATACGTCACCGTTCCGCTGCCGGCCGTGGTCAACGTGTCGCCGGAGTCGATCGTCAACGGATTGGCGATGACCAAAGTGGACCCGTTAGCGACGTTGAACACGGTGTTGCTCGCGATCGTGGTCGGCAGATTAATCTCCTGCGTCCCCTGCTGAACGATCACTTGCGCGTCGCCGGTTGATGTTTGAAGCGTCAGCGAACCGGTTCCGGTGATTTCATAAGTATTCGCGTTATTGAAATTGATGGTTCCGACCGTGACCGCCTGATCGGTGAAAATCGTACGGTTGGCAGTAATGGCGCTGAAGAAATCGGCTTCGGCGCCGATGCTATTGGGGACCACTCCGCTCCAGTTCGATGGATTGTTCCAGTCGCCAGAGGCGGTCGATATCCACTGCTGGGGAGCGGTGACGCTGGTGACCGCGAGATTGTTGAACTGAATATCGCTGCCGCCCTCGCCGTTGTTGTTGTAAACGGCGAACTCTGATGGCCCGCCCGTGGCCATCGAAATCTGACCCGTGAACATCTGCGAGCCGCCCGTGACATTTCCGTTGGGCGCACTTGTCACGGTAAACGTATAGTCGCCCGTGGCGTCGTTCAGTTCAAAGGCGAACGTGTCGGCAACGTCGTAGTTATACGGGACCGTGGCCTCAACCGTTTCGACGTTATTTTCATCCGTGAGGAAATAACCCGGCGCCCCGCCCGCGGTATGGAAATCGAACAGCGCGTTGCCGGAGGAATCTTCCAGACTCCATCCCAGCGCCGATCCGCCGCCTTGCGTCTGGTTCGCATAATGCAGGACGTCGGAGAATTTGAATACCTGGTCTGGCGAAAGCGCCCCGGTGAATGGGCGCGTGGCGGTCGTCACATCCGTATTCAACACGCCGCCGCCTGCGCCGTCGTTTGTATCGTTCCATATATCGAACACCGGCGGTGTTAGAATTCCGGTATTATCGTTGGTCGAGCCGGAGATATAAGTTCCGCCGGTACCGCCAACGGTGATGTCCCAAGCCCCAAACCCAGTGCCGCCGTTGGTGCCGCTGGTGAAGCCGGCGGCATACGCCGGATCGGAGGCGTTGTCGGTTGCCGTCGCCGCCGCATGTACGCTGGAAATGCCACAAGATGCGACCGCCAGCGCCGCAGCGCCAACAGTGATTGACCGCCTCAGTTTCCGTTGCATTGCGCCTCCTCTTTCCAAATGTGGATCGTCTTCTCTTCTCGCCAGGCTGATTGGATTGAACACCGGAAATTTACCAGACCGAAAGAGCGCAAAGCCATGTCTTTTCGCGCCAAACTCGCTCTGTTTTGCGGCAGGGGAAATATCGTCGAATCGAATCGCGCCTTCATGCTTCAAATCGCCGCGCAAACATCAACGCCTGCCGCAAAACGGCGCGAGTTTGGCGCGAAGTGATGTGGCAACTCTAAAGCCCCGGCGAGATGATTTCCCGTGCACGGCGCGAGAGGCAAGTCCCACAGGCTCTTCTGCTGCATATTGCCAGAGCCTTCAAAGATTTGCGTACATAGGGGCGTCTTCATGGCGGCGGATTTGCGAAATGTTTTCTGGGTCATTCGGCCAGCGCGAAAACGCTGCGAAACCGGGTTTACTCTTGTCGAGCTTCTGGTTGTCATTGGCATTATCGCGGTACTTATTGGCGTCCTTCTTCCGGCGCTTAACCGCGCCCGCGAGCAGGCTAACCTGGTTACCTGTCAAACGCATTTGCGACAAATCGGACAGGCGATTGCCATTTACGCGATTGACTATCAAGGCAGCCTGCCACTGGGCGCGTGGTCCGGCGGATCGGTGGGATACCCAGCCGCGACCGCCTGGGACACGCTCCTCGCCAACGAAATTGGCGCCAAAGGAACGACCTACCAGGAATCTGATTCGGTCGGATCCTCTTCCTCTTTCAGCCGTCAAGTCTTTTTGGATACCGACTGCATGACGGGCAATTTTGGATTGCAGTATTCGTGTCACCCCCGGCTCATGGCCGATCCGGATATCCAAGTCCAGGAGGCCACGATCCATATCTCCGGAGGCGTCATCTCCGGCGTCTCCTTTATGCAGCCGTACAAATTGTCCAAGATCAAGCGAAGCAGCGAGATGGTTTTGATTTTCTGCGGCGTCCTATGTCAGTCGGACGGCGCTACGCGACCTAATTACTGGACCACGCAGCCTCTTGGTTCCGCGCTCGATGGATACAGAATGTTCCGCGGTTCAAACAAACCTACGTATATGCTTTTCAATAGCGTCAATGCCCTGGCGTCCGATGACGGGCTGCCCATCGATCCCGGCATGAATACGGACACCGGCGACGCAGGAAATGGCCCGTCCACGACCACGTTGGCGACCGGCGCCATCACAGAAAGCTACGAAACCGTCAACAACATGGGGAACATCCGCTGGCGTCACATGAGCAACACGACGGCCAACTTTCTCTATTGCGACGGACACGTCGAATCGCATTCCATCACGCGCAATCCCAGCGGCATCGGCTCCGCAGGGCAAGTGCAGCCTTATACAACCGATCTGCTTGGCAGGAACATTAACCTGGACAATTAAGTAGTCCGGCGCAGCACACTTCGCTGGATCGACGTGCGCAAAAAAAACGTGCCGGGCAGGCCCCGGCACGTGTGGAGGAGGGAATGCGTTGTTATCGAATCAGCCCTGGCGGCGGCGACGCCGAATCAGCAGCGATGCCATGGCTACGCCGGCCATGGTGAACGAAACCGGCTCCGGTACGTTCGTGATGGACAGGTAATCGAACTGCAGATCGCTTCCCTGGCCGCCGTTGTTATTGTAGATGTCCGCCTGCGTAATGCCCCCGGTCGCCATTGATATCGTACCTGTAAAGGTTTGCAGGGCCAAAGGGGGCCCCAAAAGATTGTAGGATGGAGGCGTTCCGGAGACTGTAAACGTATACGCGCCCGTTGCCGCGTTATTCAGGATAAAGCTAAACGTGTCGATCGCCTGATAGTTGTAGGGCACGTTTGATTCAAGCGTCAGGGTCTGTGTGGCATCAGTGAGATAGTAGCCGGCAGCGCCTCCCTGCGTGTGAAAATCAAAAAGTGCATTTCCGCTTGAATCGTCGAGGCTAAATCCAAGGTTGCTCGGACCGCCATTTGTTGCGTTGCTGCCGTTGTTCAACTGATATTCAAACGAGAAATCCTGACCCGAGGCCAGCGCGCCGGTGAACGGGCGTATCGCCGCATACTCATCCGTGGCCAAGCCTGCGGTTGGGCTGTTCTGGGTTCCGTTATCGTAAATGTCGAATCCCTGGCCGGCGCCGGGAGTGGTCAAATCCACGTTATTCCACATGAAACTTCCGCCGGTGGCGCCCGAGACGTTCGAGACGTTCCAGGCTCCGAACCCAGTGCCGCCGTTTAGTCCATTAAAACCGTTGTAGCCCGAGTAAGGGGGATTATTCGATACCTGATCTGATGCAACCAATGACGCATGGGCAATGCCGCCTACACCGCCTAACACCGCGGCGCTCAAGGTGATGGCCGCCATCCGGGATGGCTTTAGAACACGTGCTCGAATCATATTTCTCCTCTCCGCGCTTACGGCCGTGCCGAGGCGCAATTGTGTAAGAACCATCCCCGTGATGTGGCCTGTTTCTGGGCGCGCCCACCGAACGTGGGAGGGGCGGTTCAGATCTCGTTGTCATGCCCAAACAGAACAGATTTGAAAGTAACCCAGAACCGCAGACCCGCAAGGAGCTTTTCACGTCAATCTCCCTCTGATTTGCGACAGAATCGGCGCGATGACCGGATGCACTCCGTCGCCATTAGTTCCGATAATATTTGAGGTTTACCGCCTGGTTGGGTTAATCACCAGAATCCGCGGCCCGACGGTCATTTCGAAATGCCGCGAAACAGAGAAGGATTGGCGTTAATTGCAATAGCAAGCACTTTCCGCCGGGTTAAGATAGAGACCCGAGAGATCATTTCAGGTGCAGGAAGCGAGAAAGTCATGAAGCCAGCCGCGGCCCGGCGTTCAAAATGTTTTGCTGCTTTTACGCTCGTGGAGTTGTTGGTCGTCATTGGCATCATTGCAATTCTCGTGGGGCTCTTGCTGCCCGCCCTTCAGAAGGCGCGCGCACAAGGCCTGCTCGTCGCCTGTCAGTCAAATATCCGCGAGATTCTCCAGGCCACGCAAAACTATTTGAATGATAACAAGTCGACGTTCCCCAACGGTCGTAATTTTGACTGGGAAACGTCAGCGTATTATCCAAAGCTGGATCCAACCAATCCGCCCAACAATTACATCCAGGATTTGCTCAGCCCGTATCTGCACTATCTCACGCTCAACAACAACGCGAATCCGGCTGCTCCCGGCCCGGATAATCCGAACGATGCGGGTCCGGTCAATCTCGTCTGGCGATGCCCCGCGCTGCAACCGGGCAACTACGGTGAGCCGTTCATGGAAGATCCCACGGCGACGCACTATCGCTATAATCTGGCCTATGCGTGCGGTTACAAGTCTCGCCGCGTTACCTCTTCCGCGCAGGCGATGCTTTTTTACGATGAGATCTGGCCCGACTGGACGACCCAGCAATACCCCCACTATCAGGGCACCAAGCAAGCCAGCGTCAACGTCGGATATGTCGATGGGCATGTCGAGACCCACACCTATGGCGAGTTCATGGCGGGACTATATCCCCTCAACGTGAAGTTACCGGATGGCGTATCAATCCCGACATCCGACATCGGCGCTGAGGAATATACGCTGTTCTATAAAACGGGATATGGGGCGCCTTGATATCATCCGAAGTGAGTTTTATGAAGCGCAAAGAAGTTCGGGCGCGGTGGCGACGACCACTATTGGAAGAGTTGGAAGTGCGACGGTTGCTGGCGGCAATTGTTGCCGACCCCAGCTTTGAATCACCTACATTGGCTTCGAACAGCTATGCCTATGATCCCGCCGGATCGGTGTGGACCTTCAGCTCGACCTCGGGGGTTGCGAACTCGCCCAGCAGTCTCGATGCGCCTACCGCCCCGGATGGAAAGCAGGTCGCGTTTGTGCAGACCAACCGCAGCGCCTCCCAGTACAACGGCACTGAGGATGGCACGATCTCCCAATCGGTTTCGTTGCCATCCAGCGGATATTACGCTCTGACCGTTGATGCCGCCGCCGATGTCAACGATGTCGGTGGATCAGTCGCGGCCGAGGAATCGTTCATGGTCACGGTCGACGGCACCCCCGTGCTTACCGGGCTGCACCCGACCAGCGATGCATTCTCAAGCATCGGAGGAACTTTCTACGCATCCGCAGGGACCCATACTTTTGCCCTCGTCTCGACAGGCCCAGACGACAGCACCACAACATTCCTCGACGAGGTCCAGTTGACGCCTGTTACTGTCGGCGCGGCCACGCAAGTTGTCATCCCGACCGTTCCCCAGTCGCTCGCCACCGGCGTCGCATCCAGCCCGATGACCGTGGAACTCGAAAGCTCGGCGGGCCTGGCGGTGGACGCGGGCGCCGGCGGCGTTGTCATCAACCTGAGCACCACCTCGAACGCGGGAATTTTTCTTAACGGCGGCAACGTACTCACCTCGGCCGTGACCATTCTCGCCGGCACCAGCACGACGACCTTCTACTACAAGGATGCGAACGCCGGAACTCCGACGCTGACCGCCTCCGCTTCAGGACTGGCCGCCGCCACCCAGCAGGAGTCGGTCCAGACAGTTACTTCCAATTCGTTCCTTCACACCTCAGGCACGGATATCGTCAATGGGGCTGGACAGGTCGTTCAGCTTCGCGGCGTGAACCTCGGTAGTTGGCTCATCATGGAAGGGTGGATGTCGCCGCTGGATAGCTCCGGTTTGCCCGACGAGTACGGCGTCATCCAGACGCTGGACAATCGCTTTGGCGTTACCGAAGAACAAAGTCTGATCAAGACATATCAGCAAAATTGGATCACGTTGCAGGATCTTCAGAACATCCAGGCGGAGGGCTTCAATGTCATCCGCGTGCCGGTGTGGTGGGCCGATTTTGAAACGCTTCAGGGCCAATGGCGCAGCGACGCATTTCAGGAGCTTGATTGGCTGGTCAACACGGCCGGGTCGATGGGAATCTACACCATCATCGACATGCACGGTGTTGTTGGAGGCGAAAGCACTTCCGATGACACGGGCCAGGCAAATCTCAATGACTATTGGACAAGCAGTTATGACCAGCAGCAGACAGATATATTAATGGAGAACATCGCGCTCCACTATAAAAATAATCCGATGGTCGCCGGTTATGATTTGATGAACGAGCCGGACAACGCGCCCAGCGACTCGGCAGTGATCGCGGCGTACGACCAGCTTTACTCCGCGGTTCGTTCGGTCGACACCAACCACATCGCCATCATCGAGGGAACTTTCGACCAGTGGAATTGGAGCATGCTTCCAAATCCCGCATCACAGGGGTGGACCGATGTCGTGTATGAAATGCACGAGTACCAATGGAACGACACCAACAATCCCTCCGGCGTAGAGGCGGGCACCAATAACCAGGTCAGTGATTTCCAAAGTCACGCTTCGTACGACGTGCCCGATTATGTGGGCGAATTCAATGATTTCGGCACGGGCTCCAGCACCTGGCAGTACACGTTTCAGCAGTACGACGACAACAATATCAGTTGGAGCTTCTGGAGCTACAAGGCTACCGACGGCACGGCTTCCAGCCAGGACAGTTGGGGGCTTTACGATCCCGTTAATAACCTTGCCGTACCGAACATTCAAATAGCGTCCGCTTTGGCGATCGCACGGGACTGGTCGAATGTCACAACAGCCGGCTCATTTGCGATCAATCCCTTGCTGCAGAATGCGCTCACGGGGGCTGGCGTCAACAGCAACATCGCCGTCTGGACCGGTACGGATTCCAACAATTGGTCCGATCCCGATAATTGGAACACCCTGTCCGTCCCCAATAGCTCGACGAACGTCATCATCAATTCCGGCGATCCCGTCGCATCGAGTGCATTCGACATCGCCAGCCTGACCATTGCCGGCGGCGAACTTCAACTCGCCATAGGAAGCGGATCGTCCACCGTGACCTCCCTCAGCATCAGCGGCAATGGCGTCATCGATATGACCAGCAATACATTGCTCGTCGACTTTGGCTCCGCGTCCGACCCGATGTCAACGCTCGCCGGTTATATCCGCACGGGTTATAACGGCGGTGCGTGGAATGGCCTCGGAATCGCTTCCTCGGCCGCGGCCGGGAACAGCGCCTACGGCCTCGGCTATGCCGACGGGGCTGACGCAGTTGTTGCCGGCCTGTCCTCGGGACAGATCGAGATCAAATACACTCTCTACGGTGACACCAATCTTGACGGCACCGTCAACAGCGTGGACTTCGGTAACCTGGCCGCGAATTTCGGCAAATCCGCAAAAGTCTGGGATGAGGGCGATTTCAACTACGATGGCACGGTCAACAGCATCGACTTCGGATTGCTGGCAGGTAACTTCGGTAAATCCGCGGCCCAGCCGGCCGTCTCCATCGTCTCGGCGACGTTCGCCGCCGCCGCACCCATAGCATCCTCCTCAACTTCCGACGCACTCACGTCATCAAAAAAAATCGTCCCCGGCGTCATGGCTCGCCTGGACAGCGCTTCACCCGCTGAAACCACGCGCCCTGCCGTTTATCAGGCATCAGCTATAATGCCGCTCTCGATGCGCCACGCGGGCTCTGGCTACCGCGACCGGCAATGATCGTGAATTCGCTTTTATCGCTGAATTAGGCGAAGGTGTCATTGCATCCGAGCGTCGGCCTGACGGGCGGACCGATGGAGGAATAAAGGGCATGCGGAAAGGCAGGAAGAAAAAATCGGCGACGCGCTCACGCCGAATTGGGCTCGCACTCGATGCCGTCGCCGCGTATGGCCGCGGAATTATTCGCGGCGTCATGGCCTATACACATACGAAGTCTCGCTGGACCGTCAGCGCCGAGCCACAGTGGTCATTCAGCGAACCCATCGACATCGAGCGCTGGGACGTGGACGGCCTCATCGTCCAGACCTTCAGCCGGGATTTCGAAAAACGCGTCATTAAACTGGGCTTGCCCGCAACCAACGTCTCGAACTTTTGCGAGGGCGAAACCCATTTGCCTTCGGTATTCCCGGATGACGATGCCGTCGCGGTCATGGCGGCGGATTACTTGATCTCGCTTGGTTTTCGACAGCTCGCCTATTGCTGGGCGGGAACCACGCAGTACGGCCGGCTCAGGCTCGAAGGCTTTCGCCGACGCGCTGCCGAGAGAGGCATTCCCGTCCATGAATGCAACGCGGCGTTGACTCAGCTTGATAAGTGGGTTCTGGAATTGCCTAAGCCGATCGGCGTCCTTGGCTGCAACGACGATTGGGCTCACCGTATTCTAAACGCCGCACACCAGCAGGGGGTCAAAGTGCCCGACCAGCTCGCGGTTCTGGGCGTCGATAACGATGAATTGTTCAATGCCCTCGTTACCCCATCGCTCTCAAGCGTCGCACTGCCGACTGAACAAATTGGCTTCGAAGCTGCGTCGCGATTGGATCGATTGATGAACGGCGAGAAGCTGGAGCCGGCCTCGACGCTATTGCCTCCCGTGCGGATCGTCCCGCGCGCATCAACGGATGTGCTCTCGATTGGGGATGAGGACATTGTGCTGGCGGTGCGCTTCATTCGCGAGCACGCATCCGAGCCGTTACAGGTGGATGATGTTCTGGATCACGTCCCGCTGAGCCGCCGGTCGCTCGAACGCCGTTTTCGGCAGTTGGTCAGGCACTCCATTACCGACGAAATTCGCGGAGCACACATCAATCGCGCCAAGGACCTTCTCGCGAACACCGATTTGGCGATGTCGCAGGTTGCCGTCGCCTCCGGTTTCACGACCGCCACCCGGCTTGGAATCGTATTTCATAAGGAAGTCGGGGAGTCCCCCACGGAATTCCGGCGACGCGTTCGGGGCGTGAGACGTTCCATTATCTGATGTCTTCCTGGCATCTTTTGCATCAATCGCCGGAATCACTTCTTGGGCTCGGCCTTCCCACGCCGCGCAAGTGTCGCAAATAAGAGAGATCTTGGCGGAAATTCGAATTGAAATCTCTGCCCACAAAGGCGTAGCGTATCTACCGTTATCGACTCGGGAGCGATGTGATTCCGCTTCCCGCGAGTAGGGGCTCAGTGGTTTAACCAGTGAGCATTGGAGAAACTATGTCCTTTCCGTCCGGGTTTGCGTGGGGTGCCGCTGCCGCGTCTTATCAGATCGAAGGCGCTGCGCACGAGGACGGCCGCGGCCTCAGCGTTTGGGACATGTTCTGCCGGAAGGACGGGGCTATCTACTCTGGCCAAAACGGCGAAGTCGCCTGCGATCATTATCATCGCTGGCGCGAAGACATCCAACTGATGAAGGACATGGGGCTGAAGGCCTATCGCCTCAGCATTTCATGGCCCAGGGTCCTTCCCGAAGGCATCGGCAAACCGAACGAGCAGGGCCTGGAGTTTTACGACCGGCTCATTGACGGATTGTTAACCGAAGGAATTACCCCGTATGTCACTCTGTTCCACTGGGATTATCCTTACGCCTTGTACTGCCGGGGCGGGTGGTTGAACCGGGATTGCGTTGATTGGTTCGCCGCCTATACAAAACTGATTGCTCAGCGATTCGGCGACAGGGTAACTCATTGGATGACATTGAACGAGCCTCAATGCTTTCTGGGCCTTGGCCATCGTGACGGCATCCAGGCGCCGGGTCTGAAGCTGGCATGGATGGACGTTCTGCGGGCGATGCATCACGCATTGCTCGCGCACGGCCGAGCCGTTCAAATGCTCCGCGAGCATTGTGCTCGCGAACCGATCATCGGCTGGGCATCGCTTGGAGAGGTGAAATTTCCCGTCAGTTCCCTGCCGGAGGATATCGAAGCAGCCCGAACGCGAACGATGGCGGCGGATTCCCGCGACCTTTGGAATAACACGCTCTTCAGCGACCCGATCTGTCTGGGCCACTATCCCGAAGACGCCCTTCGTGTCTGGGGCCGCGATTTCCCGAAATTCAGCCAGGCCGACATGGACCTGATCCACCAGAAGACCGATTTCTACGGCTTGAATGTCTATCGCGGTCAGCCGGTTTGCGCTGGCGCGAACGCCGATGTTACCAATGTGCAGCGCGAGCCCGGCAATCCCATCAATGCCTATTCATGGACGATCGACCCGCCCGCTCTTTACTGGGGTCCCAAGTTCATTTACGAGCGCTACCAATTACCGATTCATATTACAGAGAACGGCTTTGCCGGTCTGGATTGGGTTCACGCCGATGGGGCGGTGCACGATCCGCAGCGAATCGATTTCAGTCGCCGATATCTTATCGAGCTGGCGCGGGCGATCGGCGATGAAGTCGACGTTCGCGGATATTTCCATTGGTCGCTCATGGACAACTTCGAGTGGGCCGACGGATACCGCCAGCGCTTCGGCCTTATTCACATCGACTACAAGACCTTGCGCCGCACGCCCAAAGATTCCGCTCGATGGTACGCTGGCGTCATTCGCACCAATGGCAGCGAACTGAGTCATCCCCCTGCATCCGCTGTAGCGCCTCGGGTAAAGATATTCAGCGATGCCTTGGAGCAAATCGAGCCTGCAGCGCGCGTTCGTCGCTAGAAATCGACTATTTCAGCTCATTTCCCATCATTGGCATTGATCAACATCGCATCGTCCAGCTTTACACTTCCCCCGCGCGGTCCGGCCGCCGCGGGGGTGATCACCACCAGCATGCGCATCCGCGACGCATCCGCAGTTCCGCTGACAGACAGCCGCGTCCATTCCCCGCCGCTTGCGAGCCTCTTCACATCGAAGTTCTGCGAATTCAAAGTCAGTTCCCCGTGATCGGTCACCGACTCCAAACGCAGCTCGACGGTGCGCGCCTCGGCGTCTCCATTGGCCGGCACGTCGCGCTGTGCGTAGATCGAAAAAGTGTAGCGCTTGCCCGCCTCCACATTGACATCCTGCCACAAGCCAGATGTGTCCTCGGACGCAATTTGCCAATGGTGATAGCCGATTTCGGCCGATCCTGAATGCGTTGGCGTCCAAGTTGTCTCTCGGTTCATCCAAGCACCCCAGCGATTCCAATCGAGTGCAACATCGCTTTCGCCCCCTTGCTGCTCGAATGACCCATTCTTGAGCAGCGACGGCCCAAACGGCACGTTATTGCCCTCCTCGCCCGGCGCGGGAAGGCCATCGTCCGCCGATGGACCGATACGCGCCTTGACCGTCGTGAGAGCGGCGTCAACGTGCGAGCACACGGCCAACCCCGTGCGAAAGTCCCTATCGTTCGGCACGGGCGCCGATCCAATTCTTTGCCAGTCTCCATTGTTATCCCGATACATTCCGACAGCACGGCCCGCGGAAATTTGCAGCCGAAGCTCAACCGGCAGCTGGACTCCCGCCGGAACCTTTTCTTCAATTGCCCGAGCCCCCGCCCTCCGCCGAGTGATCAGCGCGATCGTCCCATCGGGAAACATGTTTACCATTGCCATCGCGGAATCAGGGCGATCGCTTTTTCCCCAGCGGGCCATTACACCGGCTTTCGCATACTCGGCGCTATCCACAAACGATAGAATGGTTGCGCGAACGTCCGCTGAACCACCGCTTGCCGGATGCGAAACAAACCTGCAACTATCGCTCGCGCCAAATATGTCCTCGCCGCCTCCCATGACCAGCACGCTTCCGTCGGCCAGAGCCTCCGTGTACCCCGGCGTCGCGCCGCCCAGATCAATTGACGTATAACCCTCTGGTTCCGAAGGCGGCGGATCTGCCGGCGGCGCCTCGGGCAGATTCGGATAAGCAGCCAGGTACAGGGGCGCGGGTTTTGCCGTCGTCAACGCATCGAGCAAACGCTCATTCGTTGTCAGAGGTATCGTTGCCAGACTCGTAAAGAAGTTCTTTAAATCGTCATACGAGCTGTTGTCGAGATCCAGCGATGGTAATGGATCAGCATTCGTCACCATGCACCAGGCATCGCTTCCGACGCCGCCCTTGGTGCTGATAAACTTGTATGACCACATCGTGCAGGGCCAGCCATATTCGGCAAAGCGGTCGTAGTAGGCGCGCATCAACCGGCACGGATCCTCCGAATCCATCACCACATTGAATTCCCCAACGAAATAGGGCGACGCGATCTCATCCGCATATCCGTGCTTGGCCGGCAGTTCCTGGTTCAGCACGCGCGCCTGGGTTTCCAAAGCCGTTTTGCTGCCAAACATTCCCGGATAGAAATGCTCGGTGAATCCAACGTTTGTCATGCCCTGCTCATGCGGGTTGCCGTAGAAAGCGATCCCGCCGTTCAGCGCTCCGGAGAAAAATACCACGTGCTGATCGCCCGTTGAACGAATCGCTCGATAGATTTCGGGCATCAGCCGCGCCAGGACGGGCCGGCAATCCTCGCTGTGGTTGCCGTACGGCTCATTAATCAGGTCGTATGCCGCGACGCTGCTCCGGTCTTTGAAATGCTCCGCCAGCGCTCGCCAGATGTCCACGGTTCGTTGCTGATCTTCTTCGCTGTTCCAGAGATGATCCTGACCGGCTTCGCCCGTATGGTCTTCCAAACTCTGCCCGCCGGGCGTCCCGTGCATATCCAGAATCACGTAAACGCCCGCGTCCTCCGCCATCTGCACGGCATGATCCAGCCACCGAAACGCATCGTGCTTGATGGCAAACGGCCGTTGCTCCTCCTGGATCAGCCGATAATCGAACGGCAATCGCACGACATTGAATCCAAACGATTTAATAACGTCAAAATCGCGCGGCATGATCCATCCATCGCGATACAACTCAATGAGATGTTGAGATTTTTCCTCGCCAAATCTTTGCCGCAGCGTCCGGTAGACAGTGGCGCCATCCCGAAACGCATGATCGGGACCCGTGCCCAGCGTTCCGCCGAACATCCAGGATTCGAGCATCAGATAGTTGCCAAGATTGCATCCCTTCAGCGTGACTTGCGCGCCTCGCGCATCAACCAGGTGCGATCCCGATGCGCTGATAAACGGAAGCGCTGGTTCCCCCGCACGTGCTTCACGTTGGCCAAAACACAGCAAACAAAGAACCGCGCAAAGCACACCGGCGAGAATTCGAACGCGTTGTTGACCAGAGCAGGGAGAACGCATAGCGATGGACCTCGATATTAGACAGAGTTGCTTGGAAGTCGAACGTAGCGATTCGTTAAAATGCCCGCGACCCGTAATTCGGCCAAACCTTCTCGCTTTTGCGTCAATCCGCAGCGGCGACTTCCCAACGTCGCTCAGGTGCAATCCGCGACGAACGGCCAGAGCCCTTATGGAATCGACGCTCTAGTTGGGTCCGAAGAACCGTGAAAGCTCGCCGTCCTTCCGCGGCCAGACGACGAAATGCCAATGGTTGGATATGATGCACCAGGCGAGAATCCGGATAGAATGCCGGGCGCGTGCCTGAAGCAGGCCCTGATAAAATGCGGAAAAGTCGGATTCCTTGCGGAACAATCGCAGCCTGCCATTGGCGCGGCTGAGGACATGATAAACCAGTCCGCCGGGAGCAACGCGAGCCAAGCGAGGCATATCGGGAGAATAACAGCAGCGGACCGTAACTGTTTACCGTGCAGCAGCGTTCAGGGACCGGCTGGCATGGTCGGCGGTTTGTCCGCAGCCCATGCCGCGATCAACATCGATTTGATCGTCTCCAGCAGATTCTTCGCCTGCTGACCGGCGGTGCGCAGCAGCGAT
>DATAWP010000052.1:0-3003 GCA_036267155.1 Tepidisphaeraceae bacterium
GCTAAAACTGAACAGTGCCCGGTGGTTGCCGCGTCGAGCCGAACGGATGGGCAGTTTGCGTTGTTTGCAGTACAGCGATCTGTGGGACAGTTATTGGAATGCCCGTGCCGCTTAAGGACCACAAAGATCAGTCAGACCCAATTTTGTCATTGGTCATTTGTCATCGGCGAGGACAGGGGTAAATGACAATTTGGCCGTTTACGCTATAAACAGGCGATGGCGATGAAGGTTCTTTACATCGGCGGCACGGGGGAAGTTTCTTATGGGTGCATCGAGGCCGGATTGGAATTGGGGCAGCAGATCAGCGTTTACAACCGCGGCACCAGCGGAGTGACGCTGCCGAAGGGCGCCCGGCACATTCACGGGGACGTGACGGATGACGCGGCGTACCAAGCGGTCGGCAAACAGAAATGGGACGCCGTCTGCCAGTTCCGCAGCTTCGACATGCAGCAGTGCGAGCGCGATATCCGGGCGTTCGCCGGCAACGTGGGGCAGTTCGTGTTCATCTCCACGGCGATGGTGTATCAGCGTCCGCCGGCAAAGCTGCCGGTCAACGAATCGGCCCCGCGCGGCAACCCACATTCGCCGGAATACGCACAGAGAAAAATCGCGATCGAAGACCGTCACATGGAATTGCACCGCTCGGGCAAAATGCCGGTGACAGTCGTGCGGCCGAGCCACACGATTCGCACGCGAATGCCGGGAACATTCATCGGCGATGACGAGATCAGTTGGCGGCTGCTTCACGGTAAACCGATCATCTGCCACGGCGACGGGTCGAGCCTGTGGGCACTGACGCGTTGTGAGGATTTTGGGCGGGCGTTCGCCAAATTGCTGGGCAATCCCAAGGCGATGGGCGAAGCGTTTCATATCACGACCGACAAGCTGCACCCCTGGGATGCGATCTACCGAGCCTGGGCGGCGGCGCTGGGGGCGCCGGCCCCGCGGCTGGTTCACGTGGCCAGCGACACGCTGGTGCGATACGAGCCAAAATGGGCACAGAGCCTGCACGGCGACAAGACCTGGAGCATTATATTCGACAATAGCAAGGTGAAATCCGCCGTCGGCGGGTGGGACTGCCGGCACGATCTGAACGGAACGCTGGCGATGTCGGCGCCGCACGTGAAGGAAAGGCTCAAGAAATTCTCGCCCGATGCGGAAGTGGCGGCGCTGCTGGAGAGGATCATTGAGGAGCAGGGACGGCTGGGAAGTTCCACCGCGGGCGCATAAAAAAGCCGGCCTTGCGGGGCCGGCTTGTGGTTGACATCGAGATAAAGACTTCTGCTCAAGTTCGCCGACGGCGACGCATTAAACCGAGCCCGGCAAGACTAAGAATGCCAATGGTGGCCGGCTCTGGGACGGCTACGTTTGTGGTGACCTCCACCTGGCTGATATCCATTTCGCCGGCGACTGAATCAGATTCACGGAAGCCGACGGCCAGTCCGTCAAAACCAGCGCTGGTCAGAACCGAGAGAGGGCCGCTGGTTGACGTTCCGCCGTTGACGATCGACCCAGTGTCCGTCGCGCCGCTATAGAGGGACTGGGTGAGCGTATAGATACCGGGTGAAGACAATGTAATCGAGAACTCATCCGTGTACACGTTACCCGCCGTCAGAGGGTCAGACGCCGAGCTTTGGCTAGTATAAGTCGACTGGGTGCCGTTCGCGTTCTCGACACCGCCGGTTGTGGTAGCAGACACCAGAGCCTGGGCGACGTTGTTCGAGCCGGATTGGGCAGGCCGAGTGTATATCTTGGGTTTCGACGCGCCAAAGGCGTCCGTTTCATAACCCAGCCATCCCGCCACGCCACCGGTGTTGTCATTTGGCAAGCCAGCGCCTGAATTGTTGATCCCGGTCACCGTACTGGGACTGGTGGCGGTGCCGTTCTGGAGATTGCTGTAGGGGGCGCTTCCACCTGAATTGTACAGGCCGATATCAACTGAAGAACTGGAGTTGATGTTCAGCCCCGTATTGTCGGTGAACGTCACGGTCAATTCGATCGCATCACCCACATTGATTAACGGCAGCGGCGTGGAAGTGAATAGCGCCTGCACTTCAGAGACGCCACTACTGGTGCTCGGAATAGTCAACTGGAGCGGGCTACCGCTGGTCAGGGAAGAGGTGGTAGCGTTCTTGGAAGAAGCGACGTCGTAATTCGTCGAGGTTGCCGTGGGCGTCGCAGGATCCGGATTAGTGGGCGAAACATAAGACTGGGCCGCCGAATTGATGGTGCTGCCGTTGGTGGCCAACACATCATTGAATACCACATTCGACAGAAGAGCGGCTTGAGATGACTGAGGGATGGCAAACGCGATCCCCCCCAAACACGCCCCTGCCAAAGCAACATTACGCTTGGAATTGCTCGAAATGCTCATTTACCCGCTCCTCTCGCTAAAGAATTTGATCTGATGAGCAGACTCTAACTCACAGGTTTTGGAATGGCTACTGGATACTATTGCAATTTTGGCATGGTTGTTTTGCACAATCATATACTGACGTTTGGCTGATTGCGTGGTTTCCATGATCGGCAACATAAGATCAAAAAGGGCCTGGAGATATGATATTGCCGCACATTTTCCAACGAAATAGTACGTGACGCAAAATTGACGCAGAGCATCGCAAACGATGATTCTGGGGTGAATTGCGAGCTTTTGGCGCCGCGGCAGATGGTGGCGATGGGTCATTTTTGGGCGGATGAGCCGTTAAGGGCGGTGGCGAAAATGATGTTTTTGAGGCGCCGGCTTGGCGGTCCTGGCAATTACGACGTTCGTGTCGGTTTTGGAGGTGCTCGTGACAATCGGCGTCAGGGCCGGCGTCGAGGGTAATGTCGGGTCCACGGCGGCCAGCTTCACGGTCGGCGTTGGGGCCGGCGGCGGCGCGGCGGCCGTCAGCAGCGTCACGCTCGGCATCGAGGGAATCGACATCGAACGGCCGAAATTCGTCGCGAAGTAGCCGAAGTCGATGCTGTTGATTACGCCGTTGCCGTCGTAATCCAAATACCAAT
>DATAWP010000053.1:0-53731 GCA_036267155.1 Tepidisphaeraceae bacterium
GCTAAAACTGAACAGTGCCCGGTGGTTGCCGCGTCGAGCCGAACGGATGGGCAGTTTGCGTTGTTTGCAGTACAGCGATCTGTGGGACAGTTATTGGAATGCCCGTGCCGCTTAAGGACCACAAAGATCAGTCAGACCCAAAGGGACGCGAAAGTTAATATTTCACAGACGACGCGCGCTCTCCCCGCCCGGCCGCGAACTTTTTTGTTTTTCAACAGTAACGGTGACAACTTCGGCCCTGGCGCTATCGAAAACGCGGAAGGTGTTACCAAACCAACTCAGAAAGACACCATCGTCGTAGCTTGGGTGTGCCTGATTTCCCGCCACTTTCGAGATATGATTTGCCTGCACGGAACTGGGTCTCAGGTCGCCGAATTCGGGTCCGGTCGATTCGACTGAGCGTCGGTGATCTCGATCGGGCGGTCGCCGGACTTCGTGCATTGTCGGCAATCGCATTGCATAATGCGCTCGTGTTGATGGCGAGCGGCCGAACCGGCGCGCGCGATCTTTTCGCCTCGATGGTTGATGGTGCGGCAGGGCAAATTTGAAGTGACGCGAACTCTCATATCAATTCGCAATTGGATCGCGCTGCCGCTGATCGTGTTGCTTAGTTGGCTGGTCTTTTGCCTGACGGCCGCCGTTGATTACAGCAAACGCCAGAATCCCTGGATGGTCTGTTTGTTTATCTTTGTGGGGGTGCTGCCGCTTGCGGCGGCAAAAATCGCGGCGGATACCCGGCGCAGATGGTGGCCTCGCTTGCGCGGGCTGCTTGAGGAACATACCGGGCGACTGAGCGCGCTGCCGGCGCGGTCCGTCGGATGGTGGATCGCACTGGCGGCGGGGACGGGGCTTTATCTGGAGTTGGTGCTCATCCGCTATCACGGGACCTGCTTCGCGGTTTTTGGTTTCTTTAAAAATTTGAGCCTCTTGTCCTGCTTCCTGGGCCTGGGCATGGGATATGCCCTCGGTCGTCTGAGACTGGTCTTGACCCCGCTGGTTGTGCCTCTGCTGGCGATCGAGATCGTCACGATGCACCTCCTGGGGTATGCCAACATCGCCTGGACGCTGCAGAACCCGATCTCCGAACAGATGACGATGGGGCTGGGCACCGCGACGGGGGTCGATCACATCGTATTGGTGTATGCATTTCTCATTTGGGTTTTCACGTTTAATGCGCTGTGCCTGCTGCCGCTGGGCCAATTGGCGTCGCACCTCATGGACCGCGGCGCCAAGCTGCCGGCCTACGGGTGGAACCTGGCCGGAAGCATCGTGGCGGTGCTGGTGTTTTGGGGGCTGTCGTTTTTGTGGTCGCCGCCGGTCGTTTGGTTCGCCGTGGGCTTCGTTGCACTGCTTTTACTGCTGAGAGGCAGGGTATTGGCAACCGCCGTGATCGCGGCAGTCGTGCTCGGCTTGGTGGGCACTTCGTTTCGTGTGGACTGCTACGATTTGTATTCCCCATATCAGATTTTGACGGTGTATCCGAACGAGCGTGGCCGGCCGATGATCATGGTCAACCACTTTTTTTACCAGGATATTTTGGATCTGAGCCCACAAGGAGGGGGGTTAGATGGGCACGTGGCGGCCTATCGGTCGTATTACGACGCGCCCTATCGGTTCAAGAAATCCCCGCGGGATGTGCTGGTGGTTGGAGCCGGAGCGGGAAACGACGTGGCCGCGGCGCTGCGGCACGGGGCCGGACACGTCGATGCCGTCGAGATCGATCCGCTGATTCTTCGATTGGGCCAGCTCCTTCATCCCGAAGCGCCCTACGCCTCGGACCGCGTGACCGCCCACGTGCAGGATGCCCGGGCATTTTTCCGCTCCACCAGCCGGAAATATGATTTGATCGTCTACGGGCTGCTCGATTCGCATACCGCACTTTCGGGAATGTCGGGCGTGCGCCTGGACAGCTACATTTATACGGTCCAAGCGTTCAAGCAGGCCCGAAAATGCCTGAAAGACGGCGGCGTCCTGTGCCTGTCGTTTGCGATGAACACCGAGTACCTCGCGAAAAAATTATCATTGATGCTCGAGCAGGCGTTCGACGGCCGGGACCCCAACGTCTTTCTCGCTCCCAGCGGCGCAACCCTTTTTGTGATCGGCGGTGATTCGGCGACCGTTCATCTGCCGTCCTCTTTCCGCAATATTACCGCTTACGCTTCCGCTCACGCGTCAGTGGACCCGTCAACCGATAATTGGCCGTTTTTTTACATGCCTGCCAGGATATATCCGGTCTCTTATCTCGTCATGATCGCGATCATGATGTTGATGGCGGCTTTATTCATCAAGCCCGTGCTGCAATTGGAATCCGGCCGAGCGGTCATCTCCGTGCCCTGCTTTCTGCTGGGCGCGGGATTCATGCTGCTGGAAACCAAAGCGGTCACGGAACTGGCCCTGTTCTACGGCAGCACGTGGATCGTCGTCAGCATCGTCATCCTGGCGATCCTGATCATGGCCTTTTTCGCGAACCTGGCCGTCATTCGATGGCCGAGAATCCCGTTGTCTGTGTCTTATGCTCTGCTCCTCGCGAGCCTGGGACTGAGCCTCTGGTTCTCGACGGTCAGCGATTCGATGCAAGGCCAATGGCTGAGCCGAATCCTGCCCACGCTCATTCTGACGTTGCCTTTATTTTTCTCCGGCCTGATCTTTTCAGCCGAGATGCGATCCGCCCAATCGGTGGCCGCGGCCCTGGGATCGAACCTGATCGGCGCGATGCTAGGAGGATGCCTGGAATACAATTCGATGTATTTCGGCTATCGGTCGCTATACATCCTGGCGATGGCGATCTATGGGTTGAGCATGATCGCGTCGCTGACAAAGAGAAGCGGAAAGCGATCGTCGGCCATTGCGGTTGCCGCGGCAAATTGAAAGACATTCCCAGCGCGGTCAAGTCGCGCAATGTCCGATCGATTGTGATAAAATGGTAGGTATGACTATTGAAACGACCATTCGCATTTGGCGGGAAGGGAAGCATTATATCGTTCACGCCATGCCGCTGGACGTTTCCAGTGCTGGTGATACACCTGAGGGGGCCCGCGTTGCATTGGGCGAAGCTGTTGGCCTATTTGTTGCCACCGCTCGGGAACAAGGGACTCTTGATGAAGTTTTGGAAGAGTGCGGATACGCCTCTGAGGGCGACAAGTGGGTCGCACCGCAAGTCGTAGACCAAAAGCAAGAGCTGCTCGCCGTGTGACCATGCCGCGCATCACACCTGTATCATGGAAACGGCTGGAGCGGTCTTCCTGTCGGCAGGTTTCGCATTTGCCCGGCAAGAAGGATCGCACCGATCCTATGTAAAAGCCGGCGTGGCTCGCCCGGTGATTATCCCCACCTACGACGAGGTCCCGGTATTCGTGATTCGTAATAATCTCCGGACCGCTGGAATTTCGCGTGAAGCGTATTTGCAATTGTTGTCGCGCGCATAACGAAAGCCGCCGTTTATCGCACGATGATCGTGCCCACTACTGATATTTGCTCCACCGCCGCGAGATTACTGTTAAGCAAAGTTCTCCAATTGAACATGTGATTCACTCAGATTCGTGGATGGAAATACGGATCGGTAAGCCGTCTAGTTAGATTCCACAGTTCCCACCGATTTCACCTCCACCTGATCGTTCCGCGATAAGTCCGCCAATGTTTTCTTTCCGATCGTCGCCTGAATGGTGACCCGGCCGTCGATGAATTGCCGGTCCTTCACCTCGCAATGGGATTCGATGAAGGTCAGGAGCTTGCCGTTGGATGCGTCGGTTTCGAGCGTCACGTCAAGCTGCTGGCCACGAACGTGGGATTCGACAGCCGCATGAAGCTGGTCGATTCCTTTGCCGGTGCGGGCACTGATGGGGATCGCGCCGGGATACAGGGCACGCCATTCGGGAAAACTCTCCTCGCCTTCCGGCGTGTCGATCTTGTTGAGCAGAAGCAATTCAGGTTTCGCCCCGGTCCCGACCTCTTCCAGCACCTGATGCACCGAATCGAACTGCTGATGAGCATGCGGATGGCCCACGTCCAGCACGTGCAAAAGCAAGTCGGCATGCACGGCTTCCTCAAGCGTCGCTTTGAAACTGGCGACCAGCGTATGCGGCAGATCTCGAACGAAACCGACGGTGTCGCTAAGCAAAACCTGCATTCCGCGCTCCAGCTTCCAGGCGCGCGTCTTGGTATCCAGCGTGGCGAAGAGCTTGTCGTCCGCGTAGGTGCCGGCGGCGGTGAGGGTGTTGAACAGCGTGCTCTTTCCCGCGTTGGTGTATCCGACGATGCAGACCGTGAAATGCTGGCGCGTGCGTTCGGCCACGAGTCGGCTCTTACGCTGCTGGACGCGCTCGATCTGGTCGCGCAAATGGCTGATGCGTTTTCGCACCAGCCGGCGGTCGATTTCGAGCTGTTGCTCGCCGGGCCCGCGCGTGCCGATGCCGGCGGGCGCGCCGCCGGCGATGCGCTCGAGGTGTCCCCACATGCGCGTCAGGCGCGGATAGGTGTACTGCATCTGCGCCAACTCGACCTGGAGCCGGGCCTCGTGCGTTTGCGCCCGCGTCGCGAAAATATCCAGAATTAATTCGGAGCGATCCAGAACTTTGATTCCCTCCAGCGGCGGGCTGGCGGCCTCCTCGTTGATGATTTGTTCCAGCGCCCCGATCTGGCCCGGAGACAGATCGTTGTCGAAGATCACGACATCGGCTTCTTCCTTGATGGCCAGGGCGGCGATCTCCTTCACCTTCCCCGATCCGACGTAGGTGCCGGCGTCGATGCGCTGGCGGCGCTGCAGGACGGTGCCGACGACCTTGGCCCCGGCCGTTCGGGCCAGGGAGGCCAGCTCTCCCAGCGGATCGCGCGGATCGGCCGTGGATTTGGGGAGAATCACGCCGACAAGAACTGCACGTTCCTGCCGAACCGAAAGTTCTGTGCGTCTGATCTCGGGCATCGGGGCATTCTACGGGGGAATCATCGATTTCCCATTGCCTATTTCCTATTGCGGAATTATTGCGGCGTATCGCGCCTTCCAATAGGCCAATTGGCAATATCTAAACGCAATTCGCTGGCGTTTGCCCACTTGCGCTACTATAATTCAGCATCGTTTCGCTACGGTTATTCCGACCGAGCAGCAACGGTGCATGAATTTCAA
The DNA here is from genome assembly GCA_036267155.1 of Tepidisphaeraceae bacterium. Taxonomy (GTDB): domain Bacteria; phylum Planctomycetota; class Phycisphaerae; order Tepidisphaerales; family Tepidisphaeraceae; genus PALSA-1353. Next base: position 5,120 of record DATAWP010000053.1, read on the forward strand.
TTCGCCGACCATCCCCATGTCCGGTAATGGCCAAGGCGCTGCCGCGCTGAACGCCAATGTTCTTGTTCTTAATCGTTTCTATCAGGCAATCCGAGTCGTAAATGTTCGACGAGCGTTTTCGCTGCTTTGCCGGGAACTGGCCGAGGTGGTGCACATCGAGACCGATGCCGCCGGGCAAAGCCGGTGGCAGAATTTCAACTTCGACGACTGGCGTGAACTGAGCCAGCTCAAGGCGGAATTCGAGCCGGAGGAACACGATTGGATTCACACCGTTCGCTTTCAAATCGCAGTGCCGCGGATCGTGCGGCTGTTGGCGTATGACAAGCTTCCTCGCCAGGAGGTGAAATTCAACCGCCGCAACATCTACGCCCGTGATGGAAATCGCTGCCAATACTGCGGCAAGAAGATGTCCACGACAGAATTGTCGCTGGATCACGTTGTGCCCAAGAGCCAGGGCGGCCGCAGCACGTGGGAGAACATCGTCTGCTGCTGCGTGAAGTGCAACGTGAAAAAAGGCGGCCGAACGCCCGAGCAAGCCCACCTGCACCTGATCGCCCGACCGATCAAACCGAAACGCAGCCCGGTCATCAACATCCGCCTGGCCGATGCGCGGTATTCAAGCTGGAAACAGTTTTTGGATACGGCTTATTGGACGGTGGAGCTGAAGTGAAGTGAATTCCGCATCAACCCGCTTTGCGTCGCTTCTTTTTCGCGGAGATTCCGAGCCATCGCGTAACGGCCTGCCACCCGCCTCTTCAGACTAACCGTCTTCCAGATTCGAAAAGTCGGAATGAACCGCGAAATTTTAAAAAAATCAGAGGTTTGGTATAATGCCGGCAGCTCGATCGAAGCTCTATTGAGACACGGAGGTCATCATGTCCGACGCCGCTCGCCGCAAGGAACATCAGCGACTTAAACGCGAAAAGAAAAAGGCCCAGATGCGCCGCGCCGTGGCCGGCAGTCCGTACAAACGTGTCGGCCAAATCGGTAAGCTCGAAGCCTGCTACATCAATGCCGATTGGCAGACCAGCGGCCTGGCGTCGATTCATCTCGTTCGCCAAAACCCGCAGGGCGGGTTTGCACTGGCGTGTTTTCTGATCGATCTCTGGTGCGCCGGGCTGAAAGACGCGTGGGGCGAGTTGGACATGCTGCACGATGAAATCGATCGCCATGTAAATCGAGCGCAGGAGCGTTTCGAACTGGCGCGCATCGAGCCGGACATTGCGCGAATGCTGGTCGCCGGCGCCATTCGTTTCGCGAGGCAAAACGGGTTTCGGCTTCCGCCGCATCACGACCGATGGGTGAATCTTCTCGGCGACGTTCCCAATCCGGCGACGGCCGATCTCCTCCCATTCGGCAAAGACGGCGGATTGCTTTGGATCGGCCCGCTCGATGATTTGCGCCGCCGGCTAGTCGTTTGTTCGTTGGACGAATTCCTCGCCCGGCCCGACGTTCACTACGTTTCGGGAATCGAAGATTTTGGTGCACCGGAATCGGACGATGAGGATTTCGAAAACGCCGACGAGGAATTGGACGAGGCCTTCAATAGTATGGTCGAGCAAATATGCGGGGAGACGCATCGGCGTTGCCGGGAAGCGGGAGAAGAGCCGCTGCCACTGATACATCGGGCGGCGGAGTGCATCGTCGCGACGTTAATGGCTCTACCCGGCGTGGAATCCACTGAAGAAACCGATGTCCGACGCGATGAACGCGTCGAGAATCCGGAAAACAACCCGAGCGACGATCCAGAGCCGGAGATGAAAGCGGCGATCGAACAGATCTTGCGCATGGCTCATCGGGCATTTCCCCGATCGGAAGAATCCATGAAATCGCCTGAGATCGCCCAGAGCAAATGACCGCGAGTTCACCATCCGCCCTCGGTCGTGTCCACGGCGCGCCACAGATACCACGTTGCGATCGTCCGGTATGGTCGCCACTTCTCGGCGATCTTTGTCATCCTTGCCGCCTTGGGCCAGCGCGAAAGGCGGTAGGCTGATTTCATCGCGCGCTGCAAACCCAGATCGTCCACCGGCAGAACGTCCGGGCGGTTCAGCACGAAGATGAGAAACATCTCCGCCGTCCACCGTCCAATGCCCTTCACGGCCGTGAGCGATTGAATCACTTCATCGTCGCTCATGCGCGACAGCCGGCGACTGGGGATTTTGCCGCTGAGGAAATGCCGGGAAAGATCCATCAGATATTCCCGCTTTTGCCGCGAGAGGCCGCAGCCTTGGATCTGGCTTTGATCCGCGGAGGCCAGCAGTTTCAGCACGCGCGCGGGAGTTGGCCGTTTATGGGGAAACTTTTCCCTGAAGCGCCCAAAGAGCACGGCCGCCACCGCGGTTGAAATCTGCTGTGAATAAATCGACTTGCACAGGAGCACGAAATGATCTCGCCGAACGGAAAGCGTACAGGGACCCACCGCAGCCATGATGTCGCGCATGACCGGATCGCGGTCTTCCAGGTGCTTGCGGGCGATGGACCAATCGGAGGGCTTCATAGGCTGATTTCAAATCCGAAACCAGGAATCCGAATGACAAATCACGTCCAAAGGACTGAAACCAGAAACGACACAGGTTTTAGTCATTTGGTCGTTCGGATTTGATTCGTCTTTCGGATTTCTGGTTTCGGATTTTTACCCGTTCTGCGTCACAATGGACAGCACGCCCACCCAGCCATTACAATTGCGGTGTCTGGAGCGGGATTTTGCCCAAGGAGTATTCATGCGTCCGCCTCTGAAGCTGAGTTCGATCGATCAGGAACATTTGCAGGAGCTGTACAACGACGCGGGGGTAGCGCGGGACGAATTGCCATATTCCGCGGTTTTTGACGGCCTTTGTCAGGGTTTTCAGGACCGTACCTTCAAAAACGCCCATCCGGAACAGGTTTACGGGGCTTTGCTGAAATATGTGCGTAGCAGCACCAACTCGGCCGGGGACGTGCCGCCGACGACCTTGAACGAGGATCAACTCAAGATGCTCAAGGCCGTTCTTCCGCGCCATGCCAAGGGAAGTAAATTGGTGCCCTACAGCGACGAATTCGAGGCGGCGCACAAGGAATTCAATAAGTTGGCCGGCACGGAGCTGGGTGATGGCGAGTTCTGGCACTCAATTCTTCATTCCCAAGGCGCTCGGCGCCGGCCTCCTAAGCGCGCGAAGGTCGCAGCCCCAGTTGTCGATGATGATGATGGCGACGACATCGAATAGATTTAAACGATTGTTGATTATTACCTTATAGAATTGCCGGTGAACATTCTTCGTTGTTGGCTTGACTTGAATGCCCCAGTTACCCTATAGGTAAGTAGGAGTTAACCTCTCCGGTTCCCGGCAGGAATTTTGATGATCACTTGGAAAGACAAGCTCGGCGATCGCGTCCCTGCCGACTGGGGGCAGGAGATCGATAGTTTCGAGGCCCAGATCGCCTTGCGCAAGCAAGGGAAGATTGAGGAAAAGGTCTTTGCCGAGACACGTCTGCGCCGCGGTGCGTACGGTCAGCGATACGACAACGGTCAGCGCCACGATGGGCTCAAAACTCAAAAGATTCCGTACGGCCCGCTGACCAAAGGCCCGGATACCTTCTGGGAAGCGCCGGGGATGCAGCGAATCAAAATCCCCTACGGCGGGGTGAATCCCGAGCAGATGATCGTCCTTGCCGAGTTGGCGGAAGAATATTCGGACGCCATCTGCCACATCACCACCCGGCAGGACATCCAGCTCCATTTCGTCGTGATCGAGGACACGCCCGACATTTTCCGCCGGCTGGCGGCGGTGGGCATCACCAGCCGCGAAGCCTGCGGAAATTCCGTCCGGAACGTCACGGCCTGCCCGCTGGCGGGCGTTTGCAATACCGAAGCTTTCGATGTCACGCCGTACGCGAAGGCCACCGCGTTTTACCTGCTGGGCCATCGCGACGTGCAGGATTTTGGCCGGAAATTCAAAATCGCGTTTTCCGGCTGTGAAGACGAGGCCTGCGCGCTCGTTTCCCTGCACGATCTCGGTGGGATCGCCGCGACCAAGGTCGTCAATGGCAAAACGGTTCGCGGGTTTAAGATATACGTTGGCGGCGGGCTGGGCGCTGTGCCGTATCAGGCGAAACTGCTGGACGAGTTCGTTCCGGAAGAAGAATTGCTGCCGCTGTCGCGCGCCATCGGGCGGGTATTTGCTCGACTCGGCGAAAAGAGAAACCGCAACCGCGCCCGTCTGAAATTTCTGGTGCAGAAGCTGGGGATCGACGAATTCCGCCGGCTCGTGATCGAGGAACGCCAAACCATGCCGGATGATCCCGCGTGGCGAGAGCATTTCAATCGAATCCCGCGCTACGAGGAAAAGCCGCTTCTTCAGGCCGTCCAACTCAACGGCGCCCGCCGGCCGGCAGGGTATGACGAGTGGGCCAACACCAATCTTTATCAACAGCGACAAAGCGGATATTACGTCGCAACCGTCACGTGCCCGCTGGGGGATTTGACATCGAACCAGATGCGGGCGCTGGCCCACATCGCGGCTCGCTACGCGGGTGGAAATGCGCGAACCACCGTTGAGCAGAACATCGTGCTGCGATGGATTCCGCACGATAAGACCATCGACCTGTACAAGGAACTGTCGGCCATCGGCCTCGGAGAGGCCGGGGCGGGAACGATCGTCGATGTCGTCGCCTGTCCGGGAACGGACACGTGCAAGCTGGGGATCGCATCGTCGCGCGGCCTCGCCGGCGAGCTGCGACATCGCCTTGCCGCCAAGAGCGCTTCGCTCGACCAGGCCATTCGCGGCCTTCGCATCAAGGTCTCGGGCTGCTTCAATTCCTGCGGACAACATCACGCGGCGGACATCGGCTTCTACGGCAACAGCCGCAACATCAACGGATACACCGTGCCGCATTTCCAGGTCATGCTCGGCGGCCAATGGACCCACAACGCAGGCAGTTACGCCCTGGCCATGGGCTCCGTGCCGTCCAGACGAATCCCCGACCTCATCGAGCGGCTCACACAGCGTTATGTCGCCGAGCGAACTGGCGAGGAATCTTTCCAGAAATATTGCCAGAGAATCGGCAAGCAGGAACTGAAGAACATCGTCAACGAATTCGTCGCCGTTCCAACGCACAAGGACGATCCATCGTTCTACAGCGATTGGGGCGACCCGCGCGAATTCACCATCGGCGACATGGGCGTCGGTGAATGCGCCGGCGAAATCGTTTCATTGGCGCAGTTTGGTTTCACGTTGGCGGAAAGCGAAGCGTTCGAGGCCCAGCTTCTCCTCGACGCCGGCCAATTCCGGCTGTCCGATGAGAAGGCGTATCAGGCGATGCTCACGGCCGCCAAGACACTGGTGCAATTGCAATGGGCGGATGCGCCCAATGATGCCAATTTGATCGTCGAAGAATTCCGCACGCGGTTTGTCGAGCCGAAACTGTTCTGGGACACGTATCACCACGGCCAGTTCGCCAACTATCTTTTCGCCCGGCACGAAGGGGCTGATTCGCGCTATACCCAGGATACGGCCCACAAGCTCGTGGAGGAGGCCAACCTCTTCATCGATGCCGCCCACAAATGCCACGCGAAAGTCCAAGCCGCCGGCGCCACGGCGGCCCAGCCGGCCGCGGCCAAATAATCCCATGGACGTACAGAAGATATCGGTGAAGATCTTCGCCGCGAGCGACAGCTTCGCTCCCGACCCATTTTTACCCATCTTCCACCGTTGGATTCAAAGCCAATCGGTCGAAGGTCATCGGCTCATCGACGTCGCCGACTATGGCCACGTCGCCGCCGGACCGGGCACGGTGCTGGTCAGCTCCGAAGCGAATTTCTACATGGACCGCGGCGACAATCGGCTGGGCTTTCTCTACTCGCGCAAGCTACCGCTGCCGGGATCATTCGGCCAGCGCCTCCGGGCCATCGTCGCTGAAACGTTCAAAGCCGCCGTGAAACTCGAACAGGAACCCCGGCTGGACGGTAAGCTGAAATTCAAGACCGATGAACTGCTGATCCGCCTGAACGACCGCCTGCTCGCTCCCCCCGGCGACATCACGGTGAAGGCCGTGGGCACCGACATACTGTCCCTGGCCAAGCTGCTGTATGGCGAGAAGCCGGTGACGATCGATCCCAAATTCTCCGCCGAGACATTGGTGGAATTCCGGCTCAAAGCCAGCGAAGCCCCGCCCCTGGCGACGCTGCTGGGAGAAATAGATTCAGGGCGCTAAGGCTTTTTCGATCAGCCGCCGTGCTTCGGTCTGCAACGGCAATTCCAACGCCGCCGCCCGCCCGCGCTCCGACATCTTCTTCCACGTCCGCCGAAGAATCTCGATTACCTTCTGCTCGTCGTGTTTGAGGGCGAACTCCGCGAAATAATTTTCCAGAAAAACCAGGCAAGCCACGTCCTCCAGCGCTTGCGTCTGCGGATCGGCTTTCAGCTTTTCCTTCCGCAGCAGCGACCGAACGCGTGCGACGGCCTGCTCGTCGTAGCCGACTTCATGCAGGATTTGGGTCGCCTCATCGGCATGGAATGTGTAAAGCGTTGTCCGCCACTGGTGATATCCCGCGCGAGTCATCGGATAGCGCGATCGCGGAATCATCCACCGGCGAATGTGCTGGGCGCGGGCCGCAAGACGCAAACTTTCATCGGCATCGGGATACAATCGGTTCAGCCAATCGGTCATCCGCCGAGCGTAAAGCAACTCTGCCGGAATGCTATCGATTAGTGTCGGATCCTGCGCATTGGCCGCGTCAAATTTCTCGATCGCGTCGCGAAATGGGTCGGCTTCGGCTGACATGTGTTGCTATCGTATCCGACGCTCGGAATATTCGGGAGAAGAAAAGAATTGGCCACAGATGAAAGGCGGATGCACACAGATCAAACCAATCAATTTCTTCAATTATCTGCGTGCATCTGATTTTTATCTGTGGCAAAAATGCATTTCTCCGGCTGGATGTAGAATCATGCCATCACGATGTGATCCCGCCGGCCCTCCACGTGGCGCATCACGCCGCGGGTGTCGATGATGAGGTTCGCGTGGTCGGCGATCATTTGCCAATCGTAGGCCGAATGGTGCGTGGCGATCACGACGCAATCGTAGCCGCGGAGGGATTGCGCGCTCAGCGAGGCGCTTCGCATCTTCAGCTCGTAATTGCGCATCCGATGCGTGGCCGGCACATGGGGATCGTTGTATTCGACGGACGCGCCGAGGTGCGTAAACTTTTCGATCAGCTCGAAGCTGGGGCTCTCGCGGACATCGTCCACGTCGGGCTTGTAGGCCAGGCCGAGGATCAGAATCTTGGTTCCCTTGATCGGCTTGCCGCGGTCGTTGAGGGCCCCGGCGGTGCGCTTGACGACATAATCCGGCATTTCGTGATTGATTTCGCCGGCCAATTCGATGAATCGCGTCGGCATGCCGACTTCGCGGGCCTTCCACGTCAGGTAGAACGGGTCGATGGGGATGCAATGCCCGCCCAGGCCCGGGCCGGGATAGAACGGCTGGAACCCGAACGGCTTGGTGCTGGCGGCGGCGATGACTTGCCAGATATCGATGTCCATCGCGCACAGCACCATCTTCATCTCGTTGACGAGTGCGATGTTGACGGCGCGGTAAATATTTTCGAGCAATTTGGCGGCCTCGGCGACCTCGGCGGAGGCGACGGGGATGACGTGACGAATCGCCTGCTGATACAGCGCGACGGCAACCTGGCTGGATACCTCGTCGATGCCGCCGACGAGTTTAGGAATCAAATGGGTTGGGGAATCTTTCCTGCCGGGGTCTTCGCGCTCCGGCGAGAAGGCGAGGTAAAAGTCTTTGCCACAGGTGAGACCGCGCGCCTCCAGCCGAGGCAGGACGATCTCCCGTGTGGTCCGGGGATAGCTGGTCGATTCCAGCACCACCAGTTGTCCCGGACGCAGAGCGCGGGCGATGTCCTCGGCCGTCTGCTGCACGTAAGAAAGATCCGGCTCCAGATGAGCGCCGAGCGGCGTGGGAACGCAAATGATGATCGCGTCCGGCTCGTTCAGGCGAGCAAAATCGTTGGTGACTTCGAATCGCCCGGCCGATTTCATGTCGGAAACAAGATGGTCGCCCAGGTGCCTGAGATAACTGTCGCCGCGCTTGAGCGCTTCGATCTTGGCGGGGTCGATGTCGAAGCCGATCACCGGGAATCCCGCCCGGTGGAATGCGGACAGAAGCGGCAGGCCGACGTAGCCCAGCCCGACGACGCCGACAGAGGCGGATTTGGAGTTGATCTTGTTCAGGATGTCCATCAGCAGCAACAATGTATCGCAAAGATGCCCCGGATGTACATTGGGGACTATGTTCCGGCGATTTCCGTATAAATCTCCAGCAGGCGGTCGGTCTTCTGGTTCCAGTCGTACAGATTCGTGCGGACGCGCTCCGTGCCGGCGCGGCCCATCTGCCGGCGAAGCTCGGGCGAACCGGCCAGGCGAAGCATTGCATCGGCCAGGCCGCGGATAAACTCGTCGCGCGATGTGGGGGGCACGCGGATTCCGGTGGAATCGGTGACGTGAATCGCCGGGCCGCCCCAATCGGTGGCGATCACCGGCAATCCGACCGCCATCGCCTCCAACAGCACGATCCCCCCCACCTCGCGCAAACTGGGCAGCACAAACACATCGGCGTGGCGAAGACGCCGGGAACCCTCGGCGGCCGAAACCCATCCGACAAAATTGATGCGATCGGCGAGGTTCAGGCGGCGCGATTGCTCTTCCAATGAGTGCCGCTGCTCTCCATCGCCGAGGATATCCAGGACGGCTTGCGGGTGCTGATCGGCCACGGTTTTGAAAGCGGTGATGAGAAAATGAACGCCTTTCCAATCCGTGAGTCGGCCGAGATAGACGAAGCGAATTTTGTCATCCGTGCGCGGCGGGAAATCGACCTGTTGATTCCAGACGCTCAGATCGACGCCGACATCGGGGATCTCGAAAATTTTTCCCTTCACCCCGCCCGGCAGCGCCCGGCGAGCCTGGTCGTTGGCGACGATCAGCGCGGCCGCGCGTTTTTTCCCGGGATAAATGACGTTAAGAATGCCTGAAAGGCCGCGCCCCGCCGCTTCCACGGCGCGGGCCGCGCGCGATTCCATGTCACGGAACGCCGGCGGAAAAGTCATTCCGCCAGCCAGCGGGCCGATCACCACCGCCGCGCCCAGACCGTACATCAGGCTCACCTGCTTGGGAGAAACGGGGTTAATCTCGTGGACGATTTGGATTCCCTTTTCGGCGATCAGCCGGCGAACGATCTTCCGCTGCAATCGCTGATTGTAAATATGACGGGCGGCGGTGAAGGTTTGCACGTCGATCTTGTGGGGAAGCAACGTGCCGCATCGCCACAGCAGGCGGTCGAATTTCGTTTCGGGGGAAAAGTGGAGCCGGTCGTGATCGTCGGGAAATCCGGCCAGAACTTCGGGGCGAGTGCGGCCGTGAACGACCAGATGAACATCAACGCCGCGTTGACGGAGATATTTGAAGCAGAGCCACGGCAGGCTGGCTTCGCCGCCGTATTTGTATGAGGCATTCTGACCGACGATGCAGATTTTTGGCGGCGGGCTGGCCATCGTGACGGAAGGTAGGGTAGTGATCCGCCCAAACAATGCCAAATGGTGTTTCGCGGCTCATGTTCGCTAGAATACAGTCGCGATGGAATCTTCCAGGGCCATCTCGAACATTCTCAAGTTTTGGGTTCTGCTCCTGGTAGCCGGCGCGTTGTATTACATCTGGAAGGATCGCGCAGCCGCGCCGCTGGAGAATGACGTCGAACAAGCAGAGGAGATCGCCCACACCGACGTGGCCGTGCGCATCGGCACGATCAAGCAAATGACGCTGCACGGATACGTCGTGGGATACGGCAACGTAGCGCCAGAGCCGGCGACGGCGGACAAACCGGCGGCCGATGCGCGGATCACCGTCGCATGGCCGGCGGTTATCTCGGAGGTGCGGTGCATCGAGGGGCAGCATGTCGAAAAGGGACAGCCGCTGTTTGTCATAGACCAGAATATTCTCAGCAACGAGATCGATCGGGCCCGCCGGCTGCTGGGAGTGACGCGGCCAACGGGCCAATCCGACGGGAATGAAATCGTGATGACCTCGCCGATCAGCGGCACGGTTCAGATGCTGGAGATTCATCCCGGCGAGATCGCTCTGCCGACAATCACGGCCGTGGAAGTCGTGAACACGGACCGATTGGTTATCACCGTCGGCGTGCCGGCATGGCAGGCGGCCTCTATCTTGCCGGGGCAACAGGCGTCGATTGAGTTTCCGGCCGATCCGACTTTCCCGGCATCCCCGCCGATTTCTTCGACGGTCGAGCGCATCGATCCGAGCGTCGATCCGAAGACGAATCTGGCAACAGTGGATGTCGCCATTCCCGCGGGCCGTGGGATTCGGCCCGGGCAATTCGGACGGGTGGCGATCACCAGTCGATCACGGCCGGATTGTCTGGTCGTGCCGGCCGACAGCATCGTCCGCGACTCGCTGGATCGGCCGTACATCGCCCTCGTCAGCGACGACCATAAACAGGCGACCATGAAGCTCATCCTGCCGGGACTTCGCGAGGGCGATTGGGAGCAGGTGAGCGGCGAAGGATTGGAGCCAGGGCAGACGATCGTCGTCAGCGGAGCGTATGCGCTGCTGTTTCAAACCGATATCAAGGTGATGAACCCGTGAATCGGAAATTCGAAATTCGAAATTCGAATGACGAATCAAATCCGAATGAGTGAAATTCGAAACGAAGAACGTGCCCGGTTGGTTTCATTCGGTCATTCGAATTTCGAATTTGATTCGTCATTCGAATTTCGAATTTCGAATTTTTTACCGTCTTGATTTGCCATGCGATTCCAGATTCCCCGCTTCGCCCTTCGCCACGCATTATCAATCACATTTATCGTTTTTGCCTTGTGCGGGGCGGGGGGATATGCGGCGCTGCACATGCCGTCGGCGCTGTTTCCGCGGACGGAATTCCCGCGCGTCATCATCATGGTGGAAAACGGCGTCATGCCGGCCGATGAGATGATGGCCACCATCACGCGCCCCATCGAAGAAGCGATGAAGCAAATTCCGGGGTGCGAAACCATCCGATCGTCCACCGGGCGGGGGGAAGCCGAAATCGATCTGTTCTTCAGTTGGGACGTCGATATGCGCCGAAGCGAGCTATACGCGCTGGGCCGGCTGTCGGAGATTCGCACGGCCCTGCCGACGACCGTCTCGACCGAAGTTTATCGCATGAACTTTTCGGTGTTTCCGATCATCGGCATCAGCCTGACGGGATCGCAGCGCGATTTGACCCGGGCGTGGGAACTGGCGCGATACGAGCTGAAGCCGCAGCTTCTGCGGATTCCCGGCGTGGCGCGGGTTGATCTGGTGGGCGGACGGGCGCCGGAATACTGCGCGTTTCTCGATCCGCTTCGCATGGCGTCGCTGGGCCTTGATTTCGCCGGGGTGGCCGATGCGCTGGCGAAGAACAACGTCGTCGTTCCGGCCGGGGTACATCAGGAGAATCACAGCTTATATCTGACCGTGGTGGACGGCCGGATGCACAGCGCCGAGGAGCTTGGGAACCTGCTCGTACCGGCGCCGGGAGGGCAGGCGATTCCGTTGAAAGATTTTGCACGCGTGGAGCGCGCCGCCGAGCCGGTGTTGAATGTCGTCACCGCCAACGGGTCCGATGCGGTGCTGCTGAATATTTATTCCCAGCCGGGCGGCAGCACGCTGGACATCGCCGATCACCTGCATGCGTTGCTAGGACCCATGCGCGGGTCGCTGCCGCCGGGGATGAAACTCTCCCTTTTTTACGATCAATCCCTGCTGGTGCGGGATTCGGTGCACAGCGTCTGGGAGGCGATTGTTTTTGGGTTGATTCTTTCGGTGGCGATCCTCTATCTGTTTCTGTGGGATGCCGGGATGACGCTCGTCGCGACGGCGGTCATTCCGATCACCGTGCTGATCACCATTCTGGGGATGAAATTATTCGGCCAGAGCTTCAACCTGATGACGCTGGGGGGAATCGCGGCGGCGATCGGGCTGGTCATCGACGATGCCATCGTGGTGGTCGAGGCGATCCACGTGAAGATGGCCGAAGGATTGCCGCGCATGCAGGTGATCGAGAGTGCGATCGGCAACATTCTTGCGCCGCTGGTGGGATCGACGCTGACGCCGGTGGTGGTGTTCATACCGCTGGCATTTTTGACCGGCGTTGCGGGCGTGTTTTTCCGGGCGCTGGCGCTGACCATGGTGATCGCGCTGATCTCATCACTGGTGCTGGCGTTGACGATCACGCCGTCGCTGGCGGCGTGGGTCCTGAAACCGCCGCCGCAAAACGGCGCGCCCCGTGAGCGAGAGGGAATGCTGTTCGGTGTACTTGTCGCCGCATACGAGAGCCTGGTGCGGCTGGCGCTGCGGAACCGATGGTTTTTGCTCGGGCTGTGCCTGCTGGTTTTTGTCGGGTCGTTTGTGCTATACGGCCGGCTCAAGACCGACTTTTTACCGCCGATGGACGAAGGCGGATTCATCATCGATTACGTCGCCCCGCCGGGCAGCAGCCTGATCGAAAGCGATCGGCAGATGCGGATCGCGGAAAAGATTCTGGCTTCCATTCCGGAAGTGGAAAGCTATTCCCGCCGCTCGGGGACCGCGCTGGGCGTGGGTATCGTCGAGCCGAACACCGGGGATTTCCTGGTGAAGCTCAAAGCCGCGCGACACCGGACTTCCGAACAGGTGATTGCGGATGTGCGCCAAAAGTTCCGCGCCCAGTTGCCGCGGATTGATTGGGAATTCCCCGGCATCCTGGCGGACCTCATCGGCGATCTCACCTGGACGGATGAGCCCATCGAGATCAAGATTTTCTCTACCGATATCAACGCGCTAAAGAAGCAGGCAACCGACATCGAAGAGATGCTGGAGAACATCCCTGGCGTCGTGGACACTTCCAGCGGCGTCATCTACACCGGCCCGACCCTCAGCCTGCGCGTCCGGCCGGCGGAGGCGCAGCATTTCGGCTTGACCGCCAGCGACATCGGCGCCGCGATCGACATTGCCAACCAAGGCCAGATCGTCTCGACCGTTCTGGAAAAGGACCGAATCCTGAATATCCGTGTCAGGGCCGATCCCACGTCAGTCGATCGCATTGAGAAAATCAGGCAATTGCCGATCCGGACGGCGCAGGGAACCGTCGTTCGACTCGATCAAGTTGCGGATGTGGTCATGGAGCCGGGGCAGCTCGAGCGGGAACGCGACAATCTCCGGCAGAACCTCTCGGTAACGGCCCGCTTGCAGGACCGCGATCTCGGCAGCGCGATGCGGGATGTGCAACGGGTGGTCGGTAGCAACCCGAGCCTACCGCAAGGGGCTATCGAATATGGCGGATTATACGCCCAGCAGCAGGAATCATTCCGCAATCTGCTGGTGGTTCTGCTGACCGCTCTGGCGCTGGTGTTCATCGTGGCGCTGGTTGAATTCAGATCGTTCTACGAACCTGTGGCGATCATCTTCGGTGCAGCGCTGTCGGTGTTTGGAATCATCCTGGCCCTGCTGATTACCGGAATGACCGTGAACATCGTGACGCTGCTGGGGGCCATCATCGGGGCGGGGATCGTGCATAAGAACGGACTGCTGATGCTGGATTCGGTGAAGGAGCTGCACGAAAAGGGAGAGGAACTGGAAGAAGCGATCGTTCAGGCGGGCGCCCGGCGATTGCGGCCAGTGCTGATGACCTCGTTGGCCGCGGCGCTGGGAATGCTTCCGCTGGCGCTGGGTTTTGGGGCGGTGAACATGCTCAAACCGCTGGCGATTGCGGTGATCGGAGCGGTGTGCGTGTCGGTGCTGCTGTCGCTGATCGCGACGCCGATGGTCTACGACATTTTGCTGCAACCGCGGCGGCGGTGAGGTCCATTTGCGGGGACGGCGGCACTGTCGCACTATGTCATACATGAGCGCATTGACGATCCGTATCCCGCCGGAGTTGCAGCGAAAACTTCAAAGGCTCTGCCGGCAGCAGCACCGTTCCGCCGGCGACGTGGTGCGTGAATCCCTCGGCCGATACATCGCGGCCGAACAGTTCCGCAGCACCCGCGAAACGTTGCGGCCGTTAGCGCGGGCGAAAGGGTTCGTCACCGTTGAAGATGTTTTCAAGGCCGTTTCGTGAGGGCGGTGTTGGATACGAATGTTTTGCTCGCGGGGGTGTTCACGCGCGGGGTTTGCGAGGCGATTCTGGACGAGTGCGTGGAGAATCCGCGGCACACGCTCGTCGGCTCCGAATTCATCCTGCGGGAATTCCCCCGCCACGCCGCGGCCAAGTTCGGCGCGCCAGCCGACAAAGTTCGCCGAGCGGCCGACCTGTTGCGAAACGCCATGGAAATGGCCGAACCGCTCAAGGTTCCGGCGGATTGCTGCCGCGATCCGGATGACCTGTCAATCCTAGGCACGCTCGCGGCCGCCGGCGCCGATTGTCTCGTCATCGGGGACCGCGATCTGCTGGAGATTAAGACGTTTCGCTCGATTCCGATCCTGTCGCCCAGAGCGTTTCACGATCTGCTGCTCTAGAAGGCCTGGTCACGGCGCTCACGCTCAGCGCGCTTCGCACCAGTTTTGCCACATCTGGCGATAGGCGGCTTCGATGCCGCGCGCCCAGCCGACAGCGTCGCATATCGGCGACGCCCGCATACGGCCGCGTATGGATTTGCGAAGCGCGGCCAATCGCGGCAAATCACCGGCGAGGTCGGACGCGATCGCAATGAACTGTTCGGGGGTGTCGGCCACCAATTCGGTCAAACCCAGGTTGCGGGCCTGGCTGAATCCCGCTCTTCCCGCGACGGTCGTGCCCACCAGGGTGACGACCGGAACGCCCTGCCAGAGCGCGTCGAGACTTGTGGTGTGCCCGTTGTAAGGAATCGTGTCCAGGGCAAGGTCGATCAGGCGATAGGAATCGAGATATCGGTCTCGCGAGCCGCGATCGACGAATCCGATGCGGTCCGGCGTGACGCCCCATTGGGCCATCCGATTTGCCAGGTCGGCGCGATGGCTTCCCAGCGGCGCGAGGATCAGAAGTCGCGAGCCGTCAACGCGAGTCATGATCTTCGCCCACCATTGCAGCGAGCCGTCGTTTATTTTTCGGAAATTGTTCAAACATCCGAAGGTGATGTAGCCGGACGAGAAGGCGGGCGGCGGGCCGGGTTCGGCGAAGTCGGCGACCTCCATCGCCGCGGGGTCGTAGCACCAGAAACTGTGAGGGAGGCGGATCGTTCGCTCGACATACTCATCATCGTGCAGGCCGGGTGGATCGAGATATGGATCGGTCAGGCGATAGTCGATGGCGCGCAGGCCGGTGGTTCCAGGATAGCCGCCGAACGTGACCTGGACGGGCGCCGGCTTGCGTGCGAAAACCGGGAGGCGGTTCCCGCCGGTATGCAGGGCGAGATCCACCAGGAGATCGATCCCATCGGACCGAATCTGGGCGGCGAGCTTGTCGGCGGGGACGCCGGCGGTTTCCCGCCAGCCGTCGGCGAAGCCGCGAAACTGGCGGTTCAACCGATCAAAGTCGGGAGTGTCGCTGTAGCAGAACACTTCGAATTGGGCGCGGTCCCGCTCGCGCAACAGCGGCAGGATGTTTCGACCAACCACGTGATCGCGAAAGTCCGCCGAGACATATCCAACACGCAGCTTTCGATGCGGTGAGGGCTCGTTCGCGTGCCCTTGCGGGCTTTCCCGCGCGGCGTGCTGATCGTTCCATTGCCGCGCCTCCTGAAGCAACCGGGCCGAGTCGTAAGCGGGATGGAACATGCAGGCGAATATTTTGTTGCTGTGCATCGCCGAGTCGGATGGATCGATCTGCACGGCCTTGTCGAAGCCGTCGATGGCCGCGCCCAGTTCGCCACGTTCCATCAGCACATTCGCGAGCATGCTATGGGCCTTGGCCGAGGCGGGATGGTTCTGGACCGTTTCCCGCGCGACGGCCAGGGCTTCATCCATGAATCCTATTTCCCAAAGGATGCTGGCCAGATGATCGCGTGGCTGCAGTTCCCGCGGTGTGAGCTCGACGGCCTGCCGAAAAAGAGAGATGGCTTCGACGAATTTTCCGAGGTGTTTCAGGGCGGTTCCCAGCTTCATCCGCGCATCGGCGGCGGCGCCGGGGTCCCCGGAGCGGCCCGATTCAAGCTCGATCAACTTGTTGTAGCTCTCGGCGGCATCGGCCCATTTCCCGCCGGCGGCCAGCGCATCGCCCAGATTGCGGCGCGCCGGCGGGTAATCCGGCCGCATGGCGATCGCGCGGCGGGCGGCGTCGGTTGCCTCTTCAATCTCCCCCACGGCCAGCAACCCCGCCGCCAAATTGTTGCGGGCCAAAAAATGTTCGGGCTGCGTCGTCAGGACGCGGCGGTAAAGCGCAACCGCTTCCGCCGGCTTGCCGCTGCCCAGCAACGTGTTGGCCAGATTGTTCAGGGCGTCGACATAATTCGGATTGAGCTGCAACACCCGGCGAAAGGACTTGGCCGCCTCCTCGGGTGATCCGTTGGTTGCGAGCGTGTTTCCCAGCTTGAAATGAGCGTCGAGATAATTGGGTCGAAGCTGCACGGCCCGGCGATATTCCGCGATGGCCTGGTGGAATTTCCCCGCTGCCCGCAGCGAGTTGGCCAGATTGAAATGCGCTTCTGCGCTTTGCCCGGGCATTTGAGTGTGTTTAGAAGCGGCAAACGGACTCGAACCGTCAACAGCCAACCTGGAATGCTCTCCAAATTACAACCGAAACATTTCTGAATCACCCGTATTTTCCGGTACTTTATCACTCCGTGCATGCGTTTCAAGCCGCATTCGCGGGCGCTCTGCCCGAGTCCATTCGTTTAAACGGGTAACGGGCTTCGTTTGGAGAATGCGATTGCCTGGCGAATTGTGTTGAAAGACGATTACCAATCGCGCCGGACGGCATCAATGACTTTTAGAACATCGGCCGTCACGATTTCCGGCGGACGCGTGGCGTTGACGCGATAAATCTTGCCCCGGGTATAAAAATTCAGCAACGGCTCGGTTTGTTCCTCATATACGTCGATGCGATGGCGAATGACTTCGATGTCGGTGTCGTCCGCGCGATTTTCCAGAATGGCGCGCTTGCTCAGCCGGGCGACGATCTGCGAAACGTCGTTGCAATAAAGATTGATGACAGCCCGCACGTCGAGGTCACCGGCCATAAGCTCGGCCTGCTGGATCGTTCGCGGGATTCCGTCCAGGAGCAAATATTGGTCTGCGGGTTTGTACTGTCCGGAGGCGGCCGCGCGCTCGATCCCGGCGCGCCAGAGTTTTACGGTCAATTCATCCGGCACCAGAGAGCCGGCCTTGGAATAATTGGCGAACTCCACGCCCATTTCGCTCTTGGGGTCGAGAGAGCGGAATACATCGCCGCAGGCGCAATGAAAGAAGGCGGGCATCGCGCCGAGGATTTTGCCCTGGGTTCCTTTTCCGCTGCCCGGAGGGCCGAAGAGTAATACGGTTCTGTATGGCATCTAAGCAATACTTTTACCGTCGCCGCCGGCATCCGTCACAAAAAAAATAAATGTGCTCAAGAAAAGAGCGGGCGAACGGACTCGAACCGTCAACATCCTGCTTGGAAGGCAGGTACTCTACCATTGAGTTACGCCCGCGGAATCTTTGCGAAGAATACTATAGATTCAGAGGGAAACCAAGAGATGAGCCGGGGTCGGAGGACATGCCGACTGAGGTCGGAAAACCGCGAGCGCGGCGGAATTCCACGATGAAAAAAAGGGCGGCCAGGAACAGGCAAAGCGTGCCTTGCGCGGCGATGCCGGGCCATGTTCCGGGAACCGGGTTGCTTAGCGCTTGAGCCATCGCGCCCAGTGGGGAGTACAACGCAAAAGCGTCCAGTTGAGGGTCCTGATTCCTGATGCCGTAATAGATCACGTCCGCGAACAGGGGAACGAACCAAAGCACGGCGATGATAAAGAGGATCAGTGCATTGGCACGGCGGATGGCCGGATAGAGCAGCCGCATCAGCAAGTAGGTTTGCAGCAGAAAGATCGCGCATACCGCGGCGACCATTTGTGGTACGACGCGGACGGACCGGATGCCGATGACCGGAAGTGGATAAGACGGCGAGCGGGCCGGGAGGACGTAACGGTATTGGCCGCGCGTGGTCGCCAGGCGCTGACCGGCGGTTAGATTCATTTGCACCGGGGCAAATCGCGGGGGATGAACAATCGCCGAATTGACGCTGGAGGTCAGCGGAGTCAGGACGAAGAGCATCGCGACGCAAAGGCACAATTCAACGCGCCCGGAGCCCGAAGGTATTTTGTCGCCTTCCAGGCGGCGCTGGCGGCGAAGGATATCCGACCATGCTGCCGCGGCCAGAGGCAAGATGGCGACCAGCAGGCACGATGCAATCGCGCCGACCACAAGCAGACGCCAATCGAAATGGACGTATCCCAGCATCCGGGGCCGCAGATTCTGAAAATCGTAGATCCCGAACCATGAAAGCCCCGCCCAAATGCCCAGCGCGGCCAGGGCGGGGCCGATGGTAAGGCTCAAGGCGTTGGCATCGGCGTATTTGCGGGCGGCCCCGCGGATGCACAGTACGCACAAGAGCAGTTGCGCGCCGAGTGCGACGACCGTGCCGGAAGAGAGCGTTGACCGCATCGTTAGATCGAAAATCGTCTGGCCGTGCATGGGCGAGCAAAATGCGAGCAGGCCCGGGACGACGACAAAAATAAAGCCTCCCGAAAACATGATGCTGATAAACAGCGCCAGGAGAAGCCCGAAGATCGCTCGGGAAACGAAAGCGGCCATCGCCATGACCGTCCAAATAGCCATGGAGAATCCGAACAGCAGGCCGTTGGAGATCAGCCACGCTTGCACGGGAATTCCGCGCATTCGAAACAGCACGGCGCCGACAAGCAGGTTCACGAGGCAAAGGGTCAGAATCTGCAACCCCGCCCCGGCGATGTAGCCGACGATCGCCTGGACCGGCGAGAGCGGCATCAGGCGATGCGATTCAATCAGGCGATTGGCCACGTCCCGGCGGAGCGCGCCGGTGACCGCCATCCCGCCGAGCAACAGAAGCATGACCACTTGAGAAATCAAAGTCAGCGTCGAGGAAGCTTCCAGAACGTAATTCCTTCCTCGCTGAAGATCTTCAAGCTCGTACGGAAGTGAAATGAAGAATACGGCGGCGGCGGCGTAGCAGGCGGCGAGGATGAGGAGACTTCTCCAGCCCCCGCGAAGTCGAAACTGGGCCCAGGAGATCGCGTTGTCAAGATAGAAGGCCATCAATCCACCTGCCGAATCTGCGATCTCAGATAGGCTTCCTCGAGGTTCGCGGCGTTGGCGGTGAAGCTGGCGACGGGGAGGCCGAGCTTCATCAACTCGGCCAGCAGCGATGCGGCGGCCTCGCGGCCGATTTCATATTCCAACATCAGTCGCTCGCCGTCGGCCTGGACGTTCGACACTTTCGGCAATCGACCCAACATCGCCTCAAGCTGGGCGACGGGATGGGCCATAACCACCGTATACCGGCAACGATCGCCATGGGCGGACTGAGCGACCTCGGCGACGGTGTCAAGCCGGATCATCTGCCCGGCAGACATGATGCCGATGTGAGTGCAGTATTCGTCCATGTCCGAAAGGATATGGCTGGAGACAATCAGTGCTTTGCCCTGATCGCGCAGATTGGCGAGCAAAAGACGGAATTGCGCCCGGCCGGCGGGATCGAGCCCAGCCGCCGGCTCGTCCAGCAGAATCACGGACGGATTGGGCAGGAGCGTGCGCGCGATGCCCAGGCGTTGTCGCATGCCGCGCGACAGTTGCTTGATTCTTTGATTCGCCTTTTCAGTAAGCCAGACCTTCTCAAGCCAGAAGTCGATGCGCTCGCCGGTCTCGGACGCCGAAAGTCCGTACCCCATGCCGATGAATTGGAGGAATTGGCGGACGGTGAGATCGTCGTACATGGGCGGCGTGTCGGGCGTGAAGCCGATGTGACGCAACACATCCCGATCGCGGTCCAGCGGCATATCGAGAATGCGCACTACCCCGCTGCGAAGCGGCTGAAGTCCGACGGCCGCGCGCATTAGCGTAGTCTTGCCTGCTCCGTTGGGGCCGATCAGCCCGAGCAGATTGCCGCCGCGCAAGTTCAGCGAGACATCGCGCACGGCCCGAAGCGGGCCGAAAGTGACGGATGCGGATTCGATGGAGAGAAGAACCTGGCCAGCCCCGGAATCGGGATTCATCAAGATAAAAAGAGTAGCTATGGGTTTGGGAGAAGCAAGCGTGTCGTTCGTGCGCAGCACTGCGTTCGGAGCCCGCACGATTGCTATCCGGAAACTTTCTAGAGAGGTGAAAAATGCTATGGGTGTGGAGATTCCTGTTCGGTGAACTGGTATTCCGTCACGCCTGAATGAGATACAGCCTCTTGAGTTTGATCCGGGCGTCTGTAGTAGTAAACCGCCGATCGATTCGTAAACGCTCAGTGATTCGTGCCCGCTACGATTTCGTCACCTCCGAAATTGGCTTGCCGGAAAACAAACCGAACGTACTGTCCAAATGGGCACCGTTATCGAAACGGGCGGAAATCGCACCCGGCAGAAGTCGAATCTGCAACCCTCGGTTCCGAAGGTATTTCGTAAAGCCAGAAACGCTTGCGAATACGAGCGCTACGATTTCCATGGTTTATAAGAATTCGTGTATTTTTCAAGGCTTTAGTGCGAGTTTAGTACGGAAATAGTGCACCGTAAATATTGTTTGGAGTAACTGCGTCCTTTCGCCGCGATTAATGAATGACCATAGAGCGCGGATGCTTTATTTTTGCGGTTGAGATCGCATGCCGGTTCCCCAAGAGTTTTTTTATTTCAAGGACAGTGGCTTTCGTAATTTCCTATAATCTTCATGTTGCAACTGCGGCCGCAATGATTCGTTCTGGTTTTCCTGAACCCGTCCCTGCCTGATGGCGCAGCTCGTGGCGGGCAGGCGGCCGCAGGGATCTGAAAGGAATGCTCATCATGCGAACCAAAGAAATTCTTGCTATAGAGTGGCCTCCCTTCTTCGATGACTTTACGCAGCTTCATCAAGGCGAGCGAGTGAATGTGGAGACGGTGGGCAATGGCGAGGTGGGCATTACATCGCACGTGCGAGACCTGCCCTTGGTGGGAATCGTAGCCGCTGATCCGAAAGCCGGCACCGGCGAGTGGATTGAGATTATTGCCGGTGATTCAGCTCAAACCCACGCTACGCATTCCGTTCCCAGTCCAGCCCACGTACGACTGGCCGAGGAGGAGGATGGAAAAGCCGTGGCGCTACAGATCGAATCAGCGAAGGGATTGGTAACGATGGTTCGTTTTGAGCATTCGAGTGAAGGGATGCCCCCAGGATTCCTTATTGAGTAAATGGCGTGCTTCAGAATGCAGCCTAGTATGCGCTGGCATCCGACATAGGTAACAGCCCGAACAGGAGGTGTACCGTGGAAACCTGCAATATTCCCGAGGACCAGTGGACGAAATTCTTCGACCACTTAAATCATGATCAGGCTGGCTGGAGCGCTACAATCCGCGTGCTGCACGGCCAATATGGGCCGCAAAACATCGCGATGGGTCTGCCGTGCCAGGGGATCAGCCTCGACACCAAGGGCACCCGACCCAGTAGCGTACAGGTCAGCGCCGGAAACCGAGCTGGAAATCACGTCAATGATGTAGTGGACCTGCCATTTCACATTCGCCAGACCGAAGAGTTGGATGGAAGTATCGACGTCCAGATTGAGCCGGCAAACGGACCGGTAACACTGATTCATCTTCATGATGGCCCGGTTCATTGACGATGACTTTTGCTCGAAATTGTTTGTCCGGCACGAAGTGGCCGCGTTAGATCGAGCCGGCGCCATCGGGCGGGGTAGTATGGTTTGGCCGGGGTTGATAGATTCTTTATTTCCCATCTTCATTTCCCATCGGTAGACGCATCGCTCTCCAAGGGCAAATGCTGTTCGGCAGGCCATCGTGGAGATACACTTGTCACGACGACGCCGGTCTGTCGAAGTCGTCGATGCGGATGGAGCGCCCAGTCGATGACGCGAAATGCGACCACATTCGTCGGTCTGATTGTATTCACGGCACTATATATTGCCGCGGGCAAGCTCGGGCTGTCGATGGCGTTTCTCAACGCCAGCGCTTCACCTATTTGGCCACCGACCGGATTAGCGCTGGCCGCAATGCTTTTATTTGGTTGTCGCCTGTGGCCGGCAGTGCTGGTGGGCGCATTTGTCGTCAACCTGACAACGGCAGGCACAATTTCCACGTCGGCGGTGATTGCGGCGGGCAACACCATGGAAGCCGTAGTGGGCGTGATGCTTGTGCGGCGTTTCGCGGCCGGTACCGCTGCTTTTGAGCTGGTGCCGAATATTTTCCGATTTACCGTGTTCGCCGCAATTCCGAGCACGATGATTAGCGCTACAGTGGGAGTCACGTGCCTGGCCGTAGCCCACTTCGTGCGGTGGGATTTGTATGGACAGGTATGGATGACGTGGTGGACTGGAGATTTCGTCGGCGATCTGCTGATCGCACCGCTTTTGATCATCTGGGCCACCGCGCCCCGACCCACCCTGACGCTCCCACGATTGTTGGAGGCGCTGGCCCTGGCGGCCGTTCTAATCGTGTTGGGTGACCTGATTTTCGTCCACTGGCATTCGCAGTACGGTCAGGCGGAAGCGCTCGCCTATTTGGCGGTTCCACTGCTGATTTGGGCGGCGTTCCGTTTTCGGCAGCGGGGCGCTGCCGCCGCGGCGTTTGTGCTTTCGGCGATAGCAGTTCGAGGAACGCTCCGCGGCGCCGGACCCTTTGCCACCGGCAACGCCAATGAATCTCTGGTGCTTCTGCAAACGTTCCTGGGCGTCAACACGCTCATGGCTTTGATACTGGCAGCCGTCGTTGCCGAACGAATGCGCGCCCACCGTGAGAGGGAACAGATTCTCCAGCGCGAGCGAAGCGCGCGGACTGAAGCGGAGCACGCCAATCGCGCCAAGGACCAGTTCCTCGCCATGCTCAGCCACGAACTGCGGACGCCGCTGAGCCCCGTCTTGCTTGCGACGACGTTGATGGAAGACAGTCCCGACCTGCCGGGTCATCTCTCCGAGTATGTTCAAATGATCCGGCGCAACGTCGAATTGGAGAGACGACTGATTGACGACCTTCTCGATTTGACGCGAATCACCCGTGGTAAGTTCCAACTGAATCTTACGACTGCGGATGTTCATGAGGTACTCCGCCGCGCCGTGGAAATCTGCTGTGCCGGACGAGCCGGTGACCTCGTGCTGAAATTGGCTGCGCCTCGGCATCACATCAAAGGCGACCCGGCACGATTGCAACAGGTGTTTTGGAACCTGGTCAATAACGCCGCCAAATTCACACCGGTGGGCCGGTCCATCACGATACGATCGAGAAACGTTGACGAGCAAAGTGCTATCGAGATTGAGGTCTCTGACACCGGCGCGGGAATTGAACCACAATTTCTCCCGCGACTATTCAATGCGTTCGAGCAAGGTGACACGACGCGCGCCCGGACGTTCGGTGGACTTGGTTTGGGGTTGGCGATCACCAAGGCGCTTGCCGAAGCGCATGGCGGCACTGTGGCGGCCCACAGCGCAGGGCGCGATGCGGGCGCCACCTTCACGGTGCGCCTGCCTGTCACAGCCGACGTTCCGCAACGAGAGTCTGAGCCGGCACCTAAGACCAAGCCGGTGCAGAAGCGAGTGCAAGCGCTGGTATTGCTGGTGGAAGATCACGAGGAGACATTGCAAGTCATGGCCGAGTTGCTGAGACGCCTCGGTCACGAGGTTACGACGGCTTCGACAATCAAGGAGGCGCTCAAGGCCGCCGGTGAAAAACCTTTCGATCTGGTCATCAGTGATTTGGGCCTTCCGGATGGCTTAGGCTATGAATTGATGCGCTCTCTTCGTGCGGGAAACCATTTGCGCGGCATTGCGCTGAGCGGTTACGGAATGTCCGAGGACATCCAGTTGAGCCGGGAGGCTGGATTTGCCGAACATCTGGTTAAGCCGGTGGACTTGAAAAAACTGGAGGAAGCGATGGCGCGCGTTCTTGCAGTACAGGAATAGTCGCCAGGGTGGCGGCGACCGCGCCATACTTCCGCAGTGGCTGGTCATTCGGCACGGTACGACATGTGATCTCCGAAACCGCATGTCTTTCCGCGGCACCGCTTGTAAGTATTTATAAATAACGAAGATCGCACCCGACAGGAATCGAACCTGCAACCCTCGGTTCCGAAGCTATTCCGTTCAGCCGAAAATCCTTGCGAATACGAGCGTTAAGATTTTCATAGATTACATGCTTTCATTTATTTTTTCGAGGGTTTAGTACGAGTTTAGTACAGAGTTTGCGAAACGAACATTGCGATTACAGTATCGGCAGTTAATTGCATACGGCTAATAACGCGCACACTCTAGAGAACATTCGATGCAGACAATCCAAGATTTGAACCCGACCTTCACTTGCTCAAACTCCGACCACCCACCAGCGCATTAAACATCAGCCGCCTGGCGGTGACCGGATGAAAACCCTCGGCATTTCCGCTCAGGAATGAATTCATCAGCCCTGGAATCGCCAGCATCACGATTTGGCCTCGTCCGCATTCGATCGTCGCGGCGGCAACGCCTATATTCGGATCGTGGTCCTTCCCATAACCAATGACCGCCTCCACGCCCCGGCCGGAAAGCATCAAACCATTCCCCTTTTCGATCTGATACGGCCAATCCAGCACGCAATTGCTGGGCAGGCCGTCGAGCAGCCAGTGGCTTCGCCCGAAGAACCAGAACCCCATCCAGGAAGGACCCGATGCGCCAACCGCGCCGGCATAATTCAAAAGTCCTTCGCCAGCGAGGTACCTGGCTATATGGTCCGCGTCGTTGCCGCCGCTCGTCAGCAAAACCACTCGCGTGCCATCGCGCCGCGCCCGCTCAACCGCCGCGCCAAGATCCGCGGTCCAGTAGTCACCGCTTTCCTGCGCGATCGGCGTCCACACCTGGCCTGCCGGGTCCGTATATGGCTTGTCACGGAAAACCTCCCGCAGTTCCTTGCCCGACGAATCGTTCAACCGCACTGCCGCCAGCGTCGCGTTGTCGGCCTGCACGCGCGGCACCGACAGCCGGATCTTTCCCGCTGGCGCATCAACGGTGTAGGTTTCGACCAGCGCCCGATTCTTTCCGCCTGCCGCAGCGAAAATGTCCAAATCCCTGGCAACCGTTTCGCCGTTGATCGCAATGTCGAAAAGGCGTTGCCTGGCCGCGTTCTGGTAAGAGTCCGCCAGATACAGCCTGACCGTGATCTTCCCGGGCGCCAGGTCCCGCCACGTTCCGATCGGACCCGCCCGTCCCCACATCTGCTGTCGATAGAGGCCCGGATCATTTGTATTGGAAATGTCCGCGTCGCTGTTCCCGATACTCCAGTTCTCGGGACCACCGCCGCCCGTCGCGACAAGAATCGTCGCCACTCGTCCAAGCTTGGAAGAAAGCCCGACCGCGTCCGCGTCGAATTCACGCTTGAGCGCAGCGATCGACTCGTCGCTGTCGCCGCCGCAGGCAATAGTCCGCTTGAGCGCCGCCGGCTGCGGGTCAATCACAAGCATCTGCTCGTCCCGCTGAAGCAGGGGCGCGCCGCCGGTCAGGGGGATTAGCGCGGCATGGATAGTCACGGGCCCAGGCTCGCTGACCGTAAATCGAACGTCCTGTTTCAGCAGTTGGCCGAAAGTGTCCCCGCCGGTGAGTTCGACCGGATACTTCGCTTGAAAGAGTGATTTATGTCCGGCCGTCGAGGCCGAAACAGCAAGCCGCCACGAGCCGGTCAGATTCTGCTCATTGATCTGATAAACATCCACCACCGCCGTATCGCCTTTGGCGATCACGTAGTGGCGTGGTCGCACGACGAGGACTTCTGGCTCCGATGCCTGGTGGATCAGCGCCGGATCAGCCTTGAGTTGACGCAATGAGTCAACCATCCCGCTGTGATCGTCGATCGTCGTGGACTCCCAACCGGACAGCACGATGTAATCGACATTATTGCAAATGCGGGCGTTTTCCAGGAGATGCGCCGCAGAGAAATAATGCTTCGCCCCCGCCTGCCGGAATAAAGCCTCGGCGGTGGGAAATGCCGAGCGGAACTGATAGTCATCGAGAAATCTCTCGTATGCGGCCAGGATAGTCTCGTGCGCGGTCAGGTCGTAGCCGCTGTGCCGGTTTGCCTTGTACCAGTTAACAATCGCCGTGTGATCGTCCGGGGAGGCGCCCGTCGCCATCTCGCCCCACACCACAATTTCTTTCTGGTTTTCCGTGCGATACTTGAAATCCGTAGGCGATTTGTACATCGAATCCATCCAGACCCCCGGCGAATCGGTTGCCGTGTGCTCATCCCACCAACCGCAGTGGCCCGTTCCATCGTCGTGCATCCATTCATCGCTATAAGGCAGCGTCCACACCTGGTTATCCGCGCTGACGCCGGATTTAAGAAGGATCATCCTCGAAGGATCTGCCTGGCGCATTTTGTTCAGGGCGTAAAAGATGCGCGGATTGGTCAGATCGGGGCTGGTTTCGTTCTGTAACGTCCAGACGCTGACGCAAGGGTGAGACCGGAAGGCCCGGATCATCGCCAGTTCCTTGTCGAGCTGGTAGCGATTGAGGAAATCGAGCTGCGCCCCCTTTCCGGTGGTGTCGGTCGGGACGGTGGGACCCTTTGCATCCGTCACCTCGTCCTGAAAGGTGAAAAGGCCGCCCCCGGCCTCGCAATAGCGCAGCAGTCCCGCGCGATCAAAGGCGTCCAGCACCACTGCCTTAGGCATGTGCCGGTGGTTTTGAATCGAATCCAGGCCCAGCGCCCTCGCCGCCGCCACTTCCCGCTGCGCCGCCGCTCCGTCTGGAAATATCCCGTTGGGCGCCCAGAAACCCCAGGAAATCGACGAGCGCGGCACGATGCGTCGGCCGTTGAGATAAAGCTTCGCGTCGGCGCCCAGGCCCTTCGGCTCCAGCCAACGAAAACCAAATGTAGTGTCGCGATCCGAATGCGCGATCGTCGGCAGGCTTGCCGACGCCTCATAAAGATTCGGCTGGTTGATATCCCACAACTGGCAGTTGACCACGGTTGCGTCGGTCGCGGCAGTCACCGTTCCGCCCGCCGGGACGTGAACAACTTCGCTGCGCTGATAATAGACCGTTCCGTCCCGCGTGATCGTAAAATTGATCGGCCCATCATATGCCGGGCCGCTCGAAGCAATTTCAGCCTGCAGGTGAACCGATCGTGGATCGGGCCTGTTGAAGGCCGCCAAATCGCTCACGCTCACTGAACCGCGGACCTGCATCTCGGCGCCGCCCGCAAGACCCCCGAATGCGTGCGTGGCAGGAAGCGTGTATTTTCCCCATTTGAATGAAAGAAAATCCATCCAATCCAGTCTGCCGCCGGGATTCGTGACGCGCACGGCCAGCAGATTCGGCCCGACTGAATTAATGGCATCGGTGGCGTCCGCGGTAAACGGCGCCTCGGAGATAATGCTGTACCCCACGAGCTTCCCATTGACGTACACCTCGCTGCGCAACCGCCCGGCGGGAAAATAAAACCTCAACCGCTCGCCCGGTCCGAGCGCCGGCGGCGTGAATGACCGATACCACCACGACACGCCTAGATAATTCCCCTCGGCTGCGACGATGTCCGCCGGCCTGGTCGAACTCGCCGTGCGAGCGGGCGCCTTCCCGAAGTAATATTCTTCCACCGTCGCCGGGAGCGATACACCGATCCCCGCGCCGTCATTCAGCACCGACCACCCGCCTGTCGGCCGATTCACCGGCATTTTCTGCAGATCGACATCTTCCGGCAGGTAGATCGCGTCATCCCGCCAGGCCGCCGTTGGATCCAGCCACAATCGCCATCCCTGATCGAGATTGGAGGCGCCGGAGACAGCCGCCGGCGCGGCCGAGAGGAATATGAATTGAAGAAAAATACTGACTAAGGAAACCAATCTGGCGATGTTCATGCAAACTCTTCTGTGAAAGATGCGGCGCGCTCGACAGAGCGCTCATTATCCATTTGCGCACGCGCGGTGGAAGCAATTAACGCAATTCAACGGCAATATTCATCCTATTTCCGTATTCCACGGCTGGCCATGTTCCTGACGCAATAAATCCCGGGCATAGAGCGGGACCACTGCGATCACGAAGCCAAAGTCCGCGACCCTGAGATTTTACAGATGATCATCCAATCAGTGGAGCGCGTCTTGGACTTAAGAGCCTTGTTCTTGCCCAACAAACTCGGATTTTGGCGCGAGCTGACCGGCTAAAATGAAGAGCGACATGTTCGGATCAGATGAGCTTATTACGAAACCAAAAACCCCGATCGATGTAAGCCCTCATCGATCAATGCACCCGGCAGGAGTCGAACCTACAACCCTCGGTTCCGAAGGACTATAAAAACTCTCGACAGGTATCCACACGAAACAGTGAAAATGCTGGTATTTCCGAGCCATTTCGCACGTCGGTCAAATTCGATTCTGATACCGGATTTTGGCGAATTCTGATACCAATTCTGATACCGATATCCCTAGGCTCTGTCTGACGGATGCCAAGTGCGGCGCAATTTATGTATTGCGCGATTTCGCTCGGCAGGGCAGACTGTTCGCGTCAAGGAGGACCATGGCGCGATACGAAGTCAGCGATGAACAATGGGATCTTCTCAAAGGTCTGTTTCCCAAACAAGGTCGCGGCGGCAGATGGAACGATCATCGAACCACCCTCAATGGCATGCTCTGGATTCTCCGCTCCGGGGCGCCTTGGCGCGATCTGCCGGAACGCTATGGAAAATGGAAAAGCGTCTATCATCGCTTCAACCGCTGGCGAGCCGACGGCACGTTCGATCGCATCCTCAAAGCCCTGCAAATCCGGCTCGACCAGCAAGGCAAAATCGATTGGGACCTGTGGCTGGTCGATGGTTCCAACGTGCGGGCCTCGCGTGCCGCGGCCGGAGCGCGAAAAAGAGGGAGCCGGAATTTGAGACCGACGACCACGCACTGGGTCGCAGCCGCGGCGGATGGGGCAGCAAATTCCATCTGGTCACTGACGGCAAGGGCCTTCCCCTCGGCGTCACCCTCACGGCGGGGCAAACGCACGAATCGACGCAACTGACGATGCTCCTGCACAGCGTGCGGCGTCCGCGTGACATTGGCTGGCCGGCTTGACGCTGCCGCCGTATTGAATCGCAAGCGCCTCGGCCGATTTGGCATCGAATATCTGACCGAAACGGCGGCGAATAAATTCGTGCGCCTCGTGAGCCTGCTCGGGAGTGGCGTGATGGCTGGGATTACCGATCGCCCAGACCGGTTCGTACGCGATGCTCAGGCGGGGCAAGGTATCCGTCGAGATTCCGGCCAATCCCTGAGTGAGTTGCCGGCCAAGAAGTGCTTGGGTCTGATTGGCCTTGCGTTGGTCCAGAGTCTCGCCGACGCAAAGAATCACATCGAGCCCGGCGGCCAGGGCAACCCGTACTTTTTGGTTAATGAACGCATCGGATTCCCCCAGCTTGTGCCGACGCTCGCTGTGTCCGACGATCACATATTTGCAGCCGACTTCAAGGAGCATCCCAGGGCTGACTTCACCGGTAAACGCGCCTTCTTTTTCGGGATAGAGGTTCTGCGCCCCCAGCGCGACGCGGCTGCCCTTGACGATCGCCCCGACGTTGGCCAGATAGGGGAACGGCGGACAGATGACAACCACTATGCGGTCTTCCGCGCCGACGCCCTCCACGACCGCCTTGGCCAACTGTCCTGCCTCCGCGGCGGTGGTATGCATCTTCCAGTTACCGACGACGAATTTCTTTCGCATTTCCGGTTTCCATTTCGTGTTCATGTCTTTTCCATCACCGCGCTGTATTCGCCGCAGCGTGCAGCCCGACTGCATTTTGCCCGGTGAAGGAGAGACTTTTGTGCCGCCTTTACTGATGCATCGTGGCCCGACCAGATGTCGAGGCCCGGGTGCTGGATCGCCCGGGCAAATGAGAAGGTAAGGGCCCACGGCATTTTCGACGCGAAGCGAACGTTCATCGCATTTAGTCGTGTGCACGCCAGTTCGCCTGGCTGACCACCGGAGAGAAATGCGATGCCGCCGACAGCAGCCGGGACCGACCTGAGAAGGCACCGTACAGTGGCATCGGCTACTTGCTCCACGCCGTCCTGATGCGGGCAATCCTTGCCCGGCAGGACCATGTTCGGCTTGAGAATCATGCCTTCGAGCAGAACGCGCTGAACATGAAGCTGGTTGAACACCGCGTGAAGAACTCGCCCAGTGATTTCTAAACAATGCTGAAAATCGTGCGAGCCATTCATCAGCACTTCCGGCTCCACAATCGGAACGAGACCCGCCTGTTGGCAGATCGCGGCGTAGCGAGCGAGCGCGTGGGCGTTGCCTTCGATGCATCCCTCAGTAGGAATGCCCGTGCCGATCGCGATCACCGCCCGCCACTTGGCGAATCGGGCGCCCATCCCGACATATTCCTGGACGCGACCCGGCAATCCATCTAATCCCTCGGTGACCTTTTCGCCGGGAAAACCGGCCATCTCCTTCGCACCCGTGTCCACCTTGATGCCGGGGATAATTCCCGTTTCGACGAGCACGTCCACGAAGGACATTCCTTTACTGGTCTTCTGACGGATCGATTCGTCATAAAGAATTGCGCCGCTGATCGACTCGCCCAGACCGGGAGACGTGACAATCAGTTCTCGATACGCTCGGCGGGACGCCTCGGTCTGCGGAATGCCAAGCGGCGCAAAGCGCTTGTTGCAGGTGGGATTGCTCTCATCCATTGCAAGCAGTCCCTTACCACCGCCGACCAGCCCTTGCGCTGTTTCGATCAGTTGTTGTGAATTCACTTGGGATTGCTCCACTTCCAGTCGCGGATTTCCGGCAAGTCCTGGCCGTGTTGATCAATGTAATGCTTGTGCTCGATGAGCTTGTCCTGCATCATCTGCTTGAGATACGCCCCCTTAGCGCCCAAGCCGGGCACGCGATCCACCACATCTTGCACGAGATGGAAGCGGTCCAGATCGTTCTGCACCCGCATGTCAAATGCTGTCGTAATCGTGCCTTCTTCCTTGTAGCCTCGGACATGCAGATTCCGGTTGGTCCGGCGGTAGGTCAGCCGGTGAATGAGCCAGGGGTATCCGTGGAATCCAAAGATGATGTGCTTATCTTTGGTGAACAGCGAATCGTAATCCGTCTCGTCCAGGCCATGCGGGTGTTCGCTGGCGGACTGCAACTTCATCAGATCGACGACGTTGATTACCCGGATTTTCAGGTCCGGAAAATGCTGGCGCAGAATGGAAATGGCCGCCAGAATTTCCAATGTCGGCGTGTCGCCGCAGCAGGCCATCACTACATCGGGCTCGGAGTTCTGATCGTTGCTCGCCCATTGCCAGATGCCGATGCCTTCCGTGCAATGCACCACTGCCGCATCCATCGTCAACCATTGCGGCAGAGCGTGTTTACCGGCGACCACGACGTTCACATAGTTGCGGCTGCGCAGACAATGATCGAAAACTGACAAAAGGCAGTTCGCGTCCGGCGGCAAATAGCAACGAACAATGCTGGCCTTCTTATTGATCACGTGGTCCAGAAACCCCGGATCTTGATGGGTGAAGCCGTTGTGATCCTGCTGCCAAACGTGTGAAGCGAGCAGGTAGTTCAATGATGAGATCGGACGCCGCCAAGGCAGTTCCTTGGTGACCTTCAGCCACTTGGCGTGCTGGCTGAACATCGAATCGACAATGCGAATGAACGCTTCGTAGCTGTTGAACAAGCCATGTCGTCCGGTCAGCAGATATCCTTCGAGCCAGCCTTCGCACTGATGCTCGCTGAGCATCGAATCCAGCACGCCTCCATCGGGCGAGAGGAATTCATCGTTTTTCACTTCCCGCGCGTCCCATTGACGGTTGGTGACTTCAAAGACCGCGCCGAGAAGATTTGACAGGGTCTCATCAGGGCCAAAGACCCGGAAATTGCGAGGCTCTCGATTCAGCGTGATGACATCGCGCAAAAATGTGCCCAGCACCATCGTATCCTGACCGTTAACGGCGCCGGGCGAGGGCACATTCACCGCGTGCACATGGAAGTCCGGCATGCGCAGGTCGCGCAGCAGGATGCCGCCGTTGGCGTGGGGATTGGCGCCCATGCGGCGATCGCCCTTCGGCGCCAGGTCGGCCAATTCCGCATTGAGTCGGCCATTGGCATCGAACAACTCCTCGGCCTTGTAGTTTTTCATCCAGCTTTCAAGCTGTTTGACGTGATCGGGATGCTCGGAATCCACCAGGAGCGGCACCTGGTGCGCTCTGAAGGTTCCCTCGACCTTGAGGCCGTCGACCACTTTCGGTCCTGTCCAACCCTTGGGGGATTTCAGTACGATCATGGGCCAGCGCGGCCGAGTGGTGTCGTTCTTGCTCCTCGCATTCTTTTGGATTTGACGGATGTCCTCGATGGCCGTTTCCAATGTGGCGGCCATGAGTTGATGCATCTTTTCCGGTTCATCGCCTTCCACAAAATAGGGCGTCCGGCCGCACCCGCGTAGAAATTGCTCCAATTCCTCATGCTCGATGCGAGCCAGTACGGTCGGGTTACTGATCTTGAAGCCGTTGAGGTGCAGGATCGGCAGCA
The DNA here is from genome assembly GCA_036267155.1 of Tepidisphaeraceae bacterium. Taxonomy (GTDB): domain Bacteria; phylum Planctomycetota; class Phycisphaerae; order Tepidisphaerales; family Tepidisphaeraceae; genus PALSA-1353. The sequence continues at coordinate 37,769 of DATAWP010000053.1, forward strand.
CGGCACCATCGGAAATAGGATCGAGAAGCTTGTTCGACTGCCATGCGGTCGCCAAGGGACCCGTTTCCGCTTCGCCGTCCCCGACGACGCAGGCGACGATGAGGCCGGGATTGTCGAACGCCGCTCCAAAGGCATGGCTGAGCGAATACCCCAGCTCGCCGCCTTCGTGAATCGAGCCCGGCGTGGTCGGCGCCACATGGCTGGAAATTCCGCCGGGAAATGAGAATTGCTTGAACAGCTATTTCAACCCGGCTTCGTCCTGGGTGACGTTGGGATAGATGTCAGTCCAGGTGCCTTCGAGGTAAACATTGCCCACAATGGCCGGCCCACCATGACCCGGACCTGCGATGTAGAACATGTCCAGGTCATACTTCTTGATGACCCGGTTGAGATGCACATAAATAAAGTTCTGGCCGGGCGTCGTACCCCAATGCCCGACCACCAGCGGCTTCACGTGCGAGAGCTTCAATGGTTCCTTGAGCAGCGGATTGTCGTAAAGATAAATCTGTCCCACCGAAAGATAGTTGGCGGCGCGCCAATAGGCGTTCATCTTGCGAAGCAGCTCCGGTGAGAGCGGACCCTTCGTGTGAAGTGTCTCTACTGTACCGCTGTGGGTTTGCACGTCGTGTTCCATTGCGTCGATAGACATGGTTTTTCCCTTTAGTAGGCCCGACGCACTTCTAAGGCAGATTCGCTTCGGGCGTAGATTGAGTCGCGTGTTTGCCCTGTCTAAGGGACAGGTTGTCCGTTATCACATAGACGAGGATCAGGGCGAGCATCAGCACCACCACGGTCCGGACTCGCCAATCTCGGTGAGCGCGCTTCCAAAAGTGGTGGCGTGGGTGAGCGTGATCCCGCGGCCCAGCTCATTCACTCTCTACGTCGTGCTGGGCGATGCTCATTCCGTTCCAATAAAAAAGCCGACGCGACGGAACACCACGAGTGTTCTCTCGCATCGGCTTACTCTTTAACGGGTCGCTCGACCGTCGGTCGATTTATCCTTTATTTAGTCATCCGAGGACTTCAAACTTATGCCGGGAGCTGATTTATCGAAGGCTCCACGGAGGCCTCATCGGATGCTTTCTGAGCCGGTTGAGCAATATGGATTATGGAAATATTCCGTATAATGAAGATTCAGGGCGAAATCGAAAGTGGAATTAAAGAGTTCACGAGCCGCTGAATTACGACGTCCGCGCAGTCCACCCCTCCACGGCCTGATAAGGAACTGACATGACTCTTTTCGCGTTGGGCAGCGTGCTCGTCGTGCTGGCGGCGCTTTGCAGCTATTTGAACTATCGTTACCTCCGGCTGCCTCCGACGATCGGCGTGATGGCAACCGTGCTGGTCGCGTCGCTCTTGCTGCTTGCAGCAGGCTCGACAGCAACAGGAATCCGTGCTTGGGCCGCCGCGCTTGTAGGCCAAATCGATTTCAATGAGACCGTGCTGCATGGCATGCTGGCATTCCTGCTATTTGCCGGTGCGCTGCAGTTGGATCTTGGCGAGATGGCCAGAGAGAAGTGGACCATCGGATTGCTGGCCGTTCTCGGGACTTGCATATCCACATTTCTGGTGGGGATAAGTGCCTACGGCATTTTCAGTTTCATTGGCCTTCGGCCGGGATTGATGCCGTGCCTGCTTTTTGGAGCGCTGATATCGCCGACCGACCCGATTGCGGTGCTTGCGATCATGCAGAAGGTTGGGGCACCCAAACGGCTTGAGATTCAGATTACGGGAGAATCACTTTTCAACGACGGATTGGGCGTAGTGGTGTTCTTGACGCTTCTCCAACTGAGTAAGGGCCACGCGACGCTCGGAGTAGCCGACGTGTCGCTCCTGCTCATTCGAGAAGTAGGCGGCGGCATCCTGCTGGGCTTGGCTGCTGGTCTATTGACTTATTACTTGCTCCGAAGGGTCGATGAATATCAGGTTGAAATTCTGCTTACATTGGCGTTGGCGATGGGTGGTTTTGCGTTATCAGATTCCCTTCATTTCTCGGCGCCAATCACGGCAGTCGTCGCCGGATTGTTCATTGGAAACCGCGGGCGGGCATTAGCCATGTCTGTCAAGACGCGAGAACACGTCGATACGTTTTGGGAATTGATCGACGGGATTCTCAACGCGCTGTTGTTCCTGCTGATTGGTTTGGAAGTGTTGGTCATGCCGTTCGACATGAGAAATATTCTCGCCGGTCTTTGCATGGTACCCGCCACGCTTCTGGCGCGATGGCTCAGTGTCGGAGCGATCATTGCACCCCTGCGCCGCCCTTTATCCTGCGACCGCGGCACCGTACGGATACTCACATGGGGCGCATTGCGCGGCGGAATTTCTGTAGCGATGGCCTTGTCACTTCCGACCGCCGACGCAAAGCCAGCGCTGGTCACCGCAACCTACGTCGTCGTCATCTTTTCGATCATCGCGCAGGGACTTACGGTCGGCCGCTTCATTCGATGGATTCTGCCGCAACCAAAGCCCAAAAGTGCAGTGCGTCGCTGAATGGGATCGCTTGAACTGCTGGATTGCTCCGCCGCCCTGCGCAGCAGTTCCGAAGTGAGAGTCCTTGTCTTTGTTTAATGTTTCGCGACTCGATCACAGCCTCACATTTCGCAGCCGTAAGGCATTGCTGACGACCGAGACGGAACTCAGGCTCATCGCGGCGCCGGCAATAATTGGGCTGAGCAGCAAGCCGAAGAACGGGTAAAGCACTCCAGCCGCCACCGGAATGCCCAGCGCGTTGTAGAGAAAGGCGAAGAACAGGTTCTGGCGGATGTTGCGCATGGTGGCGCGACTGAGGCGGATGGCCTTGGCAATGCCGCGAAGGTCACCTCTCACGAGGGTGATGCCCGCGCTTTGCATGGCTACGTCGGTGCCGGTGCCCATGGCAATGCCGACTTCACCTTCGCTAAGGGCGGGCGCGTCGTTGACTCCGTCACCGGCCATCGCAACGTGCTTGCCTTCCGCGCGCAGCTTTTTGACGTACGCGACTTTTCCAGCGGGTTCTATCTCTGCTTCCACTGCATCAAGGCCAAGTTGCGTGGCTACCGCAAGGGCGGTGCGGCGGTTGTCGCCGGTGAGCATGATGAGCTTTAGTCCAAGCGCGTGAAGATCACGAATGGCTTCGGCGGTGGTGGATTTGATTGGGTCGGCGACGGCGAGGATTCCAGCTCGATTGCCGTCAATGGCGACAAACATCGCGGTCTTACCTTCTTCTTGAAGTTTCACGGCCGAGGCTTCCAGCGGCTCCAAGCCGGCGATCTTTTCAGCTCGCAGAAAATCCAGTTTGCCGATCCTCACAACGTGATTGGAAACGGTGCCGAGAACTCCGCCGCCCGTCACCGAATGGAAGTCCTTTACGGCTTCGAAAACGATGCCTTGTTCCTTCGCGCCCCGCACAATCGCGGCGGCAAGCGGATGTTCGCTGTTCTGCTCCAGTGAGGCGGCGAGACGGAGACATTCCTTCGCGTTGAAACCGCCGGTTGGCAGGACATCCATCAGCTTGGGCTTGCCCTCCGTGAGAGTGCCCGTCTTGTCCACGACCAACGTGGTAATTTTTTCCAGGCGTTCGAGGGCTTCGGCGTTTTTCACGAGCACGCCTTCCTGCGCGCCGCGTCCAACTCCGACCATGATGGACATAGGAGTGGCCAGACCGAGAGCGCATGGGCAGGCGATGATGAGAACCGCCACGGCGTTGACGATTGCGTGCGCGAGCTTTGGCTCAGGACCGAGCGATATCCAGAGAACGAAGGTGAGCACCGCAACAGCCAGCACCACTGGTACGAAGATGCCCGCGACCTTGTCGGCTAGACCTTGAATGGGCGCGCGGCTGCGCTGGGCCTGGCTCACCATGTTCACGATCTGCCCGAGCAATGTATCGCTGCCGATTCGCTCGGCGCGCATGACAAAGCTGCCGGGGCCATTGACGGTGCCGCCCGTCACTTTTTCGCCTACGGACTTTTCCACCGGGAGCGATTCACCGGTGATCATCGACTCTTCTACGCTGGAATGGCCCTCGACCACTGCGCCATCAACAGGCACCTTGTCACCCGGAACCACGCGCAACCAATCGCCCGACTTTCACTTGGTCGAGTGGGACTTCATGGTCGCCCCCCCTGTGCGACTTGCCGTGCCGTCGGCGGCGCGAGGTTCAGCAGAGCCTTTATGGCGCTGCCCGTGCGGCTGCGAGCACGCAATTCGAGCACCTGGCCAAGCAGCACCAGCACAACGATCACCGCCGCGGCCTCAAAGTAGATGGGGAGTTTGCCCTCGTGTTGCATCGTATGTGGGAATAGGTCGGGCATGAGCATCGTGACGGCGCTAAAGACGTATGCTGCGCCCACACCAATGGAGATCAATGTGAACATGTTCAAATGGCGCGTCACGACGGAGCGCCAGCCACGCTGGACAAATGGCCAGCCGGCCCACCAGACCACGGTCGTGGCGAGCGCAAATTGAATCCAGCGAGACGTAACGCTATCCACCCACGACTGCCAGCCCAGCGCCGGGAGCAAGTGAGCCATCGCGAGGACAAACACCGGCAAAGTTAGCGCTGCACCGATCCAGAAGCGACGGGTCATATCGTGCAGTTCGGCGCTTTCTTGGTCATCCGTACCGGCCGTTGCCGTCTTCGGTTCAAGCGTCATGCCGCACTTTGGGCAATTCCCGGGATGGTCCTGCTGGATTTCCGGGTGCATTGGGCAGGTGTAGATCACTTTTCCCGACGCGGGCTCGACCGTGGTTCGGGCATGCTGCGGCGCGATGATGGGGATCGACTCAATGCTCATATAGTTTCTTTCCATCTGCGATGATCGCCGCACAGGCACGCAAAGCCCAGCGCGCAATTATTGGTCACTTGTTCGCCTCGCCGGTTGATTCGTTGCTCGATTCGACCGACTTCGACTCCGCCGAGTCCTGCTGACGCAGAAAGATGCTGAGCACAACGAAGAGCGCGATCGCCAGATATTCCGCCTGCCAGGTGTCCAGTGTTGACGACCAGAATTTGGCGGAAAGCAGAAACGCCGCGACGGAGATCGGCGGCTGGCGCGCGAGCGCGCGTTCCTCGTTGTAGGCACTGGCGCCCACGACGACATGCAGCGCAAGCGCAAGCACAAAAAGCAGCATCAGCGACAGGAAAAACGAATGGCGGAAGAACCAGGAAAAGCGAGCGTCTTCGTCGCGCCGCTTTTGCTCGTCTGTAGTCTTACTCGGATCGCGGGAGTGCGGTGCGCCGCGCTGGTAGAGGAAGCCGCTGAACACGACCAGCGATGCAAGCTGCAGGAAAGCCGCCTGCCAATTGGAGGCCAGACCTTCCAAAAAGGTGCTGGTGGACAGATTATGCCAATAGCCGACCGACGCCTGTCCGTGCGCCGCCAAAATCTCGTTTTGCAGCCGCCAGCCGGCAAAACTTTGCGCGAAGATGCAGACGATGAAAAGCGCGAACAAGACGATCGAGAGTGAATTGTACTTGATCGGGTGGATCAGTCTTCGCATCCGGCACCGCCCTTTACAGTCCATGGGAGAAACGCTGTGAGGCCGAGCGAGTTTCGGGCGGCCGGCGCCTCACGATGCCCGAGGAGCCTGCTCGCTGCACCCGCAGGAATGCCTCGGGCGCCCCAACCATCACCGCCATCGCGAAAGATGGGAAGCGAGATTGAAAAGGCTCCCGGCAAACGATCGTGCTCATCCTTGCCTCATAAAGAGCCCTCTCACGTGTTTCTCTCAATACGAATGCTCTTTGGCCGCCGGTTCATCCACCCAGTATCCCTGACGATTGTAATGCCGGTGCAAACTGGCCTCGTAATCCCGAGTGAGCAGAGACTCCTGCGTGTATTCCGGTGACTGCTTGATGGCGTCGCGGGAAAGATTGACGAAGACTTTCGACTCGCTCCAGCTAATGTTCTCGATCCATTGCGGTGCGACCAGGACCTTTTTTCCAGGCCACCAGTTCTGTGTATCGATGATTAGATAACGGATCGCCCATGTCTGGTCATCAATAATAAAATCCTCAACGTGGCCAATCTCGCCGTCAGCGGCTTGAATGTGACGACCATCCACGTCGCGCGTACTGCGCAAATGGGGATCCCACGCTTTGTGACTTCGGGTGGCTTGCGCCTTTTCTTCGCGCTCATGCGCAACGCCAGGATAAGGCCCCGCCATGTATGGGTATGCGGAAGTACCCCACATGTAGGAGCCGCCCCAATATATCGGCCATCCATAGTACCCGTGGTAGGCCGTCTCGAATTGCCGCGAGACGGGCTTGTCATTGTCCAAGGATGGACTGTCTATAATCTGCTTTTTGGTCAAAGCCACAGCGATCTTTTGCTCCTCTTTTTTCACGGCATGGAGCGCGCGCGGAGAAATCAACACTTGTCTGCCCGTGAGCCAGTTTCCGGTTTCGGCGACAAGATAACGAATCGTCCAGTAGGAGTCGTCGAAGTAGAAGTCCTTGACCTCTCCTATCGGCCCGTCGAGGCTCTCTAAGACGTAATTGTGTAATGTGTTGGCTCGATTTAGCATGGTAGTCCTTTGTTCTTGTGTAATATTTTCAGAGTTCCCTTGGCTGTTCTCCCGCCCGCCAATGTGCTCCGATCTGTTCGAGGGTTTTGCCTTTGGTTTCCGGCACCAGCAGATAAAAGAAAACCCAGGCACCGATCGCGATTACACCGTATAACCAGAAAGTTCCCGCGTGCCCCAGAACCCCGACCAGGGTCAGGAAGGTCACGGCCACCACCAGATTCAACGCCCAATTAGTGACCGTCACGGCGTTCATGGCCCTTAAATGGAAGGCCACCGGATTGTGCTGGTAGGTTTTGGCGGCTTCTCCAAACTTTTCCGCCACCTGTCGCTCTGAATCGCCCAGAATCACCCTGGCCTGACGTTCTCTTTCCGCCTGGGCTTGCATCGACATCGCATTCTCCAACGCCTGGGGGATCAAGACATCCTTAACCTCCACGGAAATAACGTTGATGCCCCAGGGTTCGGTACGCTCATCAATAATCTTCTGGAGCAGGGCGCTGATTTTGTCCCTGCCTTCCAGCATGTCGCAGAGCATGGTTTTGCCGATCACATCACGCAGGGCTGTTTGGGAGGCCCAACTGATCGCGGCTTGATAGTCGGCTACATCCAGGGCCGCCTTCTTTGAATCCACGACTTTCCAAAACAGCACCGCATCCACATCCACGGGCACCGTGTCTTTGGTCAGGGTTTTTTCCGCTTTGAAACCGCTCGTGATGACGCGGGTGTCGATCCAGTAGGGAATCGCATCAATGACCGGGAAAATGAAAAACAGTCCCGGTCCTTTAAGGGCATGGAATTTGCCGAGACGCAGTATCACCGCTTTATCCCACTGGTCCGCCACCCTGATTGCGAGAGATGCAATCACAGCGATTACAAAGGCAATGACGCCGATGCAGATGCTTTCCGTGCGAGCCGTGACGCTATAGGTGGCATACGCCAATCCGCCGCCAATGCCGAGAATGACGATAAAGATCAATGATGCAAAAGAACTGGTTGTTCTCATTTTGAGCGCCTCTTCGAATAAAACATCCGCTTCGCAAAACAAAGAAGCCGACGCAACGGAACACCAGCGGTGTTCAACTACGTCGGCTTACTCTTTAACGGATCCTCCAGTGTTGGCCGGATTACCCTTTATTTAGTCGTCCGAAATCTACGATGGTCTGCATGGAGCAGATTCATTCCATTTATGTTCTGACAATATCAAAGGCGCTCTGATCGGAGAATGCAGAAAAAGTCCAAAGTGAACGTTATTTTTGTGGAGAACGTATCTCCTTATCTTTCAGATACCGCCGTATAAGCGCATTTGTGGAGCTGTCGTGCTTGAGTTCGGAATCGCTGCGGCGATCAACTTCCGGGAGGATGCGCTGGGCGAGCACTTTTCCCAACTCGACTCCCCACTGGTCGAACGAGTCGATTTGCCAGATGGCGCCTTGAGTGAAAACGCTGTGTTCATAGAGCGCGACCAGCTTTCCCACCGATGCCGGGGTGAGCCGATCCAGCAGAATCATGTTGGATGGGCGGTTCCCTTCGAAGGTGCGTCCCACCCAGCCGGTTCCGAGGTTGAACGGTTCGGCAACGGGGCGACCGTTAAGAACCGAGCCCGGGTAGCCAATCGAAATCGTTTCTCGAAATTACGGGTTCAACCGGCCTTTTTAAGCGTGTTGCTCTTTGACGCGATGCACTTGATTAGGTCGTTCCAGGACTTGACGAACCCTTCAGCCCCTTCCTTCTGGAGTTGGGCGGCCAGAACGCCAACGTCGATGCCGGCCTTCGCGAATTTGGCCAGCACCTCATCGGAGGATCGCGCCTGCACGGGCAAGGCGTGGCCTAGATCCCCATGATCGGCGAAGGCTTTCAGCGTAGCCTCGGGTATCGTGTTCACGGTGCACGGTGAGGCGAGCGCGCGGATATATAAAACATCGGAGGCTTTGGGGTTCTTGGTTCCGGTGCTGGCCCAGAGGAGGCGCTGGCGATTAGCGCCCGCGCTAATGATTCGCTCATGGCGCGGCGAATCGACCAGGGAGCGGTACGCCTCGTAGGTCTGTCCAGCCACAGCGATGCCGAGCTGGTCTCGCAACTCCTCCGGTGCATTGGCTTCCACCGCGACATCCCATCGGCTGATGAACATCGAAGCCACGGAGCCGACGGCGGGATTCAGCCCCGCGGTGATGCGCCGTTCGACGCCGCGCAGGTACGCTTCCGCGGCCGCGACATATTGCGCGCGTGAAAACAGGAGTGTCACGTTGATCGGCACCCCCTGGAAGATCGCCTCTTCGATAGCGGGGAGGCCCTCTTTGGTGCCCGGTATCTTGATAAATAGGTTGGGCCGGTCGGCCCGGGCATGGAGCGCCTTGGCGGCGGCGAGCGTGCCGGCCGTATCGTGGGCCAGGAGTGGCGAGACCTCCAATGACACCCAGCCATCCACGCCATTGGTCTGGTCGTGGATCGGCCGAAACAGATCCGCGGCCTGGCGGAGGTCTTCTATCGCTAACTCAAAGAACATCGCCTCGCCCGACTTGCCTTCGTTCACTTTCCGGGGGATGGCGTCATCGTAGTCGCGACTGTTCTTGATGGCGTGGTCGAAAATCGTGGGGTTTGAGGTGAGCCCCGTGACCGAGAACTCCTGGATGTAGCCCCGAAGCGTGCCACTGGTCAGCAGACCGCGGGTGATGTTGTCGAGCCAGAGACTCTGGCCCATTTCGTGAAGTTTTTGAGTAGCTTTCATTATTTCTCTCCTGATTTCTTTCCTGGATAGAACGGTGCGGTATTGGTGCGGCTGGTCTAGTGGGCTGCCATCAAGTTGGGCGCAAGCACGCCTGCGGCAGGCTCATCATCCGACTGCCTCCTTGGGTCTGGGGTTATGCCACCGACCATCGGCGGCGATGAGCGCGTCAGCCTCTTTCGGCCCCCAACTGCGGCGCTTGTAAGGCCGAACCCGCGGGTATCTCTTGAGGACTGGATCGACTACCACCCAGGCGGCTTCGACCGCGTCCTCTCGGGTGAAGAGCGCTCCATCGCCGGCCATGGCGTCGCCCAAGAGCCGCTCGTAAGGCGATTCCTCTCCCGGCTGCTCTTCGAGCAAGTAGAGTTCTCTCTGGTCACCGATGAACTCCTTCCCTGCCCGCTTGACGCGAGCGGCAAGGGCGATGGCGGATTTGGGAGAGAGCTGGAATCGCAGATAGTTTGGCCAGCCGGTCTTTGGCGCTGAGTCGGCGAAAAGGCTCTGCGGCGGTAGTTTCAACTCCACCAGGACCTCGGTCGCCGTATCGGCCAGGTATTTGCCGGATCGCAGGTACCAGGGCACACCCTCCCAGCGCCACGAGTCGATATAGAGACGCAAGGCGCAAAAAGTTTCGACGTCGGAGTTCTTCGCCACGTCCGGCTCCTTCCGGTAACCCGCGTACTGGCCGCGCACCAAGTCGTGGGACTTCAACGGGCGCATGGCCTCAAAGACCTTGGCTTTCTCATTTTGCATGGCTCCGAAGCCCCTGGTGGCCGGCGGTTCCATGGCAAGCAGCGCGACGATTTGGAAGAGGTGGTTCTGGATCACGTCGCGCAAGCAGCCGGCGGTTTCGTAAAAAGCACCGCGGCCCTTCACGCCGAAATCCTCGGATAGGGTGATCTGTACGCTCGCCACGTAGTTTCGGTTCCAGATCGGCTCCAGGAACGAATTGGCGAAGCGGAAATAAAGGATATTCATGATCGCCTCCTTCCCGAGGAAGTGGTCGATGCGGAAGATCGAGTCTTCCGGGAATACCGACTGCGCCACACGGTTAAGTTCCCGCGCTGAGGCCAGGTCGCGTCCGAAAGGCTTTTCGACGATAACCCGCGCGTGCTCCGCCAACTTCGCCGCGCCGAGCCCTTTAATCACGGTCTCAAACAGCGAGGGCGGGATTGCCAAATAGTGCGCCGGGCGCCGAGCGCTACCCAGCGCCTTCTTTATGGTTGTGAACGTGCCTGGATCGTTATAGTCCCCGCTCACGTAGCTGAGCTGCGACAGAAGATTGCGAAGAGCACGCGCCTTATCGATCCCGCCCGATCGCTTGATACTGTCCGTCACGCGATTGTGCAGACGCGCTAGACTCCATTTCGGGAAGGCAACGCCGATGACCGGAATATTCAGGGCGCCTCGTTTCGCCAGCGCATAGAGCGCCGGGAAGATCATCTTGTGGGCGAGATCGCCCGTCACACCGAAGAGCACCAGCGCATCTGAACGCGAGGCGGCCATCAGGCGCCTCCCTTCTCAACGGCTGGCTTTTCCTTATGACCGCCGAATCCGTAACGGAGGGCGGACAGCACTTTTTCAGCGAAGTCGTCCTCGCCGCGCGAACTGAAGCGCTCGTATAGCGCGGCACTGAGAACGGGGGCCGGGACTGATTCGTCGATGGCCGCGGCGATCGTCCAGCGTCCTTCGCCCGAGTCCGACACCCGCCCGGCGAACTTCGCCAGATCGGGGCTATCGACGAGGGCGCTGGCGGCCAGGTCCAGCAGCCACGAGGCGATGACGCTGCCGCGCCGCCAGACCTCGGCGATGTCGGCAATGTTCAGGTCGTAGGGGTACAACTCGGGGTGGCGCAGCGGTGTGGTTTCGGCATCGACGGTGCGCTTCTGCTTGCCGGCGTTGGCGTGGCGGAGGATGTTCAGTCCCTCCGCGTAGGCGGCCATGATGCCGTACTCGATGCCGTTGTGAACCATTTTGACGAAGTGGCCCGCGCCGCTCGGACCGCAGTGCAGATAGCCGTGTTCGGCGGTGCCACCTAGCTTCTCTCGACCGGGCGTGCGCGGCGCCTCCTCGATACTTGGAGCAAGGGCGGCGAAGATGGGGTCGAGGCGTCGAACGACGCCTTCCTCGCCGCCGATCATTAGACAGTAACCCCGCTCTGACCCCCAAACTCCGCCGCTGGTCCCGACATCCACGTAATGGATGCCCTTCGGTTTCAATTCGGCGGCGCGGCGGAGATCGTCGTGGTAGTAGGAGTTGCCGCCATCGATAACCACGTCATTGGCTTCAAGAAGAGGAGCAAGGGTCTTCAGCGTCGGGTCAACCACGGCGGCCGGCACCATCAACCAGACGGCGCGCGGTTTTTTCAACTTACTCGCGAAGTCTTCCAGCGACTTCGTCCCGACGGCCCCCTCTTTGGCGAGCGCCTGTACAGGTTCGGGATGGATGTCGTAAACGACGCACTGGTGACCCGCGCGCCGCAGGCGCCGTACCATATTGGTCCCCATCCGGCCCAGTCCAATCATGCCTAGTTCCATTGTGGCTTTCCTTCCTAAGTGAAGCTGACTCTTGTTTTTCGCACACGCTTGCAAAGAAACGTTTAAGGTATAACTTTCTGGTTCTCCAATGCATGCACTTTGGCCACCCGTCGCCGGTGGCGTGGTGCACCGCTGAAGTGAGCGTCCAGGAACGTCTCAAGCAGTTCCCAAGCGAGTGAAGCTCCGATTACATTTCCACCGAGACAAAAGACATTCATGTTGTCATCTTCGACACCCTGGTGAGCGGAAAAGACATCATGGATGAGTCCCGCACGCACACCGGAAACTTTGTTTGCAGCAATGGACGCTCCAACGCCGCTGCCGCAAATTGCCACCCCGCGTTCAACCTCCCCGGCGGCGACAGCATTGGCCAACGGGATTACGAAATCCGGGTAGTCGTCTTCACGGTCCAGGTGGTGGGCACCGAAGTCCACAACGTCATATCCTGAGCCGCGCAACAACTCCGCCAATTGCCCTTTCAAGGTAAGCCCTCCGTGGTCTGCGGCTATTCCAACGCGCATCATGTATTCTCCATAACCTGTCGTGCATGATGCATTTAGCGGATCGATGCATCGAAGTAACAAAAAAGCCGACGCAGCCGAATCCCGAGGTTTCGGGATTCAATCGCGTCGGCTTACTCATTAATAGGTCTCCCGGCCGGCGGCCGGATTACCCCTTATTTAGTCATCCGAGGACTCAAATATTTTTCCTTGGAGCCGATTCATCGATGGCTCTGCAAGCGTCAACATCATATTCCTTCCAAGCCGCAGAGCAAAGGGCCCAAATATTCGGGTTCACGAGGGCTGGACCGCAGCTCTTCCGCCAAAACAAAGTAAAAACGGAGCTTTGTTGGGCGATTTCGCCGAGAATTTTATGTTTCACGTTGCCATTTCTAAATCACCGTCCCAGCGGGAAGATCCGCATTTCTAAAGCGGGTAGAACATGCCCGCCTACGCCTGTAAGATAAATGCGGAGGATCCAACCCGATTTTGCCCGCCGCCTATGAACTGGTGTGATAAAAATCATTTGGGGCTGCGCCTCTTGCCGCGCGGGAGGCGCTTTACGGTGGGAACCACCACTACCGGGCATGCCGCCTTCCGCACCACCGCTGAGCTGACGCTTCCCATCAGGACGTCATGGATGAGTCCGTGCCCGTGAGAGCCCACAACGATCAGGCCGGGTCTCACCCTGGCGATTTCCTGGAGGATCTTCCGGACCGGCTTGCCGCGCGCGGAGGTACTGCGCACAAGCAGTGAAGTCGTATCGATTCCCGCATCGCGGTAGTTGCTTTCGAGCTTTTGAAGCTTGTGGTGATAGTCGTGCATTTCATCTGACACGCCCTCGCGTGAAATGTCCCTCCGCTTCTCGTCGCCCTCATAATCAGATTCGGGTGTTGCTACGTGCACCAAAACGAGCTTCGATTTGAGTGCGCGGGCGAGGTTGGCGGAAGTCTCCACTACCGCATCGGTCACGTCGGAGAAGTCGATAAAAGCCAATATGGTTTTCATGAACGTCTTCAGTGCACGCTTGCCTGACTGGCCCAATCAAGCCATTGTATGCCCTCACTATCAGACTTGGGAAACAGGAAGGAGCATCGTACTTTATACCGAAGCCGGAATCCGCATCCGATCCCGAGCGCAACGACCGGGCTAAATCTCGCAAACGGCGCGAGACCCTCGTTACGGCGCTGATGACAGGTATCGCCGAAGAAGAGGACCGCCTGCCACGGCGCCCGTTACTATGGCTGGGGCTAATGGTGATGGCGGCATTCGTCGGCGCTGTAGCCGGACTTGTCGGTGCCGGGTTTCGCATTGCTCTCTTCTGGCTCAGTACGCTCCGAGCCTTCGTCGTTGCCTTTGGTCATTCGCACGCGCCCTCGTGGGTTGGTTAGTTCATTCCGACCTGCCCCTGCGCCGCCAGCGCGGCGGCGGGGTCTTGGCTCACCCGGCGGCTCGCGCCCCAGACCGCCGGCAGCGGTATCCCACGCGTCGAGTCCGTTCTTCGAAATCACCTGCGCCAGCGCTTGCTCACATCCTTTTGGTGAAGTTTATTGGCGATTCCCAATCAGGCTTTCGGCGGCGCGGCTAGCGCGTTATTCACGATCTGCTGGGCTTCATTCACAATGGTTTCGAGGTGTTTCTGATCGCGGAAACTCTCCGCGTAAATCTTGTAGATGCTTTCCGTTCCAGATGGACGGGCGGCAAACCAGCCACTCGCGGTTGCGACTTTCAAACCGCCGATTGGAGCGTTGTTGCCGGGAGCGCGCGTCAGTTTGTCGGTGATTGGATCACCGGCCAGCTTCGACTCCTTCACCGCCTCGGGCGCCAGCTTGCCGAGGCTGGCTTTCTGTTGCGGTGTCGCGGGCGCATCAATGCGCGCGTAATACGGCGTGCCGAACTCCGTCGCCAGATCACGAAAATGTTCGCTCGGGTCTTTACCGGTGCGCGCGGTGATTTCTGCGGCGAGCAAATCCATGATCGGACCGTCCTTATCCGTCGTCCACACTGTACCGTCCAGTCGTAGGAAACTCGCACCGGCACTTTCCTCGCCGCCGTAGCAGAGTGAGCCATCGAAAAGCCCCGGCGAAAACCATTTAAAGCCAACGGGGACTTCGTATAGCTTTCGATTCAGCTTGCTCACCACCCGATCGATGATGCTGCTGCTGACCACTGTCTTGCCCACCATCGCATTCTCCGGCCAGCGCGGGCGATGGGTCAACAAATAGCCAATCGTAACGGCGAGATAATGGTTGGGATTCATCAATCCGACGGACGGCGTGACAATGCCGTGGCGATCAGCGTCGGGATCGTTGGCGAAGGCAACGCGGAATCTATCTTTGAGCTCAACGAGTCTGGCCATCGCATACGGGCTGGAACAATCCATTCTGATTTGTCCGTCGTGGTCCACCGTCATGAACGCGAACTGGGGGTCGATCTTCTTGTTAACGACGGTGATGTTGAGGTTGTAAATGGAATCAATATGCTCCCAGTAAGGCAGCGACGATCCCCCCAACGGATCGACTCCCAGTTTCAGACCGGCCCCGCGAATCACTTCCATATCGATGACGCTCCGCAGGTCGTTGACATAGGGAAGAATAAAATCTGCGGGATGAGTCGTCTCCGCCTTCAGGGCGGCCGCATAGATGACGCGCTTTACTCCGGCATTGCCGGCGCGCAACAATTCGTTGGCGCGAGTCTGGACCCAGCCCGTCACGTCGGTGTCGGCGGGACCGCCATCAGTCGAGTTATATTTGAACCCCCCGTCTTCCGGCGGATTATGGGAAGGCGTGACCGCGATGCCGTCGGCGAGACGTTGTTTCCTGCCGCGATTGTAAACAAGAATTGCGTGAGAAATGACCGGCACTGGCGTTACCCCATCCCCAGGCTGGATAAAGGTCTCGACATTGTTTGCCGTCAGAACTTCCAATGCCGTGCGCTGAGCCGGCGCAGATAGCGCATGCGTGTCTTTGCCCATGTACAGCGGGCCGCTGATATTCTGGCCGCGCCGGAAATCACAAATCGCTTGTGTAATCGCGAGGATATGGTCTTCGTTAAATGTTCCTCGCAGCGACGAGCCGCGATGGCCGCTCGTACCGAAGTGGACCAGTTGGGTTGGGTCGGCCAGATCAGGTCGCCGCTCGAAATACTCACGTTCAAGACGAGCCAAATCCACCAGCAATTCTTTGGGAGCCGGTTTACCCGCGAGTGGAGAAATCGTCATTGTCAGTCCGTTCTATGTCACTGGACATGGTGTCAGGTTCCAAGTCTCCGAGGCGTATTGGGAAATTGTTCGGTCGCTGGAGAATGTGCCGGACGTAGCGACATTCAAAATTGCCTTACGCGCCCAGGCATCCTGATCAGCGTACATCAGCTTCTCTCGCTTCCATTGCGAAACGGCGCCCCAAGAAAATAAAAAAGCCGGCGCAACCGAAACCCCGAAATTTCAGGATTCAATTGCGTCGGCTTACTCTTTAACGGGTCTTCCGCTCATTGGCCGAACTACCCTTTATTTAGTCATCCGAGAGCTTGGTAATCAGCCACCACCGGTAGAACTGGTGGTATGAGGAAGGCCCCTAAAAGGGGCCTGGGGATCACTCGAACTCTAGCTCGCCTTGGTCTAAGTCGCGTTGCATCTTTTCCTGGTCGCGAATGTATTGCCGGATCTGTTCCTCGTTCAATCCGACCGTGCTCACGC